>NZ_JBVHVE010000020.1:0-158630 GCF_055564995.1 Streptomyces sp. NPDC028907
CCCAGGGGTGGTCGGGGGAGCACTGCAGGGCGAGGTCGAGGGCGATCTCCAGGCCGAGTTCGGCTGCCTTGGCCACGAAGTGGTCGAAGTCCTCGGTGGTGCCCAGGCCGGGGTGGACGGCGTCGTGGCCGCCCTCGGGGGAGCCGATCGCCCAGGGCACGCCGGGGTCGTCCGGGCCGGCGGAGAGGGTGTTGTCCGGGCCCTTGCGGAAGGTGGTGCCGATGGGGTGGATCGGCGGCAGGTAGACCACGTCGAAGCCCATCGCCGCGATCGCGGGCAGCCGGCGCGCGGCGGTGCGGAACGTGCCGTGCGGCTGCTGCGGGGTGCCCTCGGAGCGGGGGAAGAACTCGTACCAGGAGCCGTACAACGCCCGCTCCCGCTCCACCAGCAGCGGCAGCGGATCCGACGCCGTCACCAGGTCCCGCAGCGGATACCGGCCCAGCACCGCGTCGACGTTCGCCGCGAACGCCGCCGCCAGGCGTGACTCGGGCGGGAGCGAGTCGTCCCGCAGCGCGTCCGCCGCGGCCTGCACGGTCGCCCGCTGCGCCTTGTCGGGCACTCCGGCGGCCGCACGCTCGTAGAGTTCGCCGCCCGTCTCCAGGACCAGTCCGACGTCGATGCCGGCCGGGATCTTGATCCGGGCGTGGTGCCGCCACGTTGCCACCGGGTCGCTCCAGGCCTCCACATGGAACGTCCAGTGACCCACCGAAGACGGGGTCACCTTGGCGCCCCAGCGGTCGCTGCCCGGGGCGAGTTCGTGCATCGGCGTCCACGGGCCGGGACGGCCGTCCGGGTCGGTCAGCACGACATTGGCGGCCACGGCGTCATGGCCCTCACGGAACACGGTGGCGGTGACCTCGAAGGTCTCTCCCGCGACCGCCTTCGCCGGATGCCTGCCGCACGCCACGGCCGGCCGCACGTCCCGTACCGGGATGCGGCCGATGGTCCCGGTGCCGGCACCGGCCCTGCTCTTGGTCCTGCCCATGGTTCACCTCCACCGTGCTCGAGGCCGGGCACGAGGCCCGGCCGGGGATCCGATCTGTGCCGGAAGGCGCCTACCTCCCCGCGTGGAAACTCCACCGCCGCGTCCCCGGCGGGCCCCGGCGCGCGGAGATGCTCGCCGCGCGGGGCCGTTCGTCCTGCTCCCGGAGATAGGCGGCCGGGGTGATGCGCAGATAGCGTTCGGCGGCGTTGGCGGCCTCGCGCGCGCAGCGCTTTCCCATCAGCACACAGAGGGTGTAGCCGGCGTCCTCGAAGGTGGCGCGGACCGTGAGGTCGGCCGGGGCCGCGAGCATGGCGCGCTCCCAGGCCCTGTATCGCCGCAGATGCCGGGCGACCTCGGCTTTTGCCGGTAGCAGCATGGCGCCGTTCACCTTCCGGGCTCGATGACCGTCTCCCGACCGTCGGGCGGAAACCCGTGCGCGCACACGCACGGGTTCCGTTACGGGCATCGTGGTCTTCACACATGGTGCATGCTCGGCGACGCAGCGTCCTGTTGGATCTTCAACTACCTCAGGAGTGCGCTCCTGTTGCACGAATGGCGTACCGCCCCCACCCTGGAGTGACTCAGAAGCGATCAGCGCTCACGCTCCGTATCGGGGCCCGTCCCGCAGGGGCGAGGAGAGCGGGAGCTTTCGCGGTGAGGAGGTAACGACGGTGAAGACCGCAGTGCCCTGCTACTACCACCTAGACGTGGAAGTCAGCCCCGAACGGGTGGGGCAGGTCAGCCGAATTCTGGCCGCTCACCTCAGGTACTGGGACCTGGAGACGCTCGTCGAGCCCGTCTGCCACAGCACGGAGATGCTGTTGCGGGCCATCGACGAGCACGCGACGGACAAGAACACCTCGATCGAGATGTGGTGGAACCGTCACCACCTCATCACCGCCATCGGCGACAACGACCGCGCCCTGCGTCCGGACCACGAACTGCGCGACTGTCTGCAGCGCCTCGCCGCGATGAGCGACGGCTGGGGCTGCTGCGCCACCGAGACCGGCAGCAAGGTCATCTGGTTCTCGCAGCGCGCTCGCGCCGGCGAACGCGCCCCGCTGGTGCCAGCGGCGCCCTCGCCCAACCTGCGCGAGGCCCTTCAGGTGCCCCGCGAGGTTCCCGTCACGGCCATCGCCGACGCCGCGGGCACCCGGGACGACGTCCTGGAGGAGGCCCGGTGACGGCGCGAAAGCGCGACAAAGGGGTGCTCGCCTGGAGCGGGCACCCCTACCCGTTGGGAGCCGCCTTCGACGGACAGGGCACCAACTTCGCCCTGTTCAGCGAGGTCGCCGAACGCGTCGAACTGGTCCTCGTCGACGACAGGGGCCGGCACACCACCGTTCCGCTCACCGAGGTCGACGGGTTCGTGTGGCACGGCTATCTGCCCGGCGTCGGCCCGGGACAGCGCTACGGCTACCGGGTGCACGGACCCTGGGACCCGGGCCTCGGCCACCGGTGCAATCCGGCGAAGCTGCTGCTCGACCCGTACAGCCGGGCCGTGGACGGCCAGGTGGACAACCACGCCTCCCTCTTCGAGCGCACCCCGGGCGCCCCGGCCCCGGCCGACAGCGCCGGGCACACCATGCTCGGCGTGGTCACCGAGCCGGACTTCGACTGGGGCGACGACCGACCGCCCAGACGGCCGTACGCCGACACCGTCATCTACGAGACCCACGTCCGCGGCCTCACCCGCACCCACCCCGACGTCCCGCCCGAACTGCGCGGCACCTACGCCGGACTCGCGCACCCCGCGGTCGTCGAGCACCTCACCTCCCTCGGGGTGACGGCCGTCGAGCTGATGCCGGTGCACCAGTACGTCCAGGACGGCGTGCTGCTCGACCGGGGTCTGTCCAACTACTGGGGCTACAACACGATCGGGTTCTTCGCACCGCACAACGCGTACGCCGCCCACGGCACCCGCGGCCAGCAGGTCAACGAGTTCAAGTCGATGGTGAAGGCACTGCACGCGGCCGGCCTCGAAGTGATCCTCGACGTCGTCTACAACCACACCGCCGAGGGCAACGAACGCGGCCCGACCCTCTCCTTCCGCGGCATCGACAACGCCTCGTACTACCGCCTGGTCGACGGCGACTGGGCGCACTACTACGACACCACCGGCACCGGCAACAGCCTGCTGATGCGCCACCCCTACGTCCTCCAGCTGATCATGGACTCGCTGCGCTACTGGGTCACCGAGATGCATGTAGACGGCTTCCGCTTCGACCTCGCGGCCACCCTCGCCCGCCAGTTCCACGAGGTCGACCGCCTCTCGGCGTTCTTCGACCTGATCCAGCAGGACCCGGTGATCAGCCGCGTCAAGCTGATCGCCGAGCCGTGGGACGTCGGCGAGGGCGGCTACCAGGTGGGCAACTTCCCGCCGCTGTGGTCGGAGTGGAACGGCAAGTACCGGGACGCCGTACGCGACTTCTGGCGCGGTGAGCCCGGTTCGCTCGGCGAGTTCGCCTCCCGGCTGACCGGCTCCTCCGACCTGTACGCACACAGCCGGCGCCGCCCGCGCGCCAGCGTCAACTTCGTCACCGCGCACGACGGGTTCACCCTGCGCGACCTCGTCTCGTACAACGACAAGCACAACGAGGCCAACGGCGAGAACAACCGGGACGGCGAGAGCCACAACCGGTCCTGGAACTGCGGCGCCGAGGGCGACACCCGCGACCCGGCCGTCCTCGCGCTGCGCGCCCGTCAGCAGCGCAACTTCCTGGCCACACTCCTGCTGTCGCAGGGCATCCCCATGCTCGGCCACGGCGACGAACTCGGCCGCACCCAGCGCGGCAACAACAACGCCTACTGCCAGGACAACGACGTCTCCTGGATCGACTGGAGACTCACAGACGAGCAGCGCGCACTCGCCGACTTCACCCGCTATGTCATCGGGCTGCGCGCTGCTCACCCCGTCCTGCGCCGCCGCCGCTTCTTCCAGGGCGAGACCCCGACCCACCCCGACCAGCCCCTGCCCGACCTGGTCTGGCTCCTGCCCGAGGGCCGCGAGATGACCGACGAGGACTGGCAACACCCGGACGCCCACTCCGTAGCCGCCTTCCTCAACGGCGACGCCATCGCCGAACCCGACTCCTGCGGCCGGCCCCTGGTCGACGACTCCTTCCTGCTCCTGCTCAACGCCTACTGGGAGCCGACGGAGTTCCGCCTCCCCGACGCCACGTT
Source organism: Streptomyces sp. NPDC028907 (assembly GCF_055564995.1). Classification (NCBI taxonomy): domain Bacteria; kingdom Bacillati; phylum Actinomycetota; class Actinomycetes; order Kitasatosporales; family Streptomycetaceae; genus Streptomyces; species Streptomyces sp. NPDC028907. Next base: position 4,169 of record NZ_JBVHVE010000020.1, read on the forward strand.
CGGCGAACGCTGGACCCCCTTGATCAACACCGCCGAACCCCAGGGCCCTCCCGACGAGTCGGAGTACAAGGCATCGACCGCAGTCCTGGTGGAACGCCGCAGCCTACGCCTCCTCTCAAGACCCTCACGACAACGCCCTTAAAGGGGCGCGGGGCTGTGTCGATCTGCGGCTCCGCGGCGGGGCGCGACCAGCCACGACGCAGCCGCAGACGACTGACGACCCAGCGCGGCGCCCCCGTAGCCGCACCCCCTACCGCCCCCGATGCGACGTCACAGTGAACTGCGCCCCATCAGGATCCCGCAGCACAGCCTCATCGCTTCCCTTGGACAACACGCTCCCCCCATGCAACTCCGCCGCCCGAGCACACCCGGCCACGTCCGCGACAGCGAAGTGCACCTGCCAGTGCGGCCGAATCGTCGGGTCCGGCGCAGCCTCCAACGCCCCGGACTCGATGCGCGCCACCACATCACCCCCACTGCGCAACACGACTTCACCCCCCTCGTACCGCACCTCGCAGCACCCCGGCCGCTCGGTGGCCCAGTCGAGGACCTCGCCGTAGAACATCGCCGCGTCGAAGGCGTCACGCGTGTGCAGCCGGATGAACGTCGGCGCGGCCCGCCGCCAGGTCTCCCAGTTGGAGATGAGCTCGCCCTCCCACACCCCGAAGGTGGCCCCGTCCCGGTCGGCCAACAGCGCCGCCCGCCCGGGCGGCAGCGAGAGCGGCCCGACGGCCGCCGTACCGCCGCGCTCCTGGACCCGGGCCACGGCCTCGTCCGCGCTGGGCACGGCGAAGTAGGGGGTCCAGGCCACGGCCATCTGCCACATCGAGGCGACCGCCCCGATCCCGGCCACCGGCACGCTCTGCGCCAGCGCGATCCGGAAGCGGTCGCCCAGCTTGGCCGGCCGCCAGCGCCAGCCCAGCACCGCCGTGTAGAACTCCTGGGTGGCCTCGAGATCGCGGCTGGTCAGGCTCACCCAGCAGGGTGCGCCGAACACGGAGTGTGTGGACACGACCTCGGCCGTGCTCCGGGGGGTTCTCGCATCGTGGTTCATGGCAGTCGCGTCCTGGTCTCGCCCGACCGGCCGGCCACCGGTCTGCTCCCAGTGTCCAGCCGGAACCGCTCCGGGGCCTGTCGAGTACCCCCGGCGTGGCGCCGAAACGGTGGTGGCCCGGCCCGCCCGCTTCACTGGCACATGGTCGGCGGAGCGACGACTATGGAGGCGTGGCACACGTACCCCACGAACCCGCCGACGGGAGCGACCGGATCCTCGAACTCGAGGAGGAGGTCGAGCAGCTCAAGGAGGCGGTCGTCGCGCACGCCGTCGTGGACCAGGCGATCGGGATGGTCGTGGCACTCGGCCGGGTGTCACCCGACCAGGGGTGGGCCGTGCTGAAGGACGTCTCCCAGCATACGAACATCAAGCTCCGCCGAGTGGCCCAACTGATCCTCACCTGGGGCCGGGACGGGGAGATGCCGCCCGAGATCCGCGTCGAACTCGAGGACGCCCTCGAACGTCACGGTCCGACACAGATCCCGGGAACGGCCCAGGAGTGAGTCACTGGACCTCGGCGAGCATCTCCTCCCGCAGATGCGCGAAGCACCCGCTCAGCAGTCGGGAGACGTGCATCTGCGAGATGCCGAGTTGCTGTGCGATCCGGCTCTGGGTCATCCCGCCGAAGAAGCGCAGGTAGAGGATGGTCCGCTCCCGCTCCGGGAGGCGTTGCAGGCACGGCTTGACGGTGACGCGGTCGACGACCACGTCGTAGGCCGGGTCCGGGCCGCCGATCGCGTCCCCCAGCGCGTAGCCGTCGGTGCCGGGCATCTCGGCCTCCAGCGACAGGGCGGAGAAGCACTCGAGGGCCTCCATCCCGGTACGGACCTCCGCCTCGCTCAGATGCGCGTGCTCGGCGATCTCGGCGACGGTGGGCGCGCGCCCCGGCGTCAGCTGCGACAGTTCCTTCGCGGAGCTGCGCACCCGGTTGCGCAGGTCCTGGACGCGGCGCGGCACGTGCAGCGTCCACATGTGGTCGCGGAAGTGCCGCTTGATCTCACCGGTGATGGTCGGCACCGCGTACGCCTCGAAGGCGTGGCCGCGCGCCGGGTCGTAGTGGTCGACGGCCTTCACCAGGCCCAGGGCGGCGACCTGGTACAGGTCCTCGAGGGACTCGCCACGGCCCTTGAACCGGACGGCGATCCGCTCGGCCATGGGCAGCCAGGCCTGGATCAGTTCGTCCTTGAGGACCTTGCGTTCCGGCCCGTCGGGGAGCCCCACGAGCCGGTCGAAGGCTTCGGCCGTGTCCGGGGCGTCGTCGTGGGAGTGCTTCGTTCTGGTGGTGGCACTCATTCGTGCGCACCTCCCTCAGCAGGTGCCGAATGGACAGACACCGTGGGAGGCGCGGATCGGACCACACGGAGGACACCTCCGGGTCGGCCGGTCGGCTCCCACGGACGTGCCTCCTGTCCGAAGCACATATGACTCATTTGCCCCGAACGAGGTATCCGAAACAAAATTCGTGAATGCGACTACGTGTGACGGCGGTGTGACTCGGCGTCCGTGGCCGACGCGCTCGTCGCGGTCCAGCGACTGATCCGGCGCCGGCTGCGCCGCGACATGCCCGTCCCACAGCTGCGCGGCGCCGAGGTGGAGCTGTTGCGGCTGGTCGTGGAGCGACCCTCGACGAGAGGGACCGGGAGACGCTGCTCGCGGCGGGAAAACCACCGCCATCCGCTGCATGACCACCTTGCTGCCGGTGGCCGCCGGTGACCGGATGGCCGTACGGCGGCTGCTCGGCTATGCCCCGCAGCAGCTGTCGGCCGACGCGAGCCTCACCGGACGGGAGAACGCCGCCCTGTTCGCCCGCGTCTTCGACGTGCCCCGCCGTGAACGCGCCGCACGCGTCGGCCAGGCCCATGGGGCCTGCCGTCAGACTCCCGCCTGGCCGGAGGCGTCTTCGGCTGCAACGCCCTCTACCCGCTGTCCGTGATGCCGGGCTGGCTCCAGGCGCTCAGCAAGGCCAATCCGCTCAGCTGCCAGGTCGACGCCCTGCGCGGCCTCCTCGCTGCGCGGCCGGCCGGCTCGCTGATCTTGGTGCGGAACGTGATGTGCGGCACGTAGGCGGATCCGGTGCGCACGCCAGTAAGCGGATTCTTCCTGCCCACGGCTTGATCGGTGATCAAGGGGGCGAATGGGCTGGCCACAGCGCATTCTGCTCATTTGACAGTGCGCTCAGCGCAAAGATAGGAAGCAGCTCTCTGGGTCGAGAGGTGGATTGTGTACGAGCCGAACGTGGTCGGGGACTGGCGTGAGTACGACGAGCATGCCGGTCTGCGTGTCCGCGTCCACCGCCTGGAAGCCGCCGAGCCCCCACGCGGACGGGACGAGGCCGCCGAAGGGCTGACGTACTTCCGGGTCCGGGTCACCGTCGAGAACCGCGGTGAGCGGCACCTCGGCGTCCATCTCGAGGACGGCCAGATCGACGTACGGATCGGCCGCGACGGCGAGGCGGCGTTCATCGACTGGCGCAACTCGCAGTTCATCGAGGGCTTCGACGTCTACCCGCTGCGCCGGGCCACCGCCGTCATGTACGCCGCCGGCCCCGAGTCGAGCCTGAGCCAGGTCGACGTCCAGATCCAGCTGCGCGTCGAGGAGGAGTGGACCGACCGCCGGCTGTGGACCGGCGGCCTCGGCCTCCAGGAACCCTCTGTCGGCACCCACGCCACCACCCTGCGGGACGGCCTCGCGCTCCAGGTGAGCAACTTCCTGCGGGACCAGGCCGAAGAGGGCACCGCCTGACGGCGAGCGCCCTCCGGCCCGGTGTCTCGGGCGAGTGTCTCGGCCCGGTGTCTCAGCCGCTGTCTCAGTGCGGGATACCGTCGATGATCTCCCGGGCGCCCTGACGCAGCAGCGCGACCGCCACCGACGTACCGAGCGTCGCCGGGTCCAGCCGGCCCGCCCACTCATGGGCGTTGAGCCGCGTCTTGCCGTCCGGGGTGAACACACACGCCCGCAGCGACAGCTCGCCACTGCGGTCCACGCGCGCGTACCCGGCGATCGGGCTGTTGCAGTGCCCCTGGAGGACGTGCAGGAACATGCGCTCGGCGGTGGCCTCCCGGTAGGTGTCCGGGTCGCCGAGGCCGCTGATCGCGTCGATGAGCTCGGTGTCGCCCTCGCGGCACTGCAGGGCGAGGATGCCCGCGCCGATAGGCGGCATCATCACCTCGGGGGAGAGGACCTCGCTGATCACGTCCGGACGGCCGATGCGCTCCAGGCCGGCCACCGCCAGCAGCAGCGCGTCCGCCTCACCGGCCGCCAGCTTCTCCAGCCGCCGGTTGGCGTTGCCCCGGAACGGCACGCACTCCAGGTGCGGATGGGTGGCCGCCAGCTGGGCGACCCGGCGCACCGACGAGGTACCGATCCGGGTACCCGCCGGCAGTTCGTCGAGCGTCAGGCCGCCCGGGTGGATCAGGGCGTCCCGGATGTCGTCGCGCTTGAGGAACGCGGCGAACGTCGTCCCCGCGGGCAGCGGACGGTCGGCGGGAATGTCCTTGACGCAGTGCACGGCGAGATCGGCCTCGCCGGCCAGCAGCGCTGCGTCCACCTCCTTGGTGAACGCTCCCTTGCCCTCCACCTGGGACAGATCGCCCATCCACTTGTCACCGGTCGTCTTCACCGGCACCACCTCGGTACGCACACCGGGATGCAGGGCCGCCAACTCGGCGCGGACACGCTCCACTTGGGCGAGCGCCATGGGCGAGTCGCGGGAGACGATACGGATCAGTTCAGGCACGGACATGCGGCCACGATAGACCGTCACAACCCCGCGCCCGCACGGTACCTCCCGATTCCCGAACCGCCCTCGCAGCCCGCCCGCGCGGGCAGCCACGTCAGCACCACCAGTGCCCCCGCCGTGATCAGCCCCCCGACCAGGAACGTCCCGCGCACCCCGACCGCGGGCAGCAACACGCCCCCGAGCAGCGCACCGACGGCGATGCCCACGTTGTACGCGGCCGAGTTGGCCGCGAGCGCCGTCTCCGTACGACCCGGCGCCACCCGGAGCACCTGGGTCTGCGTCGCCATGAAGGTGGTCGAGACCGACGCGCCCAGCAGCATGACCAGCACGACAGTGGCCGCCGGGATGTGCCCCACCGCGTAGAGGCCCAGCAGCGCCACCGCCTGGGCGGCCACCGGCACGGTCAGCGTGGCGCGCGGAAAGCGGTCCAGGAGCGGTCCGGCCACCGTGACCCCGGCCAGCGCGGCCCCGCCGAACGCCAGCAGCACGGCACTCACGGCGTCCGTGTGAAACCCGCTCACCTCGTCGAGGAAGGCGACGACGTACGTGAACCCGGCGAAGGCGCCGGTCACCGACAGGGCGGTGACGGCCAACACGGTGACGAACCCGCGCCGGTCAGGGGACGCGCCGTACGCCGCATGGCCGTCCTCCGGGCGGGACGTGGGCAGCAGGGCGCCGATCGTCACGAGCGCGACGAGGGCCAGTGCGCCCAGCAGAGCGAACGGCATCCGCCAGCCCGCGTGGGCGCCCAGCCAGGTCCCGGCCGGGACGCCGGCCACCGTGGCCAGGGAACCGCCGACGGACAGCAGCCCCATGACCCGCCCCCGTCGCTCCGGCGGGAACAGGCCGACCGCGACCGGTCCCATCACCGCCCAGAACGACGCCTGCGCCAACGCCGTGACCACCCGCGCCGCCAGCAGCACCCCGTACGACACCCCGCCCAGCGCCGACACCCAACTGCCCACGGCGAGCAGACCCAGGAGCCCGGCGAGCAGATACCGGCGCGGCACGGACCGGGTGACATGGGCGAGGGGCAGCGAGACGACGGCGACGGTCAGGCCGTACCCGGTGACCAGGGCACCCACGGCCGTGAGCGACACCCGCAGGTCGTCCGCCATGAGCGGGAGCAGACCGACCGGCAGGTTCTCGGTCGTGTTGAAGGTGAACGCCGCCAGCATCAACGCCGCGACGACGGCGGCACGCTGCCAGGGCGCGGGACGTGCCGGACGTACGCTGCCCATCCAACCGCCTTTCCGAGAGGGGGAGTCGGGGCAAGCGTGCGCGGCCGTGGCCGACCGCTCTACTCTTTCGGTCCAGGACGAATCTTCGGACCGGGCGAGTCCCCGGTCCGGGACGAATCGCCGCTCACCTCGGGGGTCGCCATGCCGCTCGCCCTGCACCTGGGCACCGACGACCTCACGCGCTGCCGGTTCGCGATCTCGCCGCTGTGCCAGACCCACGAGGCGCTGCGCATGCTCCGCCGGCCGGCCAGGCACGGCTACCACCAGGCCTGGCTGCGCCGCATGCGCCGCACGGTCGCCGGACTCGACCTGTCCTTGCTGTGGCTGTTCGTGCCGCCCCCCGGCGGCTACACCCCGGACTTCCTCGGCGCGCCTCCGCCGGAGCCGTACCCCGCCATCGAGGACGAGTTGGCGCGGATGCGCGCCACCGACCCCGCCCTGGCCCACGCGGAGATGACCCGCTCGCTCGCCTGCACTCCCGGGCTCGCCGAGTCGACCCAGGGGCGGGCCGCGCTCGACGACCCCGCCGCCACCGTCCGGCGCCTCGCCGACCTCACCGAACTGGCCTGGCACGCCCTGCTCGCCCCCGACTGGCCCCGCCACCGGGCCGTCCTGGAGGCGGACATCGCCCACCGCTCCCGCCGGGCTGCCGCCGCCGGCCTCGACGCGCTGCTCACCGGCCTGCACCCGGCCGTCGACTGGGCCGGGCACACCCTCACCCTGCGCGAGTACCGCGACCTGACGGAGGCCCAACGCCCTGACGGCAGAGGCGTGTTGCTGATGCCGAGCGTGTTCGTGTGGCCGGACGTGGTCAGCGGCTTCGCCCGGCCCTGGCAGCCGACCGTCATCTACCCCGCCCGGGGTATGGGTCGCCTGCACGCCGCCCCGGTGCCGCGCCCGCCGCAGGCGCTCGCCCGGCTGCTCGGGCAGCAGCGTGCGGCCGTCCTCGCCGGACTCGCCGTCCCCGCCTCGACCACGGATCTCGCCCGACGCCACGGCCTGGCACCGTCGACCGTGTCGGCCCATCTGTCGGTCCTGCGGGAGGCGGGTCTGCTGGAGTCCCGGCGGCAGGGCCACTCCGTGCTGTACGGGCGCACGGCCCTCGGTGACACCCTCGTCGACGGGGAGGCCGCCGTCACACCAGCGGCTCGCTGAGCTCGACCGCCCGCAGCGCGGCCGCGAGCGCGCGTGCGTCACCGACGTCCAGGGCCGTGTCGGCGAGCTTGATGACGTGCTCGTCGCCGTGGACGAGGGCACGCTCCATGACCTCTTCCGGCGCGAGCCGGGCGGGCGGCGTCCAGGCGACCGGCTCCACCGGGGCGTACATCGCGGTGACGGCCGCCGACGCCGTCCACGCCGCACGCAGGCTCGGCGCCCACAGCCCGCGCGGCAGCGCGTCGAGCGTCCGCAGCACGGCGTTGGGGGCGGTGGCCGCGTGCACCAGCATGGTCGGCTCGCCGTGACCGTGGGTGGCGTAGCGGTGGGTCGCGGCACGGACGAGTTCGATGAGGCGGTCCCGCGCGGTGTCCGGATCGGTGACGTCGTCGGCCCATACGGGCAGTCGGCGCACGGCGGCCAGGCGGTTGCGGAAACCCAGATGCCCCGGCTCGATCGCGGGTACGGCGTCCAGGGACTCCTCGGCCGTGCCGGCGCCCGGCAGGGCGGTGACGCCGGTCACGGGTTGGTGCCGGGCCGCCCAGTAGCCGAGCGCGTGCGCGAGTTCCGTGAGCCGAGGGCTGTTGTCGTCGGCTTCGACCGCGCGTACCGCGTGGCCGACCCGGATGACGGTGTGCGTGGCGCCGCCGACCAGGCCGGGCAGCAGACGCGGCCACCACTCGGCGAGGACGTCCCGCCAGGGACGTTCGGCGAGGGCGCGGGAGAAATGGTCGGTCCAGTCGGCTATGCGGCGCGGATCGCCCAGCGCCGAGGCCCAGTTGTCCTCGGTGACGGGAGCCACGCGGTCGGGGAAGTCCTCCAGCTTGTCCCGGTAGAGGTCCAGCCAGTGGTGCACCCGCTCCGCCTGCCCGTGCGCGGCGAGCGCCTCCACGACCATGGGGGCGTGGTTGGAGAGCCAGCCGTCGCGTTCCGGGCCGCAGACGTGCAGGCGTTCCAGGGCCTCGTCGAGCCGTCCGCTCGTATCGCGCGCGTGGTCCGTGCCGTTCGTGTCCATGGGCGTGACGCTATGCGCCCGGTGGCGGGACGGGATCGGGCGCGGGGCGGAAGCCGCGGGTGCCCGGGTCCTAGGACCCGCGCCCGATGGTGTGCCCGGTCAGGCGTTCGGGTCGAACGCGATGCCGGACGGCTTCGCCGACGCCAGGTGGTTCGCGAAGGTGCCGTCCCTCAGGCCGAAGTTGGCGCTGCCGAAGTCGTGGGCGACCAGCTTGTCGCGTACGCCGGCCGGGTAGCCGTTCCAGCCGACCAGCGGCGGGTACTGCCAGGTGCCCTTGTGGTTCTCGGGCGGCTCGTCGTTGGAATTGGCGAGGCGGAAGCAGTGCGTGGAGATGCCGTCCTTGTGGTAGACGATCTTCGCGTGCGTGCCGTCGAACCGCACCGAGGACGCCGGGCTGATCGTGAACGAGCCGTGGTTGGACGTCGAGACGTACTGCACCGCGTTGTTCCGCACCCACACCACGACGTGCTCCCAGTCGTGCCGGTGCCCGCCGATGCTGCTGCCCGCGACCGCCTGGTCCTTCTCGAAGTACAGGCCGTACATATAGGCGCACCAGCCGTTGTTGCACTTGTAGCGCGAGTAGCTGTTGGTGTTGTCGAGGTCCGACGCGTCCCGGCAGTCGCCGCTGAGCGAACCGGTCGGCTTCAGGCCGCCGTTGACAGTGCCGTCCGGGCCGATGGCAGGGGTGGAGTAGCAGCCGTCGGTGTCGTAGTCGAAGGCGGGCTGGTACGTCTTCTCGGCGGCTTCGGCGTTGGCGGGGAGCGCCGAGGGCGGGGCGGCGAAGGCGACGCCGGGGAAGGCTATGACGAGCGCGGCGGCACCGGTCAGGCCGGTGAGCCATCTCCTGCGGTGCGTACGGGACTTCTGTGACGACACTGCGTCTCCTCGGGGTCCGGGCGCAGCCCAACGGCTATGGGGGGAAAGGCAGTTCAGGATCCCCGGTTTTCACTTACGCGCCAAGAGCCTCGGGCGTACCAATGGTGAAGGGCAGGGCAATAGTTGCCGCTCGACCTGTGCGCGGGCCCGGATCCGCGGGTCAGCTGTCGTCGGGAAGGTCGGCCGCCGCGTCCTGTGGGGCCAGGTCGGGCCTCAGACGCAGCCAGGAAGGCTGGCGCAGCATGCCGGACCGGGTGCGGACGCTGTAGCGCACCTCGCCGACCAGCCGGGGCAGAACCCAGCGCGCACCCGCGACCTGGGGTACGGGATCGAAGGGGCACGCGTCGCTCGCGCAGGCCCGCAACAGTTCGGCCAGCTCGGTCCGTTCGGCCGCGCTCCAGCCGGTGCCCACGCCGCCGACGTAGCGCAGCCGCCGTCCGGCCGCGTACTGCCCGACCAGCAGGGCGCCCGGCAGGCCGGTGAGCCGTCCCTTGCCGGGCAGCCAGCCGCCGACGATCACGTCCTCACTGAGCATGTTCCGGATCTTGATCCAGGCGCGGGAACGGACCCCCGGCTCGTACACCGAGTCCAGCCGCTTGCACACCAGCCCCTCCAGCCCGTGCTCGCGGGTCGCCCGCAGCGCCTCGGCGCCGTGTCCGACCAGCGCGGTCGGCGTCGACCAGAACGGCCCGCCCAGGCCCAGTTCCTCCAGGCGTCCGCGCCGCCGGGCATAGGGGGTCCGTAGGAGGGAGCGGCCGGCCAGGTGCAGTACGTCGAAGAGCACCAGATGCACGGGGGCCTGGGCGGCCATCCGGGCCGCCCGCGCGGGGGCGTGCGCCAGACCCATCCGTGACTGGAGCAACTGGAAGTCGGCGCGCCCCTCCTCGTCCAGCGCCAGGATCTCGCCGTCCAGGACGGCCGGCGTCGTGCCGAGCGCGGCGCCGAGCGGCCGCAGTTCGGGATAGGCGGCCGTGATGTCCTCGCCGGAACGGGCGCGCAGCAGCAGGGTGCCGTCCCCTTCGAGGTAGATCACCGCCCGCTGGCCGTCCTGCTTGGTCTCGTACGCCCAGCGCGCGTCCTGCGCTGCGGGCGGCAGCGTGCCGGGCGTGGCGAGCATGGGAGGGATCAGCGGCAGGCTCACGGGTCAGTTGTCGACGGCCCGGCCCGCCGCCACGCACCCCGGCCGCCGATTTCCCCTGAACGGCGGCCCGGACCTCACTGACCCTCGTGCGGCGGTACGGCCCGCACCAGTCCCGACTGATAGGCCATCACGACGAGTTGGGCACGGTCGCGGGCGCCCAGCTTCGTCATGGCGCGGTGGACGTGGGTGCGCACGGTCAGCGGGCTGACGAAGAGCTTCTCGGCGATCTCCTCGTTGGAGTGCCCCTCGGCCACCCAGGCCATGACCTCCCGCTCGCGTGCGGTGAGGGCGGCGAGGTGCTCCGGCGCCGTGGACTGGGAGCTCTCGGCGGGGGAGGCCAGGAACCGGGTGATGAGCGTGCGGGTGGCGGCGGGGGAGAGGAGCGAGTCGCCGGCCGCGACGGTCCGGATCCCGTCCAGCAGCACGTCCGCCGTGACGTCCTTGCCGAGAAAGCCGCTCGCCCCGGCCCGCAGCGCCTGTGCCACGTACTCGTCGATCTCGAACGTCGTGAGGATCAGCACCCGCACCGCCGTGAGATCCGGGTCGGCGCAGATCGCGGACGTAGCGGCCAGTCCGTCGGCGCCGGGCATACGGATGTCCATCAGCACCAGGTCGGGGCGGTGCGTCCGGGCGAGGTCAACGGCCTCGGTACCGTCGGCGGCCTCGCCGACCACCTCCATGTCCGGGCACGAGTCGATCAGGATCCGGAAGGTGGCCCGCAGCAGGGCCTGGTCGTCGGCGAGCAGTACGCGGATGGTCATGGATGGCGTTTCTTCCGGTTCCGAAACATGGGACGGCGCTCAGGATGCCTGCTCGGACCCCCGACGTCGTCGTGCGCCTGCCGACATCGCGGGTACTCGAATCGCAGTACCCGCCGCGGGGCAGGTCCTCCCGGAGCAGGACAACCCGCGCGGGGCCCCGCGGAATCCGCGGGCTCACCAGCACCGTCGGCCCGCTGCCGGGCTGTGACGGCCTGAGCAGCGACGTCGACCAGCCGGCCGCCAGGTCCGCCAAGCGGACGATCCACGGCAGGACCACGGCCCGCCTGCGCGGCAGCCCGCATCCGACGCCGTCGACGACGAGCCCGACCGGCCTGCCGCATCGTCGCCCGCATGTTCTTCGCGCCAGGTGCCCCGGGCGCCGGGCGCGGGGGTGCGAGCACCCGGGGCGCAGGTGTAGGCCGCTGCACCATGGTGGCCTCGCGCTTCACCGCTCACCGCTCACGCGTCTTTCAATCGATTGACTTAGATTGTAGGTCTGTGAACCCGCGGACGGCTCGAGGGACTGGCCTCCGCGGTGCTGCGAAGTCCCGAGGCGGTGGTGATCATGGCAGGCAGGATGCTGCGCGAGGAACAGGTCAACGCGACCCGGGAGCTGCTCCTGATCGCGGCCGAGCGGCTCTTCGCCGAACACGGCGTCCACTCGGTGTCCAACCGCCAGGTCAGCGAGGCCGCCGGCCAGGGCAACAACACCGCGGTCGGCTACCACTTCGGCACCAAGGCCGACCTGGTCCGCGCCATCGTCCGCAAGCACGCCACACGGATCGAGGACCTCCGCGCCCGCCAGCTCGCCGACCTGACGGACCCCGACGACGTGCGCGGCTGGGTGGACTGTCTGGTCCGCCCGGTTCTCGAACACCTCGCGGCCCTCGGCAGCCCCACCTGGTACGCCCGGTTCTGCGCCCAGGTCGTCTCCGATCCGGCACTGCACCGGATCATGATCGAGGAGGCCCTCACCTCCCCGTCCCTCCAGACGATCCTCGAGGGCCTGAAGCGATGCCTGCCCGACCTCCCGCCCGAGGTGAGCGCCGAACGCGGTGAGATGGTCCGCCACCTCATCGTCCATGTGGCCGCCGAGCGCGAGCGCGCCCTCGCCGAGCACACCCCCACCCCACGGTCCAACTGGGACGACGCCGCCACCGGCCTCGCCGACGCGGTCGTCGGCATGTGGCTGGCCCCGGCCACGCCGGGCCGCTGACGCCCTCCCCCGCAGGACGAGATCGACCCTCGCCCCCCAGAGCTCGACACCCCTCAGCACGCCACAAGGAGTACGACTGTGACAGCGACTCCCTGCCGAGCCGGGCGCCGCGGCGCCGCACGGAGCCGGTTATGAGCCTCAGGCAGTCCGCCCCACCCATGAGCGACGCCACCCAGGACCGACCCGCCCTCGCACGCGGCGCCGGCCAGCACGTCCTGATCGTCACCGACGAGCCCGACCTCGCCGAGCTGCTCTCGACCACCCTGGAGTTGGCCGGCTACCGAATCAGCCTCAGCGACACCGGCGTCGACGCGCTGACACGGGTCGCGGCGGGGCGCTTCGACCTGGTCGTCTTCGACACCGACGTCCCGGACACGCCGCATTTCGGCCGGGAGCGCCGCCCCGCGCTCCCGTACCGCCCACCCGTCCTCCTCCTCACCCGATGCGACTCCCTGCACCGGCTCGTGCCCGAACTCGGCCCGGGGGAGCGGGACTACGTCACCAAGCCGTTCCGGGTGGCCGAAGTCCTCGTCAGGATCCAGGTGCTGCTGCGCGGCGCCCGCCCCGGCCCGCCCCGCGGCAACCCCCTGCAGTACGCCGACCTCGTGCTGGACGACTCCGTGTGCCGGGCGCGGCGCGGGACACGGCCGCTCGACCTCACGCCCGCGGAGTACCGGCTGCTGCGCCAACTCCTGGTCAACGCGCACCGGGTCCTGTCGAAGGAGCAGATCGGCCGCTACGTCTGGGGCGACCACCGCGGCGACAACGCGATCGAGCAGCTCGTGTCCAGGCTGCGCCGCAAGGTGGACCGCAACGACAAGGGGCGGTGCGCCCCGGACGACCGGGACGTCCCGGCGCTGATCCACACACGCCGGGGCTTCGGCTACTGGCTGGGCCGGCCCGACATCGGTTTCTGACACCCACGGAGCTGTGATCCGGGCCACGTCAGTCTCCTGTCAGGAAACTGACCGGCTCGCGTCAGGCCCCTCTGTTTGCATGTGCTCATCGAGGCCTCGACCCCTTGTCCCGGCGCTCCGCCTCGCCCGGAGCCCCCCACGCCCGAGGAGAACCATGGCCGCCACCCTGACCGGTCCCGCGCACCAAGCCCCGGACGCCGTCCCGGAGTTCCCGATGCCCAGGGAGTCCCGCTGCCCCTTCGACCCGCCGCCCGCGCTCAGGGAACTCCAGGGCCAAGGGCCCCTGGCGAAGGTGCGGTTGTGGGACGGCAGCGAGTCCTGGCTCGTCACCCGCTACGCCGAGCAGCGGGCCCTGCTGGGCGACCCGCGCGTCAGCGCCGACACCGACCGGCCCGGATACCCGACCAAGGCCAGCCCCGAGGCCGGCGAGGGCAAGCTCAGCTTCATCATGATGGACGACCCCGAACACGCCCGGCTGCGCCGGATGGTGACGGGCCCGTTCGCGGTCAGGAAGGTCGAGGCGCTGCGGCCCGCAGTACAGCGCATCGTGGACCGCCTGATCGACGACATGCTGGCCGGTCCCGCCCCCGTGGACCTGGTGGACGCGTTCGCCCTGCCGGTGCCGTCGCTGGTCATCTGCGAGCTGCTGGGCGTGCCGTACGAGGAGCACGAGTTCTTCCAGGAGAACACCAAGACCATGGTCCGTACGACCGCCACGCCCGAGGAACGGGGCGCGGCGAGCCGCGAGGTCGCGGGATACCTCGCCGGACTCCTGGGCAAGCGGATCGCGGAGCCGAAGGACGACCTGCTGTCGAGCATCGCGGGCCGCGTCACCGCCGGGGAACTCACCCACCAGCAGGCCACCGAGATGGCCCTGCTCCTGCTGATCGCGGGCCACGAGACCACCGCGAACATGATCGCGCTCGGCACCCTGGCCCTGCTCCGGCACCCCGACCAGCTCAAGCTGCTGCGCGAGAGCGACGACCCGAAGTTCGTCGCGGGCGCCGTCGAGGAGCTCCTGCGCTATCTGCACATCACCCACCTGGGCCGACGACGCGCGGTGACGGAGGACATCGAGATCGCAGGCCAGGTGATCAAGGCCGGTGAGGGCGTCATCATGGTCAACGAGATCGGCAACCGGGACCCCGAGGTCTTCGCCGACCCCGACCGTCTCGACCTCACCCGCGACGCCCGCCGCCACGTCGCCTTCGGCTTCGGCGTCCACCAGTGCCTGGGCCAGCCGCTGGCCCGCATGGAGCTCCAGGTCGTCTACGGCACCCTCTACAAGCGCATCCCGACGCTGAAGCCGGCCGCCCCGATGGAGGACGTCCGCTTCAAGAACGACGCGTTCATCTACGGCGTCCACGAACTGTCCGTCTCCTGGTGACCGTCGGCTCCCCACACCGCGCACACGAACAACCCCATGCATGAAGAAGGGAAAACGACCATGAAGGTGGAGCTGGAAGCCGACAAGTGCGTCGCGTCCGGACAGTGCGTGCTCGCCGCGATGGACGTGTTCGACCAGGACGACGACGGCATCGCGATCCTGCTGGAGGAGCAGGTCGGCGAGGACCGACGCGACGACGTCACGGAAGCCGTCGCGGTCTGTCCGGCCGCCGCGATCCGGCTGGTCGACCAGTGAGGCGCATCGCGGTGGTGGGTGCCTCGGCCGCCGGGCTCGCGGCGGCCGAGACGCTCCGCCGCGAGGGCTACGACGGCACCCTCACCCTCGTCGGCGACGAACCCCTCGCCCCGTACGACCGCCCGCCGCTGTCCAAGCAGTTGCTGGCCGCCGAATGGGAGCCCGAGCGACTTGCGTTGCGCACCCCCGACGACCTGGCCGGACTCGACCTCGACCTGCGCCTCGGCGTGGCCGCCACGGGCCTGCGACTCGCCGACGGCGCGCTGGAGTTGGCCGACGGCTCGACGGTGCCGTACGACGGTCTGATCCTCGCCACCGGGGTGCGGCCGCGTCGGCTGTCCGGGGCGGGCGGGCATGTGCTGCGTACCCTGGACGACGCCCTGAGGCTGCGGGACCGGCTGACGCCGGGCAGGCGACTGGCCGTGGTCGGCGCCGGGTTCCTCGGGGCCGAGGCGGCCTCCGTGACCTGGCGGCTCGGCTGCGAGGTCACGCTCCTCGAACCGGCCCCCGTGCCGCTGGCCCACGCCGTCGGCGCCGAGGTCGGCGCGCTGCTGACGCGGGCTCATCTGGAACGGGGCGTGGACCTGCGCTGCGGTGTCACCGCGACGGAGGTGACCGAGGACGGCGTACGTCTCGCCGACGGTGAACTGGTCGAAGCCGACGAGGTGTTGATCGCGATCGGCTCGCTGCCCAACACCGAGTGGCTGGCCGGCAGCGGGCTCACCGTCGGCGACGGCGTGGTGTGCGACGAGTACTGCGAGACCGCGCGCGGGGTGTACGCCGCCGGTGACGTGGCCCGCTGGTACAACCCGCTGTTCGGCCAGTCGATGCGGATCGAGCACCGCACCAACGCCGCCGAGCAGGGCATGGCCGCGGCCCGCAACCTGCTGCACCCGCACGCGCGCAGACCCTTCGCTCCGGTGCCGTACTTCTGGTCCGACCAGTACGACATGAAGATCCAGGCGTACGGCTGGCTGCGCGGCCACGACGAGGTCGCCGTGGTGGAGGGCGACCTCGCGCAGGGCCGGTTCGTGGCCGCGTACCGTCGCGGTGAGCGGGTGACGGGCGCACTGGCGGTGGGGATGCCGCCAAAGGCGATCCGGCAGTGGCGGCAGGCGATCATGACGGGCGCGGACTGGGACGGGACCGTGCCGTCCGGCGCGCGTGCCGAGTCGGTGCCGGACGGGGCGCCCGCCTGATGCGCCGCAGGCCCGGGGCCCGTAAATTAGTTGAGTTACGCAATGAGATGGTAAAGTCGGTCTCATGTCCACACCTCCGCTCCCCGACCTCCCCGCCACTCCCGCGTCCCCGGAAGTGATCGAGATCGAGCGCGCGCTCACCCGGATCACCTACCTGAGCACACGCGCCCGTCAGCACGAGCGGCTCATGGCGCTGGCCCGAGTCCCGCTGGACCGGGCCGCAGTGGCGCTGCTGCGGCAGGTCGCCGACTCGGAGTCGCTGCGCCCCGGGGAGCTCGCCAACCGTCTCGGTGTGGAGGCCTCGCACGTCACGCGGACGGTGCAACAGCTCCAGAAGTCCGGATACGTCACCCGTGTCCCCGACCCCCAGGACCGCCGCGCCCAGCGCATCGAGCTCACCGAGGCCGGGCGCCGGGCCATCGCCCGGGTCCGTGACGCCGGCTCCCGCGGCATGCAGCTCGCGCTGGCCGACTGGACGCCCGAGGAACTGCGGCAGCTGGCCACCCTGTTCCACCGCATGGTCGACGACTTCCTCGCCCACGCCGTCGACGAGGAGCCCGAACCGCAGCAGACCGCACCGGCCGGGACCGCCTGACCGGCGGCTCGGGCGCGGTCACGCCGACGCCGCGCGAGGGCGCTGACCGGATGAGCCGGACGAGCCGGGCGCGGCGGCGGCCGGCTCGCGCGGTGCGGGCTCCCGCACCCCGCACAGCAGCAGCCGTCCCAGCGCGGGCAGGGCGATCAGCGGGACGAGCGCGGTCCGCAGCGAGGTGGCGTCGGCGAGCGCCCCGATGACCGGGGCGGCGAGACCGCCCACGCTCACGGTCAGCCCCAGCGTCACCCCGCTCGCGGTGCCCACCCGCCGCGGCAGACAGTCCTGCCCGAGCGTGATGTGCAGCGAGAACGGCACATACAGCCCGGCCGACGTCAGGGCGACGAACAGATACACCGACGGCCCCGGAACCAGCACCACCCCCGCCACCGCGATCCCGGTCAGCACATACGCCTGGCGTACGACCGTGAGCCGCCCGTACCGGTTGGCGAGCCGACCCCCGACCACCGTGCCCACCGCGCCGCCGACGTAGAGCACACACAGCGCCGCCGTACCGGCCACGATCCCGCCGCCGGTGCGCTGACGGACGTACAGCGAGACGAAGGCGCTCAGGCCCACGAACACGATCGACCGGCACACGATGGCGCCGGACAACCGCAGGAACGACCCCCAGTCGTCGCAGCCCGCGCCCCTGCCCGCGTCGACGGCCGTGCCGCCGCCCGCGGCCGAACGCACCGCCGCCGCGCACAGGGCCGCCCCCACGACCGCGGGCACGATCAGCAGGGGAGAGGCGCCCAGGCCGCCGGTGGCGACCACCGCCGCCACCAGCAGCGGCGCCAGCGCGAAACCGACGTTGCCACCGAGGGAGAACCAGCCCATCGCCGCATGACTGCCACGCGCGGCATCACGAGCCGCGCGGGCGGCCTCCGGATGGTAGGCGGCGACCCCGATCCCCGACACGGCGACCACCGTCAGCGTGAGCGCGTAAGAATCCACGACCCCGCTCAACGCGACCCCCGCACCGCCCGTCAGCGCGCTCAGCGGCAGCAGCCAGGGCATCGCCCACCGGTCGGTCAGCGCCCCGAACAGCGGCTGCACCACCGACGACAGCAAGGACGCGGCGAGGACGACGCCCGAGGCGGCGGCGTAGCTGTAGGCGCGTTCGGCGACGAAGAACGGGACGAGGGCCGCGACCGCGCCCTGGTACACGTCGACACAGGCGTGGCCCAGGGACAGCAGGGTGATGGCTCGGTTGCGTACGCGTTTCGTGGACACCCCGCGATCGTCGCCGCGCGCGCTCATGGCCCGCTTTCGATAATCTGCCTTGTTGTGTCGAACATCCGCCACGACCCGACCGCGCCGACCCGCGCCCAGGTACTGGCCGCCGGGCAACGCATCGACGCGCACCGGCACGACGACCACCAGATCGTCTACGCCGGCTCCGGAGTCCTCGCCGTCACCACCGACGCCGGCACCTGGTTCGCCCCCGGCAACCGCGCCATCTGGGTCCCCGCCGGCACCGTGCACGCGCATCGCGCCCACGGGCACACTGACCTGCACCTGGTCGGCCTGCCCGCCCACGACAACCCGCTCGGCCTGGACGCCCCCACCGTCCTCGCCGTCAGCGGGCTCCTGCGCGAGCTGATCCTCGCCTACACCCGCGACCCGGCCGACGACAGCCCCGAACGCGGCCGTCTGCTCGCCGTCCTGCGCGACCAGCTGCGCGCCTCGCCCCAGCAGCCCCTGCGCCTGCCCGCCCCGACGGATCCACGCCTGGCAGCGGTCTGCGCGCTTGTCCACGCCGACCCCGCCGACCCGCGCACCCTCGCCGCTCTCGGCGCCGCGACCGGCGTCGGCGAGCGCACCCTCAGCCGGCTCTTCCGCAGCGAGTTCGGCATGACCTTCCCGCAGTGGCGCACCCAGTCGCGGCTCTACCACGCGCTGCGCCTGCTCGCCGAGGACACACCCGTCACCACCGTCGCCCACCGCTGCGGCTGGTCCTCCGCCAGCGCCTTCATCGAAGTCTTCCGCCGCTCCTTCGGATACACCCCCGCAAGCCACAACCGCCGCTCGCCACAGGGCCGGTGAACAGGCGGGGGCGGATGGCAGGCCCTGACCTACCCTCCGGTAGCATCCGGCGGCAGGCCATCCAAGGAGGATCCGTGCCCCGGTCCCAACGCTCACCCCTGCTGCTCGCCGGCCTGCTGGCCACCGCAGGGGTCGCCCACTTCGCCGCCCCCCGCCAGTTCGACGCGACCGTGCCGCGCTCACTGCCGGGAACGCCCCGGACCTGGACATACGCCAGCGGCGTCGCCGAACTAGCGCTGGCGGCGGGCCTGGCGTCGCCGCGTACCCGCAAGGCCGCCGCGCTGGCCACCGCGGCCTTCTTCGTCGGCGTGTTCCCCGCCAACGTGAAGATGGCCGCCGACTGGCGGCACCGCCCCACCCCGCAGAAAGCCGCCGCCTTCGGCAGGCTGCCGCTCCAGATCCCCCTCGTGCTGTGGGCCCGGGGCGTCGCGAAGAACGCGGAGGGCCGGGCATGAGCGCACAGCTGAAGACCGGCGACAAGGTGGAGGACTTCGCCCTGCCGGACGAGACCGGCACCACCCGCAGCCTCACCGAGCTGCTCGCCGAGGGGCCGGTGGTCCTCTTCTTCTACCCCGCCGCCCTCACCCCCGGCTGCACCGCCGAGGCCTGCCACTTCCGGGACCTCGCCGCCGAGTTCGCCGCCGTCGGGGCCCGGCCGGTCGGCATCAGCGCGGACGCGGTCGAACGCCAGCAGGAGTTCGCCGACCGCCACACGCTCGGCATGACCCTGCTCGCCGACGCCGACGGCACGGTCCGCGAGCAGTTCGGCGTGGCACGCGGCTTCTCACTGGCCCCGACCAAACGCGTCACCTTCGTGATCGCGCAGGACCGCACGGTCCTGGAGATCGTCCGCAGCGAACTGCGGATGAACACCCACGCCGACCGGGCCCTGGCCGCACTGCGCAAGTGACCGCCCCGGGCCCGCCGGGCCGTCGCGGTTGATGCGGTGCGGCCGAGGACTCATGCTGGACGGCATGGAGCGCGTCTCCGCTGCGGCGATCATCGACGTCCAGGGTGTCGTCACGGGCTGGAGCGAGGGTGCCTGCCGGCTGACGGGCCTGACGGCCGAGGAGGCCGTGGGGCGCCCGGTCCGGGACCTGCTCGCCGAGCAGCCACCGCCCGACGCCGTGTCGGCCCTGACCGGCACCGCCGTGCTGCGCCATCGCGACGGCTCGGCCGTCGTCCTGAACGTGACGGCGTGCCCCGTGCTGGCCGAGGACGGCGGACCAGGCGGATACGTGCTCACCGGCGCACCGCCCGCGGAGCACCAGCCCACCCTGGCGGAGCGGGCCTTCCAGCAGGCGTCCATGTCCATGTCGGTCTTCGACAGTGACCAGCGCTATCTGCGGGTCAACGCGGCGGCCAGCAAGGTCATGGGTGTACCGGAGGACGTGCTGCTCGGCCGCCACTTCCTGGAGACCGTGGAGGACGCGGTACACAGCCGGGGCTTCCTGTGGCACCTGCGCCAGGTCGCCGAGACGGGCCTGCCACTGCGCTACGAGAGCTTCACGGGCGCCCCGGCCCTGAACCGGGAGCACGCCTGGACCACCGACATGTGGCCGGTGCGGGACTCCTCAGGCGCGCTGATCGGCACCGCCCTCGCCGCCTTCGACAGCTCCGAGCAGTACTGGGCCCGACAGCGGCTGGCCCTGCTGAACGAGGCCGCCGCCTCCATCGGCACCACCCTTGACGTGGTGCGCACCGCCGAGGAACTGGTCGGGGTCGTGGTGCCCCGGTTCGCCGACTTCGCCAGCGTCGACCTGTTCGACTGGGTGCTCGGAGCGGATGAGCCGCCCGCCTTGGCCGGCACCGACATCGCCCTGCGCCGCGTCGCCCACGGCTCCGGCACCGAGGGCACCCCGGAAGCCGCCGTGCACCTCGGCGAGGTGGACTTCTACCCGCCGTTCTCGCCGCCGGCCCGGGCGATCCTGGAAGGCCGCGTGATGCAGAGCCAGGCGGGCGAACCGGCGTTCATGCGGTGGGTCGCGGAACGCAACGCGCGAGCGCCCGAAGGCCGACGGCACCGGATGGGCGCCCACTCGATGATGGCGGTGCCGCTGCGCGCCCGGGGCACCACCCTCGGCGTGGCGGTGGCCGTGCGCATCAGACAGTCCGACGACTACGGCGAGGACGACGCCGTCTTCGCCGAGGAACTCGCCAGCCGGGCCGCCGTCTGCGTCGACAACGCCCGCCGCTTCGCCCGCGAACGCACCACCGCGCTGGCCCTCCAGCACAACCTGCTGCCCCGCGGTCTGCCCGGACAGGCGGCCGTCGAGGTCGCCCACCGCTATCGGCCGTCCGGATCGCAGGCCGGCATCGGCGGCGACTGGTTCGACGTGATCCCGCTCTCCGGCGGCCGCGTCGCCCTCGTCGTCGGGGACGTCGTCGGACACGGCATCCCGTCGTCGGCCACCATGGGCCGCCTGTGCACGGCCGTACGCACCCTCGCCGACGTGGACCTGCCGCCCGATGAACTCCTCACCCACCTCGACGACCTGGTCACCCATCTCGCCGGCGACGACACGGACGAGGTCGCCGAACTCGGCGCCACCTGCCTCTACTCCGTCTACGACCCCGTCACCCGCCGCCTCAGCCTCGCCGCCGCCGGCCATCCACCACCCGCCCTGGTCCTGCCCGACGGCACGTCCAAGGTCGTCGAGGTGAGCGCGGGGCCCCCGCTCGGCGTCGGCGGACTGCCGTTCGAGGCGATGGAGGTGGAACTGCCCGAGGGCTCGCTGGTCGCCCTGTACACGGACGGTCTCATCGAGGACCGCGACCGTGACATCGACCACGCCACCGCCGAACTGTGCCGCGCGCTGACCGCACCCGCCGAGTCCCTCGACGCCCTCTGCGACACCGTGCTCAAGGCCGTCCTGCCGGAGGACCCCAGCGACGACGTGGCCCTGCTGCTGGCCCGCACCCGGGCCCTGGGCGCGGACCGCATCGCCACCTGGGACGTCCTGCCCGACCCCGAGCACGTGGCGGCCACCCGGCAGGCCGCCACGGACCAACTGACGACATGGGGCCTCGACGAGGCGTCGTTCGTCACCGAACTCGTCGTCAGCGAACTCGTCACCAACGCCATCCGGTACGGCGCCCCGCCCATCCAGCTCCGCCTGATCCGCGACCGCACCCTCATCTGCGAGGTCTCCGACGGCAGTTCCACCTCCCCGCATCTGCGCCGGGCCCACGCCTACGACGAGGGCGGCCGCGGACTGCTGCTCGTCGCCCAGCTCACCCAGCGCTGGGGCAGCCGGCAGACCGGCAGCGGCAAGACGATCTGGGCGGAACAGCCGCTGCCGCCGGGGTGATCACTCGAACGGGCAGCCCGGGTTGGGCACGTCCGCGGAGAACGGCGCGCCGTGCGGGAGTATGTAGAACACCTCCAGGACGAGCGTGGTGTCGCCCAGGTTGCGGCCGAGGTGGACATCGCTCGGCCCGCCCGGCTCGCGCACGACGGTGCCCTGCGGATAGACCCCGTCGACAGCGCAGTCGAGGTGGTAGTGGGTGAGCGTGCCCTGCTTCACGTATCCGTACACGGGGCCGTCGTGGTAGTGCCAGCCCGTGGCCTGACCGGGCGGCACCGTGACCTCGCGCAGGACGTAGTCGGTGTCGCCGACGGTGGTCAGACTGATGGTCCGGCCGGTGACGCCCGGGCCCGGGGGCGTCGCCTGGGCTGGGCCGCCGACGAGAGCGGTGGCGGCGATCACGGCGCCGGTGACGGCGGTGCGGAGCGCGGTGCGCATACGGGGAGCCTCCAGAGGCGAGAGGTGTCTTCGCCGTGAACATAGAGGCAGAGAACGGCAGTTGAAGGCGGAACGAGAACATCCGCCGGATTCACCCCCGCCCCGAGGAGTTCAGCCCTCGTCGCCGTCGGCGGCGACCTGGCCGAGAGTGCGACCGGTCCGCACCGAACGGGCCCGGTACGGGTCGGGAGTGCCGTGCCCGCGCGCCCCGCCCTTGCCGGCCTTCACCAGCAGCCATGCCTCACGGTCGCCGTCCTGCCCGCCGCGGAACCGGGTGAGCGCGTACTCGCCGTGCAGCTTCGACCCGCGCAGCCGGAACGTGGCATGACCGTGCTCCAGCGACTCCTCGAAGTCGACGGGCCGCCCCCTGCGGTCGTGGCTGAGCGGTTCGTACGTCCCGTTGTCCCAGACGATCACCGTGCCGCCGCCGTACTCGCCCTTCGGGATCACGCCCTCGAACTCCTCGTACTCCAGCGGATGGTCCTCGGTGGGCATGGCGAGCCGCTTGTCCTGCGGGTCGTCGGAGGGCCCCTTCGGCACCGACCAGGACTTCAGTACGTCGTCCACCTGGAGCCGGAAGTCGAAGTGCAGGGTGCTGGCGTCATGGATCTGCACCACGAACCGCGGCCGGTCACCGGAGGCGGATCCATGGCCCTGCGGCTCCCGGGTCCGCCCGAAGTCACGCTTGCCCCGGTAGTCACGCAACCGGTCCTTCTCACCCACGAGCGTCTCCTTCCCGAGCGCCCCGAGTACCCGCGGCGGCGCCCGCGACGCAGGTCAGAACTCCTCGTGCACCTCGGGGTCCCCGCCGACGCGCCGGTGGGCGCGGTCCGCGACAGCCGTCATCTGGGCAGCGGTCAGTTCGAAACCGAAGACGTCGAGGTTGGCGCGCTGCCGGCCCCGATCGCCCGACTTCGGGATCGGGACGGCGCCCAGCTGGACGTGCCAGCGCAGAACGACCTGCCCGGGCGTCACGCCGTGCGCCTCGGCGACCGCGCCGACGACCGGATCGTCCAGCAGGTCGGTGCCCCGGCCCAGCGGGCTCCAGCTCTCGGTGACGATGCCCTTGTCGGCGTGGAAGGCCCGCAGCTCCGCCTGCGGGAAGTACGGGTGCAGCTCGATCTGGTTGACGGACGGCAGGACGCCGGTCTCCTTGCCCAGCCGCTCGATGTGCTCGGCCGTGAAGTTGGAGACGCCGACCGACCGGACGACACCGTCCTCCCGCAGTTTCAGCATGGCCTTCCAGGAGTCCACGTACTTGTCGACGCGGGGGAGCGGCCAGTGGACGAGGTAGAGGTCCACGTAGTCCAGGCCGAGCCGGGCGCGGGACTCCTCGAAGGAGGCGAGGGTCTCCTCGTAGCCGTGGTGCCGGCCCGGGAGCTTCGTCGTCACGACCACCTCCTCGCGCGGGACGCCGCTGCGGGCGATGCCACGGCCGACGCCGGTCTCGTTGCGGTAGTTCGTCGCCGTGTCGACGAGCCGGTAGCCCAGCTCCAGGGCATCGACGACCGCCTGCTCGGCCTGCGTGTCGTCCATCGGCCAGGTGCCCAGGCCGACCGCGGGGATCGTCGTACCGTCGTTGAGCGTGTGCGGCGGAATGCTGATCACTGTCGGACCTTCCCTCGACTGTGCCGTACACCCAGCGTCACGGATAAGGTGAGGATCGATCAACCGGACGGGTGGGGATGAGGGCAGCGGACGGCATGGGCGGCACCGAAGAGAAGCAGCCGACGGGATCCGGACGGCCCACGTCACGCGACGTCGCCCGGCTCGCCGGCGTGTCGCACACCGCGGTCTCCTTCGTCTTCAACGGCCGCGCCGAGGGCAATCTCTCGCCCGCCACTCAGGAACGCATCCGCCGGGCCGCCGCCCAGCTCGGCTACCGGCCCGACCCCGTCGCCCGCGGCCTGCGCCGCCGCCGTACGGCCGTGATCGGCCTGGTCACCGACGAGATCGCCTCCTCGCCGTTCGCCGGCCGGCTGCTGCGCGGTGCCATGGAGACCGCCTGGGACAGCGACCACCTCGTCCTGACCATCGACTCGGGCGGCGACCCGGCCAAGGAGGACGCGGCCGTCGCCGAACTCCTCGACCGACGTGTCGACGGCATCATCTACGCCGCCATGTCGCTGCGCCGCGTCCGCGTCCCCGAAGGCCTGCACCGCACCCACTCCGTCCTCGCCAACTGCCTGCCCGAGGACGACTCGCTGCCCGCCGTCATCCCCGCCGAACGGGCGGGCGGCCGTACGGCGGCCCGACTGCTGCTGGACGAGGGGCACCACCGGGTCGCCATGGTGGGAGGCCAGGACGACCTCGCCTCCGTCGACCGCCTGCGCGGCTTCCGGGACGCACTGCGCGCCGAGGGCATCACCGTCCCCAAGGAGTGGGTCGTGCGCACCGGCGGCGAGATCGCCGGCGGCTACGAGGGTGCCATGCGCGTCCTCGACGGCACCCCCGCCGACCGGCGCCCCACCGGCATCTTCTGCTACAACGACCGCGTCGCGGCCGGCGCCCTGCACGCCGCGACCCGCCTCGGCATCACCGTCCCCGACGACCTCTCGGTGGTCGGCTACGACGACCAGGAACACATGGCCGAGTTCCTCACCCCACCCCTCACCAGCGTCGCACTGCCCCACCGAGCGATGGGCGAAGCGGCGGCGCGGCTGCTCCTGGACGCCATCGACACCGGCCGCACCCCGCCCGCGACGGTACGACGCCTGGCGTGCCCGGTGATCACCCGGGCGTCGGTCGGGGCGGCCCCGGGCCGGTGAGGATGCCGGGGCGGTGCCTTCGTGGGCTGGACTCGGTCGGCGACGTACGGAGCCCGGCGTGCACGGTGATCATCCTCGTGTCTCCGGCATCGTCGGCCGGCGAGGGTGCCGGAGGCACGGCTCTCACGGCCGGGCGCCGCAGCGAAGGGTAGGACGCCCCGGCCCGGGTGGTCTCAGCCGTGGGTCCATGGGAGGGCACCCGCCGGTGGAGGTGGCTTCCGTGGGCCGGGCGTGGTCCGCGACGTGTGGTGTCCGGCTCCCGGTGAGAGGCCCGCGTCCGGGGGCCGGGGGGCCCCGCCGGTGGCGATGGCTTTCGCGGGGCGGGCGTCGTCCGCGACGGTGCGGTGTCCGGCGTGTGCGGTGAGGAGCCGGGGGCGCTGGGACCGCGTCCCGGTCGGTGACGATGGCTCTCGTGGGCGGGCCGGACGCCGTTCGTGACGCCGGCCCGCCCGGTGATCAGCCGTGCGTCGGCGGGGCCAGCTCCCAGCCGGAGACGGTGACCTCGGAGCCGCCGGACACGGTGAGTTCGGCCGTGTCGTCAGGGCGTCGGTAGACCCGCTCGGTGATCGTGGCACGGTCGCCGACGAACAGCTCGAAGAGGGAGCCGTCGGTGAGGATCCGTACCTTGCCGGCCGGGGCCCGGACCACGATCGGTGCCGAACCGTCGGGCCTGGCGCGAGGCCAGTCACCGCGGTCGAGCGTGACTGTGCCCTCGTCCGGGTCCAGTACCACCGTCAGCCGCGCGCCGTAGGCGGACCGCAGCAGGCTCACGGTGGTGCGGTCGGACGCGGTGACGGTCAGGTCGTAGGCCTGCGGGAGCGGGGTGACCCGTCCCGGTGCGGTGACGAACGGCTCGGCCGCGTGCAGCAGTTCGAGCTCCGGGGCGGGTCCGACCCGCAGGGCACCGTCCGGGTGTACGTCCACCACCCTCGGCGCGGTCAGCACCCCGGCCCAGCCGGCCCGGTCGACCTCGTCCTGGTCGCGGGCCTCCCACGACCAGCCCCACATCAGTGCCCGGTCGGGTTCCTGGAGCACGGCCGGGGCGTAGAAGTCACGCCCGTGGTCGAGCCGCCCGCCGGTGCGCGGTGCGAAGCGCAACTCGCCCTCCACGCACGGTTCCAGACGTCCCGTCAGGTAGCCCGTGCTGCACGGGTCTCCGTCCCACAGCGACAGCACCAGCACCCAGTCCCCGCCCTCGGCCGAGTACAGCTGCGGGCACTCCCAGCCCACCGCCTTGTCGCCGAAGGCGTCCGCCGCGACCGGGTCGTTGCCGTCGAGGAACACCCCGGCGAACCGCCAGTCCGACAGGTCGTCGCAGTCGTACAGCAGCACCGACGGCGTCCCGTCGCCGTGTCCCGCGCCGACCAGCGCCCAGCGGCGCCCGCCGCTGCGGAACACGAACGGGTCGCGGAACATGACCACGTCCAGGTCGGCGGGCGGACCGCTCACCACCGGAGTCGGCAGTGGCTTCCAGTCGGTGAGCGTCTCGTCCTCCGGGACCACCGCCCGGGCCAGGCAGATCGCGCCGAGGCCCGTGTGGTGGCGGTCGACGCCCGTGTAGACCGCGGTCGGCACACCGTCGTCGTCGACCACGCACCCGGACCAGCAGCCCGCCTCGTCCGGGCCGCCCGGCGTCGGGGTGAGCGCGACCGGATGGTGCTCCCACTCGACGAGGTCGGCGCTGGAGACGTGCCCCCAGTGGACGTTCGCGTGCACCGGGGCGTCGGGGTTGTGCTGGTAGAAGAGGTGGTGGCGGCCACGCCAACGGAAGGGACCGTTGGGGTCGTTGATCCAGTTGGCCGGGGGACGGACCCGGAAGCGCGGGGCGCCCGGGTCCGAGGACGGAGCGGTGAGGCTCAACGGTTGACTCCTGCGGACGTGATGCCCTCGCGGAGAGGGCGCTGACCGACGACGAACACGGCGACGGCGGGGATCATGGAGAGGACGACACCGGCGAGGACCACCGAGATGGAGCCGGTGCCCAGGTTGCCCTGGAGGGAGACCAGGCCCAGCGGCAGCGTGTAGTTCTGGCCGGAGGTTTCCAGGATCAGTGGGCGGAAGAACTCGTTCCAGTGGTAGTTGAAGGCCAGCACACCGACGATCGCGAGTCCGGGCGCGGCCAGCGGCGCGTACACGGACCGGAAGATCCGCCAGGGCCCGCAGCCGTCGAGCATCGCAGCCTCGCCCAGGTCCTTGGGCATGCCCAGGAAGTACTGGCGCATCAGGAACGTGCCGAACGCGGTGGGGAAGGCCGGGATGATCAGACCGAGCAGGGTGTCGGTCAGGCCCATCGACTTCAGCACCAGGAACACCGGCACGATCGTGACCTGCAACGGCACCATCATGGTGGCCAGGACCAGCCCGAACAGCGGCTTCTTGAACCGGAATTCCAGACGGGCGAAGGCGTACCCGGCGAGACCGGCGGTGATCATCTGGCCCACCGCGATGAGGGCCGTCACCAGCGTGGAGTTCAGGGCGAGCAGCCAGACGTCGATCTGGTCGAAGACCCCGCTGTACGCCTCCAGGGACGGATCCGTCGGGATGATTTTCGGCGGCAGGTCGAAGGCCTCGGCCGGGGTGCGCAGCGAGGTGGATACGGTCCAGACGACCGGGCCCAGCGTCAGCAGCGCGCACACGGCCAGCGCGGCGATGCGGGCCCACGGCGCCAGGGTGTGCCGGGTGCGGCTCAGGGACAGGGTTGCTTGGCTCATGGGGAGTTCACCCGGCTCACTGGTAGTGGACGAAACGCCGGCTGAGCCGGAACTGGAGGGCGGTGACCGCCATGATCAGCACGAACAGCAGCACACCTACCGCCGATGCCTCACCGAAGCGCAGTTGTTCGAACGCGCTCTCGTAGATCACCATCACCACGGTCCGGGTGGCGTCACCGGGACCGCCGTTGGTGAGGACGTACGGCTGCTCGAAGACCTGGAGCGCGTTGATGATGCCGACCACCGACGCGACAAGCAGCGTGGGGGACAGCAGCGGCAGCGTGACGTTCAGGTGCTTGCGCAGACCGGTCGCGCCGTCGAGGGAGGCGGCCTCGTGGATCTCCTTGGGGATGTTGTTCAGGCCTCCGACGAACAGCAGGAAGGAGAACCCGAACTGCTGCCACACGTAGACCAGGATCACCGTGGCCATCGCCGCGTTCTCGGAAGTCAGCCATGGCACCGGAGCGACGCCGACCAGGCCGAGCATCCAGTTGACGACCCCGAAGTCCTGGTTGAACAGGTACTTCATCACCACCGAGATCGACGCCGCGGACAGCACCAGCGGGAAGAAGAACGCCGACCGGAACACCGAGCGCAGCCACACCGGCATCCGCCCGTTCACCGCGAGGGCCAGCACCAGGGCGACGAGCAGTTGCAGGGCGACCGCGAACACCATGAACACCAGCGTGTTGCGGAAGGACACCAGAACCGTCGAATCGGTGAAGACCTCACGGTAGTTGGCGGCCCCGGCGAAGCTCGGCTCGTCGATCACGTTCCAGTGGAAGAGGCTCAGCACCACCGAGCCGATGATCGGAACGACCGTGAAGACGACGATGCCGACGATCGTGGGCGCCAGGAACAGCGTGGCCAGCAGCCGCGAGCCACGGTCGCGGGCGGCGGACCGGGGCGCGGGCGCCGATGTCAGGGCCGGCTGCTCGGACCGTACGGCGGGTATCTGGGTGTTCGTCATACGTCACGCTCCATGGCCTTCTCCAGATCGCTCTGCATCCGGCGCAGCGTGGGGGCGACCGAGCGCCGGGAGGCCAGCGCGGTACCGGTGTGCTTGAGCAGTACCTGCTCGACCTCGGCGACCTGCGGCGGGGCGGGGATCGGCCCGGTGTCGGGGAACTTGTCGAGGGTGTCGTAGAAGACCTGCCAGTGGTCCGGGCCGGTCTCGCGGTACCGGTCGGCGGTCAGCATCGAGCGGCGCGCCGGGGTGGTCTGGTTGGTCTCGAACAGCCGCGTCAGGGTGTCCTTGCGCGCGGCGTACTTGATGAACTCCCAGGCCTCGTCCTGCCGCTTGGAGGTGCGCAGCAGCGCGTAGCCGGCGGCGCCGTACTGCATGCGCTGGGTGCGCCAGCGCGGGAAGTACTGCACGTCGAAGCCGTTCGCCTTCATGCCGGCCAGGTGCAGGCCGCCCGCCCAGAAGCCGCCCGCGGGCGTGACGCCGACCCGGCCGGTGGAGAACACACCGATCAGGTTCTGGCCGTTGCCGCCCTCGGGGCGGGTGCACAGTCCTTCCTGGATCAGGGAGGCGAGATAGTCGTAGGCCTCCTCCACGCGCGCGTCGGTCGCCTGCGGCGTCGTCCACCGGAAACCGCCCCCGCGCCCCTGCCGCGCGGCGGCCGGATAGAAGGAGTCCCACAGCCAGGCACCGCCCGGCGCCTTGGATTCGCTGAGCAGGTTGGTGTCGTTGGCGAACAGCCACGGCACCACGCCGCCCCACAGCCGGTTCGTCCAGAAGTACGGCGTGAACTGGGAACCGCTGGACTTCTTCATGTCCCGCAGCAGCGAGGTGAAGTCGTCGCGCGTCCAGTCGGCCGCCGGGAAGTCGGCTCCCGCCCGCTGCAGCACCTGGTTGTTGAGGTACATGTCGGCCGCGTTGAACTCGACCGGCAGCTGGTAGAGGCTCCCCTCGTACATCATCGACTCCACCAGGGACGGATGGACATCGGCGAAGTACTCGCGCAGCTCCTCGGCGTCCCGCTTCACCCAGTCGTCCAGCGGGACGCCGAGGCGCTGCGCGAACAGCTGGACGCCCTCGGTGGCGACGTACACGAGGTCGGGCGCGGTGCCCGCCGCGATCTGGGTGAGGATCTTCGCGAAGAAGTCCGACCAGTCGACGGCCTGCACGGCGTTGATGCGGAGCTTGATGTCGGGGTGGACCTCCTTGAAGCCCTCGGTGAGGGTGCGGACGGCCTCCGGTCCGTAGGCGGGGCCGAGCGTGGCGACGACGAGGGAGCCGTCGTCGCGGCCGGGTATGTCGGCTCCGGTGAGCCGGTCCCAGCTGGCGGCGGTACCGGCCAGCGCGGCGGCTCCCGCGCCGTAGGCGCCGTACCGCATCAGGGTGCGGCGGTTGAGGTGCGAGTCGGTCATCTGAACGGGCCTAACTCGTGTTAGCCAGAATCTGATGCCCAGATGATGTGAAGGCCATCGCGACCCTGTCAAGAGTCGTGAACGGCTTGACCTTTAACGAGTTAGGCCTCACAGTTCCGATCCAGGCCGACCGGTCCGGGATTGAACGACTCCGGTTCCGGCGGGCCAGTTCGCATCCGGTTCGAATCTGGTT
Organism: Streptomyces sp. NPDC028907; assembly: GCF_055564995.1. NCBI lineage: Bacteria > Bacillati > Actinomycetota > Actinomycetes > Kitasatosporales > Streptomycetaceae > Streptomyces > Streptomyces sp. NPDC028907. The sequence goes on from NZ_JBVHVE010000020.1 coordinate 34,560, forward strand.
CGGATCTCCATGAGCCGCAGTCCTGACGACGCCGTCAGGGAAAGGAGCCGCACTGTGCGTGGCATATCCGGCATGCCCGGAATATCCAGAAGGTCGCTGTTCATCGCCTCGGCCGTGGGCGCGGCCGGCGTCTTACTTCCCGCCGGTTCGAGATCCGCGACGGCGGCGTCCACGACGGCGGCCGCCTGCGCCGGCAGCTACCGTGCCGAGTACCACTTCACCGTCCCCGACCAGTGGATGAACGACCCGCAGCGGCCGGTGTGGATCGACGGTGAGTACCACTACTACTACCTCTACAACCCCGACTACTCGACAGGTGGGACGACCGCGGGCACGGCCTGGCGCCTGGCGACCAGCACCGACCTGGTGTCCTTCACCGACCGCGGGATCGCCGTGCCGAAGGACACCACACCCAACGGCGACGTCTGGTCCGGCTCGGCGGTGGTCGACACCGACAACACGGCGGGCTTCGGCGCGGGCGCGGTGATCGTCCTCGCCACCATGGCGCCCGACGACGTCACGCAGGCGCAGTACCTGTACTACTCCACCGACGGCGGCCGGACGTTCACCAACCACGGCACCGCCCCCGTCCTGCCCAACCCCGGTGTCCGGGACTTCCGCGATCCCAAGGTCATCCGCGACGAGGAACGCGGGCGCTGGGTGATGACCCTCGCCGAGAACGACAAAGTGGGCTTCTACCACTCCGCCGACCTCAAGTCGTGGACGTACGTCGGCGGCTTCATCAAGGGCGGCATCGGTGTGCTGGAGTGCCCGGACCTGTTCCGCATCCGGGCGGTGGACGGCACCTGGAAGTGGGTCCTGGGAGTGAGCGCCAACGGCAAGGGATCCGGACTGCCGAGCACGTACGCCTACTGGACGGGGTCCTTCGACGGCACCACGTTCACGCCCGATCTGAGCGATCCGCAGTGGCTCGACCACGGCTGGGACTGGTATGCCGCCGTCACCTTCGAGAAGCGGGACGCCGGCGGCACGCCCGACCCGGCGGCAAGGTACGCGATCGGCTGGATGAACCACTGGGACTACGCCAACACCACGCCCACCATCGAGTGCGACGGCTTCAACGGCACCGACTCGATCGTCCGCGAGGTCACGCTGAAGCGGGCGGCGGACGGCACGTACTATCTCGCCTCCCAGCCGGTCGCCGGTCTCGACGCCCATGTCTCCCGCACGGTCGACCTCGGTGACCTGGAGGTCGACGGGACCCTCCTGCTCGACTACACGGGCACCGCGTACGAGCTGTCCGCCGACATCTCCTGGGATCAACTGACCGGCGCGGGGCTCCAGTTGCGGCGCTCCTCCGACGGCGGCCGCCATATCGACGCCGGGATCTACGGCGACTACGCCTTCGTCAACCGCGGATACACCGTGAGCCCCGACAGCACCGGCCGGTGGCAGGAGAGCCGCAGCCCCTTCGACGCGTCCGCGGGCACGGTGCGGCTGCACATTCTGATCGACCGGACGTCCATCGAGATGTTCGTGGACGACGGCCGCTACGCGCACTCGACCGAGGTCTTCCCGGATCCGTCCGACACCGGGCTGGCGCTCTTCACGATCGGCGGCACGGCGGTCTTCCGGAACACGGTGATACGGGAGTTCGCGGTCTGACGTCCTGCCGCGGCCCGGTCGAGGCCCTGTCGCCATGCCCGCCGAACACTGTCACGATCTTCCTGGAACCGGCTCGGAGCGGGGCCGGCGCGGACGGACGACGACCGACGGAGCGGGCATGACGACGGACAGGGTCACGGCGGGCGGGGCGCGGCAGGGCACGGGGATCGAGGTGCGACCGGTCGCCGGGCACATCGGGGCGGAGATCACGGGCGTCGACCTGGCCGGGGAACTGGACGGCACCGTGGTCGCCGCGATCCGGGCGGCGGTGCTGCGCTGGAAGGTGGTCTTCTTCCGGGGGCAGCGGCTGGACCACGCCGGGCATGTGGCGTTCGCGCGCCGGTTCGGCGAACCGGTCGTCCTGCGCAAGCGGGGGAGCGCCTCCCCGGCGGACTTCCCCGAGATCGAGACGACCGCGGACCGGCTGGAGCTGGGCGGGAAGTTCGGCATGGAGCACGACGAGTGGCTGCGGCGCCGCCGCCACACCCTGCTGCGCGGCTGGCACTGCGACCACGGCGCCCGCATCGACCCGCCCGCCGCGACCATCCTGCGCGCCGAGACCGTGCCCCCGTACGGAGGCGACACGACCTGGTCCAACCTGGCGGCCGCCTACGCCGGACTCTCCGGCCCGATGCGGGAGTTCGTGGACGGCCTGCGGGCCGAGCACCGCCTCGGCGTCGGCTACCAGCCCCGGCCCGGCGACGACGCCTACGTCCGCCATCTGCTGGACCACCAGGTGGCCTCGCTGCATCCGCTGGTGCGCGTCCACCCGGAGACAGGGGAGAGGATCCTCCACGTCAACGGCTACTACGTCGAGCAGATCGCCGACCTCTCGCGGGCCGAGAGCGCCGCGATCCTGGAGATGCTGCTGGAGCAGGCCGTACGCCCCGAGTACACGGTCCGCTTCCGCTGGGAGCCCGGCAGCGTCGCCTTCTGGGACAACCGGGCCACCATCCACCTCGCCCCCAGCGACAACGCCCATCTCGACTTCCCCCGGACCATGCACCGGGTGATGCTCGCCGGGGACGTACCGGTGGGGGTGGACGGCAAACCGTCGGAGGCGATCGTCGGGACCGAGCCGGGACGCTGGTAGGTGAGGCCGGACCCCCGCTCGGCGGCTCAGCGGCCGAGGAGCTCGCGCAGCGCCTTCGTCACGACGTCCGGCGCCTCCTCCGCCATGAAGTGACCGCAGGTCACCGTGGAGTGCACCAGATCGGGCGCCCAGGCCCGCCACAGCGCCGCCGCGTCGAAGCCGAGGGCGGCGCCCCAGTCCTGCTGGAGCACGCTGACGGGCATCCGGAGCGTGTGCCCGGCCGTCCGGTCGGCCCGGTCGTGCTCGACGTCGACGCCGGCCGAGGCCCGGAAGTCGGCGACGATCGACGGCACCGAATCGCGGCAGGCGGCCAGGTAGGCGGCGCGGACCTCGTCCGGGACCGCCCGCCGGTCGGTCGTCCAGATGTCGAGGAAGTGGCCGAAGAAGGCGTCCGGCGCGGCGCCGATCAGCCGCTCGGGCAGGCCGGGCGGCTGGGCCATCAGATAGAGATGGAAACCGACGGCCGCGCTCACGCCGTGCATCACCTCCCACATGTCCAGGGTCGGCAGGACGTCCAGACACGCCAGGTGGGTGACCCTGTCGGGGTGGTCGAGCGCGGCCCGGAAGGCCACCAGGGCGCCACGGTCGTGCCCGGCCAGGGCGAAGCGCTCGTGCCCGAGGGCGCGGGCCAGCGCCACGATGTCCGCGGCCATGGTCCGCTTGGCGTAGACGGTGCCGTCGGTCTCCACCGGCTTGTCGCCGGCGCCGTAGCCGCGCAGGTCGGGGCAGATCACGGTGTGGTCCGCGGCGAGGTCCGCGGCCACATGCCGCCACATCAGGTGGGTCTGCGGGAAGCCGTGCAGCAGGACGACGGGCGGTCCCGAGCCGCCGACGGCCGTGTGCAGGGACACTCCGTCGGACACGGGGACGCGGTGCTGGTCGAAGCCGGGGATGACAGGCGGCAACGGCGTGGGCGTGGGCCTGGGGACGGGCCTGGACATGGCTGTGCTCCTTGCGATGCTCGTCGAGAGACGTCGGGAGAACTCCGGGACTCTTCGATCCTCCCGGTGCCGGATGAGCGGCGAATGAGCAGCGGGGCGGGGCCGACGCAGACGGCAGGTGCGCGCCGCCGGCGTCGAGTCCGAGATGGAGCTGGCGTTCGGCGGCCTCCACCAGCTGTGCGTCCCGTTCCTCGATCACCTCGACCGTCTCCCGGATCCCCAGCGAGCCGCGTTCGAGACCGCCTTCGGCATGAGCGAGGGAACCCCGCCGGACCGCTTTCTCGTCGGGCTCGCGGTGCTCAGCCTGCTCGCCGACGTGGCCCAGGACAAGCCGCTGATCTGCCTCGTCGACGACGCCCAGTGGCTCGACCACGTCTCGGCGCAGATCCTCGGATTCGTCGCCCGACGCCTCATGGCGGACCAGGTCCACATTCATGACGCCGTGGCCCGCGGCGAGGGCTCCGGCATGACCGTCGCGCTGGGGGCCCGGGCGGTGCTCTGCAACGGCCTGGGCAAGTACGACGAGGCCTTCGCCGCGGCACGTGAGGCGGCCACGAACGCGCCCGACCTGGCCGTGGGTAACTGGGCGCTGGTCGAGTGGGTGGAGGCGGGGGCCCGCAGCGGTGAGCGCGGTGCGGCGCACACCGCGGTGGAGCTGCTGACCGAGGTGACCGATGCGGCGGGCATCGACTGGGCCCTGGGTGTCCAGGCACGCTCGCGTGCCCTGCTCAGCGAAGGCGACGCCGCCGAGGCGCTTCACCGGGAGGCCGTCGAGCGGCTCGGCCGTACCCGTGTGCGGGCCGAACTGGCCTCTCCGGGTTCGGCGCCGACGGGTTCGCCGAGCGGGCCCGTCGTGAGTTGCAGGGAACCGGCGAGTCCGTCCTCAGACGTGCGGTCGCGGCACCGGTGACGCTGACCGCGCAGGAGGCACAGATCGCGCATCTGGCGCGGGACGGCACGACGAACCCCGAGATCGGCGCGCACCTGTTCATCAGCCCGCACACCGTCGAATGGCACCTGCGCAAGGTGTTCGTCAAACTCGGCATCGCCTCCCGCAGACAACTGCGCGGCACCCTCACCGACCGGCCACCCACGGCGGCACCGGAGTAGGGCGTGTGGCGAGAGCGGGCCCGGGGCCCGTCGGAGAGCAGGGGCCGGAGCAGCCCGACGCCGACGTGTCACAGATCCACGCGGTAGGCGGTCACACAGGCAAGGGGGCCGGAGGCACGCGGCATCCCCACCCGGAACACGGCTACTCATGGAGGGTCACATCATGTCCCACGACCACGCGACGCCGACGGCGTCGGAGAGCTGGATGAACGCGGCCCGGATGCTCCAGGACGCCGCGCCCCTGACGATCCCGGAGGGCGCGTCGGCGATGACCGTCGAGGTCGAGTGGGAGCCCGGCGACCCGGGAACCCCGCCGCACCGCCATTCCGGGCCCGCCTTCGGCTACGTCGTGGAAGGCGCCGTCCGCTTCGAGCTGGAGGGTGAGCCCGAGCGGGTGGTGGAGGTCGGCGGCACGTTCTGGGAGCCGGGCGGTGACGTGATCCACTACCAGGACGGCAACGCGCTCGACGACGGGCGGACCAGGTTCGTCGTGACCATGATGTGCGCACCGGGCAAGCCCATGCTCGAACTCGTCTCCAAGGAAGAGCTGGAGCAGCGCGCCCACCTGCGCGCCCCGCGGCCCACCGGGTGAGACCCCTGGCAGGATGGCGTCATGGAACGTGTGCTTGGAATCGGCGGATACCTCGTTCGGGCCGCCGACCCGGCCGCCCTGAGCGCGTGGCACCGACACTGCCTGGGCCCGGACGCCGATGAGCACGGCCTGTGGCGTCAGGAAGCCGGGCCGACGGTGTTCGGGGCTTTCGAGTCCGAGGGCAACCGGCTTGAGCCGTGGCAGCCCGTCTGACCGCGCCCCGTCCAGGTCTTCGAGCGGAGGGCGGTGACCGACGTGGGCCCTGACTTCGGGGTGCTCGGGCCGGTCACGGCCTGGGACGCGGACGGCGGCGCGATCGACCTGAAGGGCCCGCGACACCGTTCGGTGCTGGCCCGGCTGATCGTCGCCCGAGGCCGTCTCGTGCCGGTCTCCCGCCTGGTCGACGACCTCTGGACCGACCCGCCCGCCGACGCCGTGGGCGCCGTCCGCACCTTCGTCGCCGCGCTCCGCCGCGCCCTCGAACCCGCCCGCCCGCCCCGCACCCCGGCCCGGCTGCTCGTCACCGAGGGCCCCGGCTACGTCCTGCGCACCGCGCCGGACACGGTGGACGCCTGGCGGTTCGAGCAGGCGGTCTGCGACGCGGCGACGCTGCCGGCCAAGGAGGCGAGCGGACGACTGGACGAGGCGCTCGGCCGATGGCGCGGCCCCGCCTACGCGGAGTTCGCCGACCAGCCGTGGGCCCGCACCGAGAGCCGCCGCCTGACCGAGCTGCGTCTGCACGCCGTGGAACTGCGTGCCGAGACGCTGCTCGACCTCGGCCTGGCAGACCGTGCGGCCGCGGACCTGCGGGCGCACGCCGCCGAACATCCCTGGCGCGAGAACGCCTGGCGCCTGCTCGCCCTGGCCCTGTACCGCACGGGCCGGCAGGCCGACGCCCTCGACGTCCTGCGCGGCGCGCGGGCGCTGCTCGCCGCAGACCTGGGCATCGACCCCGGCCCTGACCTGCGCGCCCTGGAGACGGACATCCTCCGCCAGTCCGGCCGTCTCGGCCGCAGGCCCGGCAACTCCGCCGGGCGGGTCTGGGAGCAGGTCGCCGCCGCCTACGACCGCACCGTCGCCCCCGACGCCCGCGCCCGCCTGGAATCAACCGCCGGACTGCTCCGCAACCTCGCCCTGACCGGCGGCAGCGGACTGCCGGCCGCCCGCGAGCACCGGGTCGCCGCCGTCGTGGCCGCCGAGGAACTGGGCGACGCCGAACTGACCGCCCGCGTCATCGGCGCCTATGACGTCCCGGCGATCTGGACCCGCCTCGACGACCCCGAACAGGCCGCCCAGGTCGTCGCGGCCGCCGAGCGCACGCTCACCGCCCTGCCTCCGGAAGGCCATGAGGCGGCCAGGGCCCGGCTGCTCGCCACCATCGCCCTGGAGTCACGCGGCACCCCGCTCGCCCGCGGCCCGCAGGCCGCCCGCCTGGCCGAAGAGATCGCCCGCCGCCTGGACGACCCGACGCTGCTGGCGTTCACCCTCAACGCGTCCTTCATGCAGTGCTTCGACCGCACCGGGCTCGCGCCCCGCCGGGACGCCATCGGAGCCGAGCTGATCGCGCTCGCCACCCGCCACGGGCTGTCCACGCATGAGATCCTCGGCCATCTCGTCCGCCTCCAAGCCCGCAGCGCCCTCGGGGACTTCACCACGGCCGACCACCACGCGGCCGCCGCCGACGCACTGGCCGCACGCCACGAACGGCCGCTCGTGGGCGTGTTCACCGGCTGGTACGCCGCCCTGCGAAGGGACGCCACCGGCCAGGCCTCCACGGCCGAGGCGGAGGCGGCCTACCGCGCCGCGGCCACCCTGCTCGACGGCTCGGGAATGCCGGGCCTGGGCCAAGGCCTGCCACCCCTCGCGCTGCTGTGCCTGCGCCTGCGGCACGCCCTGCCGCTCAGCTTCGCCCCGGACACCGACTGGGGCCCCTACGCCCCGTGGGCGCACCCCTTGCTCCTCCTCGACCAGGGCCACCGCACCGAAGCCCTGGCCGCCCTCCACGCGACGCCCGCACCACCCCGCGACCTCCTCCAAGAGGCCCTGTGGTGCCTCACCGCCCGCGCCGCACTGACCCTCGACGACGGGCGGACCATGGCCCGCGCCCGTGCCGCCCTCACTCCCGCGGCGAACGAACTGGCCGGAGCGGGCAGCGGGTTGCTCACCCTGGGGCCGGTCTCGACGTATCTGAACGACCTCGACGCCGCCCTGCGAGCCACCGGTCGCTTGTCCAACCGGTGAACCGTTCGACGAGACTCGTCGTCGTACAGGTGAATGATCGACAACGCTCCCGCCGGGGTACCCCACGTCGGCGGGGCGCGCCCGCGTGCCCCTCGCCGCGTGCGACGAGGAAGGAAGCACATGCCGACTCCCGGGCCCCGCACCGCTGGAACACTCCTCGACGTACTGCTGCACGCCGCCGAGGAGAACCCCGGTCAGGTCGTCGTCCATGTCCGGGGAGACGGCAGTGAGCACACCGTGACCTTCGCCGAACTCCGGGACGACGCACTGCGCGTGGCGGGTGGACTGCACGCGGCCGGACTCCGGCCCGGCACCGCCGTACCGCTGGTGGCGGCCGGCGGTGAGGACTTCCAGCCGATGTTCTGGGGAGCGCTGGCGGCGGGGCTGGTGCCCGTGCCGCTCGCCCCGCAGGCGCGTCGGGTCGGTCCCGTGTGGGAGTTCCTCGGCCGGCCCGCCGTCATGGTGGACGACGCCACCGAGGAACTGCTCGCCGAACTGCCGGGACCAGTGCGGGCGCTGCGGCCGGCCGCGTTGCGAGAGGCCCGCCCGTTGCGCCCGCAGCCCCGCCCAACCCCGCAGGACCTGGCGTTTCTCCAGTTCTCCTCCGGCAGCACCGGCGACCCCAAGGGCGTGGAACTCACCCACGAGGCCGTCCTCGCGAACCTCCGGCAGATCCGCGCCGCCACGGAGATCACACCCGACGACGTGCTGGCCACCTGGATGCCGTACTTCCACGACATGGGCCTGATCGGCACCCACCTGGTCCCCATGGCGGCCGGTCTGAAGCAGATACGGCTCGAACCCCTGACCTTCGCCAAGCGCCCCGCTCTGTGGCTGGAGTCGGCGGCACGGCACCGGGCCACCCTGCTGTCGGCGGCGAACTTCGCGCTGGCCCTCGCGGTACGGCGGGTACCGGAGAGCAGCTGGGCCGGACTGGACCTGAGCCGCGTGCGCCTGATGCTGGTGGGCGCCGAGCCCATCGCCCCGCGTGTGTGGCGGGAGTTCACCGCCAGGGCGGAGCCCGCCGGACTGCACGCCACGGCCATGCTTCCCGTGTACGGACTGGCCGAGGCCACGCTCGCCGTGACCGTGCCCCCGCTCGGGGAGATCGCCGCGCCCCTGCGCCTGGACCGCGCCGCGCTGAGCCGGGGCAGGGCCGTGCCCGCCGAACCCGGCCCGGACACCGTCGAGTTCATGGACGTGGGCCGCCCCGTCCCGGAGTGCGGGATCCGGGTCACCGACGACTTCGGCAAGCCCCTCACCGACCGGCGGATCGGACATGTCGAGGTACGCGGTCCCCAACTGGCGCGCGGATATCACCGCGCGCCCGAGGCGAGCGCGGCCACGTTCGCCGAGGGCTGGCTGCGCACCGGCGACCTGGGCTTCCTCAGCGAGGGCCGGCTGTGTGTCACCGGCCGGCACAAGGACGTCGTGTTCGTCGGCGGGCGAACCTTCCACGCGGCCGACCTGGAGGAGACCGCGGCCGCCACTGCGGGGGTGCCGGAGGGGACGGTGGCGGTGATCGGGTCCACCGACCCGGACACCGGCGGCGACCGGGTCGTCGTGTTCGTGCAGTGGGCGCGGCCCGCCCCGGCCACGGCCCTCGCCGTGCTGGACGCGGTGGCGGCCCGGGTCCGTGAGGCGCTGGGCCACGACGACGTACGGGTGGTGCCGCTGCCGCCGGGGGCGTTCCCGCGGACGACGAGCGGCAAGCTGCGGCGGGCGCTGATGCGCGACCGGTTCGAGGCGGGCGCCTACGCGGCCGTCGAGCAGCGATGGGCGGTGGCGCGGGCCGAGCAGGCCACCGCACCGCGGGAGGCACGCGGTCCGCAGGGCGACGCGCCGCGTGCGCGGCGTGATGTAGAGGAGACGATCCGGGAGATCTGGGCCAGGGAACTGGACCTCTCCCCGGCGGCCATCGACCGGAACGAGCCCTTCTTCGCCCTCGGAGGTTCCTCGCTGAAGGCGATGGCGGTGCTCGCGAGCATCGAGGACACCTTCTCCGTCACGGTGGAGCCCCGCGTCCTGCGCGACCATGACACCGTGGCCGCGCTGGCCGCTCATGTGCTGCCCCTGCTGGACGGCCGGGACGAAGCGTCCGAGGCGACGCGGGCATCGACACCGACCGGCGAGCGGGCGGGGCAGGGTGCGGTGGCCGTACTCGGCATGGCCTGCCGCTTCCCCGGCGCGCGGACCCCCGAGGCCTTCTGGGACCTCCTCCTGTCCGGCCGGGACACCCTGACGGCCGTACCGGACGACCGTTGGGACGACACCCCCGGCTTCTTCGGCTCCTTCCTCCCCGACCCCGCGGACTTCGACGCCGACTGCTTCGGCATGGACGACGAGGAGGCCCGCGCGACCGACCCCCAGGCCCGGATCTTCCTGGAACTGGCCCACGAGGCCCTGGAGCGCGCGGGGTACGCGGGGCCGCGCCGGACCGGCCGCAGGATCGGCGTGTTCGCCGCCGTCGGCGACAGCGGATACCGCGAGATCCTGGCCGACGCCACGGACGGCGACCTCGCCGCCCACCCCGGCGCCCTCACCGGCAACCTGCCCAACCTGATCGCCGCCCGGCTCTCCCAGGCACTGGACCTCGACGGCCCCGCCCTCGCGGTGGACACCGCCTGCTCCTCGGCGCTGGTCGCCCTCCACCTGGCGCGGCGCAGCCTCCTCAGCGGCGAGTGCGACGTCGCCGTGGTCGGCGGCGTCCAGCTCGCCCTCACCCCGACCGGCCACCGACTCCTCGACGGCGCGGGCGCGTTGTCACCGACGGGCGGCAGCCGCCCCTTCGGCGCCGCCGCCGACGGCATCGTGCCGGGCGAGGGCGGAGCGGCCCTCGTCCTCGCCCGCCCGGCCGACGCGGCGCGCGACGGCGACCCGGTGCTCGCCCTGGTCCGTGGGACGGCCGTCAACAACGACGGACGGTCGCTGAGCCTGCTCGCCCCCAACCCGCGCACCCAGCGCGAGGTCATCACCCGCGCCTACGCCGAGTGCGGCATCGACCCCGACGCGGTCTCGTACGTCGAAGCGCACGCAACCGGCACCCCGGTCGGCGACCCCGTCGAGGCGCGCTCACTCGGGCACGCCTTCCCGCCCCGCGCCGACGGGACCCCCCGCCTGCTCGGCTCGGTCAAGGCGAACGTCGGGCACCTGCTCAACGCGGCCGGCATGCCCGGCCTGGTCAAGACGGTCCTCGCACTCCAGCACCGCCGACTCCCGCCCTCCCCGGACACCACCCCGCCCGCGTCGTACCTGGAACGCGTGGCCCCCGGCTTCGAACTCGTCACCGAACAACGGGACTGGCAGGCATCCGGACCTCTGATCGCCGGCGTCAACGCCTTCGGCTTCGGCGGCACCAATGCGCACGCCGTCCTGGAGGAGGCGGGGGAGGCGGACGGCCGGGAGGCGGCGTCCGCACGGACAACCTCCGTACGTCCTGCCGCTCTGGGCGCTCACCTGCTCACACTGTCGGCCCGCAGCTCCGACGCCCTGCGCGAGGCCGCCGCCGCCCTGGCCGCCCATGTCCGCGCGCATCCGGACACGCACGAGGAGGACGTCTGCGCCACCGTGAACACCGCGCGCGACGACGGCCCCTACCGGCTCGCGGTCCTCGCCGACGGCGACCTGGCCGGCCGCCTCGACGCCGCCCGCACGGTCGCGGCGAACCTCACGCCCGTCCGGTCCCGCCCGCGCACGGTGTTCCTCCTGCCGGGCCAGGGGGCGCAGCGACCCGGCCAAGGCCGCGATCTGTACCGGTCGGCGCCGGTGTTCCGGAAGGTCCTGGACGAGGCGTCGTCGCTGACGGGGCCCGTCCGCGGGCGCTCGCTCGCCGAGTGGTGCCTCGATCCCCGGACGGATCCCGGGGAGTTGGCGAGGACCGAGGTGGCTCAGCCGCTGCTCGTCACCTTCGGTGTGGGGCTGGCCCGGCAACTGGCGGCCTGGGGGGTGCCGGTCGACGCGGTCGCCGGGCACAGCGTGGGGGAGATCGCGGCGGCGTGCGTCGCCGGTTCGTTGACGCTGGACGAGGCGGTGGGGTTCGCCGCGGAACGCGGACGGCTGGTGGCCGAACTGGCCGTCCCCGGGGCCATGGCAGCCGTCCGGGGCGACGAGGACACCGTCGCCGGGCTCGTCTGCGCATCCGACGGCGCGCTGAGCGTCGCCGCCGTCAACGGGCCCGAGCAGGTGGTGATCTCCGGCGCCGAGGACGCCGTCGACCGTGCGCTCACGGAGTTGACGAGGCGTGGCGCGACCGCGCGCAGGCTCCGCGTGTCCCATGCCTTCCACTCACCGCTGCTGGAGCCGCTCCTCGCCCCGCTGCGGGACGCCGCGAAGGCCCTGACCGTCAAACCGGCGGCGGTACCGATGCTGAGCACGGTCACGGGCGCTTGGCGGCCCGGCCTCACGCCCGCCTACTGGCAGGCACACGCGGCACGGCCCGTGCGGTTCGGCGCGGCTGTCGCGAAGCTGCTGGAGGAGGGCTACGACACGTTCGTCGAACTCGGCCCGGGGAACACCCTCGGCGGGGCCGTCCACGCGGTCGCGAGGGCGCAGGACGCCAGGGACGTGGCGGTGTTGACGGCAGGACTCACCTCGGCGCCGGGCAGTGACACGGAGTCCTCGGGGTCGCGGGCGCTGCTGGAGACGGCGGGCCGGCTGTGGACCCGTGGGGCGCCCCTGAACCGAGCCGCCCTGGACCCGACTGCCCGCTCGGCCGTGCGTGCGAGGGTGCCGGTCCCGACGTACCCGTTCCAGCGCACCCGCCACTGGCCGAGCAGGCCCGGAACGGCGCCCGCCGTGCGGCCACTCGGCTGGGTGACCGCACCGCTCACGCCTGCCGACGGGCCCCGCGTGGTCCGGCTGAGCGGCACCGACCACGCCCTCGGCGGGGCCCTGGCCGAGCGGCTCACCGGCCGTGGGGTGACCGTCCTGGGGAACGACACCGCGCACGGGCCGGGCAGGACGGTGCCGGCGGACACCTCGGTATGGCTGGGAGGAGACGAGGGCGCCAGAGCCGAAGGCCGGCAGGCCCCGGCCATCGCGACAGCCTCCTTGCGCCATGTACTCGACCTCCTCTCCACCGACTGCTCCCGACTCCTGCTGGTCACCCAGGACGCGTACGCCACCGGCACCTTGGCGGAACAGCCGCGCCCCACCCAGGCACTCCTGCACGGCTTCGCACTCGCACTCCCGGCCGAACACCCGGGGCTCGCCGCCCGCACTGTGGACCTGTCCTCCCGCGACACGCTGGACGCTCGGGTCGACGCCCTGGAACGGGAGCTGTACGCGGCACACGAGGCCGACGCCGAGGGCGCCGAGGGCACGGTGGCCTGGCGCGCCGGGCGCAGGCTCCGCCGTACGCCGGTCGCAGCGCAGGACGCGCCCAAGCCGACCGGGGACCTGCCGCCGGACGGCACCTACCTGATCACCGGGGGAGCCGGCGGGCTCGGCTCCGCGCTCGCCCGTGACCTGGCCGGACGCGGCGCATGCGAACTGATCCTGACGGGTCGTTCCGGGACCGTGCCCGACGAGTTGCTCGCCGACCTCCGTGCCCAGGGCGCCCGTGCCCGGTACCACGCGGCCGACGTCTCCGACGAAGCCGCCGTCGACGCCCTGTTCGCCACCCTGCCGCCGCTGGACGGCGTCTTCCACGCCGCGGGCACGGTCCGGCCCGGCACCCTCCGCGCCAAGACCGACGCCGAGATCGAGCAGGTGCTCGCCGCGAAGGTACGGGGCACCGTGCTGCTCGCCGGGGCACTGCGCCGGCACGGCCAGGAACCGGCCGTACGCGTCGCCTTCTCGTCCGTCTCCTCGGTACTGCCCGGCCTCGCCGGCGCGCTCGGCGACTACGCGGCGGCCAACGCCTTCCTGGACGCCTTCGCCGCCGCCGAGCGCCTGGCCGGCCGGCCCTGGCAGTCGATCGGGTTCGGTCCGGTGGCGGGCGCGGGGCTGGCCGCCGGGTCACCGGCCGGGACCCGGCCGCGTGCCCTCGGACTGAGCCCCATGACCACGCGGGCCGCCATCACGGGGCTGCGGGCCGCCGTGGCCACCGGCGCCGCGCACGTGTTGGTGACGTCCGTGCCCAAGCCCTTGAAGCGGGGCGCCGGTTCCGTGGCGGCGGCCGCCCTTCCGGGCCGTTCTGCTCCCGCCTCGCCGCCCACGCCGCGTTCCGCACCGGCCGAGGCCGCCACCGTGACCGACCTGGCCCGCACCGCCGACCTGATCCGCCGCCTGCTCGCGGAGGCCCTGCACCGGACCCCCGACGACATCGGTGACGACGAGCAGTTCCTCAGCCTCGGGCTGGATTCACTGACCGCCGTCGACCTCGCACGCCGCCTGGAGACAGAACTCGGACTGCCGCTGCCCGCCACCCTGCTCTTCGAGCACCGCACGATCGGCGAGCTGACGGCCTGCCTCGGCGCACAGAACCCCGCAGCACCCCATCCGCCCACCGCCACCACGCACCGCGGCCCGGCGCACACCCCGCGCCCCCTCACCCGCCTCCAGCGGGCCTTCCTCACCACCGAGGCGCTGTACGAAGGCGTCACCGCCTACGGCTACCTGCGCCAGACCGTCCACGGCCCCCTCGACCCCGACCTCCTCGGCCGCGCCCTCGCCCACCTCGCCGCCCGTCACCCCATGCTGCGCCTGCGGATCACCGAGGACGGCACACCGCCGAGCCAGTACACCGCGCCCGCAGAGCCCACCGACCGGGCTCCCCGCTGGTACGAGATCCACGAGCCCGACGCGGCCACGCCGTCCCTGCGGGACCTCGAACAGCGCCTGTACAACCGGCCGTTCGACCTGACCAGTGAGGACCCGGTGCGTGCCGTCCTGGTCCGCGACCGGCCGGACGGCCTTGTCGCCCACCTGCTGCTGGTCGTCCACCACAGTGCCGCGGACGGCTTCAGCCTCAAGGTGCTGTGCGAGGACCTCTGGCAGCTCTACACCGACCTCGCCGACAGTCGGCCACCCCAACTACCCGCACCCCGGGCCGATTTCGCCGACTACGCGGCCCTCGCCGCCGCAGACCAGCAGTCCCCTGCCTTCACCCGGGACCAGCGGTACTGGCGTGACCGCCTCGCGCGGCACACCGGCGCGGCCACGGCCGGGACACTGCCGTACGACGGCGACCCGGAAGCACTCCCGACGCCCCCGCTCACCCACCACCACACGACCGTCGACGCCTCGCTCACGGATGCGCTGCGCGCGGTGGCCGCCCGCCACGAGGTCTCCCTCTTCCATCTGCTCCTCGCGGTCTACGGCCGTTGCCTGGCCCGCTGGAGCCGACAGCGCGCCGTCGCCGTGAACGTGGCCCGTGCCCGCCGTGAGGTGCCCCTGCCCGGGATCGACCGGCTCGTGGGCCCGCTCGCCGACACTCTGCCGGTGTTCGCCACCGCCGACCCCGACGAGCCGGTGCCCGCGCTGGCCCGGCGGTTGCGGCGGATCTGGCGCGAGGCGGAGTCCCACGCGACGCTCGCCAGCCCCGACATCGCCGCGCTGCTGCCCACCACCGGCCCCGCCCCACGCACGGTCGCCCCGGCCGGGTTCAGCTTCGCCCGCTTCCCCGTGCGCCACGGCCGGGACTGGCCGGTCACCGTGACCCCGACCGCCGCGGCCACCGCCTCCGCCGCGACCCGGCTCGGACTGCTGTGCTGGGAAGCGGACGCGACCCTGCACTTCTCCTGGAACCACCCCGCGCACCTCTTCCGACGCGAGACCGTCGAACGCCTCGCGGGGGAGTACGTCGAGGAACTGCGCGCAGCCGCCGGTCAGTCGATCGGCCCTTCCCAGCGGCACGACACCGACGAGGGCGTCGTCGACCGCCTCCGCGCCCGGTTCCGAGCCGCACCGCAGGCTGTCGCGGTGGACACCGGCCGTACGACGCTCACCTACGCCGAACTCGACGCCGCCTCCGGCACGCTGGCGGCCCGACTGCGAGCCGGTGGCGTACGCCCCGGCGACCTGGTCGGTCTGCTCACCGAACCGGGCGCGGACACCGTCGTCGGCGTCGTGGGGATCCTGCGGGCGGGCGCCGGCTGGGTGCCTCTGGACGCCGCGCACCCCGTGGCCCGGGTGCGCGACCAGGTGACCCGCACCGGCGTCGGCGTGGTCGTCTGCCACACGGCGACACGCGAGGCCGTCACCGCGCTGGACGCCATCACGCCCGTCGCGGTCGACGACCGGACGCCTGCCGGGCCGGTCCCGAACGAGGTGACCACGTCCGCCGATCCGGACGCCATCGCCTACGTCATCTTCACCTCGGGTTCCACGGGCCGCCCCAAGGCCGTCCCGATCACCCAGCGGTCCATGCTCAACTACCTCGACTGGTCCCTGACCACCTTCGGCTACCGCCCCGGCGACCGCCTCGTGCAGACGGCGTCCGTCTGCTTCGACGCCTCCGTACGCCAGTTGCTGGCACCGCTGCTCGCCGGCGCCACCGTCCACACCCTCACCCGGGACCTCCTGCGCGACCCCGAAGCACTCCTCGACCGGATCGTCGACGACCGGATCACGGTGTGGAGTTCGGTGCCGACCCTGTGGGAGCGGCTACTGACCGCCGCCGAGACCCGCGCGAGCCGGGACGGGACACCCCCGGACCTGTCGGCACTGCGCTGGGTCCACGTCGGCGGCGAGGCACTGCCGCCCGCGCACGTACGGCGCTGGTTCGACCTCCTCGACGGACACGGGGGACCGGAGCACCGGATCTCCAACCTCTACGGGCCCACCGAGTCCACCATCAACGCCACCTGCCACATCATCGACGCCCGACCGGCCGACGACGTACGACGGCTGCCCATCGGCCGGCCGGTGGCCGGCACCGAACTGGCCGTCGTCACCGACGACGGGCGTCCCTGTGCGCCCGGCGAGGCCGGTGAACTGCTCATCGCCGGAACCGGCCTGACCCCCGGCTACCTCGGCGAGCCGCAGCTCACCTCGCGGGCCTTCGTCGAGCGCGACGGCCGGCGCTGGTACCGCAGCGGTGACCGGGTCCGCCGATCGCCCGACGGCGTACTGGAGTTCCTCGGCCGCCTCGACGGCCAGGTCAAGGTCCGCGGCCATCGAGTGGAACCCGGCGAGGTGGAGGCCGCGCTGCTCACGCACCCGGACGTCGCCCGCGCCGCCGTACTGCTCGTCGAGGGGCGCCTGGTGGCGTACGTCGAGCCCCGCTCCGGCTCGGCGGAGCCGGACGCGCGCGCGATACGCGCCTTCCTCTCGCGTGTGCTGCCGCCGTACATGCTGCCCGGACGCATCCGCTCGATCGCGGCGATCCCGCTGACCGGCACGGGCAAGATCGACCGCACCCTGCTGGCCTCCGAGTCCCGCCCCGAACCCTCGCAGCCCAGCTCCGGAACCCGGCCCGCGACCCCGACCGAACGCACCCTGGCCCGTATCTGGGCGGCCCTGCTGGACGTACCCGACGTCACCCGCGAGGACGACTTCTTCGGGCTCGGCGGCGACTCCATTCTGGTGCTGGAACTCTTCACCCGCCTGCGCGAGGAGCTGCCCGCGGTCCCACGTCCGACCACCGTCTACACCCACCGCACGCTCAAGTCCCTCGCGGCGGCCGTCGACCGCGCGGCCGACGAGCCGTCGCCGGACCCGAACCCCCACCCCGCGCCGGTGCAGTCCACGGCCCCCTACCCCCTGACCCCCTCCCAACGCGGCTTCCTGCTCGCCGAGGCCATCGACCCGGGGGCCGGCTCCGGCTGGCTCGCCCGGTTCCGGCTCACCGGCCCGCTGCGTCCCGACGTCTTCCAGCGTGCCGTGGACGTCCTGGTGGCCCGGCACCCGATGCTGCGGACCGTCTTCCCGGCCGGTGCCCGCCCGCCCGTGCAGCAGGAACTGCCCGACTCGTTGCGGCTGCCCGTGGAGACGGAGACCCTCACCCACCCCGACCTGCTGGAACGGCGGATCGCCGAGGAGGCGGGGCGCCGACTGGAGCCCTGGGCCTGGCCGTTGCTGCGGCTGAGACTGTTCACCCTGGCACCAGGCGAGCACGTCCTCCTCGTCCACGCGCACCACCTCATCGGCGACGGCTACAGCGCCGCCCTCCTCGCCAGGGAACTACTCACCGCGTACGACCGCCTCGACCGCGGTCTCCCGCACGGCCTGCCGCCGCTCGCGAGCACTTTCCGCGACCACGTGACCCAGTCCTCCGTACGCCCGCACGCAGGCGGTCCCGAGGCCGAGGCCTACCGCGCCCACCTCCACGCGCCCTACACGCCCCCCGCACTGCGGCGGCCGACCGCGGAGCGCGCCAAGGGCGCCGATACGCAACCGGCGTTCCACACCACGGGATTCACCCTGGACGCCGCCACGACCAGCGGGCTGCGGCGGCTCGCCCGAGCAGCGCACCGCACCCTGTACGCGCCGCTGCTCACCGCCTACTACCGCGCCCTCACGGAACTCACCGGACAGCGCGACCTGATGATCGGGCTCGCCGTCACCGGACGGGAGGAGTCCACGGCGGACGCACACCGGGTGTTCGGCCCGTTCGCGCAAGCGGTGACGCTGCGCCCGGATCCGCTCCCTGCTCAGCGCCGGGACCTGCCCCTCGGTCACGGCGACGACCACCGGCCACCCGCGTTCGACGCCGACTTGCGACGGTTGGCCGCCGAGGCGGACCTGGCCCGGGCCGAAGGCCCCAGCGACCTGCGCACGGCGGCGGGACTGCCGTGCCACGCCCAGTTCTTCTTCACCTTCCTCGACTTCACCTCCCTGGATTTTGAGACCCACGGGAGTCTGACCCTGCACGCCGACGAGACCGACACCTCCCTCGCCCCGCCGCCGCTGGGCACGGATGTGTTCCTGGCGGTGCGGCCGGTGGCTGACGGGGAGGGGCTGCGGGTGACGGTGCGCGCCTCGGCGGCGGCCCTCACGGCGGACCAGGTCGCCGGATTGGCGGAAGGGATACGCGGGCAACTGCACGACGCGACGGCCGGCACCGCTTCCGTCCCCAGGGGCCGTGGCCGACGCCTCCCCCTCGACGCCGCCCTTGTCGGCTACCTTCCTGCTCCTCACCACCTCGCCGCCCTCGCCGGACTGCCGTACGACAGCCCCGGCCTCGGCCGCGAGGAGATCCGGGCCCTTCTGTTCCCGGACGGGCGTGCCCGTCTGCTGGAGGAGACGAGCACCCCGCTGGGGAACTCCGGCTTCGTCGCACTCCCCCTCTTCGCCGACGAACTGAGCCCGGCCGACGATCTGGCGGCCCGCACCGCCCGCGCCGTCGAGCAGGCTGCCTCGCTCGGCGCGCGCTGCGTCTCGCTCGCGGGCATGATCCCGTCGCTCACCGGCTACGGATACGACGTGCTGCGTGAGACCACGACGAGCGCGGCGATCACCACCGGACACGCCTCGACGACCGTCGCCGTGGCCAAGACGGTCCACTCCGCCCTGGAGGCGACCGGACGCAGCCTCGGCGACCTGTCGCTCGCGGTCGTGGGCTGCGGCTCGATCGGCACCTCGTCCCTACGACTGCTGCTGGCGACGGCACCCAGGCCACCGGCCGGGCTGCTGCTGTGCGATCTGCCCGGGAGCGCCGAGCGGCTCGAACGGCTGGCGGCGGACCTGTCGTCCGGGCATCCGGGACTGCCGGTCCGGGTCGCGGAGTCCGGGCGGACGCTGCCCGCGGAGGTCTACGAGGCCGACGTGATCGTCTCCGCCGTCAGCGGCGCGACGGCTCGCCTGGACGTCGACAGGCTGCGGCCCGGCACGATCGTGGTCGACGACTCCTTCCCGCACTGCTTCGACACCGCGAGCGCACTGGACCGGATGAGCCGCGAGCAGGACGTGCTGGTCGTCGGAGGCGGCCTGCTGGCCCTCGACCGGACCAAGACCCGGCTCAGCGAGGACCTGCCGGCCGTGGCGAGCGCGGGCTTCGCCGTCCGGCCGCCCGGGATCGAGGGCACCCTGGCCTCGTGCCGGCTGGAGTCGCTGCTCCACGCCCACCTCGGGAGTTCCGGTCGACCCGCGAGCGAACTGCCCCTGACCCATGGCCTGGTCGACCTGCCGCGCGCCCTCGCCCACTGGGACGCGGTGGAGGCCGCCGGGGTGCGGCCCGCGCCGCTGCATCTGCTCG
This sequence comes from Streptomyces sp. NPDC028907, assembly GCF_055564995.1. Lineage (NCBI taxonomy): Bacteria > Bacillati > Actinomycetota > Actinomycetes > Kitasatosporales > Streptomycetaceae > Streptomyces > Streptomyces sp. NPDC028907. The sequence continues at coordinate 54,242 of NZ_JBVHVE010000020.1, forward strand.
ACCGGGTCATCCGGCCGGGCGCCGACCCAGCGCCGGGCCGAGGCCGGTAGCGATGTCGGTGAGGATCTGTACGTAGTCCTCGTGCTCGAAGGTGAAGGGCAGCGCGAACGCCACCTCGTCCACCTCGCGGAACGCCGCGTGGGCGTGGAGGCGTTCGGCGATCTCCGCCGAGGTGCCCACGAGGTCCGGCGCGAACAGCAGCCGAGCCGGGCCCTGCGGTGACGTCGTCCGCGGCGTGCGCTTGGCGGCGTACTCCTCGTACTTCGCGCGCTGCTCGGCCGTCGCCGAGTCGGTGGGGATGACGACGAGGCCCTGGGAGACGCGGGCCTTCTCGCCGTCGGGGTGGCGGGAGCGGAAGGCGCGGATGTGGGAGCGCTGGATCTCCGCGAAGTCCGGTGCCGCCGACGCCGCCCCATCGGGGCCCTCCGCCTTGACGACGCTGCTCGTCAGGAAGTTCATCCCTTGCTCGCCGGCCCACCGCGCCGAACTCAGGCTGCCACCGCCGTACCACATACGGCTGCCGAGACCGGGGGACTGGGGCTGCACCCGGTCCGAGAACGATTCGAATCCCTCGACCCCGCTGAAGTCCGTGGCCGGCTTGCCCCGCACGAGGTCCAGCAGCCGTCGTACGCGCTCGTAGCCGAAGTCCTCGACGTCGGCCGTGTCGGGGTAGAGGGCCTCCTTGACGCGGTCGTAGTGCATCGGCGTGCCCACGCTGACGCCCGGGTTGAGGCGGCCGCCCGACAGGAGGTCGACCGTCGCCAGGTCCTCGGCCAGCCGCAGCGGGTTCTCCCAGCCGAGCGGGATGACCGCGGTGCCGAGCTCGATACGGGTGGTGCGCTGGGAGGCCGCGGCCAGGACGGCGACGGGGGAGGAGATGCCGTACTGGAGATGGCGGTGGCGCAGCCAAGCGCTGTCGAAGCCGAGCCGTTCGCCGAGCTCGATGATCTCCAGCGTGGACTCGTGGCCCCGGCGTGGATCCGCCTCGTCGAAGAGCCCGATGGTCAGGAATCCCAGCTTGCGCAGCGGGCGGGACGTTGACGGCATGGACTCCTCCATCATTGAAACTTCAATGGGTCTGCGTCTCTGTCAACTCGGTCACGCCCCGCCCTGTTCCCGCCGCCCGCGCTCAGCTCAGCGGGATCGTCACCTCGTCCTCGACCGGCGGTTCCAGCTCCTGGGCGAGGCTGCCCGTCGCGGCGTAGCAGCGCAGGCGGACGGTCTCCGGGGTGACGTCCAGACGGAGGAACTGCTTGAAGAACGGCGGGCTGTACGTCGCCGAGCTCGGGGAGAACAACGACGTGTAGATCTTGCGCACCGGGAGGCGGAAGCGCGCGGTGCGGTCGGGGCGGCGGCCCGCGCCGAGCAGGGCGGCCACCAGACGGGTGCGCCAGGTGATGCGGGCCGTCCGCTGCTGGGCCCGGGTCAGCGGGATGCCGAGCCGCTCGGCGACGACGGCCGAGGCCTCGGCCTCGCTGAGCGTGAAGAAGCGGCGCATACGCAGCCGGCGGCCGTACAGCCTGCTGTAGAAGGCCAGCGAGTCACCACGCAGCGGATAGCAGCGGAACTCCTTCTCGGTGACGTTCGCGACGTCGACGCGCGCGATGGTGTGCGTGGCGTGCATGAACGCCCCGCCGCCGCCCGAGACCACGTACTGGATCGTGCGGCCGTCGACCTGCACCGGATAGCGCTGGTAGTTGTGGATGTCACCGCCGATCGCCGCGACATAGCGGTGCGCCGGGTCCCGGACGATCTCGTCCACGGTCCCGCCGCCCTCGATCGCGCAGGGGTGGTGCTCGCCGTCCACGTACAGCGGCGATCCCGTGACGAGGATCTTCGGGCGGGGATCCCTCGACACCTCCCGCAGCCACGCGCCCTGCTCGGCGTCGATCGTCCCGAGCAGCCCGGTGTCGATGCCGACGATCCGGATCGGTCCGGCGTCGATCGCCCAGTACGGCCCCGGCTGGACGGCCTGTTGGGCTGCCCCCGACCTCAACTTCCGTTGCTCGGCGAGCCGTTGGCCGTCGCCCTTGCGCGGGCGGTGCCACAGCAGCGACCTCAGCCCGGCCCGGCTGAGCGCACGCGGCGCGGGCTCGGGCGCCAGCGGAGGGGCGTCGTCGCAGAAGACGCGCATGAACGCGCCGAGATCCTCGTACCAGTCGTGGTTGCCCGGTATCGCGTAGATCGGTGCCTGGTACTCCTGGTACGGCCGGAAGAACTTGCCGCCGTAGTCGTCGGCGCTGCCCACCGGATAGATCACGTCGCTCGCGAGGACCGCGAACCTGGTGTCCTGACCTGTCCTCAAAAACCCTGGCACGACGGCGTACTGGGGGTCGTCGCCCTCTCCCGTGTCCCCGATGACGAGGAAGGAGAACCGGTCCGGATCGTCACGCCGGATCACCTTGTCGGCCGGCGCGCCCGCCGCCGCCCGCTGGGCCACCCAGCGGTTGCGGGTACGGCCCGTCGGGTCGCCGAACCAGGACGCCAGTACGCCGTTGCGGGCGGCCCACAGCATTCTCGGATCGAGCCAGGAGATCTTCTCGACCTTGTGCGGCATCAGCCGCTTGTACGTGCCGAGTTCGGCGGCGCCCCAGCCGGCGCCTTCGGCGGTATCGCGTGAGGAGTCAGACACCTGTGCACCGTAACAATGATCTAGATAACGCCGAGAAGGGGAGCGCGGACCCGGGCGCGTCGCCGCACTCCAGTGCCTGGGTCAACCCTTGCGGGCGTATGGGTTGCGGTGCGGCTGCGGTGTGCCGGCCGGGGTGTTGAACTCCTGGGTACGGCTGGGCTGTTGCGCGAGGACACCGGCGGTCGTTCCCGTGCGCCGAGCGGTGCCGGACCGGCCGCGTTCGCCCTCGCCGAGGACCAGCAGCGGGTCGAACATCACGACCACTCCGGCCAGGACGAGAAAGATGATCGGGCCCAGGAGCATGGGAAGCAGCAGTGAGGAGGGCGAGTCCCCCGCCCACGACGAGCCGCTCGTGCGGTGCAGATGCACGCTCACGGCGGCCATGCCGGTGTAGTGCATTCCGGACACGGCGATGCCCATGACCAGGCTGGCGCCGAGGCTGGTCAGAAAGCCGCGGATGGTGACCGCCGCCCACAGCGCGGCGGTCGCGGCGACGATCGCGATCAGGACGGAGAGGCTCACGGTGAACACGTCGTACCGGATGCTGCCGTCCAGGCGCAGCGCCGCCATGCCCAGATAGTGCATCGCCGCCACACCGAGCCCGGTGATCACGCCCGCGCCGGTCAGCGCGCCCTTGCCCGCGCCCCGGTAGCCCACGATGAACACGCCGATGCCGACCACGGCGATCGCCACGCCGAGGCTGAGCACGGTGAGGCCCGTGTCGTAGCGGATCCGGGCCTCCTCGACCTGGAAGCCGATCATGGCGATGAAGTGCATCGTCCAGATGCCGCAGCCGATCGACGCGGCGCCGAGCGCCAGCCAACCGGGCCGCCAGGAGTCTCCGTCGAGCAGGGAGCGGACGATGCACCGCAGTCCTAACGCCCCTCCCAGGCAGGCCATCAGATAGGCCGCCACCGGGGTCACCGCACCATAGCGGAACCCGTCAACCGTGCCTTGCATAAGCCAACTCCCCCCAGAGTTCTGGCCAGTTGTGGTGCCAGTCGTGGAGCAAGGTTCTACGTGTCAAGGGTGCGTAAAGCAAGCCTTTACCGTCGGTAGCAGTTGAACTCTGCATCACCGTGAGTCAACTCCGGTCACGCAGGGACGAGTTCTGGCCAGCTGGCCGCCTTCCCCGGGAACTCCTGCTAAAAGCTGCTTCGAACCGCGGCGAGACGGATGCCGCGGGGGGTGTGATTCGCCCCCCGGCCCCTGGCGCCCACAAGTGGTGCCCGTGCCCAGGATGTGGCACAGATGGAGTGAGGTGGGCGCCGAAGAGGGCGGCAGCGGCGGAGAGGGCCGGACATGCGGGAACTCGCGATCATCGAGGCACCGTCCGTGCTCGGCCTGCGCCCCTCAGGGGTGCAGGAGCTGCCGACGGCCCTGCTCGACGCCGGTCTGTCGGCCGGTCTCGACGCGGTACGGGTCGGCCGGGTCGAACCGCAGGCCTACGACCCGACGCGCGACACCGACACCGGAGTACTCAACCCCCACGGCATCGCGGATTACTCCGCCCGACTGGCCGACGCCGTCGGCGACGTCCTGGACTCGGGCCGCTTCCCGGTCGTCCTCGGCGGAGACTGCAGCATCCTGCTCGGCAACCTCCTCGCCCTGCGCCGCCGCGGACAGCGTCCCCGGCTGCTGTTCCTGGACGGTCACACCGACTTCTACCAGCCCTCGGCGGAGCCGTACGGTGAGGCGGCCTCGATGGACCTCGCCCTCGCCACGGGACGCGGGCCTCGGCTGCTCACCGATCTCGAGGGCCGTGGCCCCTTGGTGCGTGACGAGGATGTCGTGGCCTTCGGTTTCCGCGACGCCGACGAATCGGATGAGGCCGGAATGCAGCCGCTTCCGCCCGGGCTGCACGCCATCGACCTTGACGGCGTACGGGCGTCGGGTGCCGCCACGGCGGCACGGCGGGCGGTCGACCGGCTCAACGCAGGAACCGGAACCGGCGCCGGGTTCTGGGTCCATCTGGACGTAGACGTCCTGGACGACGAGATCATGCCCGCCGTCGACTACCGACTCCCCGGCGGTCTGAGCTGGGAGGAGCTGGAGACGGTGCTGCGCACGGCACTGGGCGACCCGGGAGCGGTCGGGCTGGACGTCACGATCTTCAACCCTCGCCTGGACGCCGACGGCACGATCGCCGGCCATCTCGCCGAGTGCCTGCGCCGAGGGCTGTCGGCTCGCGCGGATCGACGACCCGGCAAGGGCGACGACCCGGACCGGGCCTAGCGCTTCACGCGGTAGCTGAGGCCGACGAACTTCGAGTTGAAGGTGCGGGTCTCGAGGAGTTCGAGATCTACCCGGCGCTCGTCCCGGGGAAAGAACGGGATGCCACCGCCGACCAGCACCGGGTAGACGATGGCCCGGTACTCGTCGATCAGCCCCGACGCGGCCGCCTCGGTGGCGAGCGTCGCGCCGCCGATCGCGATCTCGCCCTCTCCCGGCTCGGCCCGCAATCGCTTGATCTCCTCCGCGACACTGCCGGAGGCGAGGCGGGCGGTGCCCTCCACCGTCGACAGCGTGCTGGAGAACACCACCTTGGGCAGCGGCTTCCAGAGCGCGGCCCACTCGAGCTGATCGTCGCCGAGCGAGGGATCCTGGTCGGCGGTCTCCCAGTACAGCATCGTCTCGTACAGCCGCCGACCCAGCAGGTGGACGTCGACCCCACGGATGTCTTCGATCCAGAAGCGGAAGACGTCCTCGTCGGGCGCGGACCAGTCGAAACTGCCGTCCGGCCCCACGATGTAGCCGTCCAGCGAGACGTTCATCGAATAGGTCACCTTGCGCATCAGCGGTCCTCCTCGGTACGGGGTTCGACAGTGAGACCGCCGGACGCCGCGAAACTCATCGGCGCGGCTGGCGGGATCCCGGGCACGGTCGGCACACGGCAGAGCCTTCATGTCCTCGCCGGTACCGGGCGCCGCAGCAGATAGGCCGCAGCGGTCGACACCAGGACGGTCATACAGGCGATGAACACCAGCCCCGCGCCCTCCAGACCCATCGGATCGGCCAGCACCCCCACACCGATCACCGGGACCGAGATGCCCGTGTAGGCCACCACGAACAGCGTCGAGATCACGGCCGCGCGCTGCTCCGGCGGAGACGCCGCGGCGACGGCGGACAGCGCCCCGCGGAACGACAGCCCCTGACCGATGCCGCCGACGATCGCGCTCAGCACCACCAGCGCCAGCAGATCCCACCGCAGCGCGCCCGCGAGCAGCGCAAGACCGGCGAGCAGACCGGCGCAGCCCAGCGGCAGCGACCGCCCGACCCCGACCCGGCCGACGGCCAGTTGCCCGGCGGTCGAGGAGAAGAACGCCAGTGCCACGACCAGCCCGCTCACGGCGTGGTTGCGTTCGTTCAGGGACTCGGCGAGGAACGCCGGGCTGACCGAGGTGAACACCCCGAACAGGGCGAAACCCACGAACGAGGCGATGGCCGCCGGCCCGAACACGGCCCGCACCCGCGGCGGCAGACTCGGCCGTTGCGGCCGCACGGTACGCAGCGACCCGCGTGCCCGCACGGTCTCCGGAAGCCACAGCGTGACGGCGACCGCGCACGCCACCAGGGCGAGGTGGACGACGAACGGCAGGTACAGCGGCCAGGGCGCGTACTGCGCCAGCACTCCGGCCAGCAGCGGGCCGCACCCCAGTCCGCCCATGTTGGCGGCGGTCGCCACCAGCGTGGCCCGGGAGGCGCCGCCCGGCGGTGCCAGCTCCATCACGTACGCCGTGGCGGCCCCGGTGAGCAGACCGGCCGACAGCCCCGACATCAGCCGCCCCACGAACAGCCAGCCCAGCCCCGTGGCGCACAGGAAGCAGACGGCACTCGCGGCCGCGAAGCCCAGGCCCCACAGGATCACCGGGCGCCTGCCCACCGCGTCCGAGGCGTTGCCCACGAGCAGCAGCACGCCGATCACCGCGAAGGCGTACACGGCGTACACCACGGTGACCATCAGCTCGGAGAAGCCGAACTTGTCCTGGTAGTGACCGTAGAGCGGCGTCGGCAGCGTGGTGCCGGCCATGCACACGGCGAACACCGCGCCGCCGAGCACGCACGCACGCCACGCTCGGCGATCACCGTCCATGCCGCCGACCGTAACGCCGCGCACCGCCCGGACCCGGCCCGGCACGCCACCGGCGCTCACGCGTCGTACTCGTCGGGCAGCCGCAGACCGGGCCCGCCGACCTCCAGCCCGAGCGGCTCCGCGCGGCCCTCCGGCTCCTCCCACGCCTCCTGACGGCCGAGGGCGGTGAGGTCGAGGTACGGATAGCAGTTGTGGAACTCCTCGATGCCACGGCCGAAGGTGGCGTACGTGTGGAAGACCTCGTCCCCGACCCGCAGGAACGCGCTGATACCCGGATAGTCGCCGCGCATCCCCGCCGACCACGGCGTGCCCGCCTCCGCGAGCTCGGCCTCCGAGCGGAGGTAGACCTGGACCGGTGCGACCCGGTCGTCGACGGTGGCGTGGAAGTCGTAGTTGAAGTCGCTGCCGGCCGACGAATACCAGGGGAAGGTCCAGCCCATCCGCGCGCGGTAGGCGGCGAGCTTCTCGTACGGCGCCCTGCTCACCGCGACCAGCGACGTGTTGCGCACGTGCAGCTGCCGCAGCCGGGCGGGGATCTGGTCGGCCGCGGAGGAGCAGCTGCTGCACCCCGTGTCACGGGGGTGCTCGGTGCCGTCGGCGTCGAGGTCGTACGTCCACATGAAGTGGTGCACGACCAGCTGGGGCCGGCCCTCGAACAGATCGAGCAGACCGACTCGCCCGTCCGGGCCCTCGAAGGTGTACGGCTTGTCGACGCGGACCATCGGCAGCCGCCGCCGCTCGGCGTTGACCCGGTCCCGTGCCCGGGTCAGCTCCTTCTCCCTGGTCAGCAGCTCCCTGCGGGCGGCGAGCCACTCCTCGCGCGAGACGACCTCCGGCAGGTTCGGCGTCGAAGTCATCCAGGACCTCCCCATGGGTGCTGCTGCTGAGGCATTGCCGCTTGCCGCTCACGGACCAGCCGGGTCCACCTCCAGCTTGCGCTCTCCCTTCCGGCGGGGCACATCCGCCGGGCGGGCCCGCCGCTGTCACTTCCGTCCAAGGGCCGTCGATCTTTGTCCATGGGCGGATCCGCCGGCACGCGTGAGGGTGGGACCATGAGCGAATACAGGGCCGGGGACACGGACTTCCTCTTACAAAGGCGTGCGAGCGAACGGTCACGCCTGCCGAGCGGTCTCGTCGCGCTGGCCCTGGGCGGCTTCGGCATCGGACTGACGGAGTTCCTGATCGCCGGGCTGCTGCCGCAGGTGGCGGACAGCTTCGCGGTGTCCGAGGCGGCGGCCGGCCGGCTGATCTCCGGGTACGCGCTGAGTGTCGCGATCGGCGCCGTGGCGCTGACCGCGGCGACGACACGGCTGCCCAGGAAGCAGGTCCTGGTGGGCCTGCTGGTGTTGTTCGTCGTCGGCAACCTGCTGTCGGCGGTCGCGCCCAGCTATCCGGTGATGATGCTCGGGCGGATCGTCGCCGCGCTCTGCCACGGCTCGTTCTTCGGGATCGGCTCGCTGGTCGCACGCGACATGGTGGCACCGGAGAGGAAGTCCCGGGCGGTGGCCGTCATGTTCGCCGGACTGACCGTCGCCAACGTCCTCGGTGTGCCGTTCGGTGCGCTGATCGGGGAGCGCTGGGGCTGGCGGGCGGCCTTCTGGGCGGTCACCGCGATCGGCGTGCTGGCCCTGGCGGGGATCGTCACGCTCGTCCCGGGCCGCTCTGCCCGGACGCTGCCGCCGACAGCGCCGCCCGCCGGCCTGCGGGCCCAGCTCCGGGCCTTCCGGTCCTGGCAGGTCTGGCTGACCCTGACGGCCACCGCGCTCGGCTACGGCGGGATGTTCGGCGCCTTCAGCTACATCGCGTACACCTTCACCGAGGTCAGCGGCTTCTCCTCGGCGGACGTCGCCTGGCTGTTGATGGTCTACGGCGTCGGCCTGGTCGTCGGCAACCTGGTCGGCGGCCGGGCAGCCGACCAGGACCGGGACCGCACCCTGGTGCTCTCCCTGCTCGGACTCACCGTCACCCTGGCCGCGTTCGGCCTCCTCGCGCAGAGCGTCCCCGCATCGGTGATCCTCGTGTTCCTGCTGGGGCTGACCGGGTTCGCCGGTGTCCCCGGCCTGATCACCCGAGTCACCGACCACGCCCGAGGCGCGGCCCTCGCCGCCGGCGCCAACGTCTCGGCGTCCAACATCGGCAACGCCCTCGGCGCCTGGCTCGGCGGTCTGGCCATCACAGCGGGCTACGGCTACACGTCACCGCTCTACGTCGGCGCCGGGATCGTCCTGACCGCGACGGCCGTCATGACCGTCGCGGCGTACACGGCCAAGCCCCGTCCACCGGGGCGTCGGCTCTGCCTCAGAAGTGCCCGCCGCGGGAAGGGCGGGTCGGCGGGCCCAGACCGGTGAGCCACAGTTCGCCGTCGTCGCCCGCGCCGATGTCGTGAGCACGCAGCTCGTCCGGGCAGGTCGCCCACGGGCACGGCACTCGGCGATGTCGAGCTCGGCGATCCGCCGGGGCGCGTCGGAATCCGTCCCGGTCGTGGATGCCCACGGCCAACTCGCGTCCCTCGTTGCCCGGCGAGTGCGACACGATCATGTCCCGGCGCCAGTCCCGGGCGGTCGAGGACCTGCCGCGTGCTGAGGCCCGGGGGCCGCCTGGACATCTCCGACGGGGCTTGGAGGCCGCGGGATGCACCGACGCCGAGATCACCCCGACCCACCCGGTCGCCGACGGCCCGTACTCCGCCATCGTCCGTGCCACGGTGCCTGTCGAAAGCGACGGCCTCCGATCGACGCAAGGGTGAAGGCAGCACACCCGAGGAACCAGGAGCCCCCATCGTGATCGTCACCGCGGACATGGCCATCTCCCTCGACGGCTACATCGCCGGCACCGATGTCGCCCTCGACAACCCGGGAGGGAACGGCGCCGAGCCGCTCTTCGAGTGGATCCACAACCTGGCGAGCTGGCGGGAGCGCCAGGGCATGGCCGGAGGGGAGGAGAACCGGGACTCCGAGCTGATGCGCGAGTGGTTCGACACCACCGGCGCGGTGGTCATGGGCCGGATGATGTACGACACGGGTGAGGAGTTCTGGGGTGACAACCCGCCCTTCAGGACCCCGGTCTTCGTCCTCACCCACCGCCCTCGGCCGACCCTCGTCAAGGAGGGCGGCACCACCTTCACCTTCGTCACCGACGGCATCCACAGCGCCCTCGACCAGGCGAAGGCCGCCGCCGGCGACCGGAACGTCGACATCGCGGGCGGGGCGAGCACCGTACGGCAGTACCTCGGCGAGGGACTCATCGACGAGCTGCAACTGCATGTGGTGCCCGCGCTCCTCGGCGACGGCCTGCGACTCTTCGAGGGCCTGGGCGCCCGGCGACGGGACCTCGAACCGGTCCGGGTGGTCGACACACCTCTCGCCACCCACCTGAAGTACCGCTTCGTGAAATGACCGGGGAAATGACCGGGCACATCTGGGCGCCGGCGGAATTCCCGGCCCCGGCGCTCAGAAGGTGCGCTTCAGCAGGTCCAGCAGCGCCGCCCAGTGCCGCTCGTCGCCCTCGCGGTGGTAGGCGGCGGTGTCGGCCTGGGTGAACCCGTGCCCCGCACCGGGGTAGACCTCGCAGTGATGCCGGACCCCCGCCTCGGTGAGCGCGGTCTTCAGTCGCTCGATCTGCTCGACGGGCAGGGACGGGTCCTGGTCGGCGTGGCCGAAGTACAGCTCGGCGGTGATGTGTTCGGCCACCAGGTGCGGGCTGTCCGGCGCCTCGGTGGCGAGCCGGCCGCCGTGGAACCCGGCCGCCGCCGCGACCCGGTCCGGAAACGTGCCGGCGGTGAGCAGGGAAAGCCGGGCGCCCATGCAGTAGCCGGTCAGCGCGACCGGCCCGTCGGCCGCCACGGGGCAGTCGGCGAGCCAACGCAGATAGGCGTCCGCGTCGCGCATCGCGGCTTTTGGCGTCAGCGCCTGCATGACCGGCATGATGCTCTGGAAGATCTCCGGCCGGGCCCCGGGATCGATGAACTCGGGCAACTCGAACACCGGAGCGCGCCCGTGACGGTAGAACACGTTCGGCACCAGCACCGTGTACCCGGCCTCGGCGAGCCGGTCCGCCATCGCCCGCAGCCGCGGCCGCAGACCGAAGGCGTCCATGTACAGCAGCACCGCCGGGCGGGGCTCGCCGTCGGCGGGGTGGGTCAGATAGGCGTCGGCGGTGCCGTCCTCGGTGGGGATGTCGACGGCGGTGCCCTGTACGGAGGTCATGGGGGCTGCCTCTCTGCGCGGTTCACGGCGAACGGGTCGCCGACCCGGTGGAACCGGGCCGCGCACATGGTTTCATGCAGCATTCAACCGTTCGCGGCGCCCCCTCCCGTTTGGGGACCGCTTTACTCGAACCGGGACGTGTCGCCCGCTCCCTCGCGCACGATCTCGGCCTCGCCGCCCGAGAAGTCGATCACCGTCGTCGGCTCGGTGCCGCAGTCCCCGGAGTCGACCACCGCGTCCAGCACATGGTCCAGCCGGTCCTTGATCTCCCAGCCCTGGGTCATCGGCTCGTCCTCGTCGGGCAGCAGGAGCGTGCTGGACAGCAGCGGCTCCCCGAGTTCGGCGAGCAGCGCCTGGGTCACGACATGGTCGGGGATGCGCACACCGACCGTCTTCTTCTTCGGATGCTGGAGCATGCGCGGCACCTCCCTCGTCGCGGGCAGGATGAACGTGTAGCTGCCGGGCGTCGATGCCTTGATCGCGCGGAACACGTCGTTGTCGACCCGTACGAACTGGCCGAGCTGCGCGAAGTCCTGGCAGACCAGGGTGAAATGGTGCCGGTCGTCCAGGCGGCGAATGGCCCGGATCCGGTCGATGCCGTCACGGCTGCCCAGCCGGCAGCCCAGCGCATAGCAGGAGTCCGTCGGATACGCGATGAGCGCTCCGGAGCGGATGCTGTCGGCAACCTGGGAGATGGTGCGCGACTGAGGGTTGTCAGGGTGCACGTCGAAGTACTTCGCCATTCGCCGAGCCTATGCCCTGGGCGCCCCGCGGCGGTGCAGGCCCGGGCAGGCCGGGGGATTGCGCGCCGGGTTCCCGGGAAACCCGTTCACGGGTGCGAGCGCCGACTTGCCGCCGCGCAGGGGTGAGGTAACGTCCCGAGCGGTATGTCGTGAGTGAAATGCAGGACGAGGTGAAGGCCGACGTGGCTGGCAGAGAGGACGGGGTTCGTCAGACGGGGACGGGCAGCGCCGACACCTCGGTGTGGGCGCAGGAGTTGCTGGAGCACCTGCGGCCGAACGGCCGGGACGTCGGCCGGGTCGTCGCATGGCTCGCGGACTCCGTGCGGGGCACCGCCTCACTCCAGGACGACACCGGCACCCTGCTCACAGGCACTTGGCCGGACCTGGACGACAGCCTCGTCGCGGCCGTCGCCGCCGGACGCATCGCCTCCGCCGCCTGGGAGGGCCAGGGCCGCCACCTGCGGCTGGTCAGGGTGGCGTACCCGAACCCCGCGTCGGCAGGTGTGCTGGCGGTGGCGCGGGAGACGCCCTTCGACCGGCGCGCCTCCGACATGGTCACGCACACCGTCCAGGTCATCGAACTCCTGCTGAAGGCGGGCGAGACGACCGCCGCCGGACGCCGGCTCGCCCGGGCGACCTCCGATCTGCGCCTGGCCATCCTTCAGTTGCTGATGGTGGAGGACACCGTCTCCGCCCGTCGCGTCGCCGCCGGACTGTGGCCCGGTCTGCTCGACACCGACACGGCATGCGTCCACGTCGTCGAGAGCCCCGCCGACGAGCGCGACCGGGTTGCCGACGAATGCCTGGACGCGACCGGCGAGCGGGCACTGGTCGTGCTCTGCCCCGCGGTGGACGAGCACGTCATCGTCGTGACGCCCGGCGAGGACGAGGCCGGGGAACTGCGGTCGCTGATCGGCCCGCGCCCCCGCACCTTCATCGGCGGCAGCGCCCGGCAGAGCCTGGCCCGCACCGCCACCGCGTACGGGCAGGCCGTCAGCGCCCTGGCCGTCGCGCACTTCCGCCCCGACAAGGCCGCGGTCTACGCCGAACGCACCCACCCCGAGCGCCTGATCGACCCGGCGCCCCTGCGCGGCTGGGCCGCCCGGCTGCTGCGTCCGCTCGATGCCCTGGCCCACCACACCCGCGCCGAACTGCTCGCCACCACCCGGCTGGGCCTGGAGTTCACCGCCGTCAGTGCCGCCAAGGTCCTCGGCGTCAGCCGCAACACCGTCCGTGCCCGCATGGAACGCGTGGAAGGCCTCCTGCGCACGGACTTCTCCGACCTGACCGCCCGTGCCGTGGTCCACCTGGCGCTCAACACCCAGGTCAGCCTCGCCGACGCCCCGGCCGACGACCGTACGCCGGAAGAGAGCCAGGCCTCCCTGTGCGACCTGCTCCGCGGACCCGCCATGCACACCTGGGCGCAGGACGTCCTCGCCCGCCTGGACCAGGACACCCGGGACCTGCGCCGCACCCTGCGCACCTGGATCGCCGAGGGCGGCAACGCCGAACGCGCCGCGCAGACCCTCGGTGTCCACGCCCAGACCGTCCGCGAGCACGTCCGCAGCGCCGAACCCGTCCTGGAACGGCAGCTCCTCGCCGGCGGCAGTGACCTGTACGAGATCGTCCTGGCCCATCTCGCGGTGGGCGATCTGGATCAGCCCGCACTCCCGGCGACGAAACCGGGCCTTCCGGACTCACTTGTGCACAGGTGAGTCCCGGCGGGCCGGCATCGGGCATCGACGCGATACCCAAGCACTCCGCCGCAGACGTAAGTTCGACTTCCCGCGGGGGCACGACCGGAACGGGGGACCGGTCGCGTCCCCGCGCGCGTACCCGTTCAGGCCCGCAGCCGCACCGGAATCTCCTGCCAGCCGAACGCGATGAACGACGGCACCTGACGCAGCTCCTTGTCGTCGACGGCCAGCCGCAGGTCCGGGAAGCGGTCGAAGAGCGCGGGCAGCGCCGTGCGGGCCTCGACGCGGGCCAGCGGGGCGCCGATGCACCGGTGCACCCCGATCCCGAACGCCAGATGGTCGTCCGCCCCGCGTGACGCGTCGAAGCTGTCCGCGTCCGGCCCGTAGTGCGCGGTATCCAGCCCCGCGGCGGCGAACGTCGTGATGATGGCGTCCCCGGCCGGCACGATCACGCCCCCGACCTCGATGTCGGAGACGGCGAACCGCAACGGAAGCGACGCGATCGACGGGTGCACCCGCAGCGTCTCGTCGATCACCGCGTCCCAGCCGATCTCACCGGCGCGTACGGCGGCCAGCTGCTCGGGGTGGGTCAGCAGGGCGACGACCGCGTTGCCGATGAGGTTGACGGTCGTCTCGAAACCGGCGCCGATCACCAGCAGCAGGGTGTGGACGAGCTCCTCGGCGCCGAGCCGGTCGCCGTCCTCGTCGCGCACCCGGATCAGCTCGGTCGTCAGATCGTCACCGGGGTGCTCGCTGCGATGCGCGATCAGCGCCCCCAGCACCGTACCGATCTGCTCCTGCACGAACGCGGCGTGCTCCGGAGACGGGTCCGTGGTATCCATGATCGCGGCGATGAGGGTGCGGGTGTCCTGCCGCAACTCCTCGGGCACGCCGAACAGTTCGCAGATCATCCGCATCGGCAGGGGGTGCGCGAGCCCGGCCTTCAGATCCACCGACGCTCCGCCGTCGTCCAGGGTGTCCAGGGCGTCGAGCAGCTCGGCGGTGATGGCCTGCACGCGGGGCCGCATCATCTCCGTGCGCCGCTGGGTGAAGCTCGGCGCGACCAGCTTGCGCAGCCGCGCATGGTCGGCGCCGTACGTCGAGAGCATGTTGACCACGCCGACCCAGCCCAGGATCCAGCCCCAGGAGGGGTGTTCGCCGATCTCGGGCCACAGCCGCCAGTGCAGCCGGGGATCCTTGCTGACCCGCGGGTCGAGGATGAGTTCCTTGAGGGTGTCGTAGCCCGTGGGCGCCCAGGCGGGGATGCCGCCGGGCAGCTCCACGGGCACGATCGGGCCGAGGGCGCGCAGCCGGGCGCTCTCGGCGGCGATGTCGGCGCCGAACGGGTCGATGGCGAAGCGGTCGATGCGGTCGGTCACGGTCACGGGGGCACTCCAGGCTGGTCGGGGGAGTAGGGGGTGCTGTGCGGGACTTTCACATCACCCCCTAGGGCTGAACCGGACGGGCAGCGCGGTCAGCGAACGGTGGAAGGGGCCGGGCCGCCAGGTCAGCAGCGCCCGGGGCAGCACCGGCTCCAGGTCGGGCAGCCACTGGGTGAGCCGTTCGATCGCCTCGGTGGCGATGAGCAGCGTGTGCTGCCGGACCGGGCAGGCGTGCGGGCCCGCCGACCAGGACAGATGCGAGGCGTCCTTGGGATGCCGCCCCTCGGTGACCTCCTGCTCGGCGAAGTGGGCCAGCGCCCCGTAGGAGACGACCACCGGCACAGCTGCCCTGATCCAGGTGCCGTGGAAGGACACCGAGTTGCGGGCGTAGTGGATGCCGTAGTTGGCCAGCGGAGTCTCGTGGTGGAGCACCTCCACGACCGCGTCCGTCACAGGGCGCGCCCCGCTGGTCAGGGTGGAGTAGTACAGGGGGTTGCCAAGGATGCGGGACAGCGCGTTGGACACCAGGTTCGCCGTCGGCTCGTGCCCGGCGCCCAGGGTGAGGAACACCTGCCAGGTGACCTCCTCGGGGGTGAGCCCGGCCGGGTGGTCCAGCAGCCGGCTCGGCAGGTCGTCGCCCCGGCGCTGGGTTTTGGCCGCGATCAGCTCCAGGACGTAACCGCCGTACTCCGCCTCCCCCTCGGCCGCCTCGGCGCCGCCCTCCATCATCTTGCCCAGCGCGCCGTCGAGCCGGTCGCTCTGGCTGTCCGGCAGCCCGAAGAGGTTGTTGAACACCAGCGCCATCAGCGGTCGTGCGAAGTCGCCCACCAGATCGGCCTCGCCCTTCGGCCCGAACCGGCCCACCAGCACCCGCACCGCCCGGTGCACCCGCGCCCGCAGGTCGTGCGGCTCGACCAGGTCGAAGGTGTCGATCAGCGAGGTGCGGTACCGGACATGGGCCGCGCCGTCCGCGAACAGCGTGTTGGGCCGCCAGCGCATCATGCCCAGGATCGGCGAGTCGTCGGCGACCGTGGACTCCCACGGCCGCGGATCGTGCGAGAACGTCTCCGTGTCGTGCAGCAGATCCAGCGCCGCCTGCCGGTCGGTGACCACGTACGCGGGCACCCCCGGCGCCAACTCCGCCCAGCCGACCGGCCCCTGGGCGCGCAGGGCGGCGTAGTAGCGGTACGGGTCCAGGGCGAAGCCGTCCTCCCACAGCCGCACGGGCGTCGAGCGGGTGAAGGCCTGCCGGTCGGGGGTGTGGGTGGTCACCGGGCGTCCTCCGGAACGTTGCGGTCGATCAGGTGCTGGACCAGTGCGAGCAGTGCGTCGACCGACGAGCCGGCGTCCCGCGCGTCGCACGTCACCATCGGCGTGCCCGCCTCCAGGTCCAGGGCGGCGCGCAGCTGCTCCCGGGTGTGGTGCCGGGGCGAGTCCGGGAAGGTGTTGAAGGCGACGGCGTACGGCAGCCCCGACTCCTCCACCAGCCCCAGCACGTCGAAGGACGCGTCGATCCGCCGGCTGTCGACCAGGACGAGGGCGCCCAGCGCGCCGTAGGCGATGTCGTCCCACAGCGCCCGGAACCGCTCCTGCCCGGGCGTGCCGAACAGATACAGCACGACCCCGCCCGGCAGGCTGATCCGGCCGAAGTCCACGGCGACGGTGGTCGTCGACTTGTCCCGAACCCCGGCCAGATCGTCCACCTGCGCGGACGCCTCGCTGAGCGGCTCCTCGGTGTGCAGCGGCCGGATCTCCGAGACGGAGTCGATCAGGGTCGTCTTGCCCACCCCGAACGGGCCGGCGACCAGGATCTTGACCAGGTCACGGGCGGTGTCGGGCAGGTGGATGTCCTGCGTCGTGCCCGGTGCGGGCCTAGTTGTGCTTGAGGGCGCGAAGGCCATCGGCCACTCTCTCCAGCAGGTCGGGGTCGAAGCGTCGGGCGGGCGGGATCGGCGCGCGGGCCAGCACCAGCTCCCGGTCGACGAGTTCGCCGGCCAGGACCCGCACCGCCGACACCGGCAGCCGCAGCAGCGCCGCGGCCTCCACTACCGTCAGCGAACCGTCGTCCAGGGCTTCCAGCAGCGCGAGTTGGGCGGCGGGCAGACCGGCGGGCGGCGACGTGCCGGTTCCGGTGAGCACCGAAAGCCGCTCCAGCTGGGGCCGGCTGGGCCGGGCCACGCCACCGGTCGACAGATACGCGGGAACCAGGGGACGGCCGCCAGGGCGGCCCGTCATGCCGGTGCGCCGCCCTCGGCATGCCGGGCCGCCGCGGCCATCGCCTTCTCGCCCAGTCTCGCCACCTGCGAGTGCACCCGGTGCGCCAGCAGGTCCAGGCGCACCTCCGCGTCCCCGTAGGCGGCCACACAGGTGCCGTGGTCCGTCGGCACGATCAGCACATACCCGTGGTCCGACTCGATGACGACCTGCCGTACCTCGGCCCGGTCCCGGTCGGCGAACGCGGCGGCCGCCGTACGGCACGCCCCCTGCACGGTGCTGGTGATCGCCGCCACCCGCTCGGCGGAGGCCTGGGCGAGGGCGTCCGTGTACCCGGTGACCAGCCCGTCCCGCGTCAGCAGTACGGCGGCCACCGCGTGCGGCACCTCCAGGATCGGTTCGAGCACCCATGCCGTGTCTCCCGTATCGCGGCTGGTCATCGAGCCGTTCCCCCTTCATGGACGTTCCGGTCGGTCTGATCGTTCAGGTCGGTCTGCTCGGTCTGCTCGGTCTGACGGTTCTCGTCGGCCGCTCGCCCGGTCTCCGGTACGGCGGTGGAGGCACCTTCGGTGCGCTCGGCGTCCTCGGCCCGGGCCGCGGCGGTACCCGCCTGGAGTGCGCCGAGTGCCGCGGCGGCCTGCTCCGGCCGGCGTACCGCGGGCCGCGCCTCGGGCACGTCCCGCGCCGCGGCGGCGACGCGCGAACGGCGTCGGCGCCGGGGCAGACCACCGGCCTCGCGTGGAGCGTGATGCCCGGGTACGGCGTCGGGGGTTTCGTCGTCCTGCTCGGCGCCGTAACCGTGCGAGGTGGTGCCGGACGCCTCCGTCCGGGGCTCGGCGGGTGCCTCGTCGCGGGAGGCCTTGCGGGTGGAGCGCGGCGCGCTCGCGGCGGGCGGTCGCTCGGCCGGGTCGATGGCGCTGAGCAGGTGGCTGTCGACCAGCAGCACGGCCCGCACTCCGCCGTACGGGGACGGCGAGGACAGATCCACGCTCAGGTCGAACTGCCGGGTCAGCTGTCCGATCGCGGCGAGCCCCATGCGGGGCGGATCGCCGAGGTCGGTGAGCAGGATCGGCTCGGATCCCGCCACCAGCCGCTGCGCTCGGGCGCGTTCGTCCTGGGTCATGCCGAGGCCCGAGTCGTCGACGGTGACGCAGACGCCGTGGTGGACGTGCTCCAGGTTGACCACGACGTCCGTGTCCGGCGCGGAGTGCCGAAGGGCGTTGTCCAGGAGTTCGGCGACGATGATCGCGACCGGCTCCACCGCGTGGGACACCAGCCCGGTGCCCGCGGCCAGATGGTTGTGGACCCGGACCCGGTGGTAGCCCGCGAGCCGGGCCTGACCGCCGGTCACCGCCTCCACCAGGTGCGACTCCTCGCGGGCGAGCCCGACCCAGGCCCCGCACACCACGGCGGCGACCTGCGCCCGCCGCAGCGACTGCTCGTTCTCGTGGTCCAGGTGGAACAGGGTCTGCGCCAACTCCGGTTCGTCGTACTTCTGTTGAAGCTGCCGCAAGGCGTCCTGCAGCCGGTACAGGGCCGCCTGGATCTCCCGAGTCGCCCCTCGCATGCCCGCCTGCGCGGCGGCGTCGATCCGTGTGCGCTGCGTGGCCAGTTCGGTGCGCAGCCCGGTCAGCACCTGTTCGAGGGCGAGGTCCAGGGCGGAGCCCGCGGTCTGCTGATGCAGCGGCCCCGGCACGGTGACATGGGGGTGCGCCAGCTGCCGCGCGGCGGCGGGCAGGCGCTGGTCCGCCAGGTGCTCGACCTCGGCCGTGAACACCCGCAGAACATCCTTGAGTTGGCGGCGCAGGGCGGCGATCTCGGCACGCTGCTTCGCCTGTTGCCGCTGTGCGCGCAGCAGACCGCCGCCCAGGGCGAGCGCGGACAGCATGCCGACGGCGAGACCGCCGGTCGCCAGGTCCGGTAGTTCGATCATCGAGTCGGATTCCCAGGAGTCGGTTCGGGGACAGTCGGGCAGGGCTGGTTCCACGGCCGTGGGGCGAGGCGCTCGGAGCACAGTACACACCGTCATCGACCGATCTCGCACGGTCGATCGACACTTCATTTCGAAACTGCCGGGACTCTGCTCGCTTCTGCGCGGACTGTCGGAATTGCCGTACAACATGGGGGAGTTGGCGCGGATGTCTGCCCGGGTCGGCGCGGGGTGTGCCCGCCCGGACGGCGGGTACTCGGCGAGGCCAGGAACGACCACGCCGGAGGAGGCCCCAAATGACCAGTGGCACCGAGACCGGTGGCGTGACCGGTACACCGGACAAGGACTACAACCTGATCTGGTACGTGGAGGCGTGCCTGAGCAACGCCCTGCGGCTGGAGGGCTACATCGAGGACGCGGAACGCGGCAAGGACACCGAGGTGGCCGACCTGTTCCGCAAGGCGCAGGCCGACAGTCGCAAGGGTGCCGAGCTGGGCAAGACGCTCCTGCGCAGGCGACTGAACGGGGGTTGACCGCCCGGTCGCCCGTGCGGCCCGCAGGGCCCGGACACCGAGGAAGCCGTGGTGTCCGGGCCCTCGTTCGTGCCGGAGTCGTGGTGGGCCGGTGTGGAGTGGTTACGCTCTCAACTACCTTTTGGACACGTAGGGTTTACTTCTGTTCGGCCGATCGGACCGAACAGGGTTGCTATGGTGCTACTCGCCGGTAGCAAGCTGGACGGGGACGGACGGGGGACAGTCGGCCGAGGTGGTCGCACCCATCCGCCAACCGGCTCTCGAACTCCAGTTCCTCGCCCACCGATCCAGACAGGTGAGACTCGCCACATGGTTCGATCCCTGGTCGATCTGCTGACCCAGCACGCCACGCACCACCCCGACCGAACCGCCTACCGCCACCTCGTCACCGGCGACTGCGACGGCGAGATCCAGGAGATCTCCTACGGCCGTCTCGCCGCCCGCTCCCGTGCCGTCGCCGCCTGGCTCCAGGAGCGCGGCCTGGCCGGTACCCGCGCCATGCTGCTCTACCCGCCCGGCCTGGAGTTCATCAGCGGCTATCTGGGCTGCCTCGCCGCGGGTGTCGTCGCCGTACCGGGCGTGGCGCCGCAGGGCCGCGTGCACAACCACCGGGCCCTGACCCGGATGAAGCGGCTGATCGCCGACGCCGACGCCAAGGTGATCCTGGGCGGCCGTGAGGTGATCGCGGCCCTGTCCGGCATGGCGGAGCAGCTGCCCGAGCTCGCCGACCTCACCTGCCTCGCCACCGAGGACATCCCCGACGAGGCGTCCACCGACTGGCGCGAGCCCGACCTCACCGCCGACTCGGTCGCCTTCCTCCAGTACACCTCCGGCTCCACCGCCGCCCCGCGCGGCGTGATGGTCACCCACGGAAACCTGCTGGACAACGAGCGGATCCTCACCGAGTCCATGGGGCACACGCCGGACACGATCGAGGAGTACGGCCACGAGATGTTCGTCAGCTGGCTGCCCGTGTACCACGACATGGGCCTCATAGGCCCCGTCCTCAACACGGTCTACCTCGGCGTGACCACCACCCTCTTCTCGCCCCTGCACTTCCTCCAGCAGCCCGGGCGCTGGCTGACCGCGATCAGCCACTACCGCCCGCACACCAGCGGCGGCCCCAACTTCGCGTACGAACTCTGTCTGAGGCACGCCGGCCCCGAACTCCTGGACGGCCTCGACCTCAGCAGCTGGAAGGTCGCCGTCAACGGCGCGGAACCGGTCCGCGCCGCCACCCTGAGGCGCTTCACCGAGACCTTCGCCCCGGCCGGCTTCCGCCCCGAGGCCCTCCACCCCTGCTACGGCCTCGCCGAGTCCACCCTCATGGTCACCGGCAGCACGGCCCACACCGCGCCCACCCTCCTCCAGCCCGCCGAGTCCGGCCCGCACGCGGGCCAGATGGACGCCGCCACCGTCAGCTGCGGCCGCCCCGGCCGGCACGTGACCGTCGTCATCGCCGATCCCCAGCGGCACGAAGCGCTGCCCGACGGCGAGGTCGGCGAGATCTGGGTGCGCGGCGCCAGCGTCGCCAAGGGCTACTGGCGCAACGCCCTCGCCACCCGCGAGACCTTCCGCGCCGCCCTCGCCGGACACGAGGGACGCTTCCTGCGCACCGGCGACCTCGGATTCCTGCACGACGGCGAACTCTTCGTCACCGGCCGCCTCAAGGACCTCATCGTCATCGACGGCCGCAACCACTATCCGCAGGACCTGGAACTGACCGCCGAGATGGCCCACCCGGCCCTGCGTCCCGGCTGCGCCGCCGCGTTCTCCGTCGACGGGCTGGACGAGGGGGACACGGACAGCACGGGGAGCGCGGGGGCAGCGAGCGGAGCCGGCGGTGAACAGGCCGTCGTCATCGCCGAGATCGCCCCGGACGCGGCGTCCGAGGCCGAGAAGATCACCGACGTCATCCGTGGCGAGATCGGCGAGGCCCACGGCCTGTCGGTGCGGGACGTCGTCCTGGTCGAGCCGGGCACCATCCCGAAGACGTCCAGTGGCAAGATCCAGCGCCACGCCACCAGGGCGGCCTACCTGAACGGCACCCTGGCCGCCGTCGCCGCGCCCGACCCGAGCTGACACCACCCGGTCGAGCGTCGGGACGCCGACGCGCCCGCCGTCCGGCCGTGGCCCCGTACAGCCGTTCCGCCGAGCGCGGCCTCGGGCCGTACGGCCACCACCCCCCTGCCCGAATCCACGAGGACACCTCTCCAGATGCCTGCGCACGACGCCCCGAAGCAGTTCTCCGAGCCGTCGCTCACCACACCGGACGGTGTGCGGGCCTGGCTGGAGTCGGCCGTCGCCGAGGCGGCCGGGCTCGACCCGCTGGCCGTCGACCCGGAGCGGCCTCTCGCCGAACTCGGCCTGGGGTCACGGAAGTTGGTGACACTTGCCGCAGACCTGTCCACGGCCACCGGCCGGACCCTGGACCCGTCCCTGATCTTCAACCACCCCACCGTCGCGGCCCTCGCCCAGGCGGTGTTCGACGAGACATCCACGCGTGTCCCGGCGGCGGCCCCGCCCGCAGAGCACACGCCCGCGCGGTCCGGCGACGACATCGCGATCGTCTCCATGGCCTGTCGTCTCCCCGGGGGCGCCGACAACCCCGAGGCGCTGTGGCGACTGCTCGCCGCGGGCGAGGACGCCATCACCGAGGTACCGACGGGCCGTTGGGACACCGCGGGGCTGCACGACCCAGCCCCGGACGCCACCGGCAAGGCGTACTCCCTGCGCGGCGGCTACCTGTCCGGCATCGACCGCTTCGACGCGTCCTTCTTCGGGATCTCGCCCCGTGAGGCCGCCGCCATGGACCCGCAGCAGCGGCTGCTCCTGGAGACAAGCTGGGAGGCGATCGAACGCGCCGGAATCGTCCCGGACACGCTGAACGGCAGCTCCACGGGCGTCTACATCGGCCTCTACGACTGCGGCTATCTGGCCTCGGCCGCCCTGGACCAGCTCGACGGGCACGTCGGCACCGGCTCGGCCTCCAGCGTGGCGTCCGGCCGTATCGCCTACACCCTCGGCCTCCAGGGCCCCGCCGTCACCGTCGACACCGCCTGCTCGTCCTCCCTGGTCGCCCTGCATCTGGCGGCGCGGGCCCTGGCCGGCGGCGAGTGCGACCTCGCGCTGGCGGGCGGGGCGACACTGCTGGTGACCCCGCGCGGGCACGTCGAGTTCAGCAGGCTGCGCGGACTGTCGCCGTCCGGGCGGTGCAGTCCGTTCTCGGCCGACGCGGACGGCGTGGTGTGGGCCGAGGGGTGCGGCATGGTGCTGCTCAAGCGGCTCGCGGACGCGCGGCGCGACGGCGACCGGGTCCTCGCCGTCGTCAAGGGCTCGGCGATCAACCAGGACGGCCGCAGCCAGGGCCTCAGCGCCCCCAACGGACCAGCCCAGGAAAGGGTGTTGCGGGCAGCGCTCGACGCCGCCGGGCTCCAGCCGCACGACCTGGACCACGTCGAGGCACACGGCACCGGCACCCCGCTGGGCGACCCGATCGAGGCCGGGGCCCTGGCCGCCGTCTTCGGACCCGACCGGCCCGCGGGGCACCCCCTCGGCGTCGGCTCCCTGAAGTCCAACATCGGCCACACCCAGGCCGCCGCGGGCATCGCCGGCGTCATCAAGACCGTGCTCGCCCTCGGCCACGAACGCATACCCGCGTCCCTGCACGCCGAGAACCCGACCGAGCACATCGGCTGGGCGCACGGCGGACTGCGTCTGATCGACCAGCCGCGGCCCTGGCCACGCCACCCTGAGCGGGTGCGGCGCGCCGGGGTGAGCGCGTTCGGGATCAGCGGCACGAACGCCCATGTGGTACTGGAGGAAGCACCCGAGGAACAGCCGGCCGAACCGGCCGCCGACCTCCCCGGGACGACCCTCTTCCCGCTCTCCGCCCGCACCCTCCCCGCCCTGCGCGCACAGGCCGGCCGCCTTCTGGAGAGCCTCGAACAGCAGCCGCAGGCGCCGCTCCCCGCCGTCGCCGCCACACTGGCCCACCACCGCACCCACTTCGAGCACCGGGCCGTCGTCCGGGCGGGCGACCGCGACGAACTGCTCACCGCCCTGCGGGACCTCGCCGAGGACCGCCCCGGCACCGAGCTGATCACCGGCCCCGAACACGCCCTCACCCCCGGCAAGTTGGCGTTCGTGTTCCCCGGGCAGGGCTCCCAGTGGGCCGGCATGGCCCGCGACCTGCTCGACCGTGACCCCGTGTTCGCCGACGAACTCGACCGCTGCGACGCCGCCCTGCGCCCGTTCACCGGCTGGTCGGTGACCTCCGTCGTGCGCGGTGACACCGGCGCCCCGAACCTGGAGCGTGTCGACGTCGTCCAGCCGGTCCTGTTCGCCGTGATGGTGTCGCTGGCCGCCGTCTGGCGCGCTCGCGGCATCCGGCCGGACGCGGTCGTCGGACACAGCCAGGGAGAGGTCGCCGCCGCCTGCGTCGCCGGTGCGCTGAGTCTCAACGACGCCGCGGCCGTGGTCGCCCTGCGCAGCCAGGCGCTGACCGCCGTGTCCGGCACCGGCACCATGGCCGTCGTCGCCCTGCCGCACACCGACGTCGAGGCCCGACTGGCCGACCACGGCGGCGAGATCGGCGTCGCCGCCGTCAACAGCGGCCGCTCGACCGTGGTCGCAGGCGCCGTGGACGCCGTGGAGGCCCTGCTCACCGACCTCGACCGGCAGCAGGTCTTCGTCCGCCGCCTCGATGTCGACTACGCCTCCCACAGCGCCCAGGTCGAGCCGCTCCGCACCACGATCCTCGACGAACTCGACGGAGTCACCACCATTCCCACACCCGTGACCTGGTACTCCACGGTCACGGGCGAGCCGGTCACCGAGGAACTCGAAGCCGACTACTGGTACACCAACCTGCGCGAACCCGTCCGCTTCGCGCCCACCGTCGAGCGCATGGCCGCCGACGGCTACCGCCGCTTCGTCGAGCTCAGCCCCCACCCCGCGCTCCTCACCGCCCTGCGCACCATCGACGAGGACCTCGTCGCGGTCGGATCCCTCCGCCGCGACGAGGACGGCCCCGCCTGTCTGGACCGCGCCACCGCCGAACTCCACGTCCACGGACGGCACATCGACTGGCGCCGCCCGGTCCCGCCGACCGCTCCGGCAGATCTGCCGACCTACGCCTGGGACGCACAGCGGCACTGGATCGAGCCCGCTGCCGCCGCCACCGCGCCCGGGCTCTTCGACCGCGCCGCACACCCGTTGCTCGGCATCCAGCTCCAGTCGGCGGACCGGACCCGCTGGACCTTCCGCGACGAGTGGTCCCCGGCCACCGCCGACTGGCTGCCCGACCACACCGTCTTCGGCCGGACCGTGGTCTCGGGCACCACCCTGCTCGAACTCTGCCGTGCCGCCCTCGCCGCGACCCGCCCGGACACCCCCGCAGACGTCTGCGACCTGCTCCTCCTCGCGCCTCTCACCCTGCCCGCCACCGGCACGGTCGAGGTGTCCGTCGAGGTGGTCGTCGCAGGCGCCGCCCCGGAGATCACGATCCACAGCCGTCCCCGAGGCCAGGAGGCCACGGACTGGACCCTGCACGCCACCGCGTCCGCCGCCGAGCCCGCTGCGGTGCCGGCCGACGAGCCACCGGCGTGGCCCGAGACGGCCGAACCGGCCTGGCACGAGGACACCTACGAGCGGCTGACCGGCCTCGGCCTCTGTTACGGCCCGGCCTTCCAAGGCGTACGACAGGCCATCGTCACCGGCGACGCAACCCTGCTGGCCCGCCTCACGCTCCCACCCGTGGCCCGCGACACCACCGACCCCTTCCCGGTTCACCCGGCACTTCTCGACGCCGCCCTCCATGCGGCCGCCGCCCTCGACAGCTCCGAGCAGCGGGTCCTGCTGCCCGTCGCCATGGCGCGCTGTGCCCTGCCGCCCGGCACGGCGACAGACCTGATCGCGTCCGTGCGCCGGGCCGACGCCTCCGGTACGGACATCACCCTGGACGTCACCCTGTGGGACCCCGACGGCTTCCCGGCAGGCCGGCTGGAGGGCGTACGCCTGCGGGCCGCGAACCCGGCCGACCTCCACAGCGCCTCGGAGAACGGCCGCCACCTGTACGAGGTGGCGTGGACAGCCGGGCCGCAGACGCAGGCCGGCACACCCGGCACCGCATGGGCCGTCCACGGTGACGGGTCGGACCCGGCTGTCGCGACGGCCCTGCGCGACCTGCGAGCGGCGGGCGTCCAGATCACCGCCGAGGGCGCCGACACCGTCGTACGCGTCTGGCCCCGCACCGCACCCGATGCCGAACCGACCGGGACGGCACAGGAGTTGGCGGAAACCGCGCTGGCCGAACTCCAGACGTTGATCGCCCTCCCACCGGACCGGGCGCCCGCGCGCACCATCTGGGTCACGCGGGGCGCGGTCGCGGCAGCCGACGGGGACACGGTTCCCGGGTTCGCCCAGTCGGTGCTGTGGGGCCTCGCCCGCGGTGCCCGCGCCGAACACCCCGGACTCGGCCTGACCCTGCTCGACCTCGACGGTGACGAACCCCCGCTGCTCACCGTCGCAGCATGTGCCGACGAGCCGGAACTAGCCCTGCGCGACGGTGAGGTGCTGGTCCCGCGCCTCGTACGGGCCCGTCCCGCGCCGTCCGACCGCTCGGCATGGATCCCCGCCGACGGCACGGTCCTGATCACCGGAGGCCTCGGCGCGGTGGGCCGCGGCATCGCCCGCCTGCTCGCCGAGGACGGCGTTCCCCGCCTGCTGCTGACGTCCCGTCAGGGAGCCGAGGACTCCCGTGCTGCGGACGTCGTCGCCGAGCTGACCGCACTCGGCGCCGAGGTGGAGATCGCCGCGTGCGACGTCGCGGACGGCGCCGCCGTGGCCGGGCTGCTGGACGGCATCGGGGACGAGTCGCCGCTGCGGGGCATCGTCCACTGTGCCGGGGTCCTCGCCGACGGGGTGGTGGCCGAGCTGACTCCCGAGCGCCTCGCACAGGTGCTGCGCCCAAAGGTCGACGGCGCCGCCCACCTGCACCGGCTCACCGCCGACCGGCCGCTCGACCTCTTCCTCCTGGTGTCCTCGGCAGCGGGAGTCGTCGGCAACGCGGGCCAGGCCAACTACGCCGCCGCCAACGCCTTCCTCGACCAACTCGCCCACCATCGACGCGCCCTGGGCCTGGCCGGAGTCTCGGTCTCCTTCGGCGCCTGGGCGGGCGAAGGGCTCGCGGCACAGCATGCCGACCTGGAGCGGATGGCCCGCCTGGGTCATCGCGCCCTCACCCCCGACCAGGGCCGCGAGCTGGCCGAGCTCGCCCTGCGCCGCGACTCCGCCCACCTGGTCGCCTGGGCCCTGGACCTGCCCCGCCTGCGGGCCGCAGCACCCGAAGGCGCCCTGTGGCGCTCGCTGCTCCCCGCGCGCCCCGCTCAGGCCGGCGGCCGCACCCTGGCCGACCGGCTGGCCCGGCTGCCGCAGACCGAACGTCCCGCACGTGTCCTCGCCCTGGTACGCGAGGAGGCCGCCCACGCCCTCGGTCTGCGCTCGGCGGAATCCGTCCGCCCCGACCAGCCGCTGCGCGACCTCGGCATGGACTCGGTGGCAGCGGTCGACCTGCGCAACCGCATCAGCAACCGCCTCGGCACCAAACTCCCCGCCACCCTCCTCTTCGACCACCCCACACCCACGCGCCTCGCCGAGTACCTGCTCACCGGCGTCCTCGCGACAACAGGCAGCCCGAGCCATGAGCTCAAGCCCGCGCCCGCGCTGTCGTCGGACGAGCCGGTGGCCCTCGTCGCCATGGCCTGCCGGCTGCCCGGCGGCGTGAGCGACCCGGAGGGGCTGTGGCGACTTGTCGCGGAGGGACGGGACGCGGTCGGGCCGTTCCCGGCGGGTCGGTGGGACGTCGATTCGCTGTACGACCCCGACCCGGACGCGCTCGGCAAGTCGTACGCCCGCGAGGGCGGTTTCCTGGACGACATCGACTCCTTCGACGCGGCCTTCTTCGGCATCACCCCGAAGGAGGCGGCGGCCATGGACCCGCAGCAGCGACTGCTGCTGGAGACGGCCTGGGAGTCGCTGGAGCGCGCCGGGATCGTGCCCGCCGACCTGGCGGGCAGCACCACCGGTGTCTACGTCGGCATGTTCGGCAGCGACTACCTGTCCGGCACCCGGCTCGACCAGCTGGACGGCTACGTCGGCACGGGCTCCGCGCTGAGCGTGGCCTCGGGCCGGCTCGCGTACACCCTCGGACTGAACGGCCCCGCGCTCACCGTGGACACCGCGTGCTCGTCGTCGCTGGTGGCCGTGCATCTCGCGGCCCAGGCGCTGCGCGCGGGGGAGTGCGATCTGGCGCTCGCCGGCGGTGTCACCCTGATGGTCACGCCGCAGACCTTCGTCGAGTTCAGCCGGCTGCGCGGCCTGTCGCCGACGGGCCGCTGCCGCTCCTTCTCCGACGGCGCCGACGGCGCCATCTGGGCGGAGGGCGCCGGCATGGTCGTGCTGAAACGACTGAGCGACGCCCGGCGCGACGGCGACCCGGTGCTGGCCGTCCTGCGCGGCACCGCCGTCAACCAGGACGGCCGCAGCCAGGGGCTGTCCGCGCCCAACGGCCCCGCTCAGGAGCAGGTGATCCGACGGGCACTGGAGCGGTCCGGACTCACGCCCGCCGACCTCGACCACGTCGAGGCGCACGGCACCGGCACGACCCTCGGCGACCCCATCGAGGCGAACGCCCTCGCGGAGGTCTTCGGCGCCTCGCGCCCCGGGGGCCGCCCGCTCCACCTGGGCTCACTGAAGTCCAACATCGGGCACGCGCAGGCGGCTTCGGGTGTGCTCGGCCTGATCAAGGTCGTGCAATCGCTGCGCCACGAGACCCTCCCACGCACCCTGCACGCCGACACCCCGAGCCGCCACGTCGACTGGGCGGACAGCGGACTGCACCTGCTGCGCGAGGAGACCGCCTGGCCCGCGTCGGCGCGGCGGATCCGACGTGCGGGCGTGAGCGCCTTCGGGATCAGCGGCACCAACGCGCATGTGATCGTCGAGGAGGCGGGTCCGCAGACCGCCGAGCGGTCGGCCGAAGTCCTCCCGGGCAAGCGGCTGTTCGTCCTGTCCGGCCGCAGCGAGCCGGGCCTGCGCGGACAGGCCGCCGCACTGGCCCGCCACCTGGCAGCCGTCGATTCCGACGCCGATACCGCGCTGTCGGACACCGCCCACACCCTGGCCCACCACCGCAGCCACTTCGAGCGACGCACCGCGATCCTGGCCGAGAACCGCGACGAACTGCGCTCCGTCCTAGGTGAGTTGGCGGCGGGCCGGCTCCCGCTGCCGTCACCCCGGGAGGAGCAGACGGGCAAGGTCGCCTTCGTCCACGCCGGGCACGGCGGCCAATGGCCCGGCATGGGCCTGGACCTGATGGCCGAGTCGCAGGCGTTCCACGAGGAGCTGACCCGGATCGACGAGGCGGTGGAGCGGCAGGCCGGCTGGTCGGTGCTCAACGCGCTGCGGGCGCCGGAGGAGTTCTCCCCGCTGGAGCGCACCGAATATCTCCAGCCGACGCTGTTCGCCGTGAACTCGGCACTGACGGCCGCCTGGCGCTCGCTCGGCGTCACCCCGGACGCCGTGACCGGGCACAGCCTGGGTGAGGTCGCCGCCGCGTACAGCGCGGGCGCGCTCACCCTGGACGACGCCGTGAAGGTGGTGACCGGGCGCGCCCGGGCGGTCGTACCGGTCGCGGGCAAGGGCGGCATGCTGTCCCTGGACCTGCCGCGCCCACGGGTCGAGGAACTCCTCACGCCCTACGCCGGCCGGTTGTTCGTCGCGGCCGTCAACGGCCCCCACTCCACAGCCGTCTCCGGTGCGGCCGACGCGCTGGACGAGCTGCGCCGCGGCCTCGACGAGCAGGGGATCGAGGCCCGGCCGCTGTCGACCCCGTTCGCCTCCCACACCCCGCTCATGGCCCCGCTCCGCCAGGACCTGCTCGACCGCCTCCCCGGCATCCGAGGGTCGCGGACCGCGGTGCCGCTGTACTCGACCGTGCTGGCGGAACCCGTGCCCGGAGACCGTCTGGACCCCGCCTACTGGTACGCCAACCTCAGCGAACCGGTCCGCTTCGCGGACACCATCCGCCGCATGCTGGACGACGGATACCGCTACTTCGTCGAGCTCAGCCCGCACCCCACGCTCGGGTCTTCCATCGAGGCCGTGGCGGCCGAGGCCGGAATCGACGCGGTGAGCATCGGCTCGCTGCGCCGTCGGCGGGGCGGGCGGAACGTACTGCTGTGCAGGCTGGGCGAGTTGTACACGGCCGGGCACACGCCCGACTGGTCCGCGCTGTTCCCGGCCGGCCGCCGCGTCGACCTGCCGACCTACGCCTTCGCCCGCGAACGCCACTGGCTAGCCCCCGCCCCGGCCACCGCGACCGGCGCCTCACCGCTGCTGGCCACGCATGTCGAGGCCAGCGACGACGCCGACCGGCACCTCTTCCAGACCGAGGTGGACCTGCGCGACAGCCGCTTCGCCTATCTGGCGGACCACCGGGTCACCGGAGAGGTCTGGCTGCCTGGCGCCGCCTTCCTGGGCATGGCGCTGGAGGCCGCCGCCACCGTGCAGGGCGGCGGCGAGGTACGGCTCCGCGACGTCGGCCTCCTCCAGCCGCTGCGCCTGGACGAGTCCCGGCCGACACGCCTGCAACTCGTCCTGAAGCCGGCCGTCGACGGCGTCCGGGACTTCACGATCTCCTCGGCCCGGGACACCGACGGACAGCGCGCCCGCTGGGAACGGCACGTAGACGGCCGTATCGCCGTCACTCCCGCCGAAACCACAGCCGACCCGACCGAGCAGCCGGCCACACTGCGCGCCCGGTGCACGGAGCCCGCCGACCTCCCGACCGTCTACGGCACCCTCGCCGCCCTCGGCATCGAGTACGGACCCGCCTTCCGCGGCCTGGAGTCCGGCCGCCGCTCCCACACCGCCGCGGTCGCCCGCCTGGCCGACCGGCCCGCCGCCGGCCATCTGCTCCACCCGGCCGTCCTCGACGCCGCCTTCCACACGGCCGCACTGCCCGCTGACGCACCCCAGGGACGGGCGTTCGTACCCGCCGGGGTCGGACGCCTGCGCCACACAGGGCTGCGCACCGCCCCCGCCTGGGTGACCTGCGAGCTGCGGTCCGTGTCCGGCGACACCGCCACCTTGGACCTTCGCCTGTACGACGACGAGGACCAACTGCTGCTGGAGGCCGAGGAGTTCCGACTGGCCGCGCTCTCACCGCTGGACGGAGCGCTGTTCGAGACCCGCTGGCGGCCGCGCCCGCCCGCCGACCAGCCGCCCGCACCAGGCAGCTGGCTCGTCCTGGCCGACGAGTCGGGCGTGGCCGCCGATCTGGCCGAGCGACTCGGCACCTCCGTGCCCTGCGTGATCGCCCGCAGGGGCGAGGAGTTCGCCGCCGAGGGCCCCGGCCGGTACGTTCTCGACACGGCCGACCCGGGCCAGCTGGCGCGCCTGCTCGACGAGGCCTTCGCCCACGAAACTCCCCAGCGGGTCGTGCAGCTCTCCGCGCTCGACGCCCCCGCGATCGAGGACGGACGTACGGCCGAGGAGGCGGCCCGGCTGTGCTGCCTCAGCACCATGCACCTGGTGCGAGCACTCGCCGACCGGGCACAGGCGCCCCGCCTCTTCGTCGTCGCCCGGGGGAGCCAAGCCGCCGGTGACAGCGCCCAGGTGACGCACCCTCAGCAGGCGCTCGCCTGGGGCTTCGGTCTCGCCCTCGCACAGGAACACCCCGAGCTGAGGACCACCCTCGTCGACCTCCCGCCCACGGACGGCGCCGACGCCCTGTGGACCCAGCTGTGGCACGCCGACGACGAACGTCTCGTCGCACTGCGGGACGACGCACGCCTCGTACCCCGGCTGACCCGCACCCGCCCGGACGACTCCGGGCAAGGCGCGACCTCCCCGGACGGTGCGTATCTCATCACCGGTGGTCTGGGCGGTCTCGGCCGGGTCGTCGCCGAGCGACTGGCCCGCCGGGGAGCCCGTCGGCTGGCCCTCATGAGCCGGAGCGCACCGAACGCGGACGCCCTGGACTGGATCCGGGGGCTCGAAGAGCGGGGCGTCACCGTGCACCTGGCCCGCGCCGACGTCGCCGACCGCGCGGGACTGGCGGCCGCGCTGGACGCCGTACGCCACGAACTCGGCCCGATCACCGGCGTCGTCCACGCGGCCGGCGTCCTCGACGACGCCACGATCGCGGGCCTGACCGACGAGCGCGTCCTGCGCGTCCTCGGACCCAAGGTCCTGGGTACCGCCCTGCTCACCGAACTGACCCCGGACGCCGAGGACTTCGTCCTGTTCGCCTCGGCGGCGGGCCTGCTCGGCTCGGCCGGACAGAGCCCCTATGCCGCGGCCAACGCCTTCCTCGACGCCTGGGCGCATCACCTCTCCCTGCGGGACCGCCGCGCGCTGAGCCTCGACTGGGGCGCCTGGGCCGGCGTCGGCATGGTGTCCGCGTCCGGCGTACGGGAGGCCGAGACGGCCCGTTCCGGACTGCTCGCCTTCTCCGCGCAGGACGGCGGTGAGCTGTTCGAGCGGGTGCTGACGACCTCCCGCCGCCAGCTCGCCCCCATGGCCCTCGACTGGGACCTGCTGGCCCTCGACCCCGACGCCGCCCGTACCCGCCCGGTCCTGGCCGACCTGGTCACCGCCCCCACCGGCACGCCCGACACGGACGACCTCGTCAAGAACGTGTTCGCGGCGACGACCGACACCGAACGCGCCGTACGCCTTGAGGCATACGTGCGCGCCCGGGTCGGCGAGGTCTCCGGCGGGGCGGTCCAGGTGTCCGCGACCACGGCCCTGAAGGAACTCGGCCTCGACTCCCTCATGCTGGTGCGGCTGCGCAACGCCTTCGCCCGCGAGCTCGGCGTCGAGCTCCCCGCCGCCACCGTCTTCTCGGCCGCCGACATCCGCGGCCTCGCCCAGGCTCTGAGCACCGCGCTGCCCGAACGGGACACCACGACACCGCACGAGCCGCAGTACACCGCCGAGGTACCGGCGACCGAACCGCACCCCGCGACCCGCGATGTCGTACGCCTGCTGCGCAGCGCCGGGCCGGGCATGCCCGACGCGGCCCACGCCGTCGGCCTCGCCGTACGCCTCACCACCCCGACCACCCGCGAGACCCTCACGGGCATCCTCGACCGCCTCACCGCACGCCACGCCGCCCTGCGCACCGCCGTCGTCACCGCCGACGAGGGCGGACGGCAGCTGAGGGTGGACCGCGAACTGCCGGAAACGCCGCTGCGGTGGACGGTCGTTGCGCCGGACACGGCTCTGGACGCCGCCGACCGGCTGCGCGGGCTTCTGGAACCGCCGTTCGATCTGACCGCCGCGCCCCTGTGGCGTTTCGAGCTGCTGGACGGCGCAGAGCGCGGCCAGATCCTGGTCTACGGCGCCCACCACGCGGTCAGCGATCTCCAGTCGCTGCTGCTGGTGGCGGGCGAGATCGACGCCGAGCTCTCCGGTGACGCGCTCGACGACACCATCGCCAACCGCGACATCCATCTGCTGATCGAGGCCCAGCAGACCGGTGGCCAGACCGGCGGCTCCGACGGGCAGGTCAACGGGCCGGCCGACGCGGACGACTGGCGCGAGGCCTTCCGGGGCAGCGCACGCCTCGACCTGACCCTGAGCCGACCGCGCCCGCAGACCCGCTCCTACCGGGCCGGCAGCGTCACCCTGCCGATCCCCGACGGCCTCATGGACCGGATCTCCAGCGCCGCGAGCCGCCTGGCCGTGACACCCGCCGCCTTCTGCCTCGGCACCCTCACCGTCCTCCTGGCCAGGAAGCGCGAGCGCGACCGCTTCGTCCTCGCCGTGCCCGTGGACACCCGCATCCACGCCGACGCCTACGACGCGGTGGGCTTCTTCGGCGTGCCGGTGCCCTTCCCCGCCGAGGCGAACCCGGCGGAGCGCGTCGAGGATGTGCTGCGCCGCACCGACGGGCGGCTGGAGCGGGTGCTGACCAAGGGCGCCATGTTCTCCGACGTGCTGCCCGCGCTGGCCCGGCAGGGCCTGTACCGGGCGAACGCGCCGCTGGTGGAGGTGTACTTCAACTACGTACGCGCCGCGCGCGGACTGACCGCCCTGGAGGTGCTTCCGGCCGGGACGGGCTACTCCGACCTCGACCTGATGATCACCATGACCCCGGACGCGGGCCGTATCCGCCTCGACCACAACCTCGACATCCTGGACGCGGCTGAGGTCGCCGAGCTGGGGGAGGAGCTACTGCGGCTGCTGGCGGAGACGGCCGACGACCCGACGGGCCCGGCGCGCATTCCCGCACCGGCCGCTGCTGCTCCGGCCGCCGCTCCGGCCCGGGCCAAGGCCGACAGGCTCGCCCTCGCCGCCACCTTCGCGCTGGGCAATCTGCCCGTGATGTGCGAGACGGCCCTCGCCGCGGCGGCACCGGACAGCCCGACCACCGTCGCCGAGGCCCCGTACCACCACGTCCTGGCGGGCCTGCGCGACCCGTCCGGGGTGTTCGCCGACCCGGCCACGACGGCCGGCGTCGTCCTGCTGCGGGCCACGGACCTGCAACGCTTCGGCCCGGTCGACGACACGCTGCTCGCCGAACTGCGCACCGCCTACCCGCAGGCACTGCGTGCGGTGGCGAAGCGCACCCGCAAGCCGCTCATCGTCGGCTTCCTGCCCACCGCACAGGAGGAGGACCGCCTGCGCCGCTGGGAACAGGAGGTCGCCGCCGAGCTGGCCGAGGTGCCCGGTATCGCCGTCCTCGGCCCCGACGACTGGACCCGCCACCACCCCGTCGCGGATCGCTTCGACGAACGCACCGAACACCTGGCCCACCTCCCCTTCACCGCCCCCTTCCAGGCGGCCGTGGCCCTCCGCCTCGCCGAGGCCGTACGCGCCGCACGCCGTCCGGCGCCCAAGGTGATCGCGGTCGACGGCGACGAGACCCTGTGGGGCGGCGTCGCCGGGGAGATCGGCCCCGGGGCCGTGGACCTGACCGGTCCGCGCTCCCTGCTCGCCCGCAGGCTGCTGCACTGGCGGGCGGCCGGCGCGCTGCTGGTGCTGGTCAGCAACAACGACGAGGACGTCGTCCGCGCCGTACTGGACCGCCCGGACAGCCCGCTGAAGGCGGAACACTTCAGCGTGATCTCCGCGGCCTGGCACCCGAAGCCGGCCCGCCTCGCCGATGTCGCCGACACGCTCGACCTCGGCCTGGACAGCTTCCTGTTCCTCGACGACAACCCGGCCGAGATCGCCAAGATGCGCGCCGCGCTCCCGCAGGTGCTGTCGGTGACCTGCCCGCCGGCGGACGAACTGACGGAGTTCCTGGGCCGGTTGTGGCCGCTGGTCCCCGCGGCCGCCACCGCCGAGGACGCGCTGCGAGCGCGGTTCTACGAGCAGGAACGCGAGCGGGACGCCGTCCGCGCGGAGGCCGGTTTCGAGGAGTTCCTGGGACAGCTGGAGCTGGAGGTGGACGTCCGGGCGCTGTCCGAGGCCGACGTGCAGCGGGCGGAGCAACTCGTGCGCCGCACCAACCAGTTCACGCTCCGCGCACGCTCGGCTGACGGCGGCGACGTCGCCCGCTGGCGCGAGCACGGCGAGGTCTGGACGGCCACCGCCCGGGACCGCTTCGGCGACTACGGCCAGATAGGCCTCCTCGCCGTACACCGCGAGGGCGACCGGCTCGACGTCCTGGCCTGGCTGATGAGCTGCCGCGCACTCGGCCGCGGCGTCGAGGAACGCCTGCTGGGCTGGCTGGCCGACCGCGCCGAGGAGCTGGACTGCGCGAAGGTCCGCCTCACGGCGGAACGCACCGCGCGCAACACCCCGGCCCGACGCCTGCTGTCGGCGCTGGGCGGCGGAGACCAGGACGACGACCGGCTGGAGACCGTGGTCACTCCGGAACACCTTCGGACGTTCCGCTCCTGGCGACGCCCGTGACGGTACGAGAGACGCGGACAGCAACGAGGAAAGGGCAGGGCGACACCGTGAAGGGCTCCCATGCGTGAGGTGAACGAGAACGTGTCGGCAGGCGCCGACCAGCGGGCGACCGCGGAGGCGATCGAGCGCGGCGGCGTCGGCATGACCGTCTCCGACCTGCTGGCCAAGGTCACGGGTTCGGCCGCGTCCGTCGAGAGCTCCCCGGCGGCACATGACGCCGACGAGATCGCCAGCGCCATCGCGGCCGTCGCGGGCCGCCACGTCCCCGCGGGACACCTGGCGCCCGACGCCGACTTCTTCGACGCCGGGGGCACCTCCGTGGGCGCGGTGGAACTCGTCTCGGCGCTGGAGGAGGAGCTGGGCGTGTCGCTCGACCTGGACGAGGTCTTCGCCGACGCGAGGCCGATCGCGCTGGCCAAGAGCCACATGCACGTCAGGGGAACTGCTGCTGCCGCGCCGGAAGCGGCCGGCCCCGAGGCGACGTGGCCGGCTCCGCCACCTGCCGTGGCCGCGCTCCCCGACAGCGCCCCGTCGGCTGCGGTGCCGGAAAGGGCCGATCCCCTGGCGACACGGCCGACTCCGCTCCCTGCCGTGCAAGCGCGTCCGCCGCACAGCGCCGCCTCGACCGCCCTGTCGGAAACGGCCACCCCCGTGGCCACACGGCCCGTTCCATCACCCGCCGCAGCCGCGCGCACCCACAACACCCCGTCGGCCTCCACCGCCCGCCCCGAGGACCTCACCCAGATCCTCGCCGACCTGGCCCTCGCCGACCGCCTCCCCTTCACCGCCTCGCCCGACCCGGTCCCGCCCCGCCGCGCCCTGCTGACCGGCGCCACCGGCTTCCTCGGCAGCCACATGCTGCTGGACCTGCTGCGGCACAGCGACGCCCACGTCCACTGCCTGGTCCGCGCCGCCGACGAGGAGGCGGCCACGGTCCGGCTCGGTGAGGCGCTGAAGAAGTACGGGCTGCCCTGGTCGTCGGAGGTCCGCCGCCGTATCACCGTGCTCCCCGGCGACATCCGCCGGCCCCGCCTGGGCCTGTCCGACGACCTCTGGAACACCCTCGCCCACGAACTCGACAGCATCGTGGGAGTCGCGGCGGCCGTGGACTTCCTGCGCGGCTACCAGTCCCTGCGCACCAGCAACGTCCTCGGCGCCCTCACCCTCGCCGAACTGGCGGCGACCGGACGTCCCAAGCCGCTGCACCACATCTCGTCCATCGCCGTCTTCAACGAGGTCGGCATCCCCTCCATGGGCGAGGACGACCCGCTCGCCCACATCGACCGGCTCGTCGCAGGATACGACCAGACCAAGTGGGCCGCCGAGGTCGCCCTGCGCCGCGCCCGCGACCACGGCCTCGTCGTCACCGCCCTGCGCCCCGGTGGCATCGGCGGGCACACCAAGACCGGCGCGTACAACCCCCAGGACCTCAGCAGCGGGCTGGTCTCGGCCTTCGGCCGCTTCCGCACGGTCCCCGCCTTCCGCTACCTGAACGCCGCCCCCGTCGACTGGGTCAGCCGCGTCGCGGTCGCCGTCGTCTGCGAACCGGACGCCTGGGGCTTCGACTACAACCTCACCGGCGTCCCCAACACCCTCGACGACGTCGTAGGGGACATGGCGTTCGGCGGCATGCACGTCCGTGTCCACGACTGGGACGAGTGGCGCGTCGATGCCCTTGCCCGACTGGAGGCCGACCCGATCCCCGAACTGACCTTCCTCAGCCGCGTGTTGCAGAGTCCCACCGCCCTGAAACTGTGCGAGGCGACCCTGAAGGGCCCCGCCGCCACGGCCGACCGCACCACCGCGCTCGTCGAGGCCCTCGGTCTGCCGCCCGCCGCCCGCTACGGCGCCCGGGCCCAGCTGAAGACGTTCGAGCGGCTCGCGGGCGACGGCCTGGCCCGCCTCCCGCAGCAGGACGACCAGCCCTACCTGTGGTTCTCCGAGAAAACCGAGGGCAGCGTCAGTCCTGTCGCCGACGGTCCGGGCGGAGCGATTCCTGACGGAGCGATTCCTGACGGGGCGTCTCCTGGCGGCGACACACCCGGCATCCCGTGCCCGATGTCGATGTCCCTCACCCTCTCCATCGCCAGCATGCACCAGCTGGTCACGGACCGCCGCGTCGACGTACGGGGCGATGTCACCTGCCCCGCCCTGCACCCCGAGCCGCTGACCGTGGCACGCGGCGACATCTGGATCCGCCCCGAGGAAGGCATCCCGCACCGGCACGGCCTGCGCCACCAACTGCTCCGGTACCGGCTGGAGTTGACCGACGCCGACGGCGGCAGCTGGTGGCTGGAGGGGCACAAGTACGCTCGCGCCCGCCGCGACGTCTGGCGGCAGACCCGCGCCCTGACCGTGCGACTCGGCCGCGAGGGCGGACCGGCACACCTGGCCGGCGAGGTCGTCGTCCCAGCCGACTCCTATGTGCGCGACCAGATCGACGGCATCAAGGTCGACCCGCGCCTGACCAGCCAGGAGAAGCGTGCCGCCAAGCTGACCTGGCTCGCCTGGTTCGGCCTTGAGATGGGCCGCGGTCTGCTCGGCCCCTTCGCCCGGGCCGCCGCGGACCTGCTCGACCTGCGCCGCCCCCAGACCCCCACGGAGCACCACCGATGATCTTCCGGACGACTAACCCCAGGACGGCCGGGCCGGCCCTGCGCAAGGTCAGGTCCACCACGACCCTGCGCCCCCTCCAGCACCGGCTCGACCCGGCGCGCGTCGAGGAGATCCCGTTCCACGCCGGCGACGGCGTCCGCCTCGGCCTGACCCGCATCGACCCCGGCGACCGCGCCGCCGCGCACGACCGCCCCGCCGTCCTGTTCCTGCACGGACACACCGCGTCGTCCGACATGTTCCTGCTGCCCGAGACCCGCAACCTGGTCGACGCCCTCCTCGACGAGGGCCACGAACCCTGGCTGCTCGACTGGCGAGGCAGCTGCCGCCTGCCCTACAACGAGACAGGCCGCCGCTACACCTACGACGACGTCGCCCTCTACGACATCCCCGAGGCCGTCGCCCACATCCGCACCCGCATCGGCGACCGCCCCCTCTTCGTCGTCGCCCACTGCATCGGCTCCCTGACCCTCTCCCTGAGCATGACGGCGGGCCTGGTGCCCGGCCTCGCGGGCGTGGTCTCGCAGGGTGTCTTCCTCACCCCGAAGCTCGCGGGCCGCACCTCCCTGCGCATGACCCTGGCCGGAGAGCTGCTGAAGTCCCGTATCGACCACATCCCCGTCGACTTCCGCAAGGTCGGCCTCCGCTCCAAGTACACCCCGCTGTTCGCCCTGGCCTCCCGCAGGGCGACCTGCCCGGACCCGACCTGCCAGATCCTGCACAACTCGGCCTGGGGAACCGGCGCCTCGCTCTTCGTCCACGAGCACCTGACCGACACGACCCACAACCGCCTCGCCGACCTCCTCGGCCCCGCCCCGCTGTGGATCCTGCCGCACTTGCGCCGGATCGAACTGGCCCGCACCGTCGTCCGCTGGCACGACACCGACCACCGCTACCGGGCCCTCCCGCAGAACGCCCTGGACGCGGCGGCCCGCATCGACACCCCCGTCCTCCTCCTCGCGGGCAGCGAGAACGGCCTGTGGCTCGACTCCCAACGGCTCTGCCGCGACGTCCTCGCCCACCGCCAACCCCAACTCGACGTCACGTACACCGAGATCCCGGGCTACGGCCACCTGGACACGTTCCTCGGCAGGGGAGCGGCCCTCGACGTGTTCGGGCACATCCTCGACTTCCTGGAAGAACGCCGGTGACGGCAGCCCGCACGGCCGGTTACCGTACCGGTCAGTAACCAGAGACCCGCACCCCAGGAGGCCACCCATGCCGCAGCTCGAAGTCGACGGCGCGACCCTGACGTACGACGACGAGGGCCCCCGCGACGTCGAGGGTGTGCCCCTGGTGTTCGTCCACGGCTGGACGGCGAACCGGCACCGCTGGGACCACCAGGTCGCTCACTTCGCCGAGGCGCGCCGGGTCGTCCGGCTCGACCTGCGCGGGCACGGCGAGAGCAGCGGCGCGGGGGTGCGCAGCATCGACGATCTGGCCCGGGACGTCCTCGCCCTCCTCGATCACCTCGGGATCGAGCGGTTCGCGATCATCGGCCACTCCATGGGCGGGATGATCGCCCAGACCATCGCCCTCGGCCATCCGGAGCGCGTGGAGCGCATGGTGCTGGTCAACTCCATCGGCAGGATGGCCTACAGCAGGGGCCGCGCCCTGCTCATGGCCGCCTCGACGCTGGCCCCCTTCAAACTGTTCGTCGCCGCCAACATCCAGCGTGCCTTCGCCCCCGGACACCCGCGCGAGGAGATCCGCGAGTACGTCCGCGCCTCCGCCGACACCCCGCGCGAGGTCGTCATGACGCTCTACGGCGCCATGCGGGCCTTCGACGTGCTGGACAGAGTCGGCGACATCCACGCGCCCACCCTCATGGTGCACGGCTACCACGACATCCAACTGCCCCTCGCCCAGATGCTCCGCATGGCCAAGGCCTACCCGGACGCCGTGATCCGCGTCCTGGACGCCGGCCACGAACTGCCGGTGGAGAAGCCGGCGGAGCTGACGGCCGCCCTCGCCCCGTTCCTCGCCGAGCGCGGGCGATCAGCACCTGGACGGCGACCGTCACCGTGACCTCCCCGCCGGAGCGTCGACGAGCTTCGGCTTCACGGTCATGAAGAACGGCACCGCCACGGCCCCCGCCATCGGCTCCTGCGCAGCCTCTTGACCGGCTCCGCATCGACGTCCGGCGCGGCGCACTGTCCGCCCGCGCCGGACACCCCCGTCGCCCAGCCGCCGCTCAGCTCACCCGCAGGGTCTTCTTGGCCAGTTCGTACGCCGGCAGCATCGCCCGGTGCTCCTCGGAGTCCAGCCCGCCGAGGTGGATGACGACCGGGCCCTTCTCGGTGGTGACCGCCAGCGCGGTCTCCTCCTTGGTCTCCTCCATGAGCTCGCTGGTGACGAGGTACTTCACCTCGGCCCCGGCGACGCCGCCCGCCTTGAACGCGCTGTACTTCGCCTTGCTCACACCGGTCTCGTCCGCCAGGAACGCCTTCAGCACGCCGCGCGGGTCGCCGGAGCCCGGCTTGCCCGTCCAGATGCGCAGGAAGCCGATGTTCCCGGCAGGCTTGGCGTCGACCTCGCAGGCCGCCGTGACCGTCCCCTGGTGAAGGAACGCGTCGGCGATCTTCTGGGCCAGCTCGTCCTTCTCGGCATCGGCGGAGCCGTCGCCGTCGCTGGCCGACTCGTCCTTCTCCGTGCCGGAGTCGATGGCCTCCGCCTCCCAGTACTGGGCGATGTCAAAGGTGACGGGAAGTTCGCAGGCCGATCCGGCGGCGCCGATGGTGCCCCCGCTCTTCACCGCCGAGCCACCGTCACCGGCCGCCTCCGCCGATGCCGTGGCGCCGGCCGAGGCCGAAGCGCTCGCCGACGCCCTCGTGTCGTCCTCTGCCGCCCCCGCACACCCCGACAGCACCCCGGCCAGCACGGCCACCTGGGCCAGCCGACGCCGTATCTGTCTTGCCCCCACCAACATCGAATTCTCTCCCCACCCTGTACGCCCTGGACCGCACACTGATCTTGTTCAGGCGGCATACAGTATCCGAGACCACCGACAAGGCGGCTCCCATATCCCCGCCGGGCGCATCCCGTCCCTCGGGCATCATGAGCCGATGACCTCGCTGAGCTTCGAGCGCTACTGCGACGAGATCGTCTCCCAGACCGAACGGCTCACCGCCCAGGTGCGCGGCGCGGACCTGACCGCCCCGGTTCCCTCCTGCCCCGGCTGGAACCTGGGCCAGCTGCTGCGGCATGTGGGCGGCGACCACCGGTGGGCGGAGGAGATCGTACGGACCCGCGCAGCCGGCCCGATCCCCGACGACCTGGTGAACGACCTGATCGCCTACGCCGACGAGGACGCGTCGACCCTCGTCCCGTGGCTCGTGGAAGGCGCGGCACTGCTGAGCTCCGCCCTCCGCGCCGC
Organism: Streptomyces sp. NPDC028907; assembly: GCF_055564995.1. NCBI lineage: Bacteria > Bacillati > Actinomycetota > Actinomycetes > Kitasatosporales > Streptomycetaceae > Streptomyces > Streptomyces sp. NPDC028907. The sequence goes on from NZ_JBVHVE010000020.1 coordinate 95,590, forward strand.
CGGGGCCGACGCAGTGGCGTGGAACCCCTCCGCCGACCGGTCGGCGCCGGTGGCGTTCTGGGCGCGCCGCATGACCTACGAGACCGCTGTGCACCGCGCCGACGCGGCCCTCACGGCCGGGACGCAGTTCGCGCTGGACAGCGACCTCGCCACCGACGCGGTGCAGGAATGGCTGGAGTTCTCCACCTTCCCCGAGGCGTTCGAGCCCCGGCCGGACCTGCCCGACCTCCTCGGCCCGGCCCGTACGCTCCACTTCGACGCCACCGACGCCGGGGAGTGGCTCGTCGACCTCACCGGCGAGCGCCCCGCCTGGGGGCCCGGAGCGGACCGTGCCACCGCTGTCGCGCGGGGCCCCGTGACCGACCTCCTCCTGTACTTCTACAAGCGGCCCACCACCGCCGTCGAGACCAAGGGAGACACGGCGCTTCTCGACCTCTGGCGCACCCGCGCCGGATTCTGGCTGGAGGCGCCGGAGGGCTGACCTGGCTAGTCGGCGAGGCGGGGGACCACCTTGATGTTGAACGTGTGGGCGCCCAGGCCGTCGGCGATCCCCATGAAGAGCAGCGCGAAGTGCTCCTGTCCGCGTGCGGTGGTGACGCCCCCGATGTCCAGCTGGGACGACGGGGGCCAGCCCAGGTCGGTGAGCAGCCGGCCGGTGAGCTGCTTGGCCGCGGCGTCGTCGCCCGAGAGGAAGACGGTGCTCGGCCCTTCGAGGCTGTCCGGGGCGATCATCGCGGTCGAGTCCATCGTGCAGAGCGTCTTGACGACGGGCGTCAACGGGAAGGCCTGCTGGATCTGTTCCGCCAGGCTGCTGTTCGGGTGCGAGAGCTCGGTGTAGTCATCCGTGAGGCCGACCCCGACGTCGATGAGCACCTTGCCGGCCAGGGCCGACGCCCCGATGGAGCGCAGCAGCTGAACGGACACGTTGCCCGGGGTCGCGTTCACGAGCACCTCCGCGTGGGCCGTCGTCTCGCTCAAGTCCGCGACGGGCAGGCCGAGATCCGTTCGTTCCTTCGGCGCGCGGGATCCGAGCAGGGTGTCGTGTCCTGCGGCTCGCCAGCCCTGCGCGAGTGCCCGTGCGACGTTGCCGGTGCCGAGTAGTCCTATACGCATGGCTCGACGCTAGGCGGGGCGACGGCCCCGGCGGATCGGGCCGCGGGCTCAGCAGTACCGGCACCAAGGTCGTAGGCCTGCGGCCCTGGACGTCCCCGGCCTCCCGGCGGATTTGCCGAACCGGCAAGGCTGTTTGTCGTCGCCCGGAGCGTCCCGCAGGCTTCTTCAGCGTGAACGCAACCACACCTGCGCACCGGGAGACGTCATGACCGAGACCCCTGCCCTGAAGGCCGCCGAGTTCTGGGAGACCCGCTACCGCGACGGCGGCCGGCTCTGGAGCGGCCGCCCCAACGCGCTCCTCGTCCGCGAGGCCTCCCACCTTGTGCCGGGCACCGCACTCGACCTCGGCTGCGGCGAGGGCGCCGACGCGGTGTGGCTCGCCTCGCGCGGCTGGCAGGTCACCGGCGTCGACATCTCGCACACCGCGCTGGAGCGCGCCGCCGGGCACGCCGCCGAGGCCGGTGTGAGCGACCGTACCGCGTGGGAGCGCCACGAGCTGGGAGAGACGTTCCCGGAGGGCTCCTTCGACCTGGTCAACGCCCAGTTCCTCCAGTCGCCGGTAGCCCTCGACCAGCGGCTGATCCTGCGTCAGGCCGCCGGGGCCGTCACCGCGGGCGGCACCCTGCTCCTCGTCATGCACGCCAACTGGCCGTCGTGGCAGACCGAACCGCCCTTCGAGGCCGAGTTCCCGACACTGCGCGGCGTCCTCGACGACCTCGTCCTGCCGGAGAGCGACTGGACCGTGGAGACACTGGACACGGTGCGCAGCGCGAGCGTGTCGCCCGAGGGCGTGGAAGGCTTCCGGGACAACCACGTATGGCGCTTGCGGCGCGGCGGCGCCGCCTGACGCACGCCGCTGCCGCCTACGCCTCACCCACCTGCGCCGACAGCTCGCCCAGCACGTCGCGCACGGCGTCCAGCGCTGCCGCGCGATCGGCCGGCACCAGCCCGATCCGGGTCCGCCGGTCCAGCAGATCGCCCTCGTCCAGGGCACCTTCGTGGCGTACGGCCCACAGCAGTTCGGCGCCGGTGACGGGATGCCCGGGCAGCACGGGTTCGCCCAGCCGGGCATCGCGTGCGGCGAGGGCGTGGACGGCCGGTGCTTCCGTGCCGTAACGCTGGACGAGACGGCGCGGCGCCCGGAGGGAGCCGAGCGTGCCGGGGGACGCGGCGCCGACGAGCGGGAGCCCGGCGGTGGGCGAGGAGCCGGCGGTGAGGCGGCGGGTGGTGACGGCGGCGTCGACGGCGTCCTCGGCCATGCGCCGGTAGGTGGTGAGCTTGCCGCCGACCACGGTGATCACACCGTCAGGCGAGGTGAGGACCGCGTGGCGACGGGAGATGTCGGAGGTGCGCGGCGAGGCGCCGGAGCGCGCCTGCGGGGTGGTGTCGAGCAGGGGGCGCAGTCCGGCGAACGCACCGACGACGTCGTCGCGTTGGACCGGCACGTCCAGGACGGAGCCGAGGACGTCGAGGAGGAAACCGATGTCCGTCTCGGGTACTTCGGGAACCTCGGGGATGTCGCCCTCGACGGGCTCGTCGGTGAGCCCGACGTAGACCCGGCCGTCGCCCTGCGGCAGCACCAGGACGAAGCGGTTGGTCTCGCCGGGGACCGGCACGTGCAGCCCCGCGGGCAGGGGGCCGAGGCGGTCGGAGCGCAGGACGAGGTGGGTGCCGCGCGAGGGGCGGATCCGGATGCCATCCACCAGATCGCCGGCCCAGACGCCGGACGCGTTGATCACGGCCCGGGCCCTGATCTCGCCCTCCTCGCCGGTGAGTTCGTCCCGTACCCGGGCGCCGGACCCGGTCAGCTCCAGCGCCCTGACCCGCGTCAGGATCCGCGCGCCATGGGCGGCCGCGGTGCGGGCGATCGCGGTCACCAGACGGGCGTCGTCGGTGAGCCGGCCGTCCCAGGACAGCAGGCCGCCGCGCAGGCCTTGGGTGCGCAGGGCGGGGGCGAGGTGCCGGGTCTCCACCGAGGAGAGCCGGCGCGGGGCGGGCAGGGTGGCACGGGCCGTGCGGGCCGCGAGGCGCAGCGTGTCACCGGCCCGGAACCCGGCCCAGGCCAGCGCCGACTGACCGCGCGAGACCAGCGGCGTCAGCGGGAGCACGAAGGGCTGGGCGCGGACCAGATGCGGTGCCGTGCGCTCCATCAGCACGCCCCGCTCGACCGCGCTCTCGTGGGCCACGTCGAGCTGGGCGGAGGCGAGATAGCGCAGCCCGCCGTGGATGAGCTTGCTGCTGAACCGTGAGGTGCCGAAGGCCAGGTCGTGGGCGTCGACGGCGGCCACCGTCAGCCCGCGGGCCGCGGCGTCCAGCGCGGCCCCGGCGCCGGTCGCACCCAGCCCGACGACCAGGACGTCCACGGCGGGACCGCCGACGGTCTCGGCGAGTTCGCGCGAGCGCCGGGCGGCGGACAGCGACGACCCGGGAGCCGCAGTGGGAGTGGAGCCGGGGACCGGGGGAGTGGCGGGGCTCATGGCGTGAGGGTCCTTTCCAGGATGCTGCGCAGCTCCGCCAGGAAGGCCTCACTGCTCAGGTCGGCGTCGTCCTCGTCGGTCATGGTCCGCAGGGACAGCGTGAAGGACTGGACGATCAGCAGCAGGGCCCGCGCCTGCCGTTCGACATGACCGGCGCGCACCGAGCCGTCGGCGTGGCCTTCGCGCACGGCGTCGGCCAGCAGCGCGATGAGCGCCTCCTGGCTCGCGCCACGGCGGTCGAGGACGTAGGGGAGGAGCAGTTCCGGATCGACGTCGACGATCTTCCGGAAGAGCGGATGGGCGCGGAAGGCCCCCACCCCGGCCACCAGCCCGTCCACGATCAGACCCCGCGCGTCCGCCCCGGGCCGCCGCTCGGGCATGGCCCCGGTGGCGACCGCGACCCACTCCCGCGTCATCAGGTCGCCCACCAGGGAACGCACATCGGGCCACCGGCGGTACAGCGTCATCCGGGAGACCCCGGCGCGGCGGGCCACGTCGGTCAGCGTCGTACGGCGGACTCCGACGGCCAGGACGCAGTCGCGCACCGCGTCGAGCACCGCGTCGCCGTCCGAGTGGTTGTGACGAATAGGCGTCATGTGTCACAGTGTAACGCCTGCGAGGCCGTCCGGGACACGGCATCGCTCGAATCGACCGGTGAGGACGACAGCCATGGACATGCTGTGGAGCGGCTGGGGCGACCCGGCCAAGGCGGCGCCGCTGCCCGAGACCGTGACCGGGCTGCTGCGCGATCTGCTCGGCGTCAAGCCGCGCACCGCCGCGCCGATCGCCCTCGAGGACATCGCCGTACCCGAGCCGCGACTCGAACCCGCCGCACGCCAGGCCCTGTTCACCGCGGTCGGCGGTGAGGAGCACGTCCGCACCGACGCCGAGAGCCGCATCCGGCACACGCGCGGCAAGTCCACCCCCGACCTGCTGCGGATCCGCGACGGCGAGGTCGACGACCTTCCCGAGGCCGTCGTCCTCCCCGCCGACCACGACGAGGTGCTCGCCGTTCTGCGCGTCTGCGCCGAACACGACCTGCCGGTGGTCCCGTTCGGCGGCGGCACGTCCGTCGTCGGCGGTCTCGCCCCCGGCCGCCGCGGCCCCTTCGTCGCCCTGGACCTGCGCCGCATGAACCAGCTGTTCGCCCTCGACCCGGTCTCGCGCACCGCCACCCTGGCGCCCGGCCTGCGCGCTCCCGAGGCCGAGGCACTGCTGACCGAACACGGCTTCACCCTCGGCCACTTCCCCCAGTCCTACGAGTGGGCCACCATCGGCGGATTCGCCGCCACCCGCTCCAGCGGCCAGGCCTCCGCCGGCTACGGCCGCTTCGACGAGATGGTCCTCGGCCTGACCCTCGCCACCCCCGAGGGCACCATCGACGCGGGCCGGGCCCCGCGCTCGGCGGCCGGCCCCGACCTGCGCCAGCTCCTGCTCGGTTCGGAAGGGGCGTTCGGCGTCATCACGTCCGTCACGGTCCGGATCCGTCCCGTGCCCGAGACACGTGTGTACGAGGGCTGGCGCTTCGCCTCCTTCGAGGAAGGTGCCGCCGCGCTGCGCCGCCTCGCCCAGGACGGCCCGCGCCCCACGGTGCTGCGGCTGTCCGACGAGACCGAGACCCTCGTCGGCCTCGCCCAGCCCGACGCGATCGGCGCCGGCCCGGAGTCCGCGGCCGGATGCATGGCGATCACCGGCTACGAAGGCACGCACGAGGACACCGCCCACCGCAGGGAGCTTGCCGCGGCCGTTCTGCGCGACTGCGGCGGCACCCCGCTGGGTGCGGAACCGGGACAGCGCTGGGCGCACGGCCGCTACTCGGCCCCCTACCTCAGGGACGCCCTGTTGGACGCGGGGGCGTTCGCGGAGACACTGGAGACGGCGACGTTCTGGTCACGCGTTCCCGAGCTGTACGCGTCCGTCCGTGACGCCCTCACCGCCACGCTCACCGAGGCCGGCACGCCGCCGCTGATCATGTGCCACATCTCCCACGTCTACGAGAACGGCGCCTCGCTGTACTTCACCGTCGTATCGGCGCAGGGCGACGACCCGGTGGCGCACTGGGAGCGGGCCAAGCACGCCGCCAACGAGGCGATCCTCGGCGCGGGCGGCACGATCACCCACCACCACGGCGTGGGCACCGACCACCGCGACTGGTACCTCCGCGAGGCGGGCCCCCTGGGCGTCGAGGCGCTGCGTGCCGTGAAACGACGGCTCGACCCGGCGGGCGTACTCAACCCCGGCGTCCTGCTGCCCCTCGACTGAACCCCACCCCACCGGCTCAGCCACCCGCCCACCCGCCCGCCTCCGGCAGCGCCCTCCCGTCGGCCCGAAAGGCACATCGATGCGACAGTTCACCGCCATCGTCAACCCCACGGCGGGGGGATCCGCCTCAGCTGCCGCGCTGCTGGAGGTGGCCCGGCCGCTGCGGGAGGCCGGGGCCGACCTGGAGACCGAGTACAGCCGCAGCCTCGAACACGCCCGGGAGCTCGCCCGGGACGCCGGGGAGCGGGGCCGGGTGGTGCTCGCCGTCGGCGGCGACGGCATCGCCGGCGGCATCGGTGGCGCCCTCAGCGGCACGGACGCCCTGCTCGGCCTCGTCCCGGCCGGCCGCGGCAACGACTTCGCACGGGCGCTGGACCTGCCCACCGACCCGGAAGCCCTCGCGCAGGTGCTGCTCCACCACGAGCCCCGGCGGGTCGACACCATCGAGGTCGAATCGGCCGTCCACCACCGCACGGTGGTCCTCGGCAGCGTGTACGCCGGCGTCGACGCACTGGCCAACCGCCACGCCAACAACGCCACCCTGCTGCGCGGCGCCGCCTCCTACTACGCGGGCGGTCTGCGCGCCGTCACCACCTGGCGCGCAGCCCGCTACCGGGTCACCGTCGACGGCCAGGAACACCTGCACACCGGCTACACGGTCGTGGCCGCCAACTCCGGCTACTACGGTTCCGGCCGCCACATCGCCCCCGACGCCCGCGTGGACGACGGTCTGCTCGACATCGTGCTGATCCGCGAGGCGCCGCGCCGGCTGTTCTTCTCCCTGATGAACGACCTCAAGACGGGCGCTCACGTGCACCGCCCCCAGGTCCGGATCCTGCGCGGCAAGGAGATCCGTATCGCGGCCGACCGCGCGGTGCCCTACGGAGCGGACGGCGAGGTCGAGGCGACCCTCCCGGTCACGGTCAGGGTCCTGCCGGGAGCACTGCGCGTCCTGTCCTGACCCCGGCCCGCAGGTCGTTCGACGGCGGCCGGGTCATGTGCCATGCCCCGGCCGCTCAACTGCCGTCCATCGGCATCCGCGGCCGCGCCGCCTGAAACTGCTGCGAGGTGACGTTGCCGCGATCGGCCTCGGCCTGGACGAGGAGCGAGAGCAACTCGGCCACCTTCAGTCCTGCCTCGGCGGGATGCCGCAGCACCTTGGTGGGTTCGATCCGATAGGTGTTGGTGCGCCCCTCGCGGGTGTGCGACAGGTACCCCTCCCGCTCCAGATCAGAAATGATCTTCTGAACGGCACGCTCGGTGAGGCGGCAGTGCGCGGCGATGTGCCGGATACGCACGTTCGGATTGTCGGCGATGGCCGCCAGCACCCGGGCATGGTTGGTGAGGAACGTCCATCCAGTGTGCGGCTCAGGGACTCCGTCCATGGACCAACCCTACGACTGAGTGTTCACGTATACAAAAACACGCACTGCATTTCATGTATCGGTTGACGTGTTCGGCCGTTCGGGTTCACTCTGGTACGGACGACGGGGAAGCAGCACCTGAGGGAGAGGCGGTCATGCCGGAGCTCGCGTCCTCTGCACAACCCCCGGACGGGGGTGCTGCCGATCGTGCGACCGTGGGCACACCAGCGGTGAGCCCGCTGTACGCGCTGGTCACCACCTCCCGCCCGGACGGTGACCGACTGCTGGTGAAGGTCTCCGGGGAACTCGACCTCGACGCCAGCGAGCGCTTCCGAGCCGTCCTGCGCGAAGCCCTGAGCCGCTCGGTCCGCGGCATCGACCTGGATCTCGAGGACGTCTCCTTCTGCGACTGCTCCACCCTCAACGTCCTGCTCCACCTGCGCCACCGAGCCCTGGAGCGGTCCAAGACGGTCGTCGTCCACTCCTCCAGTGCGGCGGTCGACCGCCTGCTCACCCTGACCGGTACGCGCCCGCTGTTCGGCGGCGGGGCCCCGGACGGGGAAGCGGCGACAACCGTGCGGTTCCGGGACACCGCCCAGGACGGGGACCCGGACGAGGAAGCCTTCGAGGACGACCATCAGGATCTGCGGATCGAGGTCGCCCAACTGCGAAGGGCCATGCAGACCCGGCCGACCATCGACCTGGCCCGCGGCATCCTCATGGCCTCCTTCAGCCTCAGCTCCGACGAGGCCTGGACGGTCCTGGTCACGGCCTCCCAGAACACCAACACCAAACTGCACTCCCTCGCCGGCGACCTCGTCACCGCGGTCAAGGGCGACGCCCTGCCCGACGAGGTGCAGGAACATCTGTCGGCCGCGGTCGCCAGGGTCGGCTCCCTGGCTCCCGAGGAGTGAGGCGACACCCCGCACGGCGGGGTTGCGTCGCGCGGCGGCGCACCGGCAGGGTTCGGATGTGCCCACCTTGCTGATCGTGCATCACACACCGTCACCCAACTGCCAGGCCCTGCTCGAAGCCGTCATCTCCGGTGCGACCGCGCCGGAGATCGAGAACGTCGACGTCGTGAGGCGGCCGGCGCTTTCGGCCACCGCCTCCGACGTGCTCGCCGCCGACGGCTACCTCCTCGGCACCCCGGCGAACCTCGGCTACATCTCCGGTGCCCTCAAGCATTTCTTCGACCAGGTCTACTACCCGTGCCTGGACGCCACACAGGGCCGGCCCTTCGGCTACTACGTGCACGGCGGCAGCGACGTCACCGGGGCGGTACGCGCGATCGAGTCGATCACGACGGGCCTCGGCTGGCGCCGCACGGCGAAACCGGTGACCGTCACGGGCGGACCCGCCAAGACCGACACCGAGGCGTGCTGGGAGCTGGGAGCCACGCTCGCCGCCGGCCTGATGGACTGACCTGGGACGCAACGCCCCGTCCCCACCAGCGTGTTTACCCTCGCTGTGAGAAATCTCTGTGAATCCGTGAGGCGTTTGAACACCACGCGGCCCGTCTCCGTATAGGACCGGGGGATTTTCATGCCCTGACCGACCACGAGGCGTAGGAGTACTTCCTTGGGACGCAGCACGCGAAGACGCCCCACGGGCGCACGGCGCGCGACCTTTGCAGCGGTCGCGCTGATGTTGGGCGGCGGCGGCCTGGTTGCGGCCAACGTCTATGCCTCCGCGACCGAGGACGGCGGCACGGACCCCGTCAAGACGCTGTCCTCACCGGCCGGCACGATCGACTGCCCGGACGTGGGCAGCGAACTGACGGCGGTGCCCGACACGGCGAAGGAGGACGTCGCCAAGGAACTCGCCCTCCTGGACCAGCAGATCGCCGACGCCTACCAGCGGTTGCAGAAGTCGGCCCAGGCCATCCAGCAGGACGCCGGCTTCGCCGACAACGCGATCATGGATCCGCTGAAGGACAAGCGCGCCGCGACGATCGAGCGGATCGCCATCGCCGTCGACCGCACGGGGGACCGGCCCCAGGGCCTGGAGGCCCTCGCCTCGTGCACCCTGCGTGCCGCCGACAACGGCACCGGTGACGACCAGAACGGCGACGACCAGAACGGCGGCGACAACCAGGAGGGCGACGGCGCGGACCAGGGCGGGCAGCAGCCCGGCAACGGCGGGCAGGCGGGCAACGGCCCGGTCGCCGCGGACTTCGCGGACATCAAGACCGTACAGCCGAACGTGGCCGCCCCGGCCCTCCAGAAGGGCGCCTCCCGAGGCACCTTCGCCACCAGCTGCGGCGTGAACGAGAACGGCCTGTTCAACTCCGACAACATCATCGCCGCGCCCGGCGTCTCCAACGGCGCCCACCACTTCCACGACTACATCGGCAACCAGTCCAACAACGCCTTCGCCAGCGACGAGGACCTGGCGAACGCCGAGACGACCTGCGTCGACCAGGGCGACAAGTCCACGTACTACTGGCCTGTGATCCGCCTTCAGAACGGCACCCAGGAACAGGACGCCAACTCGCCCGGCGGCGGTATCGAGGGCAACGCCGGCGAGATCGTCACCCCCAAGGAAGTGACGCTGACCTTCGTCGGCAACCCGCGCGGGAAGGTCACCGAGATGCCGCGGCTGCTGCGCATCATCACCGGCGACGCCAAGGCGTTCGTCAACGGCACCGCCAACGCCAACGCCTCCTGGAGCTGCACCGGCTTCGAGGACCGGCAGCTGAAGGACAAGTACCCGCTGTGTCCGCAGGGCAGCGACGTGGTGCGCACCTTCAAGTTCCAGAGCTGCTGGGACGGTCAGAACATCGACAGCGCCAACCACCGCACCCACGTGGCGTTCGCGGCGGCCGACGGCGGCTGCCCGAGCGGCTTCGAGCCCATCCCGCAGCTGGTGCAGCGGATCGTGTACGACATCGACGCGCCGAGCCTGAAGGACGGTGGCCGGACCACCCCGCTGTTCGCGGTGGACTCCTTCCCCGAGCAGCTGCACAAGCCGGTCACCGACCACGGCGACTTCATCAACGTCTTCGACGAGGACCTGATGCGCGAGATGGTCGACTGCATCAACGAGGGCCGTGAGTGCGGCGTCGGCGCCGACGACGGCGGCGACCCGGGCCAGGAGGAGCCGACCCAGCCGCCGACCGAGGCGCCCACCACCCCGCCGGCCGACGACGACGCCGAGCCCGGCGACGGGGGCGACAAGCCGACCGACGCCCCGGCGACCGAGCAGCCCGCCACGCAGACGCCCGCGCCCGAGGCGCCCAGGACCGACGAGCCCGAGGCCGAGACGCCCGCGACCGACCCGGCGAAGGACGACAAGCCCACCGTGTCGAGCACGGTGGCGCCCAAGGCCTACGGCACCCCGTCGGCCACCGCGGACGCCGACGCGCAGGCACAGGACGGCTCGAAGGACGACGGCGCCGGTGCCGACGCGGGCAGCACTCCGGCGCAGACGCAGCCCGCCGCGGGCGGCGAGCAGTCCAGCGGCGGTTCGGGTACGGAGCCGCAGGCGGTCGGTGACCTCGCCGAGACGGGCACCACGCTGTGGCCGGCCGCGGCCGGAGCCGTGCTCCTCATGGCCGGCTTCCTGCTGCTGATGCGCACGAGGCGGCGCGCCGGCTGACGGTGAGCGGACGCCACGACGGCACCTGATCTCCAAACGTGCCCCTGGGGGCCCGGACTGGTCGTTCCAGTCCGGGTCCTCTCGGTTTCCGGGGCGTCAGCCGAGGCCGCCGTCGGGGGGTGATTTCGGCAGGTTCCCGGATCGGCGGATCACGGCGTGGGGATGCCCGCCGGGCGGGCCGGACGACCGAGGCGGACCGGGACGCCGGGGGAGTAGAGGACGCTGGCCGGGGCGCCGCTCGGGGCGGGCAGGCCGGCCGCCGTCACGAGGTTCTCCTCGCAGGTGATCAGCTCGGCGCGGTACAGCGGCCAGCGAGGGTGGTGGTTGGGCAGGTACGCCAGCGGCTCGGGCCCGCCGAAGAAGGCGTTGTGCATGCCCCAGCGGGCGGTGAGGAAGTGTTCCAACCCGGTGGGTTCCTCGATGCGTTCACCGGTCCGTACGGTGATGCGACTGGAAGCGCCGCGCGGACCGGGCCAGCGGCGCGAGCTGGTGTACGTGACGGTGTCGCCGGCCCTGCGGACGGCCATCCGGGACCACAGGTACGGCAGCCGGAAGCCCACGCGCCCCATCACGACCGGGATCAGCCGCGAGGCGTCCATCGACCGGAACACCACGCCGCGCCGTCCGTGCGCGTCCACGGAGTACAGGCGCACGTTGGTCTCGGGAAACGTCCCGAGATACGGCACCCCGGGCAGCCGCAGCCAGCCGACCCGATGCATCCGGAACGCGACGAGCCCGACGTACGTGACCCCGTCATGCGTGTCCGGGACGGTCCCCCTCGGCAACAGCCCCGCCACGTCCTCCGGTTCGACGGCCCAGTGGACGAAGGCGAGGTCGAGCCACTGCTGGGTGAGCAGGGGCGAGCCTATCGCGGAGGGGGCGTCCGGGGTGACGGGAGCGGGATTCGGCATCAGGTCAGGATGGCAGTCCCCGATAGCGGGCGGCGACCCCGGTCAGATACCCGCGCAGCATCGACTTGGCCTCGTCGAGGAGGCCCGGGTCGCCCACGGGGTCACGACGGAACGCCTCCTGCGCGAGCGCGTCGGCGGCGAGGACCGCGGCATGGCAGGCACGGGCGAGGGCCTCGTCGTCCCGGGCGAGGCCGAGAGCGAGCAGGACGCGCCGGACGCCGTCCGCCATGCGGCGTTTGTGCGCACGGTCCGCGGCGCGGGTCCGCTCGGTCAGGCCGCTGCCGAACCACAGGGCCCTGAAGCCGTGCTCGGTCCGGTAGACCGCGGCGAAGGCGTCGATGAGCACACCGACCGGGTCGTCCCACCGCTCGGCCTCCGCTGCCCGGACCAGGTCGTCCATCGCGCTCTCCAGCCGGGCGAAGTAGCCGGCCGCCAGGGCGTCCACGATCGCGTCCCGGTCGGGCAGGTACTGGTACAGCGAACCGACCGAGACCTCCGCCTCCGCCGCGATACGGGTCGTCGTCAGGGCCTGGACCCCCTCGCTGACCAGGACCCGCTCCGCGGCCTCCAGGACGCGGGCCAGCCGTGCCCTGCTGCGCGCCTGCTGCGGAGTGCGGCGCAGGGCGACCTGCCAGGCGCCCTCGCCCGGCTGCGTGACGGGATCGCCCATGTGCCGCCTCCCAAACCTGAACGTGACTTTGTTTCAGGTTTACGTTACCGTCGCGTACATGACCGACTCAAGCTCGGCGCTGGGTCAGGAGCGCGCCGCTGTGGCCGAAGCGAGCCGTCGACTGGGGGCCGAGGGGCTGCTCATCGGCACGGCCGGCAACGTCAGCATGCGGGTCCACGACCGGGTCGCGATCACGGCGACCGGCGCGGTGCTCGCCGAACTGACGGCCGACCAGGTGACCGTCGTGGACCTCGACGGAGACGTCGTGGCCGGGACGCTCGCACCCACCTCGGAACTCGACCTGCACCTGGGCGTCTACCGCCGTTACGGCGCGGGCGCGGTCGTCCACACCCACGCGCCGCTGGCGACCGCACTCTCCTGCGTCCTCGACGAACTGCCCTGCATCCACTACCAGTTGCTGACCCTGGGCGGCTCGGTGCGCGTGGCCCCGTACGCCACCTTCGGCACCCCGGAACTCGCCGAGTCCGTACTGACCGCGCTGGAGGGCCGCGGCGCCGCACTCATGGCCAGCCACGGAGCCCTCACCCACGCCCCCACGCTGGACAAGGCGGTCGAGCACGCGCTGCTCCTGGAGTGGGCGTGCGGGGTGTACCAGCACGCGGCCGCCCTCGGAGAGCCCCGGGTCCTGGACGAGCAACAGCAACTCGCGGTGATCGAGGCGGCGCTCGCCCGGAACTACGGCACCACCCACCCCGTACCACCCGTGCAGGAGGGAAACCGATGAAGGTCGTCACGCTGGGAGTGCATGTGCTGGACGTGCTGGTGCGGCCGGTCGAGGCCATACCCGAGGGGCAGGGCGCCACCCTGGTCGAGGACATCAGGATGACCGCCGCCGGGACGGCCGGCGGCACTGCCCTCACCCTCGCCAAACTCGGCGCCTTGGTCAGCAGCGCCGGCGCCATCGGATCCGACCCCACCGGCGACATGCTGGTCCAACTCCTGGGCGCGGCCGGCATCGACACCCGCTTCCTGGTCCGCCGCACGGACACCCCCACCTCCGCGAGCGTCCTCCCGATCCGCCCCAACGGCGACCGGCCCTCACTCCACCTGCTCGGCGCCAACATCACCTACGGCCCCGACGACGTGCCCTGGGACGCGCTCGCCGAAGCGGACCACCTCCACCTCGGCGGCCCCGAACTGATCGGCGCCGACACCGCCACGCGCATCCTGTCGTACGCCAAGGAACACGGCGTGATCACCTCGGTGGACCTTCTCGCGCCCGGCGCGCTCGGCAGCTTCGAGCAGATCGAGTCCCTCCTGCCCTTCGTCGACCACATGCTGCCCAACGAGGACCAGGTCCTCGGCTTCACCGGCGAGGACGACCTCGTCAAGGGCGCGCAGAAGCTCCTCGCCGCCGGGGCCGGCCTCGTCGCGGTCACCCGCGGCGGCGACGGCGCCCTGCTGGTCACCCCGGAGGGCACCGAGAAGGTCCCCGCCTTCGCGATCGACGTCGTGGACACCACCGGCTGCGGCGACGCGTTCTCGGCCGGGTTCGTCCGCGGCACGGGCCTGGGCCGCACCCCGTACGACTCGGCGGTCCTCGGCTCCGCCGCGGCGGCCCTGGTGGCCCAGGGCCTGGGCAGCGATCACGGGGACTTCGACCTCGCCGCCGCCGACGCCTTCGCCGCGGCCCACAAGCCCCGCTGACGATGACGGACTTCGACGCGAGCGAGCGGCTGATCTGGGCCGGCCGAGCAGCCGCCTACGCCCGCAGCTATGCCCGGCTCTGTGCCCATCCGGTACCGTGGCTGCTCGACGCCGCTCGCGTCGGGCCTGACGTGCGGGTGCTGGACGTGGGCACGGGACCGGGTACGGTCGCGGCCGCCGCAAGTGCCCGCGGCGCCAAGGTCACCGCCGTGGACGCGGAGCCGACCATGGTCGAGCTGGCCGCACGGGCCGTACCGACGGCCGACGTCCGCCTGGCGGTGCTCCCCGAACTCCCTTTCAGCGACGGTGAGTTCGATGCCGTGGTGGCCAACTTCGTGCTGAACCACGTGGGGCGGCCCAAGGTCGCCCTCGCCGAACTGCGCCGCGTCATCGCACCGAACGGCCGGATCGCCCTGACGATCTGGGCGGCTCCGCCGGCACCGGGCCAGACGCTGCTCGGCCGCGCGATCCGGGCGGCGGGCGCGGTACGTCCACCGCAACTGCCCGCGGGACTGGCCCCCGAGGACGACTTCTCCCGCGACGAGAGCGGCCTGACCGGCCTGATGACGGCGGCAGGACTGCGCGAGGCGGCCTGCGAGACCCTGCGCTGGGACCACCACACCGACGCCGCCGAGTGGTGGACCGGTCCCGCGGCGGGCGTGGCCTGCGGAGGCCGGATCGTGCAGAGCCAGACACCCCGGACGCGTGCGGAGATCAAGCGCCACTTCGACCTTCTCAGCGCGGAGTTCGCCGACCAAAGCGGCCGACTGGCGCTGCCCCACATGGCCCTGCTCGCCCGAGCGCGCCGCTGAGCAGTACGCGTCACCGTTCGGGTCGACATGGACCTTCCCGGCGTAGCCGCGACGAAGCCAGGGCATCTCTGAGTCGTGGCATCGGGATTCTTGCATGTACCGACCTGGGCCCAGGCCGTGGCTTTGGCCGGAGGATTTCTCGCATTCGGGGCGAGCGGACTGCTCGCACGCCCCTGGATTCGCCGGAGATTCGAAGACGATTCCGAACACAATGACCGTGTCACCTTCCTGGTCGAGGTCGTGGGGGTCTTCTACGCGCTGCTGGTCGGACTGGTCGCGGTCGGCGCGTACGACCACTACGTGGAGGTGAAACGGCTGGTGAACCAGGAGGCGTCACAGCTCACCACCGTCTATCGCGCCGCACAGTCCTTTCCCAACAGCCGCCGATGCAGGCTCCAGTCGCAGATGCGCAATTACGCCGAGAACGTGATCGACGACGTCTGGCCGAAGCAGAGGCAGGGCGAGATCGAGGAGGACCAGGGCAGGCTGGACGCGGTGTTCGAATCGCTCATGTTCTACGAGCCGCGAAATGCCCAGGAATCCAACGCCCAGTCCGTCATGCTGGAAGCGTTCAACGACTACAACAACCTTCGCCGTGAACGACAGGGAGAGGTGGAGATCGGGTTGTTGCCCGTTCTCTACGTCGTCCTGTTCCTCGGCGCGACCGTGACCATCGCGGCGACCTGGGCGCTCGTCGGCGTCAGAATGATCGACCACCTGGCCATCACCGGCCTCCTGTCGCTCTTCATCGGCGTCTTCCTGTCCCTGATCGTCGCCCTGGACTTCCCCCTCCAGGACAGCAACTCGATCCCACCCAAACCCTGGACGGTCGCCCTCACCAAGGGAATGGGAGTCCCCGCCGACGGCGAGAAGCAGGTCGGCACCTACTTCGGCGCCTCCACGGCCGACCGCGTCCCGGGCTGCCTCCTGAACGTGTCCGACTACGTCTCGTTCGCCAGCTCGGAGCAACTCCCCGAGTGAGGAAACCGGGAGCACCGATGCCGGGCGAACGCCGTACACGCCTGACCCGTACCGCAGTGACGGCGGCCCTGATCATCCTCCTCAGCCTGGCCCCGACCGCCTGCGCGAACACGTCCCCGGACCGGGAACGCACGACGATCACGGTGGCGGCGGTCGACTTCATGCGCGACGTCGACAAGCTCGTCGACGACTTCGAGCGACAACACCCCGACACACACGTCGACTTCGTGTTCCTGCCCGAGAACACCCTGCGGGAACGGGTGCCCAAGGACATCGCCTCCGAGGCCGGCCACTACGACGTCGTCGCCATCGGCCCGTACGAGGCCCCGATCTGGGCGTCGCGAGGATGGCTGACCCGCCTCGACGGATACGCCGCCCAAGGCGACTACGACATGGGGGACTTCATCCCCACGGTGCGCAAGTCGCTGTCGTACAACGGCGGCCAGTACGCCGTGCCGTACTACGGCGAGTCGTCCTTCCTCATGTACCGCAAGGACCTCTTGGCGAAGGCCGACCTGACCATGCCGACGAAACCGACCTGGCCGCAGGTCGCCGCCCTGGCGGCGAAACTGCACGACCCCGGGCACGGCGTCGCCGGGATCTGCCTGCGCGGCGGCCCCGGCTGGGGCAACCTCCTGATGCCGTTGAACACGGTGATCCTCACCTTCGGAGGCCGCTGGTACGACGAGCACTGGAACCCCCGGCTCACCTCCCCCGAGACGAAGGCGGCGGTGCGTTTCTACGTCGACCTGATCCGCCGCCACGGCCAGCCCCGCGCCGCCGAATCCGGGCCCGCCGAGTGCCTGGCGACCATGCGCCAGGGCAGGGCGGCCATGTGGTACGACAGCACAGCCCTCGCCGGCAGTCTCGAGGACCCCCGCCACAGCAAGGTCGCCGGCAAACTCGGCTACGCACCCGCGCCGGTGATGAGCACGGCGCACTCAGGGTGGCTGTGGGCCTGGTCCCTGGCGATCCCGGTCACCGCGAGGAATCCGCACGCGGCATGGGAGTTCGTCTCCTGGGCGACGTCCAAGCGCTACCAGAAGCTGTACGGGAAGAGACTCGGCTGGGTCCGGGTGCCACCCGGCGGCCGACTGTCCACCTACGAGTTGCCCCAGTACCGGAAGGCCACCCGGCCGTTCGTCCGACCGGCCCTCGACGCACTCGACGCCGTGAACCCGACCCACCCCGGCCTCCACGAACAGCCCTGGGTCGGCATGTCCTACGTCGGCATCCCGGAGTACGCGGGGCTCGGCAACCGCGTCTCCGCCGAGATCTCCGCGGCCATCGCGGGCCGCCAGTCCGTCGACGAGGCGCTCGCCAGGTCCCAGGTCTTCGCGCGGGATGTGGTCGAGGGTGGTGGTTATCTGGAGTAGGACAGGCTGTGGGACCCGGGGGCGGGGGGCGAGAACGAGAGCCTCTGTACAGCGTTCCGCCCTGTGTATTACCTTGCGGCCGGAATCGGGTCCGTCAGCGCGCTGGTGGCTGGGTAGCGTGTCTCCTCGACATGCCCGATGGAGACCGAGTGTCCTACCGCTCCCTGCTACGCGTAGCAGGCGCCGCCTTCTTCCCCCTGGGATTCCTGGCCCGACTCCCTTATGCGTCCTCCGCCCTTTCCACGCTGATCCTGCTTCAGGCATCGACTCACAGCTACGCCTTCGCCGGCCTCGCCAGTGCGGCGCAGAGCATCGCCATCGCGGTGGGCGGACCCGTGGTCGGGGCCCTGGCCGACCGCCACGGACACCGGACCGTCGGCGTCGTCGCCGCAGTCGCCAACTTCACCGCCTGGGCCGCCCTGTTGGCGGCGAGCCACGGAACCCGGCCGACCATGCTGCTCACGGCCACCGCGGTGGGGCTCACCCAGCCCCAGGTAGGCCCGCTCGTGCGCGTGCACTGGTCCCGGCTCGTCCGCGCGCGGGGCGAACGGCATCTGCTGTCCGCGGCCCTGGCCTACGAGGCGTCCGCCGACGAGGTCAGCTTCGTCGCCGGGCCGGCCGTCGTAGGACTGCTGGCCGCGGCCGACCCGGTCGCACCCGCCGTGCTGACGATGCTCCTGATCGCGGCCGCCACCCTGCCCTTCGCCCTGCTCTGCGCCGACCACGACGGTCCACGGCGGCCCTCGCAGGACCACCGCAGGCCGCATCTGCCCGGGCGCCCCCTGGCCGTCATGTTCCTGGCCATGGCAGCGATGGGCGTGGTCTTCGGCGCGGTCCAGACCGCCGTCACGGTGTACGCCGACCGCATCGGGCAGCCCGGCGCATCCGGGCTCGTGTACGCCGAGTTCGGGATCGGCAGCGCCCTGGCCGCGGCCGCCTGTGTCCGGCTGCCGGCGCGGTTCTCGCTGCGCGCCCGCTACGTCACGTTCGCCGTGCTGCTCTTCGTGGGCACGCTCGTGCTGTTCGTCGGTGCACGGCTGGTCTCCCTGCCCGCCGCCGTCGCCGTGGCCGGCTGCACCGTCGCGCCGTACATGATCAGCCTCTACGCGCTGACCGAACGGCTCGCCCCACCCGAGCGGGCCGCGGTCGCCATGACCGTCCTGTGCGGCGGCGGCCCCCTCGGGGTGGCGGCCGGCCAGGGCGTGTCCGGCGCCCTCGCGGAGGCTCATGGGACGTACGGCGCGCTCCTGGTGGCGGTTGCCGGCGCGGCCGGTGCGCTGCTCCTCGCGGTCGCGGTCGCCATGGCCGATCGGGGGCGCGAGGTCTGGATCATCGACAGCGTTCCCGCGCCCCGCCCCTCGCGCCGCTGACGCTAACCGTGCAGCTCGCGGTAGGCGGCGACCGCCCCCGAATGCAGAGGCACCACCCCCGTGGAGATCAGGCTACGGGCGTCGAGGAACTGGGTGCCGAGGGCCGTGGTGGGGACGAGCCGCGCGGCCCGGCGCACCAGGACGTGGGTGAGGGCGGCGGCGACGGGCGCCGGCAGGTCGGGACGGCACAGGAGCAGGTTGGCGACGCCGATGGTGGTCACCTCGGGCATGCCGCGGTACGCCCCGGCCGGCACCGTCACCGCCTCGAGTCCCGATCCCGACCGCTCCGTGCCGGCTCGCAGCCGGGGCAGCAGCCCGGCCAGCGGCAGCAGACGGATGCCGGGCCGGACGTCGAGGCCGGACAGCACCGGCAGCGGTACGCCGCCCGCGACCAACAGGGCGTCGACGGAGCCGTCCGCCACCGCACGCGCCGCCTGCGGCATCAGCAGATGCCGGACGCGGACGTCGGTGCCCGGCGTCAACCCCGCCGCCCGCAGCAGACGGTCGCCGAGCACGGCGCCGCCGGACGCGGGCGCACCCAGCGAGACGGTGCGTCCCGCGAGGTCGGCGACCGTACGGATCGGTGCGTCGGCGCGGACGGCCAGCTGGACGTAGTTCTCGTAGACCCGGCCGATCGCACGCAGCGGGACGCGTCGGCCGAACGGCGCGGAACCGGCGTACGCCGCCCACGCGATGTCGGCCAGCGCCAGCGCCACGTCGGCTCGACGCTCCCGCACCAGCCGTACGTTGGCCACGCTGCCTTCGCTGCGGAGCACCTCGCAGGACAGCCTCGGGTAGGCCCGCGTCACCTGGTCGGCGAGCAGCTGACCGAAGGCCGCGTAGAAGCCGTCGGACTCGCCGGTCGCGATCCGCAGCCGGCCCTCGGGGCCACGGTCCGTGTGCCGGGCGTCGGCCGTCCCCGCACCGGCGAGCAGGGCCGTGCAGGCCGTGCCGAGGGTGGCGCGCAGCGCGGTGCGGCGGGCGGGCCCGGTCATGCCGCAGACCCTTTCGGACCGGACGCCCCGTGCTCGGCGCGCGGGAGCACCACCCGCACCCGCAGCCCGTGCGGCTCGGCCGCCTCGAATTCGACGCGCCCGCCCCGGCCGGCCACCAGCTGCTCGGCGATGGCCAGACCGAGCCCGCTGCCGCGCACCTCGCGGTGACGTTGCGAGCGCCAGAAGCGGACGCCCGCCTGCGGGAGTTCCCCTTCGGCGAGGCCCGGCCCGTCGTCCCGTACCTCGAACACCGCCTCCGGGCCCTCGGCGAAACAGCGCGTCCGGACGCGGGCGCCGATCCCCGCGTACTTGATCGCGTTGTCGAGCAGGATGTCGGCCAACTGGGCCAGTTCGCCCTCCGTACAGGTCGTCAGGACGGCCGGGCCGGGGGAGAACTCCAGGTGGACACCCGCCTGTTCGGCCACCGGGTGCCACATCCGGGTCTGGGCGGCGGCGACCGCGGTCGCGTCGCAGCACGCCTCCCGCTCGTCCGTCACGGCCAGTTCACCGGCGCGGTGTTCGGCGTGGGCCAGGGCGAGCAGATCGTCCAGGAGGTGCTCCATGCGTTCGAGCTCGGCGGTCACGCCCGTGTAGGTGCGGGTGGCGGAGTCGGGCAGGCGGGGCTGGAGCGAGTCGATGCGCAGGCGCAGGGCGGCCAGCGGGTTGCGCAGTTGGTGCGAGGTGTCCGCGACCAGGCGGCGCTGCTGCTCCAGTGCGGTGGACACGGCGTCGGCCATGCGGTTGAAGCCGGTGGCCAGCTGGCGCAGTTCGGGCGGTCCGCCCTCCCGGGCATGCTCGGCGGGCAGCCCGGCCGCGAGCGCGCCGACCGCGCGGTCGAGGCGGTGCAGGGGCCGTACGACCCACCGGGTGGCGGCGCGGGCGAGCAGCAGACAGGCCACGGCGAACAGGCCCGCGCCGGCCAGGACCAGCGCCCAGCGCAGCGCGATGTCGTCGGCCGCGGCCCGCACCGAGGCCCGCAGCACCACGGCGCCGGACACCCGCGTGCCGCTGCCCACCGGTCGGGCGAGCAGCTTTTCGCCGCGGGACCAGGGGCGCAGCGTCCCCCCGGGCGCGACCGGCTGGTTGCGCAACGCAGCGTCGACCAGGCGGGCGACGGCCGGGTCCGCGGCGCGCAGGCCGCCGGTCTGCGCCACCGGGGCGCGGCGGGCGTCGACGACCACCACGGCCTCGCCGTACAGCTCGGTGTACCGGGTGACCTCGGCGGTCAGCGCGCCGGTGTCGCCGCTGAGGGCCACCTGCTCGGCCAGCCCCGCGAAGCGGTTCAGGTCGGCGGTGCGGGACGCGACGAGCTGCTCGGTGCGCTGGGTGGCGGTGACGCCGAGCAGCGGGACGGCGAAGCCGGCCACCGCCAGCACGGCGAAGGCCAGGACGACGGTCAGTACCCGGGTACGCATGGGAGATCCCCGGCCCGCTCAGCCGCCGAACCGGTAGCCGAAGCCGCGGATCGTGGTCAGTACCTCGGGGCGGCCGATCTTGGCCCGCAGCTGGGTGAGATGGACATCGAGCGAACGGGACACCGCCAGGTAGGCATCGCCCCACACCTCGTCCATCAGCTGCTGGCGGCTGACCGCCGTACCGGCCCTGGCCGCCAGCGCGGCGAGGACCGCGAACTCCTTGGTGGTCAGCCGCACCTCGGCCCCGCCGACCGTCACCCGGCGCGCGTCGAGGTCGACCACGACGTCCTCGGCGCGGACCGTGCGCGGCGCCGGAGCGGCGGCTGTCGCGGCGGCCGTCTTGGCGCGGCGGGTGACGGCCTCGATCCGGGCCAGCAGCTCGGCCAGCCGAACCGGCTTGACCAGGTAGTCGTCGGCGCCCAGCCGCAGGCCGCGCACCACCGACCGCTCGTCGCCCCGCGCGGTCAGCACCACCACCGGAAGGCCGCTCACCGCCCGCAGCTTGCGCAGCACCTCCAGCCCGTCCAGATCGGGCAGGCCGAGGTCGAGCAGCAGCAGGTCGGCCTGCCGGTGGCGGACGAGGACCTCCTCGCCGCGCCGCACCCGACTGGGCACATGACCGTGCTCGTACAGGGCCTCGGTGAGGGCGTCGGCCACCCCGTCGTCGTCCTCGGCCAGCAACACGCGCACGGTCGTCGCCTCCTTCCGTCAGTGATCGCGGGACTCGGTCTCCAGCGGCGATCCGTCGGACGTCTCGCGCATCCGAATGTAGACGAGCAGCGAAATCAGGACGCAGGCGGTGACGTAGTAGAAGTACCAGCTCTCGTGCCCCGCGTTCTTGAACCACAGGGCCACGTACTCGGCCGTCCCACCGAACACGGCCACCGTCAGCGCGTAGGGCAGACCGACGCCCAGCGCCCGGATCGACGTCGGGAACAGCTCCGCCTTCACCACCGCGCTGATCGAGGTGTACAGGGAGCTGACCGCCAGCGGCCCGACCATGAGCAGGAACGCGTACACGGGATCGCTGGTGTGTGACAGCAGCGTCAGCGAGGGCACCACGACCACGGCGCCGAGCACGCCGAACGCGATGAGCATCGGACGCCGACCCACCCGGTCGGACAGCAGCCCCATGACCGGCTGGAGCACCACGAACACCAGCAGCGCGAAGAAGTTGATCCAGGCCGCCGTCGGTTTGGCGATGCCGCTGGTGTTGACCATGAACTTCTGCAGATACGTGGTGTACGTGTAGAAGAACAGCGTGCCGCCCATGGTCAGCCCGACGACGACCAGGCACTGCCGGGGGTACGACAGCAGCATCCGCAGGCTGCCGCGCGCAGGCCCGCCGTCCTGGCCCTCGTCCGCCGCGGCCGCCGCGCGCTCGAAGCTCTCGGACTCGTCCATGCCGCGCCGCAGCCACAGCACCACGATCGCCCCCGCCGCACCCACGACGAACGCGATCCGCCAGCCCCACACCTCCATCTGCGCGGCGCTGAGCACCTGCTGGAGCACGATCTGCAGGCCGAGCGCGGTCAGCTGGCCGGCGATGAGCGTGACGTACTGGAAACTGGAGTAGTAGCCGCGACGGCCGGGCGAGGCCACCTCCGACATGTAGGTGGCCGACGTCGAGTACTCACCGCCGACCGACAGCCCCTGGAGCAGCCGCGCGGTCACCAGCAGAACCGGCGCGGCCACCCCGATCGCCCCGTACGACGGCGTCAGCGCCACGATCAGCGAACCCACCGCCATGAGCGTCACCGACAGGGTCAGCGCCGCGCGCCGCCCACGGCGGTCGGCGTAGCGGCCGAGCACCCAGCCGCCGATCGGCCGCATCAGGAAGCCGACGGCGAACACCGCGGCGGTGTTCAGCAGCTGCGCCGTCTGGTCGCCGGACGGAAAGAACGCGGCGGCGAAGTACACGCTGAACGCGGTGTACGCGTACCAGTCGTACCACTCGATCAAGTTGCCGATCGATCCGCGCACGATGTTGCTGACGACCCTGCGCTCACCGCGGCGCGACTCCAGCGCGCTCGCGGGCGTGGTCTGTGTGGCCATCGAAAACTCCCTTGTCTGCGGCCCGGAAGCACACAGAGTCGACGGCACGGCAGGGCCGTTCAACAGGGCGAACGAAGTCCTAACAGTCCCTTAGGGCTGAGGT
Source organism: Streptomyces sp. NPDC028907 (assembly GCF_055564995.1). Classification (NCBI taxonomy): domain Bacteria; kingdom Bacillati; phylum Actinomycetota; class Actinomycetes; order Kitasatosporales; family Streptomycetaceae; genus Streptomyces; species Streptomyces sp. NPDC028907. Next base: position 118,762 of record NZ_JBVHVE010000020.1, read on the forward strand.
GGCGGGGGAGGGGCGGTCCGGCCCGGGGCGCACGGTCCGTCGGGACAGCGCGCGGACCCGCCCCTCCCTCCCTCGGACCCCGGGGCGCTGCCCCCGGCACGAGCTCGCCTACCCTGCCGCACGTTGACACGCATCTGTCGACATGCTGCTATGAGCGCTGCTCAGCAGCCCTGCGTCGCATCGCACGCCGCTCGGGCAGCGGATCGACGGCCACCCGACCGAGGGCGGCGCCCAGACCCCAGAGCGAGGACCCATGCCGCAGCGTGCCGCGACCATCGTCGGCGGCGGGATCGGCGGCCTCGCGGCGGCCATCGCCCTGCACCGCCGGGGCTGGCGCGTGGAGGTGCTGGAACGAGCCCCGGCGTTCACCGAGATCGGCGCCGGCATCTCCCTGTGGCCGAACGCGCTGCGCGCGCTTGAGGCGCTCGGCCTGGCCGGCACCGTCCGGGCGCTCGGCGCCGTCGAGGCCACCGGCGGGGTACGCGACCGGCGGGGCCGCTGGCTGTCCCGTACGGACAACGCGGAACTGACCCGCCGCTTCGGCCACCCCCTGGTCGTCCTGCACCGCGCCGACCTGCTACGGGCGCTCGCCGCGGCACTGCCCGCCGACAGCCTGCGGCCGGGCAGCGAGGTGTCCGCCGTCCGCGACGAGGCCGGCGGGGTGATCGTCGAACACCGTGGCGGCGAGTCCCGGGCCGACCTCGTGATCGGCGCCGACGGCCTGCGCAGCGTGGTCCGCTGCGCCCTGTGGCCTGCGGCGGAGGGCCCCCGGTACGCCGGTTACACCGCCTGGCGCATGGTCACCGACCCCCTCGCCGACCCGCCCGCCGAAGGCGCCGCGACCTGGGGCCGCGGCGAGAGGTTCGGCTACACGGCGCTGCCGGGCGGGCGGATGTACTGCTTCGCCACCGCGTCGTTGCCCGCCGCAGCGGCCTCCGGTACGTCCGAGCACGCCGAACTGCTGCGCCGGTTCGGGTCCTGGCCCGATCCCGTCCCCGCCCTGCTGGCCGCCGTCCCGCCGGACACGGTGCTCCGACACGACCTGTACGACCTGCCGCCGCTGCCCTCGTTCGCCCACGGTCGCGTCGCGCTGCTGGGCGACGCCGCCCACGCGATGACCCCCAATCTGGGCCAGGGCGCGTGCCAGGCCCTGGAGGACGCGGTCACCCTCGCCCACTGCCTCGACGGCACCCCGGACATCACCGCCGCGCTCACCTCGTACGACAGGCAGCGCCGCCCTCGCACCCAGGCCGTCGCCCGCCGCTCCGCCCGCCTCGGCACGGTCGGCCAGCTGTCGTGGCCGCCCGCCGTACTGCTGCGTGACACGGCCGCCCGGCTGACGCCGACGCGGGCCACGCTGCGATCCATGACGCCGATCCTCGGCTGGACCCCGCCCGGCGACCCGGCGACCACGACACGGATCGAGACCCGGAGCGAGGGCCACTGATGCCGGACTGGACGTACCACCCGCTGCGCGGCGCGGCCGCCGCCGTCCTCGGCGAGCGCCGCTCGCAGCGCACCGCGCTGCGGCTGCTGTCCTCGATCGGCTCCCGCCCCGTCGGCGCACGGCTGATCGCCCGGGGCTTCGGCCACCGCCATCCACCGAAGCGGCTCGCCGGCGAGACGGCCGGCGTGCCCCTGACCGTCCGCCTGGGCATATCGGTGCCGCCCTCGCTCGCCCGCGAAACGATCCGCGCCATGCCCCCGCTCGGGGCAGGCGTCGTCGAGGTGTCGCCCGTGTCGGCCGCCGACGTGGAGACCGTACGGCAGGCCGCTGCCGGGCGTTCGATCCCGCTGCTCGTCCGGGCCTGCGACCCGGCGACCGAGGCCGCTCTCAAGCCGCATGTCGACGGGTTCACCGCCGACGACGCCCCGCACGTGGTCCGCGTGTCCGACCCGTCGGTCACCGCCGCGGCGGCCGCGCTCGCCGATCCGGACACCGTCGTACTCGCCCGCCCCGAGGTGCTCGTCGACGCCGGACCCGGCTGGTTCGCACGAGTCACCGAGGCCGCCACGCCCACGGCGCCCGCTCCGCGCCTGCGGGACCTCGGCCGCGACCCGCGCCGCTGGCCCGTCTGGTGGTGGGCGCTGCTCGTCGGGCTCGGCATGACGGGCGCCGGACTCGGCGCCGCGGTGATCACACTCGGGCCGGTGCTGCTCTGGTACGACCGGGACTACCTCGGCATGACCCTGCACGAACTCCATGCCGCCAACCACCACCTCGTGCACTTCCTCCAGCACGACCGGATCACCATGGCCGGCACCATGGTGGCGATCGGCGCCCTCTACACCGGCCTCGCCGTGGGCGGAATCAGACGCGGCTGGCCCTGGGCCCGCGAGGTGTACCTGATCTCGGGGGCGATCGGCTTCCCCACCCTGTTCTACTTCCTGGCCACCGGATTCGTGGAACCCCTGCACACCGCCACCGCCGTCGTGCTGTTCCCGATGTACCTGGCCGCCGTACGCCGGACCCCGCACGCGCCGCGATGGTGCCTCGCGCCCGAAGGGCCGGAGCCGGAGCGGCGGCGGGCGCTGGTCGGCCAGCTGCTGCTCATCGTCACCGGAGCGGGGCTGTTCGCCGGCGGAGCGGTGATCTCGGTGGTCGGTCTGACCGGGGTGTTCGTGCCGAGCGACCTGATCTTCCTGGGCACCAGCACACCCGTGCTGGAAGCCGTCAACCCACGGCTGGTGCCCTTCGTCGCCCACGACCGGGCGGGCTTCGGCGGCGCGCTGATGTCCGCCGCCGTCGCGATCACGCTGCTCAGCGCGTGGGGCTGGCGACGCGGTGAGAGCTGGGTGTTCTGGACCCTGACCGCGGCGGCGACCGCGGGCTTCCTCCCGGCCGTCGTGGTGCACGGCGCGATCCACTACACCGACTTCCTCCACCTCGCGCCGGTCTACTTCGGCATCGCCCTGACCGGCACCGGCCTGCTGCTCGCGCGTCCGTACCTGTGCGCCGAGGTGTCGACGGGACCCACCGACTGACGAGCCGCCAGACTGGGCTTCATCGCATCGAAGCTGCCTACCGCAGGGGAGAGGGATGGGGCCCGGACAGGACGAAGAGGTGACCGACGCAGCGGCGCTGCCCGCACGGCTGCGGCACGTCTACTGGATCGGCGGCGGCAGCGGAGCCGGGAAGTCGACGATCGCCCGTCGCCTCGCGGACCGCAAGGGCTGGCGTCTCTACGCCACCGACGACGTGATGGGGGAGCACGCTCGGCGGACCACACCCCAGGAGGCCCCCTTCCTGCACCGGTTCATGGCCATGGACATGGACGACCGATGGGTGAACCGGTCCCCGGAAGCGATGCTCGACACGTTCCACTGGTATCGCGGCGAGGCCTTCGGCCTGATCGTCGAAGACCTCCTCCGGCTGCCGCAGGAGCCGTGCGTCGTCGTCGAGGGCTTCCGGCTGCTGCCGCACCTCGTGAAACCGCTGCTCGCCGCTCCCGGACACGCCGTCTGGCTCCTGCCCACCCCCGAGTTCCGCCGGACCGTCTTCCGCAGCCGAGCCGCGGCGGGCGAGGGCTTCGTCCGGAACACCAGCGATCCGGCCAAGGCCGCCCGCAACCTCGCCGAACGTGATCAGATGTTCACCAGTCGCCTCCGGACGGAGACCCGCCGCCTCCGACTGCCCGCCATCCAGGTCGAGATCACGATGACGGAGGACGCTCTCGCCGAGCGGGTGGCCACGTTGTTCCTCGACGGACGGCAGGGACGGAAAGCGGAGGGGCAAGCATGAGCGAGTGGCAGCTGACCAGGACGTTTGCCGGCACCGCCGGTGAGGTTCGCTGGGACCGGCTGGGACACCCCGACCGGCCGCCGGTCGTCCTGCTGCACGGCACACCGTTCTCCTCCTACGTCTGGCGCGCCATCGCCCGTTCCCTCGCCCGGGACCACCAGGTCTTCGTCTGGGACATGCCCGGCTACGGCGAGTCGGAGAAGTCCGCGGACCAGGACGTGTCCTTGTCCGCCCAGGGCCGCGTCTTCACCGAACTCCTGAGCCACTGGGGCCTGGAGGAGCCACTCGTCGTCGCGCACGACTTCGGCGGCGCCGTCGCCCTGCGGGCCCACCTGCTGCACGGTGCCCGCTACCAAGCCCTCGCCCTGGTCGACCCGGTGGCTCTGGCGCCGTGGGGGTCCCCGTTCTTCCGGCTCGTCCGCGAGCACGCCGAGGTCTTCGAGCAGTTGCCGCCCCCACTGCACCAGGCCCTCGTCCGTGAGTACGTCGGTTCCGCCAGCGGCCCCGGCCTGCACCCCGCGGTTCTCGACCGGCTCGTCCAGCCTTGGCTGGGCGAGCCCGGCCAAGCGGCCTTCTACCGGCAGATCGCCCAGGCCGACCAGCGCTACACCGACGAGGTCCAGCACCGGTACGCCGAGATCACCGTCCCGACGCTGATCTGCTGGGGCCAGAGCGACACCTGGATTCCGCCGGAGAAGGGGCGGGAGCTCGCCGCCCTGATCCCGGGCGCGCGGCTTGAGCCGATCGCCCACGCGGGTCACCTCGTCCAGGAGGACGCGGCAGCGGAACTCACAGCCGTTCTCATCGCGTTCCTCCACGGCCGGCACGGACGCTGACCCCCGGCGCGGCGATGATCCCGCCGAGATCCGCCGACGCGTACCGATCGCCTCAGCCGTCGAGGCGCTCCGTGTAGGCCTCGGTCGGCGGAGCCGGAGTGGGACTCGTCATGCCGACCGACCAGAACCCTCCGGTGCCTGGAACGGACGTCACGTCGTTGAGATACGGCGCCGGCGCCGGCCCGGCCGGACCTTGAACGAGGGTCCAGGCGTCGCCGTCGCGGCGCAGATACGTACTACGGCTCTGGTCCCGGTAGTTCCAGCCCGATATCCACGCGGCACGGCCCTGAGCGTCACCCGCGATGCCGCTCAACGACCCGACGGTGAAGCCCGCTTCCACCCGAGTCCAGGCCGTACCGTCCCAGTGGCACAGGACGGGGTTGCCCGGGCGGCCGGGCGGGCCGCCGATGCCGGCCTCGGTACCCACCGCCCAGACGTCGTCCGGCCCGGCCACGTGAAGATCGGCGATGCCCAGACGCAGGCCCGCGACCGGGGGCAGCACCGTCCACGCCCCGTCCCAGCGGGCCACCAGTCCGGACCAGCCTCCGCCGTTCGACTGGTCCCCGCCGACCCAGGCCTCTCCGTGCGAACGCACCACCACCCGGTACAGGTTCGCGCTCGTGACGGGCAGCGGGTCCAGCCAGCGCCACACCTCCCCGCCCCCGTCGCCGTACAGCAGACCGGCGCCGCCGCCTCGGCTCCCGCAGATCCAGAGCTGCCGGTCGGAGTCCACCGCCACCGAGTTCAGCCGAGCGTTGGTCTCTCCCGCGCCCGGGAACGCCGCCTCCCGCCAGGTGGTTCCGTCCCAGCGCAACAGCGCGCTGCCGGTCCCGACGGGCTGGCCCACACTCCACGCGGCGGCCGAGCAGGTACCGGCGACATCGAGCAACCGCGTGTGGCCGAGATGCGTCAGGTCGGTCTTCGTCCAGGCGCTTCCGTTCCACAGCATGGCCAGGGCTCGCCCCTGCGACGGCCCGGCCCGGCCCTCCTCACCGACCGCCCAGGCCAGCCGGGGTCCGGCCGCGGCGATACGGCGCAGTTGCGCGGCCGGAGTACTGCCCGGCGCCGGCACGGCCTGCCAGCCTTGCGTGCGGGGCGTCGGCACCTCGGCCCGCGCCGTTGCCGGGCCGAGCGCGAGCCCCGAGAACGTGCCGATCGCCCCTGCCACAAATCGCCTACGTCTCACTGCTGGATCCCCTCCAGGCGGATAGGGCGGATAGGAGGGACTACCGTGAACCGGCGAACCGCGCAGGTCTAGATACGTACGTGACAAAGCAGGCAGTACGGCCCCCAGGCGGGGGCGGGCTCAGTACGTGCGGCCGTCGCGCAGTTCCAGCCGCTCCCCGGGGAACCGCTTGCGGAAGCCTCGGTCGTGGGAGACCGCGACCACTGCTCCGGGGTAGGCCGCGAGCGCCGATTCCAGGTCCTCGATCAGGTCGAGCGCGATGTGGTTCGTCGGCTCGTCGAGCACGAGGAGGTCGGCGGGCCGGGTCACCAGGACCGCGATCTGAAGCCGGCGCTGCTGCCCGGCGGACAGCGCGGCCACCGGCACGTGCAGATCCTCCGCACGGAACAGCCCCAGCGTCAGCAACTGTTCGGCGTACTCCTCCGGCAACCCTGGGCGCCCGGCCGCGAAGGCGGCCAGCAGCGGGAGCCGTGTGGAGCGCGCGGGCAGTTCCTGCGCCAGGTAGCCGATCCGGGCGGGGCGGCGGACCGTGCCCGATTCCGGCTCCAGGTCGCCCGCCAGGACACGCAGCAGGGTCGTCTTGCCGGCCCCGTTCTCACCTGTGACCAGCAGCCGCTGCCCGGGCGCGATCGTCAACAGCCCCTCCAGAAACAGCCGTTCGCCGACCGCCACGGCATCCAGTTCGGCGAGCGGGGCCGCGACGGGACGCTCGCCGCCCATCGCCGTGAGCGCCGCTGTGAACCGCAACGGCTGCGGCGGCGCCGCCACCGGGTTGCGCCGCAGGTGGGCCAGCCGCTCCCGGGCCGCACGCACCTGTCCGCCGAGCTTCGCCTCGTGCGAGCGGCGGTGCTTGCCGAAGCCCTGCCGTGGGTCCTTGCCGGTGGTGGCGAGCCGCTTCCCGGCGGCCTCGACCAGATTCTCGGTACGGGCCACCTCCTCCAGCCAGTCCGCGTACTCCTGCTCCGCCCGGCGCCGGGCGGCGGCCTTCGCTGAGCGGTAGCCGGCCCAGCCGTCGCCGTAGCGGTGCACCGTGCGGGCATCCCGGTCCACCTCAAGGATCGTGGTGGCGATGTTCTCCAGGAAGCCGCGATCGTGGGTGACCGCCACGACGGTGCCGCGGTGCGCGCGCAGCCGCTCCTCCAGCCAGCGCACCGCCGTCGCGTCGAGGTGGTTCGTCGGCTCGTCCAGGAGCAGCAGCTCGGGGGCGGCGGCCAGCACGCAGGCCAGGGCCAGCCGTGACTGCTCGCCACCGGAGAGCGAGCCGAGGATTCGGTCGCGGGTGATCCCGGCGAGCCCGAGGCCGTGCATGGCGGTGTCGACGCGGACGTCCGCCTCGTAGCCGCCGCGCTCCTCGTACGCGGTCAACAGCTCGCCGTACACGGCGAGTTCGTCCTCCGACGCCTCGCCGAGTCGCTCCTCCGCGGCGCGCAACCTGCGCTCCATGTCGCGCAGTTCGGTCAGGGCGAGATCGATCGCGTCCCGGACGGTGCAGTCCGGGACGAGGTCGAGGGTCTGGGCGAGGTGGCCGAGGCCACCGGGGAAACTCACGGTGATGTCGCCGGCGTCCGGCGTCTCGGCCGCGGCGAGCAGCCGCAGCAGGGTGGACTTGCCGGAGCCGTTCTCACCGATGACGGCGGCCTTCTCGCCCGGCCGGACGGTGAAGGAGACCTGGTCGAGGACGGTCCGGGTGCCGTAGGACTTGGTGACGTCCTTGACGGACAGCTGCGCCACTGCAGTGGGTTCGGCGGTATGAGCGCGTTCGCGCATGTGACTTTCCCTGGGATGCGAAGGGTCTACGGGCAGCAGAAACGGCGGCGTCGGCCGTGCCCGGACTCAGAGAAAGTAGAAGAAGCGCATACCGTCACCATAGCAAGACGAGACGGCTCGTCTCAAGTCGGGTGGGTTTCGCATCGCGCGGTGGCGGTCCCGAGCGGTCGCACCCGGCTGTGGATCAAGAGTTCTATAAGCTTCCTCGATGGACAGTGATCTTCTCCGCCTCACCGTGCTGGGCAGTGCGACGCCCTATGCGAGCGTCGACAACCCGTGTTCCGGCTACCTGGTTTCCAGCGGCGGCACTCGGGTGTGGATGGACGCCGGCAGCGGGACACTGGCGCAGCTGCAGCGTCATGTCCGCCTCGACGAGGTGGACGCGATCTGGATTTCGCATCTGCACGCCGATCACAGCGCGGACCTGCTCACCGCCTACTACGCGGCGCTCTACGCGGACATACAACTCGCCGCGCCCATCCCCCTGTTCGGGCCGCCGGGCATCGCCGACCGGCTGGCCCATTTCCTCACCAACAGCCCGACGCGCAGCCCGATCGAGTCCGCCTTCGCCGTCCATGAGCTGGACGACGGGCACCAGGCCCGCATCGGCGCCCTCACTCTTATTAGCCGCGCAGTGGCGCACGGCATCCCGGCCTTCGCCGTGCGCATCGAGGCCGAGGGCCGGTCGCTGGTCTACTCCGGGGACACGGCGCCGTGCGAGAACCTCACGCGGCTGGCCGAGGGCTGCGATGCGCTGCTGTGCGAGGCAGAGAGCGCCCAAGCACCTGCCGAGGGCGACCAGGTGCATCACACGCCCGAAGACACCGGGAACACGGCCGGCGCGGCCCGGGCCGGCCGACTGATCGTCACCCACGTCGGACGATTCCTCACCCCGCAACAAGCGGTGGCACGCGCCTCGACCCGGTTCGACGGTCCGGTCGACTATGCCGCACCCGGCGCCACCTTCTCGATCGGATGAGCAGTTCCGGGCCGCCGCGTGAGTTGCCCGGGGCGGCCCGGCGTCTGTCCCGGGCGATCGGGCGGGCACCGTGGGCAGCGCGCCCGGCGCTGCCCACGGAGATGACCGGCGGGCAGCCGCCGACAACGCTGCAGCGCGCCCACCCACGGGATCGCAGGGGTTCAGAGCATGAGCAGAAGTCGCGTGTTCTTCACGAGCTTCCGGTTCACGCTGGTGCTCTGCACAAAGATCGTGAACTCGTCGTTGTGATCCGGCTTGACGCGGATCTCCGTGTCCGGCAGGCCCAGCAACGCCCGTGCCTGCGGACCCGTGTACACACGGTCCGTCTTCTTCTCCAGCACCGCGATCTGCTTCTGCGCCTGGATCTTCTCCGACTTGCTCAGCTGGTAGAACGCACCACCGGTGCGGTACGTGTGCCCGCACTCGGTGACCCAGTCGCGGATCGCCGCGTCACGGGCCACCGGGATCAGCTGGTAGGCCGACGGATCCACCGGGGTCAGACCGGCTGCCTTGATGGTGTCCTTGTTGACTGCCTGCCCACCCGTGGAGAACACCGCCCGCGATCCGCGGATACCCCGGGAGCGACCCACCATGAACTGCTCGGTGGCCTGCTGGATGACCTGCCCGGCCTCCTCCAGCCCCTGAGTGCTCGTGGCGTCCCAGACGGCGATGTTGTCCTTCGGGAAGCCGCACTGCATGGCCTCGCGCTTGCCCATCTGATCCGGCACGAGAACGGCCAGGGTCCAGTTGTCCTCCTGCCTGTCGATCATCTCGGCCACGGCCCCGACCAGAGCGCGCGGGTCCCTGCCGTGGGCATCCGGGCACCGATGGCTGGCGTTCTCCTGCCCGTCCGTGAGCACGAACGTCAGGAAGCTGTGGTCTCCGTAGAGTTGAGCCGTCTGCGCCAGTTCCCGCTGCGACTTGAGCGTCGCTGCCAGCAGCGCCGTCATCCCGCCGGCCCGGTACAACTGCTTCAGGGACGGCATCCGCAGCACGTCCTTGTCGTAGATGACGCACTCCACCCGGTCCGCGAAGACGTACACCGTGACACGGGTCTCCTGGTCCAACTCCTGCGATCGGCGGGCCAGATAGGCGATCTGTTGGTCAGCCACCTCCACGACCTTGCGGCTCAGGTGCGACATGGACGAACTGGCATCCAGCACGAGAGCGACGTGGTTGATGTAGTTCTGGCTTCCGGACATGACAACTCCCCCTCATCCGACTCGATACCCAGATGCTCTCACCCACCACTGACAATCGATCTTGAAGCCGTCGAGGCCCCACACCTGCCGAGGCCCCACCCGGCCGGGAAGCCCACCCGCGGCTGCCGCAGACGGAAAGCGGCCTGGAGAGCGCGCTGGGGGAGAGGCCGTCATCGGGTCACGGCGTCACGGCGTCACGGAGTCTGTCGAGTCGGGCGGCGGTCAACTCCAGCCAGCGCAGGTCCGCTTCCAGGTGGAACAGGGCGTGGTCGCAGATCAGCTGATCCGCCAGCTCGCCCTTGCGCTTGCGGTCGGTGAGGATCCGCATGCCGCGCAGATGCTCGGAGCGCTGGATGTCGAGGATCCCGGCGGCGTCGCGCCGGGTGAGCAGGGCGAGGACGACCTTGGTGTAGAGGGCCGACTGGAGATATTCCTCCGGTTTCTGCGGGGTCGCCAGCCACCGCTGTACGTCGGTGATGCCGGCGTCGGTGATCGCGTAGCGCTTACGCTCGGGCCCGCCGCCCGCCTCGATTCCGTCGATCTCGACGAGGCCGTTCTTCAGCAGCCGGGACATCGTCGAGTAGACCTGGCCGTAGTGCAGCGGCCGGTCGTGACCGAACTTCTCGTCGAAGGCCCGCTTGAGGTCGTAGCCGTGGCGCGGGCCTGATTCCAGGAGCCCGAGAAGAGTGTGACCGATGGACATGACCCGCACTATACATACCACGTATACGCGATATGTATAGAAGCCTCCCCGTGACAACCGACCGTGGGTCGACGTCCTTTGGCCTGTGTGCCGTGTCGCCGGTTCCTGAGCGCGTGCCATCGAGCCGTGATGGCACGCGATTTCACGCCGCCGAGGATCAGGCGCCCAGGTCAGAGGACCAGGCGAGCGACGTCCCTGCTCAGTGCAGGGCTGCCGTGAAGATCTCGCGCTCGGCTGCGGTGTAGGTGCGCTCCCGCTCGGACCAATGGATGCGTTCCGTGATCCGGGCGTCGTCGGCAACGCGCGGGCGTGGGCGCGTGAGGTGGCTCCGCCACCACTGGACGTTACGGGTCTGCCGGTCGAGTACGGCGTCGACGAGGCGGGAGCGGGAGACGGAGTCGAGTCCGTAGGCATCCGCGAGGAGGCGTACCTGCGCGGCTTGCGCGATGGCGGGCGGCGCTTCGGGTTTGGAGGAGATACACCAGGTCCACGCCATATAGCCGAGGTCTTCGAGCGGGTCACCTGGGGCGGCGGTGTCGAAGTCGATGAAGGCGACCGGGGCGTCGTCCACGAAGACCATGTTGTTCGGCCCTGGGTCGTGATGGCAGATCACGGGGCGCCGACCGGCGAGGCGGCTGCCCCGGGTGGCGTCGTGCAAGGCACGGAGCAAGGAGCCGGCGACGGCCACCTGGGGGTCGGCCCACTGCTGGAAGCGGGCGGGCACCCAGCCGGGCAGATAACTGAGGATCTCACGACCGGCCGCGTCGAACCCGAGGTGGCGCGGGGCGCCGGTGAACCCCTGCAGCTGGAGGTGACGGAGCAGCTCCGCGACGAACGGGGACGACGCGCTGGCCGGTCGCCGGACGGTATTGCCGACCCTGACGACGTCTGGGGTGATGCGTCCGCCGGACAACGGCACCTCGTGCTCCATGCCTTCATGGTGGCAAGCGATCGGCCTCGTCACGGCCTATGGCCGCGGCGGCATCACTCCATCGACTCCAGAATGCGGTCGAGTGTGCGCCGTCCCATCCTGCTCATCGTCGGATTGCTCTCGACGTAGTACCAGACAACACCCATCGCCTGTTCGAACGCCCATGCCTTGCCTCGTTCCCACTCCAGATCGTCGCAGCCCAGTGCCCGCCGGAGCACTTTCCGCGGGCCTGACTGCAAAAGGTGCCAGGCACTGACCAGATCCAGCGCGGGGTCGGCCGGGCCGAAGCCGCCGGTGTCGAGTACGCCGCTGAGCCGGCCGCCCGCGACCAGTACATTGCCGGGGATCAGGTCACGATGGCTCATCACGTCGGCACCCGTACGCGGCAACCGCCGAAAGTGGCTCCACGCGTGGCGCAGCCGGGGCACGTCGAGCAGCCCTTCACTCTCCTCGAAGCATGTCGCCATCCAATCGTCGTGGTGGGCGAGAACACCGCCACGACCCTCGCCGCTGAAAGGCCGCCCCCGCGTCGCGGCCTCCCGCAGGGCTGCGATGAAGGCCGCAAGGTCCTCGGCAAAGGCGTCCGACCCACTCGGGTCGGCGTCCGAGGCGACCGTTCCCGGCAGCCATGTCTGGACCGACCACGGCATGGGGTAACCCGCTCCAGGTTTTCCCAAGGCGACGGGTTCCGGGGCGGGGAACCTGGACACCTTCGCCAACTCCGCGCTCGCCATGGCTTCCTGTTCCAGAATCGCCAGCGCCTCGGCGGCATCGGCCAGACGCAGTGGGAATCGCGCGGAGAGGTCGTTCCCGATGCGGAAGATGGCGTTGACCGTCCCGGTCGACGGCAGGAGCCGGATCGCCTGGCCGCTCCACTGAGGGAACTGTTCCCGGACCAACGTCGCGACGGTTTCGGTGGTCACGTCCACCTGGTCCTCGTGCATGGTCATCTCTCGCACGCTCTTCCACTGGTCCGACTCGAAACGCCGGAAGCAGAGCAGATCAACCGAGACGACAGCCAGTGTTTATACGCCAGGGGCCGGATCAACTGAGATTTTCGGCCACCCAGGTGTTCCAACCGTTCTGGTCGCCCCAGGCGGATGACGCGGTTCGCGGTTGCTGATCACGCGGAGGAGGAGCGCTGATCGCGCACCCACTCGGGGTCGGGGTTGGTTTGTGACTGGCCCGCCACGACGACGGTCGGCACGGTCTCGTCGCCGTCGTCGGCTGCTCTCACCGCTGCCGCGCCTGACGGGTCGCGCCAGATGTCGACCCAGTGCGACTGGCGGGCGCTGCGGCTCAGTCGGACCCGCAGTCGTACGCAGTACTTGCACCCCGGCCGCCAGAAGACGACCGGTCGGCCGCCGACCGCGCTGGGCGTTGTGCCTCCCGCGCGCTGATCGATCCAGGGAAGATCAGGGGTGAGTTCACGCCGGCGAGCGTCAGGAACACCAGCAGAGTCCTGCGTCTGTGCCAGGGCTGCCCTTCAGGGGTGCTGCGGAAGCGGATCGATTGTCAGACCTCTCTGAGATGCTCCGAGTATGGAGATGACAGTGCAGTTGACGATCGACTGCTCCGATCCGCAGAGAATGGTGACATTCTGGGCCGAGGCCCTGGGGTACGTGCCTGAGCCTCCGCCGAGCGGTCACGCCACCTGGCGTGCCTACTGGGCGGCGATGGGGGTGCCCGAGGCGGAGTTGCCGGCCGGTGCCGGGGACATTCCGGAGTCGATCATCGACCCTGCGGGACGAGGGCCGAGGGTGTGGTTCCAGCAGGTTCCGGAGCCGAAGGTCGCCAAGAATCGGTGGCACTTCGACCTGAAGGTCGGCGGGGGCCGTGACGTCCCCCTGGACGTCCGCGCACAGCGGGTCAAGGCCACGGTGGAACGGCTGGTGAAGGCTGGTGCCACCGTGCTGCGGATCAAGGATGAGCCCGACATGGGGTTCTACGCCGCCGCCATGCAGGACCCTGAGGGCAATGAATTCGACGTCGTCTGAGGGCCGTTGCGACGGTGCTGGTCACGGCCACGGGTTCACGGCTGCGACCAGCACCGTCGCCTCGTAGCGGACGCCGCCCGAGGATCGCAGGGCTCGGCCACAAGTCCGCCCGGAGGTTGCTTCTGTAAGTCCCCGCGCCTACTGGGCGAGGTCCGGATCGGATATTCGATGTTCTGCCCGTCCCACGAGGACGCAAGATGGTGCGCATGACTTTGGCCACCCCCGTACTGCACACCGCTCGCCTGCGACTGCGCCCCTTCACCGACACCGACGTGGATCCCCTCTTCGCACTGCACAGCAGCGCCCACGTGCTGCGCTACTGGGACTCCCCGCCGTGGACCGAAAGGGCTCGAGCCGAACGCTTCGTCGCGACGTGCCGGAAGATGGCGGACGAAGGCACCGGGGTGCGGGTGGCCATCGACCGTGTTTCTGATGGGGCCTTCGTCGGCTGGTGCGGTCTGACCGGATGGAACCCGGACTACCGCAGCGCGTCGCTGGGCTACGTCCTCGGCGATGCGATGTGGGGCCACGGCTATGCGACGGAAGCCGCGCACGCCGTGCTGCAATGGGCATTCGACACACTGGACCTGAATCGAGTTCAGGCTGAGACCGATACGCGCAACGTGGCGTCCGCACGAGTTCTGGAGAAGGTCGGATTCGTGCGGGAAGGGACGCTGCGGGAAGACTGCGTCGTGAACGGCGAGGTATCCGACTCTTGGGTGTTCGGGCTGATCAGGCGAGAGTGGCGGCCGTCGACCATGCCGATCCCAGCCCGCTGAGCGACCGTTGCATCCGCTTCTCGTACGGGCCGCGTCCGGGCTGGATGATGACGCCTTGGCGGGCCGGCCGGCCGAGGCGGGAGCCGGTGACGTTCCCGGCGGCGCCTGACCCAGCAGAGCGACGCCGGCCTCGTTGTCGTCTGAGCCGGCCTCCTGGACCTGCTGGTCAAGGTCGGCGTCCGTTCCATGCGGAGGGGCTACGCCGCAAAGCCGGTTGAGATGATGCCCTCGGTGAGGAAGGGTTCATGGTCATGGAGTACTTCTGCTACCACCGAGACCGGCCGGGCTCCCTCGCCTTACGCGAGGAGTTGCTGGAGGAACACTGGTCCTACATGGACCGGTACGCGAAGGAGCTGATCGCTCGCGGCCCGACCTTCGCCGATGATGGTGAAACGCCCACGGGAAGCGTGCACATCGTCGATCTGCCCGATCCGGCCGCTGCCCGCGCGTTCGCCTTCGACGAGCCCAACTACCAGGCCGGCGCGTACCGGGACGTGCTGCTGCGCCGGTGGCGCAACGTACTGGGGCGCACCATGTGGGACTTTCCCGGTGGCCCGAGCGAGGGCAACCGGTACCTGGTGCTCGGCCTCGGCACGGGCCGGGCAGCCGACCTCGCCCTGCCGTCCGACAGGGACGAGCTGATCGCGTACGGGCCGCTGCTGTCCGACGACGGCGACACATGGCTGGGTACGGCGGTGCTGCTCAGGGCCCCGGACCCGGATACGGCACGCGCAGTCCTGACTGCCGACCGGTACGCGGACATCGAGGTCCACGACTGGGAGTTCGGCGGGCGTCGATGAACCACGCGGACACACACACCGGGCTGAGGCCGTCCCCGCACCACGTCGACCTGGGACAGCAGCGGTGACGGGGGTGATGCGGACGGTTCCGCTGGTGGACGGGCCGGTGGAGATACGGGGTGCGCTGGACCTGGAGACCACACCGACAGGGGTGATGCCGCGCCGGCTGCCCGCGTGGACCAAGGAGCAGTACCAGGACCCGTCGGTCCACGGAGTGACCGTGATGCCTTCGGGGGTCCGGCTGGTGTTCCGCACCGATGCGAGCGCATTGGAGTTCGAGGTGCTCACCTCCACCGGCCGGCTCGACGGCGACCCCCACCCTCGCCCGACCGGGATGCTGGAGTTGCTGGTGGACGGTGCCCTGGTCGGGCGCTGTCAGGCGCCGGTGGGCAACGTGCTGCGGATGGCCGGCCCCAGGGCCGTACAGCGACTCATCCCGGGCAAGCCCGGGACCGTACGGTTCGCCGGGCTGCCGGCCGGCATGAAGGACGTCGAGTTTTGGCTTCCACAGCAGACCCCGACGGAACTGGTGGCACTGCGCGCTGACGGCGTCGTGCTGGAGCCGCTGCCGGACGGGCGGCGCCGCTGGGTGCACCACGGCAGTTCCATCAGCCACTGCATCGACGCCGACGGCCCGACCGGGACCTGGCCGGTGGTGGCGGCTGCGCTCGGCGGGGTCGAGGTGATCAACCTCAGTCAGGCGGGCAACGCTCTGCTGGATCCCTATGTCGCCCGGACGATCCGCGACATGCCCGCCGGGCTGATCAGCCTCAAGGTGGGCATCAACGTCGTGGGCCTGTCCGCGTTCCGGCTGCGGACGTTCGGCCCGGCGGTACACGGTTTTCTGGACACGATCCGGGAGGGTCACCCGGACACTCCGCTGCTGTTGATCTCCCCGGTGAGCTGTCCGGCCCTTGAGCAGGTTCCAGGCCCGATCACGACCGGACCGGACGGGAGGATCGCTGCCCTGGGCGACCCGGCCGATGTGGCCGGCGGCGCACTGTCGTTGACGGTGGTCCGGGCCGAGCTCGCCCGGATCGCCGCGGCACGACAGGCCTCCGACCCCCACCTCCACTATCTCGACGGACGAGAACTGCTCGGCCCAAACGAGGCGGACGACCTGACCGACGGCCTACACCCCAACGCCGCCGCCTACCGCCGCATGGGCAAGCGCTTCGCCGCCCACGCCTTCGCGACCGACGGCCCCTTCCGCTGAACTTGTTCCTTGAACGGTCAGACACGCGTAGGTCCAGGAGTTCCATGCTCCGCTCGACGCGCCGCACGGCTCGCGCGACGGGGCTCGACCGCGCTGAACGTCAGGCCGATGTCCTCGGCCGGCCGGATCAGGGACCGCTGATCGTCCCTACGGCACCCGACACCGCCCTGAACTGTCTGCACGCAACCGGGGCGAACACGCACCTGTCCCTAGAGATCGGCGACAAGAAGCCGGTATCCGACATCCAGTACTTCGCGGTCGAGGAGATCGGCGTGGCGGTCGTACCACCGGCCGCAGGACAGGTCCTCCTCCAGCCGGGCCAGGCCAGGGCGGACGACATCGTCGCCGATCTGGGCGAACAGCGAGATACCCGCCCGCACCTGCGGATCAAGGTAGGCCTCGGGCCGGCGCCAGAACGCGGCCAGGAAGCCGTCGGTGCAGTCGTGGGGGACAGGGACCGTCTCGACGCGGGCCTCTCCCAACAGCGTCACCAGCCGCTCCACCGCCACCGCTCGTGCGCCGTCGAACACCGCCGCCTGCGGCAGGTACTCCTCCAGCAGCCAGAACCGGTGATTGACATCGGGGTCGAACGTGAAGATGACAACCCGCTGACGGGCGAGACGGCGCAACTCCCCGATACCGGCCCCCAGGTCACTCCAATGGTGCACGGTCAGCAGGGCCATCACCGCATCGGCCGAGTCGTCAGCCAGGGGAATCGCCTCCGCCGACGCCTCCAGAACCGGCGCAGACGCAACCGGACGCTGAGCGATCATCACCGCACTGGGCTCCACGGCCCATACGGTCTCTGACGGCTCGTAAGATCCACTGCCGGCCCCCACATTGATCACGGTGGCGGCACCACCGAGGGCCCGACGGATCCTGGCGGCGATACGAGGGTCCGGCCGCCGGGTGCCGGCGTAGGAAGCACCGATGCGGTCATAGGTCGCCATACCCCGCAGCATGCCCTTCTCACGACATCGCAAAGAGTTCACAGCGCTGTCAGTTCTCGCCCGACCCGCCGAACGAGGTGACCGCTGACAGCGGACTACTGCACGACCGTGCCACGCCGGCGTTCACACACGTCGTGCTCGAGGTGCGATCGGAGATGAAGGATTGCGACCTGACAGCCGATCACTGACCGGCAACCGCCCGGCCCTGCTCCCGGCAGATGATCGCACCCACGGTCGTCAGCGCCAGGAAGCTGCTCATCACCACCGCCATAGGGATGGCGCTGCGGGTGCCGAAGAGGCCGATGACGGGGGAGGCCGCGGCGCCGAAGGAAAACTGAGCCACGCCCAGCAGGGCCGACGTCGTGCCCGGTGCCGTCCGGCCGCGGCTCTGGCCCACGGCGCTCAAAGCCGGGAAGAGAAAGCCGAAAGAGGCGACAGTGACCAGCAAACACAGACACAAAGCCCACAGCTGGGCACCAACCACCGCGATGAGCACCAGGAGGAGGAGCTGGCCGCAGAGCCCGGTCACCGCCCCGATCACCATCAGCGTCTCGGGTCGCCGCGCGCGGACCCACCTCCCGTACAGCAGGGACGCCCCGAGGCTGGCCAGGGCGTTCACTCCGTAGACGATGCTGCCCATGGTCGCCGACAGGTGCAGCAGGTCGTGCAGGACGAACGTCGCCCCGGCGATGTAGGCGAAGACAGCGGCTCCCATACAGCCCATGGTCACAACCGGCACCAGCACGGCGGGCTGTGACAGCAGCGCCCCGACGGCCCTGAGGGCCCCACCGGCCCCGCCCCGGACCCGGCGCTCACGCGGGAGCGATTCCGGTACGACCCGTCCGGCTGCGAGGGCCAGGGCCGCACCGGCGAGTGCCAGCGTGATGAAGACGAACCGCCAGGGCGCCACGGCCAGCAGGCCGCCGCCCAGGAGCGGCGCGATCACCGGCCCGAGCGCTCCGATCGCGGACAACGTGGCGTAGGCACGGGAGAGTTCGACCCCACGGTAAAGGTCGACGATCACTGCTCGTCCGACGACGATGCCGGCGGCTCCTCCGAGGCCTTGCCCGAACCGCAGTGCGGCCATCACCTCGATCGTCGGCGCGCACGCACAGCCGAAGCTGAACACCGCGAAGGCAGAGGTGCCGGACAGCAGGATGGGCCGACGTCCGACCAGGTCGCTCATGGGGCCCAGGACGAGTTGTCCGGCGATCACGCCGAGCAAGAACGCGGTCAGTGTCGTCTGCGTGCCGACGACAGTGGTGCCCAACGAGCGCGCCATGTCCGGTAACGCCGGCACATACATGTCCGTCGCCAGCGGACTGACGGCTCCCAGACCGGCGACAACGGTGAGAAACCCCCTGCGGGAGCCGCCCCCCGGCTCTGCCCCGACAGCCCCTCGGGCCCGGCCCGTGCGCCCGGCCGTCACCGCGCGCGTCCCGTCTCGCCCGGCAGGTGCTCATCGCCAGGTGCTGCCCGTGAGGTCAACTCCAGGTCGGCCAGGGCGAGTTGCTGCATGAGCTCTCCCGCCAGCCGCAGCAGACCACGCTCCGCCGGAGTCATGGTCCGGGCCAGCGCCGAGGCCAGCCAGGCGTTTCCGTCCTTCACATGCTCCCGCAAGGCTTGCCGCCCGACTTCGGTGACCGCGATGTCCTGGCGCCGCCTGTCGGTACTGCTGCGGCGGCGGGTGACCCGGCCCTGGCGCTCCAGGTCCTGCACGACCCTGGTCAGCGACTGGGCCTGCACCCCTTCGATCGCCGCCAGTTCACTGATCGCGAGCGGGCCCCGGTGCTTGAGGTTGGCCAGGATGGAGGCGGAGAGGCGGGTCAGCGGTTCAGGGCTTCCCTGATGTTCGGCCCGCAGCCGCGAGCCGAGGCGCGAGACGCCCCACCGGAGCTGTTCGGCGGTGTAGAGATCTTCGTCGTCGGCATCCATGAAACCAAGCTAAAGCTTTGGTGTTCATCAGTGGATCCTCTTATTTGGAATTGAAGTATGAAGCTTCTGCTTCGTTCTTGGCGAACGCCGTCTGAAACAGGGTCAGCTTGCAGCAGCTCGTTCCGCCGCGAAGCGATCGTGCTGCACCTGGAGCGGTGCGTGTCCGCGCCAGACGCAGTAGGCAGGGGGCGGACGCGTCAACCTCGCACATGCGAGGTTCACGCAACACGGGACCGCTTGTGAGGATGCTGCACACGCAACCGGGGCGCGGAACAGCGACACCTCGCGGCCGCGTACTCGTCCATCAAGGGGGAAACGATGCTCAAGAAGATCAAGCGGACCGCCGTGGCCCTGGCCCTGGCCACCGGTACTCTCGCCGCCACCGTCGCGACGGCGCAGGCCGGTGAACTGGGAGTACGGCAAGGGGACTACGCGGGCTGCAAGGTCGGCTATGTCTGCATGTACCAGAACGAGGCCGACTGGAAGGCCGGCAAGCCCAGCCACCGCTGGTACGAGTACGGCGCCCACAACCTGAACAACCAGTACGGCACCAAGTGGGTCTTCAACAACCAGCACTCCGGCGCGAAGGCCCGACTGTGCTACGGGTACAACGGCGCGAACTGCACCGGCCTGATCATCAACAGCTACGTCGTCGGCGTGGCCGACATCACGCCGATCAACAGCATCAAGCTCTACCAGTAGTCCGGGCCAGTAGTCCGGGCCAGTAGTCCGCGGGCGCGGCAGCGGTGCTCCGGACGCTACACAGGGCCCCGGGGGGAGAAGACGCCCCCCTGGGCCCTGTGTACGAAGTCGTACTGTTCACGATCGTCTGCCGCCGGCGTCACACCATGGGCTGCGAAGGCTCGGGTGTGAGCGGGGATGCGAGGGCGACTCGGTAGGGCCCCTTCCTGTCGGGCGCCCCGTTCCGCCGTACGGCCAGGCCGCGCCGTACGGCCAGGCCGCGCCGTACGGGTCGAGCCCGGCTGTCCGGGGCCACCCGCGCCGTACGGCTCAAGCCGAGGCCTTCACCGCCGAGTCCGCCTGCCCCGCAGGGCTCCCCGCACCCACCTGACCCACCTGGCCCGCCCCGCTCGCCGGCTGTACCGTCCGGCGGCGGCGGACCGGCAGACCCACTGTCGGGTGGGCGACCGCCCAGGCCGCGCCCTTGCAGATGACTTCCTTGTAGAGGGCGGCGAGGCGGCCGGTGAGCGCCTTGGGGACGGCCTGGTCGTCCGCGGTGACGAACTGGATCAGGCCCTCCTTGCGGCCGAGCGAGACGCACTGCTGGAAGTAGCGGATCGGGACCTTCGGGAGCTTTCCGCCGGTCAGGCGGGCAGCGATGACGTCGGCGGCCTGCCACGCGGTGGGCACGCCCGAGGCGCACGACATCCGCAGCGGCTTGTCGCCGGGACCCGTCACGAGGGCCGCGTCGCCGACGGCGTACACCTCCGGGTGCGAGACCGAGCGCATGGTCGCGTCGACCACGATCTGGCCCGTGCCGGAGACCTCCAGCGTGCTGGCCGCGGCGATCGGGTGGACGGCGAAGCCGGTGGCCCATACGGTGACCGCGGCCGGGACGGACGCGTCGTCGGTCAGGACGCGGTCGGCCTCGACGGCGGTGACGGTGGTGTGCTCGTGCACGGTGATGCCGAGCCCGGCGAAGACCTTCCGCAGATGTCCTCGGCCCTTGTCGGAGAGCCAGTCGCCGAAGCCACAACGGGCCACGAGGGCGACGTCCAGGTCCGGGCGGGTCTCGGCGATCTCGGTCGCGGCCTCCAGGCCGGTGAGTCCGCCGCCGACGACCACCACGGGCTGTCCCGCGTCCAGGCGGGCCAGCCGCTCGCGCAGCCGGAGCGCTCCGGAGCGCCCGGAGATCTCGTGGGCATGCTCGGCGGTACCGGGGACACTCTGGAAGTTCCAGCCGCTGCCGAGGGCGTAGACGAGGGTGTCGTACTCCAGTTCCTGCACCCCGGCGCCGTGCGCGTCGACGACGGTCACGGTCCCGCGGTCGGTGTCGATACCGGTGACCTCGGCGAGTTTCACCTCGACGCCGGTGCCCGCGAACATCTCGTCGAAGGGGCGGGGCTTGAGCTCCTGGCCGACCGCGAGCTGGTGCATCCGGACGCGTTCGACGAAGTCGGGCTCGGCGTTGACGAGGGTGACGGCGACGTCCGCGCGGTGCAGCCGCTTGGCGAGGCGCCCGGCGGCCGTGGCTCCGGTGTAGCCGGCTCCGAGGACGATGATGCGGTGCTGCATTTCCTGCTCCTGTCTGCGAGGCTCCGACGCTTGCCCTTGTTCGGTCACGCCCCTTGAACCGGGCGGCCCGCGCCTTCCTGACAGGAACAGGATGTGAAGCAGGTCACAATCTCACCGGAAGGTGTGCCCGGTTCGCCGAAGGGATTCCGAAGGGCCTTGGGAAACCCTCGGACGGCGTGCGTCAGAAGGCGTGGAACAGGGGTTCCCCGTGTTCGGAGGCCGCCCACACCTCGGTCGCGCGTTCCAGCTTGTCGGGGTTGACCTGGGTGCGGAACGCGGCGATGCCGTCCGCGCCGATCTCCAGGCAGATGACCCCGACGACCCGGCCGTCGACGACCGCAAGGACCGCGGGACCGCCGTTGGCCGTGGAGATGTGGATCTCGGGGGAGCCGCCGACCATGGCCCGCTTGACCGGGGCCGGTTTGAACAGTCCCCGCATGAACTTCGCGACCGCGAGAGCGCCCTCGAACGCCTTGGCGCGGGCCGGGACCTTTCCGCCGCCGTCGCCGACCGCGATGGCATCCGAGGTGAGCAACTTGACCAGCGGCTCGGTCTTCCCGCTGGTGGCCGCCGCGAGGAACTCCTCGACGATCCGCCGGGCCACCGCCTCGTCGATCTCCGTACGGACCTTGCCCGCCGCCACGTGCTTCTTCGCACGGTGGAAGACCTGCTGGCTGGCGGCCTCGCTGATGTCGAGGATCTCGGCGATCTCCCGGTGCGGGTAGTCGAAGGCCTCCTTCAACACGTACACCGCCCGCTCGTTGGGGGAGAGGCGCTCCAGCAGGGTGAGGACCGCGTACGAGACGGATTCGCGCTGTTCGGCAGTGTCGGCCGGGCCGAGCATCGGGTCGCCGGAGAGCAGCGGCTCGGGCAGCCACTGGCCCACGTAGGTCTCCCGGCGCGCACGGGCCGAAGTGAGCTGGTTGAGGCACAGGTTGGTGAGCACCTTCGTCAGCCAGGCCGTGGGCACCTCGATCCGGTCGACGTCGGCCGCCTGCCAGCGCAGGAACGTCTCCTGCACGGCGTCCTCCGCCTCGCTCGCCGAGCCGAGGAGGCGGTAGGCGATCGCCTCGAGACGGGGCCTCGTCGCCTCGAACCGATCCACGTCGTGCGTCGTCAGCGCCATGCCCCGGATCCTAGAGGATCTCCGAATGCCGAGACATGCCCTGCTCGCCACCGGAACCGTTCCCGCGCGAAGCGCCCCCGGTCGCACGTCTTCAGCGCCAAGTTGACGGCACGGCTTCCGCTGGTGCCGCACACGACAGCCACTTCTGTGGGTATCAGATCCCCTCCTGGCTCGTAGGAGGCCCACGGCCCACGTGCGTGCGCATCGACCGGGCGACGTACCAACCCGCGGCATGCCGGAATCCTCGCCGACGGAGCATCGCTTTCGCTCCGGCCGACGAAATCCTTGGAACGATCGGACAGTGATGTCGTCGGCCGCTCCTGACCGGCGGACAACAAAGTTGGAGGGCCGGGCGGCCGTTTGAGGCGCGTTCGAATGCCGACCCCGCGTTGGCGTAACGACCGACGGAGCAGGCAACTGCCGCTGTCCGGACCGCCACAACCGGAAAGGCCGAATGCAGGCGCCTCAACCGTCCACGTCAAGCGCCGCCCGTCAGGCAGCTCGCTTGATCATGAACAGGACCCGGACGGCGGGTGGTTCGCGACATGCGTCGCGCGTGGCTGCGACACCATGGGACTGGCTGGCCCGCTGCTTCCCCCGTAGCGGCGGGCTGGCTCCTTCGGGCCGCCCGAACGGTGTCGCGGTCAATGACGAGTACGTGGGTGAGCGCCGGTCGGGACTGGGCTGAGGGCCTTGTCCGGTCGTGAGCCGACGGGGATCATGATCGCGTGAAGCATCGGGAGGAACTCCACGGACTACTCGCCCGCGCCGGACTCACGGTGGTCGAGGACGTACGCCCGGGCAGGCTGTTCCCGCCAGAGGCCGCCTGGCGGATCGCGCGGGGGGTCGCGGCGCCGGACGGCGAGGCCCTCGCAGCGCTTGATGCCGCGTGGTGGCGCCGTCTTCGCGATGGCGACGGCGAGTTCCTGGTGGCCGTCCTCAGGCACCGGATCGGTGGCAACGACTCCTGGTGGACCCGGGTCGGGCATGCCGGGAGCGGCGTGCCGGAGTTGACCGACGACCCCGGGTTCGTGGCGCTCTCCCTCGACGGGCAGGTGCTGCTGGCGGAGGTGCCAGGCGCGAGCGGGCCGCGGGTGACGGCCATGGACCGACTGCCGGAGCGGCTGGAGGAGGCCGCCGCGGCGGCCGGGCGTGAGACGGAGGCCGAACAAGCCGATGCGTGGGCGACGGTGCCCGGCCAACCTTCGTGGCCGCTGCACTGGGCGGAAGGGATCGGACTCAATCCGGCCGCGACGGACGAACTGCTGATCCGGCTGCTGGATGTGGAGGAGGGCTTCCTGCACGTATGCGACCGGACCGCCGTCCTGGACGCCGCCGTGGCGCACCCCGATCCGCGCGTGCGGTCAAGACCCGCCGACACCTTCCGGCCCAAGCTCACGTCCGGTCAGTGGGAACGCCTGGTCCGCGCCGAGCCGTCGCCGGATCGACGCGTGCTCTGGGCGGAGCACGCCTGCCTCTGGGGTGCCGAACTCCCCGAGGACCTGTACGACGATCTCCTCGCCGGCCCGTCCCGCGCGCGGGCCGCCGAACTCCCGGGGCTCCCCGCACAGCACCTGCCTGGCCTCGCGGCCGACGCCGATCCCCGGGTGCGGGCGGCGGCCTGTGCCCGGTGGGAGGACCTCGCCGCACCGCTGCGGGAGCGGCTGCTGGCCGACACCGACCACGCGGTGCGAACGGCTGCGCTGCTCGCCCACCACACCGGCGTACCCATGACTCGCGAGGTTTTCGCCACCCTGCCCGACCCGCGGCGCGCGCTCGAACGGTGCCGCTTTGCGCCCGAGTTGGAGGCGGAGCTGGTCCGGGACGGGGACACGGAGGTACGTCGGGCGCTGGCCGCCAACCCGGGCCTGGGCGCGCACGGCGTCGCCGTGCTGGCGGAGGACCCGCAGGACGACATCCGCTCCGCGGTTGCGTTGCGCCCCGGCCTCACCGAGGCGCAACGTGCCGCGGTCCGCCACGACTTCGACCCGACGTCGATGTCCCGCGCCCTGCCCTGGGTCGAGGACCTGCACGGCGACGCCGACGCGATGCGCCGTCTCGCCACATCGTCGCACCCGCTGGTCCGCCGCGGTGTGGCCCGAGCCCGCCACCTCCCGCCGGATGTCGTGGCGCGCCTGGCGCGGGACGAGGACCGGGTGGTCCGCCTGTTCCTGGCCGAATCGTGCGAGGACGCGCCCCCCGACCTGCTGCTGGAGGTCTGGCGCTGGTGGGACGGCAGCTTCAGTCACCCCGGCCGGCCCCGCAGCCACCCCAACTTCCCCCGTGCGGGCCTGCTGCGCTACATCGCCGACCCCAGCGGGCGAATGCGCCGCCTGGCCCTGGACGATCCGGAGTCGACACCGGCCGACGTCGCACGCCTGGCCCGCGATCCCGAAGCCGAGGTGCGCCGCCGCGCGGCTGAGGACCCCCGGCTGTCACCGGCCGATGCGGTACGGCTGCTGAACGACCCGGAGGCCCAGGTCCGCAGTATCGTGGTGCGCAGTCCGCGGCTGCCGGCCCGCGTCCTGGCCGAGCTGTTGCACGACCGCGACACGGCATGCGTGGCGGTCACCAACCCGGCGATCCCGGTCGGCGTCCTGGACCGCATCCTTACCGCGGCTGCGGCAGCAGCAGCCCCGCGCTGAACACGCCGCACGGCGGACAAGGGTGCCTACGGCGCCGCTGCGCGATGAGTGGCGTTTCGCCTTCGACTCGCCTGATCAGCCCGCACGTATCCGGCTGTCACCGAGGACGTCGGAGGCCGCTGCCCGCAGGCCCTTCACGGCCTGATACAGCAGGTGCTCCCGCTCGGCGGCGAGCGCGAGATCGTCTGCTTTGCGGGACGTGTCCCGGGCGTGGGCGTCACGCACCATCCGGCGCATGACCTCGGCGAGGTCGTCGGCGGCGTGGACCACACCGTAAAGCGCCTCCACCACGGAAGGCGGCCCCTCGAGGATGACGAACTCGGCGGCCCGGTGGACTCCGCGAGCCTGGACGGCGAAGCGTTCCATCTTCTCGTCGACGTCCCTCAGGTCGGGCCGGTCCGCTCGCAGTGCGTCGCGCACCGCGTCCAGGGCGGCATCGCGGTCGTACACCGCACCCAGGTAGTTCGCGTAGGCCTCCCGGCGGTGCTGCCGACGCCACTGGCCGAACTGCGAGCGCGCCGCCGCGCGCCCGGTGACCATCGCGGAGCCGAGGGTGGCAAGTGAGCCTACGGCGGCGCCAAGCAGCGCGGTGAGTCCAGCGTCCATGACCTCATTCTGCCGACTGCGAGGCCAAGTTGAGGTGCGGCCAGAAGCGGGACCGGGTTGCGGGATGATCCGTTCGGGGCGGTGCCGCTCTCGGACCTGGTCGAGCCGGTCTTCCCTCCGGTTGGTGACGGTGTGTGAGGCGGGTGGGACAGCCGTGTCTTTCCGTCGTTGTGTTGTCTCGGTGAAGGGCTTGAGCGTTCCGGGGGCGCGGGGGACCGGTTTCGACCGTGCTGTGGCTGAAGTTGAGCGTTGTGCGTGTGCGGAGGTGTCGGATACCGCAGCCATGTCATTTACGTACGGTAGCGGTAGGCGTTCGTTTGAGTAAGCATGTAGCTTCCCCTCAACGCACGAGTGAGCCCCGGCACGGCGGGATACCAGACCGGGGCCCAACTCAACTCTTCTTCTCGACCAAGGAGTTGGAATGCCCCCTGACCGAACTTTTGGCTTCGGCCGTTCACTGGATCTGGTCCGGCCCAAGCGGTTCGACCGTAGCATCCCGCAGCAGGCCGCAGTTGAAACCCGCGATCTGCATGACAGGGAAGTCAACATGCAGGTAGGGGCGTTCCTTGCCGCCCCCGTCCTTGGCATCGTGCTGATCTTGCGGCCCGAGGCGCTGGAACTCGCCGCAACCGCGGTCTGCGTACTGCTGGCTGCAACACGGCGCTCGCATCTGCGCTACCGGCGGCTTCGCACCGCCTGACGAATACGTGTCCGCCGCCCGGCAGTCGAGGCTGCACGGGCGGCGGACACCGGGAGCGCGGCAGACGCACTTGCCGGGTGCGCCGATGCGTGGAGAACGCAGAGACGAGTTCTGCGTATCTGCTCATTTCCGCACCTGCCTGCTCCCGGTAGGCACGTCCGCGGAAGGGATGTCCCTGTCATGACTCCGAAAGACTTTGGCCCGGCCTACTGCCTCAACCCCCACTGCGGCAAACCGATCGGCCGCAACGCCGGTTCGGGTCGGCCGCGCACCTACTGCAGCGACGCCTGCGGACGCGCCTACCGCAGGGCTCGCGAGAAGTCGCCCACCCCCGACGCTGTCGCCCACAACGACTTCACCGACCAGGTCGCGGCCGACCTCGGCCGGGTGGTCAACCACCTGTTGTATCGGGCCCGCGCACAACAGCCCCTGGCCGCATTGAGCCTCATACGCACCGTCGAGGGCGACCTCGAAGACCTCAAGGCCGCCCTCATCCAGCAGGCACGCGACCAGCGCCAGAAGAACCCCGACATCGCACAGTGCCTGGGGCTGCCCCCCGAGCAACTCACCCGCAAACTCTCCGCGGACGCCGTACGCCGCCGGATGGAGAGCCGTCCCCTGCGCACACGGACACGTGTCCGCCTCCCGCGCCAGGCCGCCCTACCGACACCCCCGGGGTCCCGGACCGCGCCGGTTCCCCGCATCCCCGGCCAGCGCGGGTCGGCAGCCGATGGGGGAGAGATGACACCGTCCCGGGCCCGGGACCCCGACCGCAACCCGGCCGGCCCGGCCGCCGTACTCACCCGCGCGCTCTCACACCTGCAGCGCCTCAGCGGCAAGAGCCTGCGCGAACTCGCGGATGACACCGAAGTATCAGCCTCCTACGTCTCCCGTGTCCTGAGCGGCGAACGCTGCCCGTCCTGGAAGGTCACCCGGCTGTTCACGCTCGCCTGCGGGGGAGACCCGGCGGAGATCCAGCCCCTGTGGGTGGCGGCCCGCGGACAGGCCCCCAGCCAGCGCCAGAGCCTGCCGGCCGCCTTGCGCGGACTGCACCTGGCCGCCGCCCGGCCCCACACCGAACAGCTCGGCGAACACACCCGCCTGACCGCACACACCATCACCGGAATGCTCAACGGCACCGCCCTGCCCTCCTGGGAAGACGTGGAGGAACTCGCACACGCCCTCAACGCCGAAGCCCAGCCGCTTCGGCCCCTCTGGAACGCCGCATGTGCCGCTCTGGCCGCCCCGCTGCCACCTGCAGCCGGCCCCGTCGCCAAGGTGATCGGATAATCATGCACACCACACGCCTGCCCGTCCGTACTCCCACCGCCCCGGCGCGCATTCCACACCAGCGGGCCAGTCACAGCCTGCCGCGCCGGCCGACCCGCCTGGATCCGGCGCTGCCGCCTGCCTTCGAGGCATTCTGCGTCCTCAACCGCGACAGCTACCTCGACTACAGCCACGTCCACCTGCCGTCCCAACAGGCCCACCGTCTGGTGTGCCGCGTGCTCGGTGAACTTGCCGTCGGCTGGCATGCGATCGTCAGTAACCCCAACCCGTCGGCCAAGGCGTGGGCGGTGCTACGCACCCGCGTGGAGGCCGCCGCTCCGGCGCCGCGCGGTCTTGATGCCTGTCCCGCGCAGCAGTACGACGCGCTGGTCCTGCACTGCAGGCTCGGCTACAGCAGTATGGCCGCCGCCTGTGTCATGGGTCTGGACCCAAGCAAAGTCCGTTACCTGGTCCTGTCGGCGACCGCAGCCCACCGCCACGTCGTACGACAGCTCAGCCCTCGGGCCGCAGCCTTTCGCGCGGCCTGAGCGAACGCACCTCCTGCCCCGCGGCGACTGCTTCGGGGCAGGACCGGGCCACGCCGACCGCTGGTCTCCGCCACTCTTGCTCCGGAGACTGGGCTGTGGCTGACTGACAGCGGCGTCGAGGGGGAGCGGATGGGCAGCTGGGTTGTGATCGCGGAGTATTACAGCGACGTGTACAGGACCGAGTTCATCTGCCGTGGGCTGGAAACGAAGGACCAGGCGCTGGAGGCACTCCGTGCAGCCCTCCACACCTATGTACCGAGCAAGAACATCGTCGAGAAGCGGCGTCACGTGTACCGCTACGCCGACCAGGAGACATACCTGGTGGTGATCAAAGGCAGGCTGTCGGAATGGGAGTGCACCCTGCGCATCGCGGAGCTGATCTCGGACTCGACCGACCCGACCGTGGCCGAGCGGGCGCAGATGGAGGACGGCGCGGCAGAGGTGGCTGACGTGCCGCAGGACCGGATCCCGCCCGGCTACTGAGCGAGGGCCCGAACTCCGCTCGAGGTGGATTCCCGATTCCCGACGGAGAAGTCAACCGTCGCGAGTCATGTCGGCGGGCTGGGGCATCGCCGTTCAACAACGCGCTCACGCATGCGAGGGCCTGTGCCGGGGACAGCACCTGCGGCCTCCGACGTAGGGTGCGCACGGCATGCATGCCCTCGCGCGCGGCGGCGACTTCGCGTATCTCCTCGTGCGCACGAACTCCTTGGACTGCCAGTAGGCGCGTGCAGCCTCCCGTACGGATCCTCCGCCGCTGAGCTGAGGAAGAAGGCCGCGCCGACCACCGGCGAGGAGTGCGCCCGCCATGCCGAGGCAGGAGGCTTCAGCGAGGCTCAGATCCAACCAGCCATCCGGTCACTGACCTGCTACGACCACTGACCTCGGAATCAATCATCCAGGCGCCTCGCCCGGGGCGATCAGCCCCGTCTCGTAGGCGAAGACGACGGCTTGGACGCGGTCGCGCAGGTCCAGCTTCGACAGGATGCGGCCGACGTGGCTCTTGACCGTGGTGGGGCTGAGGAACAGCCGGACGTCCAAGAAGCCCAAGGCCGCCGACCCGGCGAAGGTCCGGTCCGCCATCACGTCGCAGCCGGGCACGGAGTCGTACTACGGGAAGGCCCAGACCGAGGTCGCCGTGGCCGGGGTCTCAGGATCGATCCAGGCCAGCCTCTACGAGGGCGATTCGCGCCCCGGCAGCTACGAGATGCTCTCCGGGCACTGGATCACCGGCAGGGGACAGGTCGTGGTGCCCTCACGCTTCCTGGAGAGGACCAGCGCCAAGCTCGGTGACACGGTACGGGTGACCTACGAGAAGGAGACCGCGAACCTGCGGATCGTGGGCGAGTCCTTCGACACGTCGGGCAGCCGGCTGGAGATCCACGCGGACATGGCCGACTTCACCTCGGCCGAGCCCAGCACCTTCCTCGTCGAGACGAAGTCCGGCGTCTCCGCCGACGAGTACGCCCAGAGGGCCGCCGCGGTCGTACAGCCACTGGGGGGCGACGCCACGACCGGTTCCGAGTCGGGGCAGGACGGCGTCATCCTCATCATGGCCGCCATGGGGGTGCTGCTCACCCTCATGCTGATCATCGTGGCCGCTCTCGGCGTACTCAACTCCGTGGTCCTCGACACCCGGGAACGCATCCACGACCTGGGCGTCTGCAAGGCGATCGGCATGTCGCCGCGGCAGATCCTGGGCCTCGTGCTCGCCTCGGTGGCCGTGATCGGCGTGATCGGCGGGCTGCTCGGGGTCCCGGCCGGGTACGCGCTGCACCACGTCGTCATGCCGGTGATGGGGCGTGCCGTCGGCACCATCCTGCCGTCGGTCGTCCTCGATGTGTACGGGCCTTTCCGGCTGCTCCTGCTGGGGCTCGGC
Source organism: Streptomyces sp. NPDC028907 (assembly GCF_055564995.1). Lineage (NCBI taxonomy): Bacteria > Bacillati > Actinomycetota > Actinomycetes > Kitasatosporales > Streptomycetaceae > Streptomyces > Streptomyces sp. NPDC028907. Next base: position 148,814 of record NZ_JBVHVE010000020.1, read on the forward strand.
GGGGTCGTGATCGCGATGCTGGGCGCGCTGATCCCGGCAGGCTGGGCCGCCAGGGCGCGTACGGCCACGGCGCTGCGCACCGAGTAGCCTCCGGCGGAGCGCGAGCTGCCGGCCGGGTCCGCCAGGGCCGCGGGGTCGGGCCGCCGTACAGGCACAGGCCATCAGTCGCACCACGGCTCACTCGTCCTCGTGCCTCCGCATACGCCGCGGCACAGCTCTGGCCCTCGGCCCATGGTGCTGCTGATCGGCGAGCCGGCTCGCGAGCGCGCCCGCTCTCGGTCGGCCGGCGGGGCATCCGTCCGGCGACAAGAAGGGCGACGAGCACGGGCCGGCGTCCACCGGGCAGTTCTCGATTGACATCACCCGCTCACACCACCTGCACAGCAAGTCAGCTTGAGCGCCCACTGCGGTAAGACGCCTCACGGCCTCGGTCGCGGTCTCACACCATGTCCGGTCGACAACCGTCGTCGAGGCGGTTCCCTGGAACCGCCCCCAGGCTTCCACGTCATCAGTCCGGAGAAGTGACCGATCCAAAGCTGATCGCACCGGATCAAAACGATCGGGGCATGGCGAAGACCTCCGCGACGCCCCCGAGCAGCTCCAGTGGGGGATCTCAGATTCCGTGGCCAAATCTCACGACCGGTGGCCACTCGGTGGCCGATCGGCCACGTACCTGAGACGGGCTGGTCAGCCGGTTCACTCGTTCGAGTGCGACAGACGCGATGCAGAGCCTGCATGGACAGTCTTCCAGCGGCGCGCCTCGTCAGCCACTTCGTGCCGGGGGGCGGACAACGATGGTCAGCCCAGACGTCACACTCGGTGTCCTCTTGGCCAAATGGCCCACTCTAGGCGGGAAGGAATGGCCCACATGCTTGGGCTGCCTGGATCCTAAGGTCGAAGGTGCCCACCGCGGCGCACACCAGCGCCCACCTCCCGCCCCCCGGAGGAATGCCTCATGCAAGCCATCACCGTTCAGGACCGCGAGGCCGGTGCCAGCGGACTGGCCCTCGCCGAGCTGCCCCACCCACACGCCGCGGAGAACGACGTGATCGTGAAGGTCCACGCCGCCGGTTTCACGCCGGGCGAGCTGGAGTGGCCCGGCACCTGGACCGACCGGGCCGGACGTGACCGGACCCCGAGCGTGCCCGGCCACGAACTGTCCGGCGTCGTCACCGAACTCGGCTACGGCACCACCGGCCTGACCATCGGGCAGCGCGTGTACGGCCTGACCGACTGGGCCCGCAACGGCACCCTGGCCCAGTACACCGCGGTCGAAGCCCGCAACCTCGCCCCGCTCCCCGCCGACGTCGACCACGTCACGGCCGCCGCGCTGCCCATCTCCGGACTCACCGCCTGGCAGGCCCTGTTCGACCACGCCCATCTCCGAACCGGGCAGAGCGTCCTCATCCACGGAGCCGGGGGCGGCGTCGGCTCGATCGCCGTGCAACTGGCCCGCGCGGCGGGCGCCCAGGTGATCGGCACAGGACGCGCCGACGACCGCGACACTGCACTGGGTCTGGGCGCCCACGCCTTCGTCGACCTCCAGGCCGAGAAGCTGGAGGACATCGGCGACGTCGACGTGGTGTTCGACGTGATCGGCGGCGAAATCCTCGAACGTTCCACCGCTCTGGTCCGCCCCGGCGGCACCCTGGTCACCATCGCCGAGCCCGTCACCGTCCACCCCCACGACGGACGGGCCGTCTTCTTCGTCGTCGAACCCGACCGTGTCCGCCTGAGCGACCTCGCCCAACGGGTGCGGGACGGACGCCTCAAGCCGATCATCGGTGACGTGCGGCCGCTCACCGAAGCGGTCGCCGCGTTCACACCGGACAAGCGGACTCACGGCAAGACGATCATCCGCGTCGCCGAGGACTGAGCCGGCGGGCCGGCGAGCCACCGAGCCGCATCAGCTCGGCGGCCGCCCGGCACGGGACGGGGGCAGTGACGCCGGACGGCGCGTATGAGACCGACCAGAACGGTGCGAGGAACGGAACCACAGCACGCGTATCCGACATGCGACCGCGGCCGTACGGACGGGATACCCCTTCACCGGGGCAGGCAGCCACGGCTGACCACGCGCCAGTTCCGCAGGACTCTGGCCTGGTCCATCGCCCGCCGTCCCGGCGGGACCATCGCAGGAGCCCTGCAACACCGCCACCAAGGCAGCCACATGTTCGAGGCTACGCCGGCACCAGTGACTCCCGGTTCCGTGACGAGGTGAAGCCGAAGAGGCCCTCATCTGGGGCCAGTTCCTCGCTGAGACGGGCGCCGACACTGCTGGACCGGCGGCACCGACGAAGTCTGCCTACGCCGCATCGTGGCCCGGCACGACCCACACGTGGACCCGGGGACCTTCGTCACCTGCGTCTACAGCCTCGACCGCGCCCTGAACCGAACGACGCCCGCCGAGCTCCGGCACCCAGCCGGTGCTGTCCGACTGCCAACCCCTGGCCTGCCGCAACCCGCCCTTCACGCTCGCCAACCACCAGCCCTTCGCCGGTCACCTCACCCAGCTAGAGAACGCCCTCGCCCCGCGCAGCGGCGCGGCAGAGGACGTCCCCGGGCTGGTTCTTGAGGTGACAAGCGCAGGCCCGGGGCTGGCGCAACCTCCCGCCCGCGACCACCAGGTCGGCCACGAGTACGTCGACTGTTACGGCGAGGTACAGGCCAGAGAGGCTTTGCACGACTTTCATGAGCGCGTTCGTCGACGAGGTCACACTTCCGACCCTGCCCGGCCACACCACCTGGGAGCGGTCATGTCAGCTGTGGGCATCTCCGAAGAGAATCATCCAGCGGTCGACGTGGCCACCGCCACCTGGGCTCCCGTGGGCACGGCCGGACAGCGGGAGCCGGGGAATCCTGCCCAGGACGCCCCGGCCATTCACTCGCCTGGCCCGTTCTACAGTAGGGTCAAGGTACTTTCCCAGATGTAGTCGGATCCGAGGTATCCATTCCACTCGGCCCAGCCATGCGGTTGGATCTCAAGCATCGGGGAGTATATGTTTCCCTTCCCCTCCGGGCGCAGATAGCATCTGGTCTGATAACGCCAGAAGTTGGTCGGGTGCGGGAAGACATGGCAGTTCCAGTAGTGCCATCCCTGCCCCAGCCGCAAGTTGTACGCGGTCCGAGCCGTTCCCCACGGGTAAAGCTCGGTCCACTCGTGGGTCCAGTGATAGTTCCCTGCGGCCAGCCAGATCCGCCTGTCGTTGGGAATGATTGTCGTATATCCGCCATAGTCGCCCGCGCGGCTGGCAAGGAATATGTCACGCCGCAACTCTTCGCCGTCGGCCCTGGCTGGTGAACCAGTCAGCAAAATGCCCATGGCGACAGCGAGCGCCGTAAGCATTCTGGCGATTTTCGTCCTCATTTCTCGAATTCCTCCTCTTTTGGAGATCGCGAGTCGTCGCATGGGACGCTCGTGAAGTCGAAGTCGTGGACCTTGCCATGAGTGGTGGTGCCGGCGGAGCTGTAGCCGGGCACTGTGCGCTGGGCACCGGGGGGCTGCCGGGACCAGCCGGCAGGCAGCGGCCGCAAACGCTCTGGCGAACTACGTGACCTGGCCGGCCGGATCAATCCGCGATCCGGCGGATCGAGCCGGCGCTCTGCCTGGGGGCCGCGTGGGGATCGCTGGTCAGGCCCGGATCCAGAGGGAGCTGGTCCGGTCGTTCATCCAATCGCCGACATACGGCACGTTGGGCCCGTCGCCCGTTCCGTCGTACCAGTACTTCGAGTCGCCGTCCCGGTCGTAACCGTCGTAGATGGTCACCTCACGGCAGTAGCTGTACGTGTAGAAGCCGGAGATCTCGTTGTCCCAGATGAGGTTCGGCCGCAGGCGGTAGCCGGATGAGTCGCAGCGCTGGTCCGCGTCCGACACGACGATGCGCGTGACGTCCCCCGGGCTGTTGTAGGCGTTCCAGAACCACTCCATGAGCAGAATCTTGGGTGCGGCCGCCGCCCTGAAGGCCGACGAAATCGGGTCGTTGCTGCACGTCTGGGACTTCACCGGGGAGAAGCCCCCGCCGACCGACTTGCCGACCTCGACAACGCAGTACTTTCCGTCCCGCTTCCCGTCGTGCGCATCGTCCGCCGCGGCGGCACCGGTCGAGACACCTGTGATGAGCAGGACCGAGGCGATCATCGCCATTGGCCGGCGGGCCCGCTCGGCACCCTTGCGAGCATTCATGACTTTCCCTCCGTGAGGTGTGACGGGGGCAGCCCGACAGCCCCGCGCCTGCTGGTCCTGGTGGTCCGGCAGGCGTGGAGTCCCGGGCATGCCCCGAGGGATGCCGACGCTGGCAGTGCGCTCCGACGGCGCACAAGGAATCGGTGTCCCATGGGACGCTGGGACGCCGAAACAGGTAAGGACCTCGTGCTTCCGCTGACCCGCTGGGACGCCGGTGGGACAGAGCACGGGTGCGGCAGGACGGCGTTGAGTGCCCGGGGTGCCCTCTCCCCACAGCAACTGTCCGACCCCGTGGGCCCGGTCCCACCGGAGACCGGCAATCGACGACCACCTTGCGGACCTGGGCGGCGGTGACCTCGGCGACATCGTCGGCCCGGCCGAGGCGGACGGTGTCCGAGAGCTGGGCACCAACTCCAGTACCTGGCACGGCCAGTACGGCCCCGCCGATCCACCGGCAGGGGCCGTATCCCTGTGTCGCAAGGAACGACCGCGTGCCTGCATCTGAAGAAGACGACCGGCCACACCGCAGAGATCAGCTGGGCTCCCAAGAGCGACGACCCAAGGTATATCTGGCGGCGGCCATCTAGGGTGACCAGCTCGCCTACGCTCTTGAGGCCTGGGTGCTCCCGACGACACCGGACTGGAGGGGCACGGCAGCAGACCGCGCTGCGCGCCGGCGCACACGGCTCAGCTTGGTGTGTTGGCACTCGTCGATTCGGCGGAAGTACGACACCGGCGGCCGCCACGTGGAGCCAATGAGGGGGCGCCCACCTCAACGTACGACGAGCAGGGCAAGTGGCAGTGGTCACCCCGTGGTGAGGCCTTGGCGCGCCGAACGCTTCGGAAGGCAGCTACGGGGGAGCGGCGGGCTCAACCTGGGGGCAGCGGCTACCGCAAGCACTACGGCTGGCTGATGTCGTCATCCGCCGCCGCACCTGACGCTCTGCCCAGTCCTCGGCGCGGCCGTTTCGCTCGACTCGGCTGACGGCCGCCCCAGGCTGGGGACGGCGACCGGCAGACCGAGAGACGAGCCGCTTGTCCATCTCCAGCCGCAACGTTCCGGATGTTTCCCTCCCGCCGGTGTACGGGCTCGCTCGGTCCGCGGGTGCACTCGGAACGCGGGCTCAGTTGTCGAAGACGATGTCCTCGATGTCGTGGGTCCAGCGGGCCTTGCTGTCGTGGACCTCGACGATGAGGTCGAGGCCGGTGCTGGTGTGCCCGGTGGAAAGGATGGTGAACGTGTCCGCCTTGCGCCGCAGGAACACCACGAAACCGCCGAGGTCGGGGTCTCCGTCGTTCAGCAGCACGTACTCGCCGAGCCGCCGGTAGAACTTGGGCAGGATGACGTCCTTGCTGACCTCCGGAGGGCCCACGACTGCCGTGGGCTTCTGAGTCTTGTCGAGCGGCCACAGCCCCTCGCCGTCGGCCTGGGCCTTGTGCGCGGTCGCGGTCATGTCGTTGCGCAGGTCGGGGAAGAGGGACCGGTAGAAGGTCGGATAGACGAAGCCCTTGGCGAGCAGCTTGTGGTTGACGGTCTCGTGCAGCATGGCCGGCGTGAAGAAGACATTGCCGTCGGCATCGGCGTCGGGTCCTGCGCCGGGCCCGGTGAAGGCGATGCAGCGGCCGAGCGGGTCACCGCCGCGGGTCAGGACGTATCCGCGGACGGCGGCGGGGTTGGTGGGGGCCTTGACCTTCCCGCTCGGAGTGCGCTGTACGGGGCCGAACCCGAGGAGGCGCAGCAATTCGGCGGCCGCCCCCTCGGCCTGCGCCTTGGGCTGGTGCAGCACGCCCCCACCGACGAAGGGGGGATCGAAGTGCGTCTCCAGGGCGTCGACGCCCTCCAGGCGCAGATTGGCTCCGCCGGGGCCGCGGATCTGAATGGGAACCGGGCCGGGGATCGTGTCCCACACTGCCGGGTCGTCCGGGTAGAACCGGACCGTGTCCCCGTCCGGGCTCGTCCCCACGATCCGGAATTCGCCTTGGATGCGGGTGTACGGCATGGGGGGCCTCCTCACGGACGCCTGGTAGCGGCCAGAAATGCGCGGACGGACGCCGCACGGCCACTCCTCACTATGCGTCCGCGGCGCCCGGGGGTCCTGTTGGCGGTTCAACGTCTGCGAAGGGAGACGTTGAACCGCACCGGGCGCTCACGGGGTTCTCACCGACCGCAGCACTCCGCGGCCATCAGGCCGTCCAGGATGTAGCACTCCCAGAGCGGCCGGTTGCCCCTGTGGTCGAGCACGATGGCGCCGACGACGGAGTACGGGGCCCTCTGCACGCCCCGTACGTTACCGAGCTGGGCCGCCGCCTTCACGGATGTGGCAGGCACTGGGCGCTGACCTCCGACTCGACATGTTCATGGGCTGAGACAGCGCTGGCTGGGCGGGCAGGCGGGACCATGCGGCGACCTCCTCCAGTGCCACCCCGGCAGCGACGGCTGCGGTGGCGGTGTGCACGAGGGCTTGGTCGATCAGGGCGGCACTGTGGCTGAGGTGCTCCAGCAGGGTGCGGGCCACCTCGGCGGTGGTGCCGCTGTGCACGCCGCGCAGCTCCACCAGTTGTTCGCGCGCCTCGTCGACCAACTGCGTGATGCGAAACCGCTGTTCGGCGCTCACCGTAGCCCGCCACCGGGTCCCCGAGCCGCCCGACTGGGCTTCTGCCGCCAGGACGCGCAGCTGACCGGCCATCGTGGCGGGCTGCTGCTCCCGCTTCAGCCGCCACGGATCCTCCCGCCACCCCGGCGGCCCCGTCTCACGGCGGCGGGCGCGCACGATCGCACCCCTCCAGCCGTTCAGCGGGCTGCCACGGTCGGCCGCAAGCTCGGGTCCCAGCCAGGTGCGGCCCACCAACTCGCCCAGCCGGTGACAGAACGCATCGTCGGCGCCCCGCACCCGAGGCCGCATCCCGCCGCTTGCCCGCCAGGCCACCTCGGCCATCGCCGGCTCCAGCAGCGCCTGCGCCACGGCCACCACTTCCGGGAAGATCGCCGCGTCCCGGCCCACGATCCGCCACCACTCAAGCCGCGATCCCGCGTTGCCGCCCGCCAAGTGGTGCAGACGGCACGGCCAGATCTCCTCCTGCCCCCAGTACAGAGCTTGCTCCCACCAGCGGGCCACCACCGCATGCGCCAGCGTGAACGCCTGCTCCGGCTCCACCCCGGCGCGCACCGCACGCCGTGCCACGCCCGGCCACCGCCGCTGCGCGGCCACCACCTCCGGCAGCAGGCGCAGATCGAGGTGTTCCAACGGCTGGTCGGCGTCCGCGTCCAGCAGCCAGCGCCCGTGCCGCAGGCAGACCCGCTGCCGGCGCGGCAGATACCGCACACTGCCCGCAGCGCCTGCCCGGTGCGCCGCGCCGTGCACAGTCGGCAGCTGAACGCTGCTTCCCCCGCCACCGCGGCCGCCGCCCGCCACCGTGCCTGCGCCAGGGAGGCAGCCCGGCCGGTGCTGATCTTGGGATCGTCCACGGTGAACGACGGAAGAGCGTGCACCAGCACCGCCAGTTCTACCCCGCACAGCTCGGCGAGCACACCCCGCCCGGCCCCGTTCAGGACGACCTCCGCATCTGCCCTCACACCGCCGCCATCGTGCCGGGTGGGGGAGTTGCGGCACGTCCACAGCTGCATCACGCTGCTGGCTGCGAGACCGTAGCGGGCAGCCACCCGGCTGATCAGCGACGCGGTCAGCTCTCCCGCCAGCGGCACGGTTCGCAACACCCCTGCGGCCACACCTCACCCCCGATGCCTTCTTCGACTCGCACCGCGACTGTGCCGAAGCACGATAGCTGTCACCACCGGCATCGGCTGGCGCGCGGCTTCAGTAGGACAAAGCATGGTGGTTATCACCGATGCGGCGCGCTACCTGTCACCAGCGGCAAGCGAAGCAGGGGCGATGTCACCGCGTTCGGCTTCTGGTGGGCAGGGTGCCGAACGGCGGCCCTTGGCGATCACGGGCCATCTTTCGCGCGCCCTACGCGAACCCCGCCCCTACGATCACCTGGTATGACTGCTGGAGGGGCGGAATGCTTGAGGACATCGAGGACGGGACAGCGGCAGCAACGCGGCTCGCGGGAGGTACGCCGCTTCACAGCACGCTTGATGTCGCCGACCCCGCTGACTGGCTTGCGCTGGACGCAGGAGTGCGTGAGGTGGCCTGGCACCGCCCGGAGTTCCTGCCGGGATGGGAGCACTCCGCCCCACTGCCCGCCGACCTGAATCAGCTCGGCAAGTCTCGGCTCGCACTCGCCCTCTGCCACCGCGACGGGAGGATCCGTCAGGAGGCGGTGCGTCAGTCGGTCCGATACCCCGGTCTGCTGCCGTTGGTCGTGATCCGCTGCGCCGATTGGGTCGGCCCAGTGCGCGAGCACGCCCGGAAGTTGCTGCGCGAGGCCCTGAACGTGGACTCTGCCCTCGACCTCGCGCCGCTCATCCTCCGCGTCGGCCGCCGCGACAGAGGTGCCTTCGGCGTCGATGTGCTCGGCCAGATCCTGCGTCAGGCGTCCCACGGGCAGCTCGCCGTTCTCTTCGCCGACCCCGACCGCATCGTCCGGCGGTTCGCGTACCGGCTTGCCATCGAGGGCCAACTGCTCCATCCCGCTGAGCTGGCCCGCGCGGCCGCACGGGACCAGGACACCGTGGTCCAGGACCTGTGTGCCACAGCGGCGCTCACGGCTCTGGGGGATGAGGATGCCTACGAGGGAGTGCTGCCTTCACTGCTGTCCGCACGCAACCCGCGTACCCGTTCGGCCGGCGTCACCGCGCTGAGACGGGCGGGGCGGGCAGATCAGGCGGAGCCGTTTCTCAGCGACCGTTCCGCGCTCGTGCGTGCTTGTGCCCGGTATGTCGTACGACAGCAGGGTGTTGACCCGGCGGTCTGGTACCGGGAGCGGTGCACGATACCGGACGCCCCCGATTTGCCGCCCGGTGCGGTCATCGGGCTGGCCGAGTGCGGGAACCGCGCGGACGCCGGGCTGCTGCGGCTACTGCTCGTGCACCCGGCGGCCGGGGTGCGGGCGCGAGCGGTGGCAGGGCTGCGGGCGCTGGACTGCGCGGATGCGGAGCAGGTGCGGCCACTCCTCGACGACCCTGCCGCCGGTGTCGTCCGCGAGACCGCCGCCGCCCTGCTGCCATCGGCCAAGGAACTGCCCGCCGACTGGCTATTGGAGCGCACCAGTACCGATCGGCCGCGGCACGTCCGCGTCGGCGCGTTCCGGCTGCTCGACGCGCGCGGCGGCACCGTGGCGCTACGGGCGGCGGTCGGTCTGCTCCAGGACCCGGATATGAAGCTGCGCACCTGGGCCGCGCAATCAGTGCAGCGCTGGCATCCGTCGCCTGACGGGCGGTGCGGCGACGCAGAGGTGGGTGAACTGCTCGACCAGAGCCGATACCTCTTCAGCGACCACATGCTGCGCCGACGCAAGTGGGAAGCCGGGGTGGACAGCTGAGACTGCACCGCGGTCCAGAACTCGGCTCAGCACTCGCCCCCCGGTGGCCCTGGTGACAGCACGCCTGCCTTGGTGACAACGATCGTGCTTCGGCTCAACGAGCAGGTCCGGGCTCCCGGTTGCTGCCGGGTTCAGTAGTCGAGGTCGAGGTAGTCGATGTCGTTGAGGGTGACGTCGGAGAGTCCTGTGGCG
>NZ_JBVHVE010000021.1:0-131238 GCF_055564995.1 Streptomyces sp. NPDC028907
GCGATCTGGCACAACCGCACCATCGGCGCACCCATCACCAGGTCACTGATCGCCTACGACCACTGAGCCACATCGGAACTACTCGTCTAGTGCTGCTCCCCAGAAGTTCGTGGAGGGGGCAGCCCGCCGGTTGGCCGAGGTAGAGGCCGCAGGCGCAGTCCAGGCATTCCTCAGGGCTGCCGGCCGGAAGACCGCTGGGCAGGATGTTGTACTGGTAGCCGTCGCGGCCGGCGAGGTAGAGCGCGAAGCCCGCCCGCGAAGCGCAGACGCCACAGGGGAAGCCGTTCACCGTCCTTCAATTCGCCGTCCACGTGGGCGAATCCAGAGCGGAACCGGACCTGGATGCGCGCCAGCTGGGGCCAGTGCCCGGTGACGTGGCGTTCAGCCGCTGGCGCAGGTGGTGCAGCTCCTGGGGGCGGGCGGACCCCGCTGCCCCAGCTGGGACCCCCGACCCGGCTGCGGCCGCTCCACGTCCATGATCGGCAACAGTTCGGTTGAGCGTCGATCGAGCTAACGATCTTCAGAGACGACGAACCCCCTCCGTACAGAGGGGGTGGACACTGCACCGCAGGTGAAAACGTTCCTGCACCAAAACCTGAAAGTGGGGCGGGTGGGACTCGAACCTATCCAGGTGACGCTTCTCACCTGCGGCTTTACCAAAGCGCCCGATTTATACCCCTGATTCGATCCTGTTGAGCCCTACTCGATCCCGCTCGATCCAGGGTGGTGCAGCGTTCGCTGCACCACTGCCACTGCGGACCAAGCCAACTGGCCAGCTCTGACTTGGGCTACAGCTCGCCTCCGTCTGGACGAACAAGACGGCCCCTACTTCGGCGAGCGTCGAACCGCGCGGCGGACTCCCCTCCACTAATGCGGTGCGAATCACGGTCACTGTCAGTGAAGCACGGTCAGCAGCAGGCCGAGGGTGTCGCAGCCCAGGTGGCGTTTGCGGTCGAGAAGGCGGCTGGCGTGCTGCGCGCTGGGGGCCTGGTGGCCTTCCCGACCGAGACCGTCTACGGTCTGGGCGCCAACGCCGAGGACTCCGCCGCGGTCGCGCGCGTCTTCCAGGTCAAGGGGCGCCCGCCGTCCCACCCCCTGATCGTCCACATCGGCGGCACGGCGCACCTGGACGACTGGGCCGAGAACGTGCCCGCAACCGCGCGCCTGCTGGCCGAACACTTCAGGCCAATCGAGTCAGCCGCTACGGGAGAAGAGCGACGTCAGTCAGCATGGCAGCCGAGGAGCTCCGCGGTGGTACCCGGAGACGTCGTACGCAGCGTGACGACCTTGTCGATACGCGTGGCCTGCCCGGCGAACCGAAAGTCCGCGCGACCCACCTCGGCGTGGTCCGCTGACTGAGAGCGCAGCGTGCAGTAGCCGGTGGCGTCCGCGTCCTTGCGTACCTCCAGATGGACCTTGACCGCGTCGTGCGTGGACTCGAAGGTGATGATCTCGCCGCTGATCTTGTCCTGCGCGACCTGATGGTATGCGAACCAGCTGACCGCGACGAGCAGCACCATGCCCAGCACACTGCCGACGACTTTGAGTGTGCGGTCGGCGCTTTCGTCCGTGGAGCGGCCGAAGCGGCGCTCGGGCAGCCGCGCGCTCGCCGTACTCATGATCGTCCTCTCGCCAGGGGCCACATGGGCGAGACGGATGTCCCAAAAGGGGCATCCGGGGTCCAGGCCCGGTATTTTTCTCCCCCGATTCGGTCACTATAGAAGCCGCCCAATGCGCCGAAGCACATGGGGCGCCGACTTGCCGGCTCTACTGAGGACCGAGTCGCGACTGACCAACTGCGACTGATCGCCGCCCACGCCCACGCCCACGACGAGTCCAGCAACAGCCCGGTGGCGATCTGCTGATCCTCACGGTGGGAGCTGCTCGCAGGCGGGGAACAGCCGTCGCGACATGCCCAGGCGCCGTTCGGTACGCATGCCGATGCCCCGTGCGTGCAGGCGGAGGGCCTCCGGATCGACCTGTGTTGTCTTGGCTCGGACGTGTGCCCATAGAGCACGCGTGTCGGGGTGGCTTTCCCGGGGTGTTGTCCGCCCGTCGCGGCTTTGTCGACGGGTTTGAGCGGTCCGTGAACAGTGGCCGTGGAGCGAGCCGCCTGATGCAAGGATGAGCGTTCTTGCCGCGGTTGACGATCTCAGGACCGTAGGCGCCTGGCGCCGAGTCGTCCCCATGTTCGGTGCCTTCCCGCGTACCCTGGAGGATCTCGACGTACGTCCCGCACGTCTTGTCGAGCGCCATGACTGGCAACTCCATAGGTTCCTGCGGCTGCCCGTCCCGAGTTCCGCACTACACCACGCCCGAAGACTGCCTCATCGCCCGGGCATCCACCCGAGGCTCTGATCGCCAGTCTCGGGCGCGGGAGATGGCCCGCTGGGTCGTGGAGTCTGGATGGTTTCGCCGGATCGGCCGGAACGAGGGAGAGCGTCGGCTGCATGCGTGCGCGTACGGCGAAGGGCCGCGTGGATCGGGCAGCGCGTGAAAGTGGGGCCAGGTGGGGCATGTCCAGCACTTGAACCTCGTAGTCAGCCAGTTGACATCGACGCGCGGCTTCCCGACACGGCTGACGGTTTCTCAAACGAGTCCGCCATGGTGGCCAGAGCTTGGGCATCGCTCGGTTTGGCTGTGCATCGGCCGAATGGCCGAGACGGCGATGAGGTGGGACCTGCCGGTATGAGGCGCGTCTCGCCGGTGAGGCGGATGCCAGCCCCCATGGCAGCCCCATCTCCCAGGCACTTTCTACCGGGAGTCATTCTCGGAGCTGACGCAACGGCATACCCGGGGCTGACGGAACTGGCCCTGGCATCAGACCCAGGTGGTCAGTATTTCGGCTGATCCGCAATGCCTGTACGGACCGGACGATGGAGAAGTCCCCAGCGGGGTGGGGCCTGGACTTCTGCGTCCACGTGCCGTCTCTGGCCGTCTGCGGCCGTCTGTGCTGCCTGCGCCCCGCGCTGCCTCTGCCGTCGATCGGAGTAGTCCCCGTGACCACCGCCTCGCCCGCCGACCCCCGCACCGCCACTCCCACCGTGGCCGCCCGCGCCACCGAGCTCTCCAAGGTCTACGGACAGGGCGATACCCAGGTGGTCGCCCTCGACCGGGTCAGTGTCGGCTTCGGGCAGTCCCAGTTCACCGCGATCATGGGGCCCTCCGGCTCCGGCAAGTCCACGCTGATGCACTGCGTGGCCGGGCTGGACAGCTTCTCCTCCGGCTCGGTCCGCGTCGGCGACATCGAGCTCGGGTTCCTGACGGACCGGCAGCTCACCAAACTCCGCCGAGACAAGGTCGGCTTCATCTTCCAGGCGTTCAACCTGCTGCCGACCCTGACCGCGCTCGAGAACATCACGCTCCCGATGGACATCGCGGGCCGGGCCCCGGACAAGCAGTGGCTGGACACCGTCATCCAGATGGTCGGCCTGTCCGGCCGGCTCAGCCACCGCCCCGCCCAGCTCTCCGGCGGCCAGCAGCAGCGTGTCGCCGTCGCCCGGGCGCTCGCCTCCCAGCCGGACATCGTCTTCGGGGACGAGCCGACGGGAAACCTGGACTCACGTGCGGGTGCCGAGGTTCTCGGGTTCCTGCGTGACTCCGTACGGGAGTTGGGGCAGACCGTCGTCATGGTCACCCATGATCCCGTCGCCGCCTCCTACGCGGACCGGGTCATCTTCCTCGCCGACGGCCGGATCGTCGACGAGATGTACGAACCCACGGCGGACAGGGTCCTCGACCTCATGAAGGCCTTCGACACCAAGTTTCGAACGAGCTGAGCGGAACTGAGCCGTACGAGCCGAGGCGCTCCCGAAGTCGCCACCGCCCCACGACAGTCGCTGACGCAGACCGAGAGTGGCCGACGCAGACCGACTCCGGCCAGCCCCACCCCCGCCCTCACCTCACCTCACCTCACCAGGACCACACCACCATGTTCCGCACAGCCCTGCGCAACGTCCTCGCGCACAAGGCCAGACTGCTGATGACCGTGCTCGCCGTCATGCTCGGCGTCGCGTTCGTCTCCGGCACCCTGGTTTTCACCGACACATACGGCAACGCCTACCGCCACCAGGAGGCCAAGAGCTACGCACACGTGGACGTCGAGGTCGCGGCGAACACCGACTACTCCGGCGAGTTCCCGGGCATCAGTGGGAAGACGTTTGACGAGGTCGCCCGGCTCGACGGGGTCGCCGAAGCCGCCGGGCGGGTCTCCGGGACCGCCTTCGTCGTTGACAAGGACGGCGGGCTCATAGGCAGTGCCTCGTTCAGCGAGGGCGCCAACTTCGCGCCGGGGAAGGACGGCAAGGACGGGCTCTACGAGTTCACCGACGGCAGCGGGCCCACCGAGGCCGGGCAGGTCGCGCTGGACAAGGACTCGGCCGAGAAGGGCGGCTACCAGGTCGGCGACAGCGTGCCCGTCGCCCTCAAGGGCCCGGCGAAGACGTACGAGCTCTCCGGCATCTTCACCACCGAGAACACCTCGGTGGCCGCGGGCGGCAGCCTGGTGCTGTTTGACACGCCGGTCGCTCAGCGGCTCTTCCTCCGGCCGGGCGTCTACCAGTCTGTCACCGTCACCGCTGCCCCCGGCGTTTCGAACGCCGAGCTCGCCGCCGCCGTCGGCAAGGTGCTTCCGGACTACGCGGTGGCCCAGACGGGTCAGCAACTGGCCGGCGGGGTGTCGGGAGATGCGTCGTTCGTCGCTGCGATCCTGCTCGCCTTCGCCGGTGTCGCGCTCTTCGTCAGCGTCTTCCTGATCGCCAACACCTTCACCATGCTGGCCGCCCAGCGCACCAGGGAGCTCGCTCTGCTGCGCGCGGTCGGCGCCTCCCGCAGGCAGGTCACCCGGTCCGTGCTGATCGAGGCGATGGTGGTCGGCGCGGTCGCCTCGGCCGCCGGGCTCGGGCTCGGCGCCGCCATGGCCGCCGTAGCGACTTCCACGATCGATCTCGGCGGCGGGAAGATCCCGGACGGGCCGCTGATCGTCACGTCGACGACCGTCCTGGTCGCGGTCGTCATCGGTGTCCTGGTCACCATGCTGGCCGCCTGGCTGCCGGCCCGTCGCGCCGCGAAGATCCCGCCGGTCGCGGCGATCGGCAGCGCGCACCTGCCGGCCACCACCAGGTCCCTGGTGCTGCGGAACCTCTTCGGCGGCCTCGTCACGCTGCTCGGTGCGGCGGTCGTGGTCGCGGGTGCCGGGACTGGCGGCTCCAAGGGCGCGAAGCTCGTCGGGTTCGGTGCCTTCCTCGCGGTGATCGGTGTCATCGTGCTGATCCCGTTGCTGTCCCGGCCCGCGATCGCCCTCGTACGGCCGCTGCTGCGGCGCGGCTTCGGGGTCTCGGGCACGCTCGCGGGCCAGAACGCCGTACGAAGCCCGCGCCGTACCGGCGCCACCGCCTCCGGGCTGGCCATCGGGCTCACGCTGGTCAGCGCTCTGACCGTGCTCCTTGTCACCCTCGGCCAGGCCGTCGACAAGATGACCACCGACATCGTCAAGGCCGACTACATGGTCACGGACAGCGGCGCGGGCCTGGACGCCTCGGCGGTCGCCGCCCTGCGCAAGGCCCAGGGCGTCACGGCGGTGTCGCAGGAGCAGCAAGGGTGGATGGAGATCGACGGCATCCAGGAGGATGTTTCCGGCGTCACCCCGGCGGAATTCCAAAAGGCCTTCCACCTTCCGGTGGTCTCCGGCTCGCAGGATGCGCTCACGAAGGGGCAGATCGCCGTCGCCGAGGACCTCGCGCGGTCCAACGGCTGGAAGGTGGGGGACACCCTGCCGGTGGAGTACGAAGACTCCAAGAGCGGCAGGCTGACCGTCGGGGCCATCTTCGAGAGCAACATCGTCGTCCTGCCGGTCGTCGTCTCCACGGACGTGACCGAACCGCACACGGACAAGACGTTCATCTCGAAGATTTTCGTCAAGACGGATGGCAGCACGAACGAGAAGACACTCACCGCTGCCTTCGCCGGGAACCCGACGATCAAGATCGGCGACCGGCAGGACATCCGCGACGAGTTCAGCGGGTACCTCAACACCGGACTGAACATCATGTACGGGCTGCTCGCGATCTCCCTGGTCATCGCGGTGCTGGGAGTGGTGAACACCCTCGCGATGTCGGTCTTCGAACGGCAGCGGGAGGTCGGCATGCTGCGAGCCGTCGGGCTCGACCGGCGGGGCGTGACCCGGATGATCCGGCTGGAGGCCGTGGTCATCTCCCTCTTCGGCGCGGTGATCGGGATCGGGCTCGGCGCTTTCCTGGGCTGGGCCGTCGGCGAGACCACGAAGGCGGACATCCCCGGATACGCGCTGGTGCTGCCGTGGGGCCGGTTCGCGCTCTTCCTGCTGCTGGCGGCGCTGATCGGCCTGCTGGCCGCCATGTGGCCGGCCCGCAGCGCGGCCCGGCTGAACATGCTCACGGCCATCAAGACCGAGTAGGGAGAGCAGGCCGCCGTACGGCCGCGAGCAGGTACTCAGCGACCGATGGTGCTCGTGTCCAGCACGTCGGTCTTTGCCGGGGCCGCACGGCGCGGTGGCTCCGGTGCGGTACGGGCTGGCGTGCAGGTCGAACCACTGCGGCTGGGCCTCCTGGGGCGAACAGACCGGCTTGTGCGCCGTGATGCTGGTGGTCCTCGCGTTTGCCGTCTTCGGAGCCTTCCTCGCCCCGATGGTCGGAGCCCTGGCCGTCCTTCGTGGGGCAGCGCCCCGGCGTGGTGGTGCGGCCGAGCGCACCCCTCAGTGGCGACCCCCTCCCTCGGGGAACGGCCCGTCCGAAGTGGCGTGTTCGGGCAGCCGGCACACACACGTCGTCGCCATAGCTCACCTGCCGAGGCTCCGCCATTGCTGCCGGGGTGGGCCTTGCAGTCCATGCCCGACCCGACGCCGAGTCGTGTAGCGAGCTGCGAGAGAGGCGTACGGTGTCGTGGGCGATCTCCCGGTGAGCCGGACGGGAGTCCGAACCGCCGCCGGGGAAATCGCCGGTGTTGAGAGTGCGGTCCCAACAGGAGAAGTCGCTGGACGCGACGTGGACGCGCATGCGGTGGCTGGTGAGGAAGACACGGTTCGGCGGCCACACGTCGAGGGCATGCCCCGTGAACTCCTCCCGTCCGTCACCCGCCGCCTCAAAGCGGACATGTCCCGGCGCCGTCGCTGGCGCGCAGGGATGCCCGCCTGCGGCTGAACGGCCTCACGGCTCGGGAGCGGCGCGAGGTCTGTTGAACTCGGCGATCGCCACGCGACTGGACTCAATTGGTGCTCTCCGCCTACGAGTCGGGACTCGTGGTATCGGGAGCGGATGACTGAATCCGCGACCGGCTCGTGCTGCGGCGCCGTCTACCCGCGTGTGACACAAGAGTGAATACCTGGGTGTGAGGTGAGCGCCTGGACGGTGGCTCCGCCGGATCGGGTGTTCAAACCGCCTCGAGGGATGCTTCGCGAGCTGTCACCTCACGGAGACCGCCGTGGGCCTCATACCGGAACGCGAAGCCCTTGACTCACCGCGTCGTGGGACACGACCAGCGGCAGCAGAAGCTGCCGGAATCCCTGTGTCGGGGCCGCAGCACGAGCGACCGCTGCCGGAGCGACGTTCCGTTTCCCTGAGCCTGCGGAGAACCATGATGTCCCGCTGTTTCCATCCCCCGGTGAACCGTTCACAGTTGGCCGGGATGTCGATTTCCGTATTCAGTCACTATAGGGCCAGACCACGACTTCTTTACGACATTCCTGCTCGAGTGATGAACGATGCGGATGATTTACGCGATGACGACGACGTCATCCTCCTGCACGGATCAGGAATGGCCCTGGAATTGCTGCGTATTTCCGCTGCCCGGGAGGGCTGTTTGCCGCCGGTTGTCGTTCTCGCGCCGCAGTTGGACTGGAGTGATGTCTCGCTGGCCCTGGGAAGCCAGGCCCGGGGATATCTGTTGGAGAACCGCTACGGAGTAATGCTCCCGCACGCCCTGCTGTGTGCCGTGCACGGTGGATGTGTCCTTGACCCGGTCATCGCCGCCCGGCAGATCCAGGCGGCCGCCGAGGTCAGGGCACGGGCGCGCAGACGCTACGCGCTCACGCGGGCGGAGCGGCGGCTGATGGAGCTGATCTCCGCAGGGCTGTCGGTCCCGGAGGTGGCCGAGGAACTGAGCGTGACCCGGCCGACGGTCCGCAACCAGTTGAGCAGGGTCTACCGGAAGCTGGGCGTCCACACCAGGTCGGAGGCGATCCTGCGCTGGCTCAGCCATCGGGAGACGATCACGTTCGCAGGCGGTGGTCCGAACCGTGTCGGACCCAGCGCAGAATGGCCTGGGATCGGGAGTTGACTCCGAGTTTCTCGTAGATGCGGCTCAGGTAGTTCCGCACCGTCTTCTCGTTCAGGGACATGTGCCGGGCGACCTCGCGGACGGTGAACCCGCACGACAGCAGGTTCATGGTCTGCTGTTCGCGGGGCGACAGAAGGGCGCGGCATTCCGGGGAGGAAATGACATTCCTGCGCGGTGCCGCCACCCTGACCTGTTCGGCCGCGATCAGCGGATCGAGAACGCTCGCCCCGTGAGGGGCGCACAGGATCGCCTCGGCGAGGAGGAATCCGTAGCGGTTCTCCAACACGTAGCTGACCGCGCCGTGATCAAGGGCGGATGACACATCGCTCCAGTCGAGCCGAGGTGCCAGGAAGACTGCGGGCGGCAGTTGGGCCGG
Organism: Streptomyces sp. NPDC028907; assembly: GCF_055564995.1. Classification (NCBI taxonomy): domain Bacteria; kingdom Bacillati; phylum Actinomycetota; class Actinomycetes; order Kitasatosporales; family Streptomycetaceae; genus Streptomyces; species Streptomyces sp. NPDC028907. The sequence goes on from NZ_JBVHVE010000021.1 coordinate 8,687, forward strand.
CCGTTCCAGGCGGAAGCGGATCAGTTCCTGAGCCATCCGCTCGCCGTGGAACAGGACGACGTCGTCGCGGGGGCCGATGTCGCGTGGTTCGCGTACCGGACGGATACGTACGTCCCCGACCGCGTCGGCAATCAGGCCGTTGCGGCAGACCAGGGCGACTGTGAGCTTCTCCATTGGGCGAACGACTCCGTTTCCGACGGTTTCTGACTGGAGGTCATGCGCTGCGTGCGCTGGGCCGCGGCTGCCGGCGGCCAGGAGGCGAGCAGGAGCAGGCCGTCATGGCTCGCGGTGCAGGGTTCCGCGGTCCCAGTGATGAGGCGCTGGTGGGGTCGGTGCTGGCGGTGAGCGTGTCCCAATCGAGGGTGAGCTCGCCGACGACGGGGGTGCTGGAGGGGTCCTGGTGCCGACGGTTCCGGTGGCGACCTGGCGGCCGCCCCACCAAGTGCGGAAGTCGTCGTCCCTAACCGACAGTTCCTCGACCAGTGAGGCCAGGATGTGTCCTGCGGGTACTTGGCGGCCTCCATCCGCGGCATGGCCACCGTGCTTCGGGCGACGCTGCGCCAGTTGCCGGCGTAGAGGGTGCGCATGGCGGGGTCAGTCGGGGACCGCCTCCCGGCGCAGGCCCGGGACACGGCGCGGGCCTGTGCCGGGCAGGCCGACGGTCAGCGGGCTGAGCTCACCGCGGTGGGCCTTGAGGAACTCGCCCAGCTCCTTGAGGGGCGCATTGTTGATCATGGGGCCAGTGTGCCTCGCGGCCCCGCCCGGCTGGGAGGGTTTTCCCGCGGTGGCGGGTAACCAGGAGCTTTTCTGCCCTTTGCGCATTTCTTGGACGCGTGTGACGGCGGAGAACGAGTGGGTCGGTACGGACAGCCTGCGGCAGACGGCCGGACTGCGACCTGCCCGCACAGTCCGCAATACCGCAGGAGCCGCACCATGTCAGAGCAGCGATCCGCAGTGTACCCATAACGTCCGGGAGCGCGGCCACCGGTCGTGGCCACCGGCCGCCACTCCCGAGAAGGTCCTCAGACGTTGAGGCGGAACGAAGTCTGTCCGATAGCCACGTGGAGGCCCCTCAACCTGCGAAGTCGTGGATTCCGCACGCTCACACCACGTCGTGGGACGCGACTGCCCGTGGCATCACCGGCCCGGTGTGCGCCGCCCCTTCGCCTTTCTCTCCCGTCGGACCACGGCATCGCGACCACCAGGAGGAAGACTCCGCGCATGGCGGTGACTGGTCAGGGACACGATGACGTTTGCCTCTACTGGCGCCGGCTTCACATCGGAATGCTGTGAGCACGCTGCGGCGAGTCCCCCAACGGGCCTCGGCATCAAGCAATCCCCCACACCAGAAAGGGCTGACTGTGTCAGCTGCAACGCAACCCCGAAGCCGCGCTCTGAAGCGCTCTCTCTCCCTGCTGCTCGCCACCGGCGCGGGGCTCGGCATGGTCGTGGCATCCGGCGGCACCGCTTCCGCCGCCCTGGTCCAGCCCGACGGGGCCGGGGTTCCCCTCCACGTCCAGGGTGGGCACATCGGCCTGCCCACGGGTACCAACAGTGTCAGGGTCACCGTTCCAGGGGCTTCGAACTGCATGGTCGTCAACAACACCAACAACCTCAACTCGGGGTTGACGGTCCGGGAGGGCGACGCCATCACCGTCGAAGCGTTCACAGACCGGGCGTGCCAGGGGTCCCGGATCGGGCCCGGCGTCGCCTACCGCCTCACCTACGGCGGGCCCAGCCCGAAGAACAGGTTCTCCGCCGTAATCGTTCGGGCGCAGAACCCCAAGGTCGTCTTCTGCGCCACCGGCGGCTGGTCCGACAACTTCAGCGGGTGCCGGGAAGACTGATCCCCGCCCTCTCCCAGAACCCTTTGGTTCTGAGGTCCCTCTCAGTAAACCAGAACACCCTGAATGAGGAATCACGATGAGCATCCCTAATCGTGCACGCCGCCTCGCCACGGTCACGCTCGTGGCCGGAGCCTCGGCGGTGGCACTGGCGGCCTCGCCCGCCTCCGCCGCGACCATCACCCAGATCAACGTCAGCACCTCGGCCATACCGAGGGGCGCGAACTGCGTGTACATCACGGACGAGCCCGCCTCTGGTTCCGGACGCATCGGAGGCCCGTACTCCTTCACCGCAGGCGGCAGCTTCCAGAACAACAGCTTCCACGTCAACAGCGGCGACACCGTCCGCTTCGAATGGCACAGCAACAACTGCGGACCGTCCTCCTTCCTGGTGACGAATTCGTACATCGCGCCCAACACGACCACCTGGAACATCACGTGATGGGCGTTCTCGGGGCCTGCTGACAACGCCCCTTGCACCGGAGGCCGGCCGACGAGTCGGCCGGCCTCCCTGTCAACTGCTGTACGGCTGGTCCTCACAGCGCGCGATCAGGGCCGGATCCCCACTCGTCAGATGCGTCGGTCAAGTCCGCCGAGCATCAGCACAATCGGTGTCGCCCGCTGATCATTCCCGGCCGCGACGACAGGGTGGCGGACATATCGGCTACCACCCTGTGGTCTCGTCACCGGGACAGGTACAGGCTCCTCCCCTTCACCGGTGGAGCATCCCTGAACGTTCGGAAAGCATGTCCGCGCCGGTGCTGTGACCCGGGCGCGGCACCGTCTCCCACACCGCTCCGTGGCCGGAGACCCCGTGTGATCGAGCAGGTCCGGTCCGTGCTTGACGCGTACCACAAACACCTCCCAAATGACCGCCCGGCAAGTCTTCTACCGGTGGCTGGTGGGAGCCGGCACCCTGCCGTCCGTGTGACTGCGGTGTACGGCGTATGTGCGAGGTGTGATCGGGAGCGAACCTCATTCCCAAGTGCCCCCTGACGGGGCGCCATACCACTCTGTGTGTGGCACTCCCTTGCGCTGAGGAGAAGTTGGATCGCGAGTACGGGTCCACCGAGGTGGTGATTCATTCGAAGACTGGAGACTCCCATGCGTCTTTTCAACGCCCGCGCCCACAGAGCGGCGGCTCGGCGGAGTGCCTCCGCCGCAGTCGCGGCCGGCGCGGCACTCGGGCTCGTCAACGTGTCCGTCGGCACGGCTCACGCCGCGACGCCGACGGATCGTGAGCGCCCGGTCGTGCAGATCATCGGCGGCGTCCAGAAGCCCAACGGCTCGTACCCGTTCATGGCGGCGCTGCTGGACAAGGGCAAGGGCAACCCGCGCGACCGGCACTTCTGCGGCGGCAGCCTGATCAATCCGGGGGTCGTGATGACGGCCGCGCACTGCGTCGATGACGTGACGTCCAAGCAAATGGAGGTCATCGTGGGTCGGACCTTGCTGTCGGACAAGAAGCAGGGCCATCTGCGCAACGTCCGTAAGATCACCATCCACCCCCGCTACGACGGGGACTACGATTTCGCGCTCCTGGAACTGGACAAACCCGTAGACGGCATCGCCCCGGTCAACCTGCCGACCAAGGGCACGGACGCGCTCATCCGTCCGGGCGCGAAGGCCACGGTCGCCGGCTGGGGCGACATCGACAACGAAGTGCCGGTCCATCCGGATCGCCTGCGCGCGGTGGACGTCCCGATCGTGTCGCACATCGAGTGCAAGGCGTCTTACCCGGGCTACAACAAGAAGATTCACATGTGCGCGGGAGTGGAAGGGAAGGACGCCTGCGGGGGTGACAGCGGCGGGCCGCTCTTCCGCAAGCTACCGGGCCGCAAAGGTGTGTACCAGATAGGCATCGTGGCGTACGGCGATGGCTGCGCGGGGCAGGGCGCTCCGGGCGTGTACACCTACACCGGCTCTGCCGAACTGTGGAACACGCTGAAAGAGTCCGCCGAGGGCAAGCGGATAAAGCGCATGCTGCGCCGCTGATCCGGGTGCCCGCGCGGAACACCCTGTTCCGCGCGGGCCCTGGGAGCTGCGGTCCCTACTCATGTACCCCCCGAACCGTCGGGTGGCACGGGAGGGTGCAGTGGATACCGCGTCGGCATAGGGGGGCGGGACCAGCCGTTGCTGTCCGGCCCCTCACCGATCGGTGCGACAGACCTCATCGATGCCCCGGACGGGTTGACCGACCGACCCTGGTCTGATGACCCGACAGGGGTGGTCGCAAGCCGCCGCCGGACTGGTTTGGGCATGACCTGGATGAGGACCGGCAGTCCGTCAAAGCCTCAACTTGCTCGCGTCACGTGGGAGGAGGGCCACGACCTCCCAGCCGTGGTCCTGGCGTGGGCCGGTGCGCAGTGTGCCGCCGAGGGCGGTGACGCGTTCGGTGAGGCCGACGATGCCGAAGCCTCCGCCGCGGGCGGTGTACGGCATGGTGGTGCCTCCGCGGCCGTTGTCGCGCACCGTCACGTGCAAGGTGTCGTCGGTGTGGGCGACGGAGATAGTGACCTCGGTGGCGTCGGCGGCGTGGCGGCGTACGTTCGTGAGGGCTTCCTGGACGACGCGGTAGGCGGCAGCCTGCACTTCGTGGGGCAGGCTCCGGGGCACTGAGGGGGCGAGGTGCAGTTCGGCCTTCGGACCGCTAGGACCGCCGAATCGGTCGACCAGTTCCGCGAGGGCGCTCAGGTCGCCCACCGGGCGGCTCTCGCCCGGTGCGAGCCGGGCCGTTCCCTCCGGTCCCCCGCGCAGGATGCCGACGGTCAACCGCATGGAGTCGAGGGCTTCGGCCGCGGCGTGCTCGATTCCCGCCAGGATTGGGTCCAGGCGGTCGGGTTCGCCGGTGGCCATCATGCGGGCCATCTGTGTCTGGACCAGGATGCCGGTGACGTGGTGGGCGACGAAGTCGTGCAGGTCGGCTGCCATGGCGAGGCGTTCCGAGCGGCGGGTCTCGGCGACCGCGGCGCCGCGCCTGTCGTCCAGGGTGCGCAGGTAGCCGCCGATGCCGGCGACGATGCCGGTCAGTATCACGAGTGCCAGTGTCAACCCGAGCATCAGGAGGTCGTCCTGGGCGTCGGTTGCGTCGAAGCGCAGCGGCGCCGCGATGGCTGCCCCGCCGGTGAGTACGGCGCACAGTCCCGCCCACCGTGGTGGGCAGGTACGGACGGCGATCAGCAACAGGCAGAGCAGGACCGCTACTTCACCCGGGCCGAACGTGCGCATGCGCTCGGTCGTCGTGGCGACGGCGGTGAGTGCCAGGGAGGCACCCGCTGGTACGGCGGCGCGCAGTTGGGGGGTGAGCCACGCGGGCCGGTGGGCGGAGGGCCAGAGGACGGCCGCGAGGCCGAGCGACAGGAGCGGGAACACCGACCAGAGGGTGTTGCCGTTACCGACGGCGATGAGCAGGTCCGTGACGGCCAGCAGGACCAGCGTGGTGATACCCACCGCAAGGAGGCAGCTCTGTCGGCGGGTCCGCGTCGTGGTGAGGTCGTCTGTCGCAGGCAGGAGGTTCACATCGGTCACTGTAGGGAGGAACGGCCAGCTGAGCCTCGGCCGATCGGCCGAGGATGCAGCGAGCGGCCCGGCCTGTGGCCGTTCGGCTGAGCCGCCCCGACCTGGTCGCACTTGAGGGCGAGGTCGACCACGGCCAGGGCCTGGCCGAAGTACGCGAGTGGTGACGATGGGATCGTCACCGAGCACGGGAGTGTGCGCGAGGGGCCCGACGAAGTCCCTGCCATGTGCGGCAGCCGCGACCCGTCGAGCGTGCGTTTCTGCCATTCCGCGCCAGCGGTACCGCGTATCTGTGTCCGATGGTGGTGGCGCGTCACTGGCATGACCGGCGGCCTCGGGACCCGGACGCTCTGGTTCTACGGGCGTGGTCTCAGTGGACCTGGCTGCGCCGCGCTGCAGCTGTCAACGGCTGTGAGACTCGGGGTGGGCCGGTCTGGGATCGGCTGCCAGGGTGGTGTCGGTCGTCCCGCCGTGTGGTGACTCTTGTCAACGGTGGCCTCAGAAGGTGCCCTCAAGTGGACTTGTCCGACGTGGTGGGAGCCGGCGCCGCCCTGGCCCACCTCGGTGTCCTGATCAGGAGGTTGCCCGCCGTTCACGGCGTGGCCCGTCACAGTCCTGGCCCGGAGTGACTCTTGCCCAGACCGACGCCGGCCGTCAGCGGCCGAACCGTTGGTCCCTGGGGTGAAAGGCACCCGACCACGGTGACGATCGTCGCGCACAGCCATCCGTACGTCATCGGCGTAGACACCCACGCCCGCAACCATGTCTTGGCCGTCCTGGCCGCGCCGACCGGCGAACTGCTCGATACAGCCGAGTTCCCCACGAGCAAATCCGGCATGCCCCGGGCAGTTGCCTGGGCCGCTCGCCGCACCGGCGGCAACCTCGCCGCACTGTGGGTCATGGAATGCATCGGGACCTTCGGCGCCCAGTTCGCCCGCACCGTCGCCGAGGCCGGCTACCAGGTCATCGAAGCGCCTCGGACGGGGGCTCATACAGGAGACGCGCCAGCAGTCATGGCCCGTGCGTGTGTCCATCGGTCTTTCGGCTGAGGGCCCCCGGCGATCGCCTTCGTTTCTGACCGTTCGGCCGAGGCGGGGCGGTCGGGTGGGGAAGCAGAGTTTCTGTCATGCGTACCGCGCCCAAGGCCGCCCTCGTCGCGGCCGGACTGATCGTCAGCCTGTGCCTTCCCACCGCCCAGGCGACAACGGCCGAACCCGACCGCTCCCCGGCCTCCGCCCTCGACCGTTACTACGAACAGCGCCTCGCCTGGCACCGTTGCGGTGCCGACGGGGATTACCCCGCCGATCTCCGGTGCGCGACCGTCAAGGTGCCCCTGGACTACACGCGGCCCGCCGGACCCACGCTGCGCATGGAGATCTCCCGGCTGCGCACGAGCGTGCCCGGCAAACGGCGTGGTGTGCTGCTGTCCAACCCGGGAGGGCCGGGGGGTGAGAGTCTGGAGAATCCCGTGTCGTTGAAACAGGTCGTGCCCAAGAGCGTCCGGGACCGGTACGACCTCGTGGGCTTCGATCCGCGCGGTATGGGCGCCAGCAGTCCCCTGAAATGCGGTCTCACCAAGAACGAGCTGACCTGGCCGCGCGTGTACCGGCCGGCGTCCTTCCGCAAGAACACCGCTCTCGCCCGCGACTTCGCGGCGAAGTGCGTCGCCCGGGACCGCGCCCGGCTGCCGCATCTGACCACCCGTAACACCGCACGGGACATGGACGTCATCCGCGCCGTCCTGGGTGAGAAGCGGATCTCGTACTTCGGCCTGTCCTACGGCACCTACCTCGGCGCCGTCTACACCCAGCTCTTCCCGGCCCGCAGCGACCGAATAGTCCTCGACAGCTCTGTGGACCCGAACCGCTTCGGCCGGGGCACGTACCAGGCTTTGGCCGAGAGCGTCGAGCCCGCGTTCCGGGACTGGACCCGTCTGGTCGCCCGTCGGGACCGTACGTACCACCTCGGTGACACTCCCGCGGAGGTCCGCACCGCGTTCTTCCGGCTGGTCACTCGCGCGGACCGCACGCCGCTCAAGTACAACGGCAGCGACGTCGATTACGCAGACCGGGCCGTCACCGGTGCCGACATCCGCGAGTCACTGCGGCTGATGTTCTTCGACAAGCCCTACCAGGCCGCACGCGACGTCGTCAGTCTCCGCAAGGCCCGGACCACCCGCCCGGATCCGCAGCCGGCCGACGGCCCTGCGGACTCCGTCGAGGCCAACTTCGTGGCGCAACACTGGGCGATCATGTGCGCCGACAACTCCGCCTCCTGGCCGCGTGACCCGGCCCGCTACCGGCACGACGCCCTCCGCGACGGTGCCCGCCTCCCCCTCTACGGGGACTTCACCTCCAACATCACTCCCTGCGCCTTCTGGCCGCGCGGCGCCGAACCGGCCACGCGCGTCAACAACACGGTGGGCGCGCTCGTCCTGCAGAACCAGTGGGATTCCCAGACACCGGCGGCGAGCGGCCGGGCCATGCACCGCGCCCTGCGCGGCTCACGCCTCGTCATGGTCCAGGGCGGACGGGATCACGGCGTGTACGGCATCCCCGGCACCCCCGCCTGCGCCACCAAGGCGGTCAACACCTACCTGGTCACGGGCCGCCTGCCCAGCAAGGACATTACCTGCCGTGCCTAGCGCGGTGTCGAACGGCGCGGCCCGGTGGTGTTCCCCCATGTGCCGCTGAGGCTGTGACGCGGGCCGGAGTCACCTCCGGCCCGCGTGGATCCGTCGAACCGTGGTTGGCGCAGGGAGGGAGCACGGTCCGGCTGCGGCCGGGAAGGGGCCGGCGGATGACGCGCCCAACCGCGCAGCGGGTGTTCGCTGATCCGGTCGCATCGGAGCAGTCTCCGGCCACGATCTCTCCCCCGCCCGGGATGTGACCTTCCCCTCGTAGCGTAGAGACCCCGACTGCAGGGGAAGTTGAGCTTGCCCTCGCCGGTCTCGATCTCCGTCATGTCACCCCACCACAAGACGTTGGGAGCGATGGCGTCGAACTTGCGTCGCACCAGGTCAGGAGCGGTCTTCCGCTTGCCGGGGCGGGTGAGCGAGCGGCGCCGGCGAGGCGGCTTGCGGCCCTGCAGACCGAGTTCGGCCATGATCTCGGCGACGGTGTTCTGCGACACCTGCCAGCCCTCCTCCCACAAATCCAGCGTGATCCTCGGCGAGCCGTACGTCCGGCCGGAGCAGTCGAAGAAGTAGCGGATCCGCTCGGCCAGCACGGCTCGCCTGGTCTCGCGTTTTGTCGGCTCGGACGGCCTGCGGCGCCACTTGTAGAACCACGCCTCCGACACGCCCAGGGCTCGACAGGAGGTGCGGTGCGAAATGCTGTGCACGGTCTTCTGGTCTCTGATCACCCCGACGAGCAACGCCGGGTTCGCCACAGCTACTTCACCCACAAGACCATGCAGCGTTTGAGCACATCACGCTCCATGGCCAGCTCCTTGTTGTCCTTCTTCAGCTGGGCGTTCTCCCGCCGCAGCCGCGTGCGAGCTCCTCGCTCTCACCCGTCGCCGTGGCCCCGCCGGCCCTGCGAGCCCGCGACACCCAACTCGCCAGCGTGGTCTCGTTGATCCCGAGATCCTGCGCGACCTGCACGATCGGCTTGCCGGTCTCGGCGACGATCCGCACAGCCCCCTCACGGAACTCCGCAGCGAACTTCCGCCTCTTGCCTGCCACGACCCTCAACTTCCCCTGCAGTCGGGGCCTCTACGCTACGAGGGGAAGGTCACTCCCAACTTCCCCTGCAGTCACGGTCTTCACGCTACGAAGGGAGGGACACAGTGGCCGATGCTTGTCCTCGCCTTGGCTGCGGTCAGTCTCCGCGCCGCTCAGCCAGCTCCACGACGTTCTTCAGCAGCATGGCCCGCGTCATAGGGCCCACTCCGCCCGTCGCCCGCGTCCACTTGCCGGCCACTTGCTCGACGTCGGGATGGACATCCCCGAGGATGCCCTCGATGGTGCGGGTGATGCCGACCGACAGTACGGTCGCCCCCGGTCTGATCCAGGACGGCTTGACCAGGTGGGCGACGCCGGCGGCGGCGATCACCACGTCGGCGACCCTGGTGTGCGCAGCCACGTCGATCGTGGCTTCGTGGCACAGGGTGACCGTCGCGTGTTCGGTGGGCCGGGTCAACATGAGCGCGAGCGGGCGCCCCACCGTCGTCCCACAACCGATCACACAGAACTGCGCTCCGGTGATGGGGACGGTTTCACGCCGGAGCAGTTCAAGGATTCCCCGGGGTGTGCAGGGCAGCGTGCCGGGGCGGCCGAGGACCAGCCGGCCGAGATTCGCGGGGTGGAGGCCGTCGGCGTCCTTGTCGGGATCGATGGCCTGCAGCACCGCGTGCATGTCAATCTGGGCGGGAAGCGGCAGCTGCACGATGAATCCGGAGCACCGCGGGTCTTCGTTGAGGCGTTCCACCTCGGTGAGCACCTGCCGCTGAGACGCGCTCGCCGGCAGTTCCACGCGAAGGGACCTGATCCCCACGTCCGCGCAGTCGCGGTGCTTTCCGGCGACGTAGGAGCGGGACGCCGGATCGTCACCGACCAGGATGGTGCCGAGACCGGGCGGCTCACCTGCTGTTGCCAGGCGTTCGATGCGGCTCCTCAGCTCCTCCTTGATCTCTTTTGCAGCGAGGTTGCCGTCGATGACGCCTGCTGTGCTGTTCACCGGCTGTTCCGCTCCCCATCACTCGTCGCCTGCGCACCCTCGTGCGGGCTCGACTGTGCCCAAGGCGGGTGGGTGGCGGTACTACGCAATCGAACAACCGAAGGCAGTGTGTTTGGCCAACCGACACATGGCGGCCGGGAGCGGAGACATTCACATTGGGATCTTCGAATGGAGGGCGGTCATGGACGTGAAGTTGCCGAAACGGGCGCAGGTTGTCATCGTCGGCGGTGGAATCATCGGCGCGAGTACCGCCTACCACCTCGCGTGCCGTGGTTGGACCGATGTTGTCCTGCTGGAGAAGAACCAGCTGACATCGGGCACGACCTGGCACGCCGCCGGCCTGGTGACGCAGGCGCGAGGCACCCACGCAACCCGCGAGGTGGTGCAGCGCAGCCTCGCGATCTTCAAGTCTCTCGAGCGGGACACCGGCTTTTCCACCGGCTTCGTGCAGACCGGCACCATGAACCTGGCCACGTCTCCCGAACGGCTGCAGGAACTGCGGCATCAGGCCAGTGTCGTCCGCGGAAACGGGATCGAGGCCCGACTCCTCGATGTCGAGCAGACGCTGGAGCTCCATCCGTTGCTGAACCCGGACGGACTGCACGGGAGCCTCCTTTTCCCCGGAGACGGCCGGGGAAGCGCGACCGACACGACCATCTCATTGATCCGGGGCGCGCGGCAGCGCCGCGTGCAGGTGCTCGAGGGCGTCGAAGCTCTCGACGTGACGATCGCGCAGGGTCGGGTCACGGGCGTGCGTACCGCCCAGGGCGACATCGAGGCGGAGTACGTGGTCAACGCGACGGGAATGTGGGGCCGGGAATTCGGCGCGAAGGCGGGTGTCGACGTACCCCTGCAGGCCCTCGCCCACTATTACGTCGTCACCGAGGCGATCGCGGACCTCCCGCGTAACCTGCCCACGGTCAAGAGCGGCGACGAGTACGCCTACATCAAGGACGAAGCCGGAGCCTTGATGGTCGGCTTCTTCGAGCCCGGCAGTTACGTCTGGGGCTCGCGCGGGATCCCGGAGAACAAGGGTTTCGTGCAGCTCCCGGAGGACTGGGACCATCTCGGTCCCTTCTACGAGAAGATCATGCACCGGATGCCCGCCCTGGAGGATGCCCGCATCCGCCTGCACTTCTGTGGGCCCGAGAGCTTCACCCCGGACGGCCAGTACCACCTGGGAGAGGCCCCTCGGCTGCGTAACTACTTCGTCGCGGCGGGATTCAACTCGGTGGGCTTCCTGTCCGGGCCGGGAGCGGGGTCGGTGCTGGCCGACTGGATCATCGACGGACGCAGTCCCCTGGACATGCCCGAGACCGACCTCGGCCGGGTGCAGCGGCACGAGACGAACCGCAGGTTCCTCGAGCGGCGGGTGCTGGAGACGTTGGACGAGTCGTACGAGGTCCACTGGCCGTTCCAGCAGCGCACCACCGCTCGGCCCCTCAGGATCAGCCCACTGCACCGCCGGACCGAGGAAACCGGTGCGGTCTTCGGTGAACTGGCCGGCTGGGAGCGGGCGAACTGGTATGCCCCTCCCGGTGTGGAGCGGCGCTACGAGTACTCCTTCGACCGGCCGAACTGGTTCGAGTATTCGGCGGCGGAGCATCGCGCCGTCCGTGAGGGCGTCGGGGTCATCGACACCTCGTCCTTCGGCAAGCTGCTCGTCCAGGGCCGCGACGCGGTGCGGGTGCTTCAGCGGGTGTCGGTCAACGACGTGGACACCGAAGCGGGCCGCATCACGTACACCCAGTGGCTCAACGAGCACGGTGGGATCGAGTCGGACGTGACGATCACGCGGCTCGCGGAGGACCGGTTCCTCGTCCTGTCCGGCCCGGCGACGGTCAATCGTGATCTGGCGCACCTGGAGCGCGCCATCGGTGACGACGACTTCTGCACCGTCGCCGATGTCAGCGGCACCATGGCGATGCTCGCGGTCATGGGCCCTGAAGCCCGTCGGCTCCTGCAGCCGCTCACCGACGCGGATCTGTCCACCGGCGCATTCGCCTTCGGCACCTCGGCCGAGATCGACCTCGGCTTCGGCTTCGTACGCGCCACTCGCGTGACCTATGTGGGCGAACTCGGCTGGGAGCTGCTGATTCCGGCCGACATCGCGCAGCACGTGTGGGACGTATTGTTCGACGCCGGCCAGGACCTCGGCATCAAGCCGGTCGGCTACCACGCGATGAACTCACTGCGCATGGAGAAGGCCTACCGAAGCTGGGGACACGACATCTCCTCCGGGGACAATCCGCTGGAGGCCGGGCTGGGGTTCACCGTCAAGTGGGACAAGCCGGGCGGCTTCATCGGCCGGGACGCACTGCTCAAGGCGAAAGACGCAGGGATTTCGCGCAGGCTCGTCCAGTTCCTGCTGAGCGAGCCCGACCCCCTCATCTTCCACGACGAACCGATCTTCCGGGACGGAGCCCTCGTGGGCCGGGTCGCCTCCGCCCAGTACGGCCACACGCTAGGCGCAGCGGTCGCCCTCGGCTGGGTGAGCGCTCCCGAGGCCGTCCACCGGCACTGGTTCCAAGAGGGTTCCTACGAGATCGAGGTCGCGGGCCGGCGGGTGCCGGCAGCCGCATCCCTGCGCCCCCTGTACGACCCGAAGTCCGAAAGGCCGAAGTCCTGATGAACGAAATTGTCTTGACGCTGTCCTGTGCGGACAGGCCGGGCATTGTCGCGGCGGTTGCCGGCTTCCTCGCCGAGCGCGGTTTCAGCATTCGCGAAAGCCAGCAGTTCGGGGACCAGGAGACCGGTCTGTTCTTCATGCGGGTCCACGCCGTCGCCGACCGCTCAGCGGACCTTTCAGAACTCCGCTCGCAGTTCCAGCGCGTTGCGGAACCGCTGGGCATGAAGGCAGCGCTTCACGATCCGGGCCATCGGCACCGCCTGCTCGTCATGGTGTCGAAGCAAGGGCACTGCCTCAACGACCTGTTGCACAGGGTCCGCACCGGCTCGCTCAGCGCGGAGATCGTCGCGATCGTTTCCAACCACGACGATCTACGGGAGCTCGTCGAGTGGCACAGGATCCCCTTCCACCACGTGCCCGTCACCCCGGACACCAAGCCGTGGGCCGAGGACGAGCTGCGCAAACTCGTCACGGCCTACTCTGCGGAGACGGTTGTCCTGGCCCGGTACATGCAGATCCTGTCCGACCCTCTGTGCCGGGAACTGCACGGGCGAGCGATCAACATCCACCACAGTCTGCTCCCCAGCTTCAAGGGAGCCCGCCCCTACTTCCAGGCCCATGCCCGGGGTGTCAAGGTCGTGGGGGCCACCGCGCACTATGTGACCGGGGACCTCGACGAGGGGCCGATCATCGAACAGGACTTCGTCCGTGTCGATCACAGTCACTCCGCGACGGACCTGACCGAGATCGGCCGTGATCTGGAGGCGATGGCGCTTGCGCGGGCGGTGACCGCGCATGCGGAGCACCGTGTCGTGATCAACGGCGGCAAGACAGTGGTTTTCCGCCGCTGAAGAGCCGTGATGCCGGTGAGCCGCACAGTCGAGGAAGCGGGCATCCCCCGCCAGCTTGAAGTGGCTGGTCACGGGGCTGGTGTGAGTCGGTGGTCGTGTGCTGGTGCTGGTCGGCAGCGCCTGGGCACATGTCGAGAGGAAACGCAGCAACATGACGAACGAGAACGATGTTGTCGTCATCGGTGCGGGGTACGCGGGAGTGACCGCAGCGCGCGACTTGAGGGACCGAGGCTTCTCGGTGACCCTTCTCGAGGCACGCGACCGCGTGGGTGGCCGGACCTACTCGCGGAAGTTCAAGAACCGTGAGGAGCTCATGGAGTTCGGTGGCGCTTGGATCGCCACCGACTACATGCCGAACATCGCCCGCGAGGTGCAGCGGTACGACGTACCGCTCATGCAGAGCCCGGACCTGACCCACTACCGTTTCCTCGTCGGGGACCGGCTCAGCATGTTCCCCGTCCCGCCGGACGAGATCACCGCGCTCGAACGAGGGTGGCTGGCGATCGCCGGCGCCGCTGAACGGATCTCGACCCATCTGCCGCTGCACATGCAGCCCTTGGCAGACCTCGACGTGTCGTGGGCCGAGTTCCTCGGTCCGCTGGAGCTGCCGCCGGCAACCTACGAGTTCTACACCGCGGCGCTGTCGACCTACGTCGGTGGGCACCCCCACGACTTCTCGGCCCTTCACACCCTCGGCTGCATCGCCACGCTGGGAAAGAGCCCCTACAACGCCTTTCATGGCGTGCTGGTGGACAAGTTCGCGAACGGGACGGCGGACCTGCTGCACCGGATGGTGGACGAGGCGGGGATCGACCTGCGTCTCTCCACACCCGTCCGCTCCGTGCGGCAGGACGACAGTGGGGTCCTGGTCACCTCCGTCGAGGGTGACACCTTCTCGGCTCGCGCTTGTGTGGTGGCGGTCCCTACGAACACGATCCGGCAGATCGATCTCTCACCGGCCCTGAGCGACGCGAAGGTCGATGCCCTCGCGGCCAACCACCCGGGTCGCGGTTACCGCGTCAACTTCCTGGTGGAGGGGGCACCCGAAGGGTTCTTCGCCCTCGGGTGGCGTGCCGGACTGCAGATGGTGGTCACTGAGTACCAGATCGACCGCAACCTGGCCCTGATGTCGGCGTTCGGCGCGGAAGGGCTGTATCCGCTCGACCCGACCGACCGCGAGCAGGTGCAGAAGGCGTTGGATCCCGTCCTGGACGGTGCCCGTGTGCTGGAGGTCGATGCGCACGACTTCAACGCCGACCCATTCAGCGACGGGACCTGGCGCATCAATCCGCCGGGGTGGGCGCGGCGGTTCGCGAAGACGATGAACGAACCTGAGGGACGCGTCTTCTTCGCCGGTAGTGACGTCTCCCTCGCCACGCTGAACGGTTGGATGGAGGGCGCCGTCGACAGCGGCCATCGCGCCGCCGACGGAGTTGCCGCGTGTCTTACTCATTGCCCCGCTTGACCGCTGCTGCGCCGACCGTCCTGAGGCCGAGTGAGAGCGGAGAGAAGAGCGCTCGTCTCCCCCGAATCCCGCCCCCGGGATCGGAGGAACGAAGTGGCCGACGGGTCTGACGCCAGATTGACCGAGGCCGCGAGGTTGGTTGAGGAACCACTGCACGAGGAGATACGGATGTCTGTCATTGCGGCAACGGAGTCTCGCAGCACGGGATGTTCGATCGTGGTCGAGCTGCTGGTGCGCGCGGTGACCGACTGCCGGCTCTACGGCAGTTTCCCTGGCCGTACAAGGTATTCGGCCAGTTGCTATGGCGCGTGACGACCAGGGAGAACCGGTGCTCATCGACACATATGGCCGGATAGCGCGAGACCTTCGGGTGTCGCTGACAGACCGATGCAACCTGCGTTGCACGTATTGCATGCCTGAAGAAGGCCTGGACTGGCTCTCCAAGCCGGAGTTGCTCACCGCGGATGAGATCGTCCGGCTGATCCACATCGCGGTGACGCAGCTGGGAATCCAGGAGATTCGTTTCACCGGTGGCGAGCCACTGCTGCGGCGCGACCTGCTGGAGGTGGTGGGACGTGTCGCAGCGCTGGAACCGCGGCCGCATGTGTCGTTGACCACCAACGGTATCGGGCTTCAGCGGCTTGCCGGGCCACTGCGCGAAGCCGGCCTCGACCGGGTCAACGTTTCCCTGGACACGTTGAGGCCCGAGACGTTCCGCACACTCGCACGACGGAATCGGCTCGCGGACGTGGTCGCCGGGCTTGCAGCGGCCGACGCGGCGGGCTTGCGGCCGGTCAAGGTGAACGCGGTTCTCATGCGAGGCGTCAATGACGACGAGGCACCGGAACTGCTGCGCTGGTGCCTCGACCGAGGGTACGAGCTCCGGTTCATCGAGCAGATGCCGTTGGACGCCCAGCACGGCTGGACGCGTAAGCGCATGGTCACCGCGACGGAGATTTTCGGCTTGCTGGCGCCGATGTTCGATCTGAGCCAGGACGAGCGGCAGCGCGGCAGTGATCCAGCGGAGACCTGGCTGGTGGACGGAGGCCCGGGCCGGGTGGGCATCATCGCCGCGGTGACGCTGCCCTTCTGCGGTTCCTGCGACCGGACCCGGCTGACTGCGGACGGCCAGGTGCGCAACTGTCTGTTCGCGCGGGAGGAGTCCGACCTCCGGGGACCCCTGCGTGCCGGTGCCACCGATGCCGAACTCGCCGAACGATGGAAGGCCGCGATGTGGGCGAAAAAGGCCGGCGCCGGCATCGATGCCCCTGACTTTCTCCAGCCGGCCAGGCCGATGTCGGCGATCGGAGGGTGACGTGCGGATCGTGGTGAAGTACTTCGGGGCGCTTCGGGAACGGCTCGCCGCCGTCCGCGAGGAGAAGGTGACCGTGGACGATGGCACGACGGCTGAAGGCCTTGTCGATCACCTGTGTGAGTCGTACCCCGGGTTGGCGCAACTTCGTGGTCATGTGCGGGTGGCGGTGAACGAAGATTTCGCCGCGTCCAGCCGTGTCCTGGTCGATGGTGATGTGGTGGCGTTGATTCCACCGGTGGCGGGCGGTGCGGATCCGTATTGCCGCTTGACCGGTGAACCGTTGAGCGTGGATGAGGTACTCAACGCCGTTCGGGGGCCGGGGCACGGTGGCACGGTGGTGTTCATCGGTACCGTACGCGACCACAACCAGGGGCGTTCGGTGACTCGCTTGGAGTACGAGGCCTACCCGAGCATGGCGGTAAAGGTCCTGGCTGACGTCATTCGACGGTGTGAGGCGATTGCCCCTGGTGTTCGTGTCGGGATCGCCCATCGCACGGGACGGTTGGAGATCGGTGAAACTGCAGTGGTTCTCGCGGCAGCGGCTCCGCATCGGGCGGAGGCGTTCGAGGCCGCTCGTGCGTGCATAGAACTACTCAAGGAAGAAGTACCGATCTGGAAGAAGGAGATCTCCGGTGATGGCGCCGAGTGGATCGGCATGGGGCCATGAGCCCTGATTCAGAAGCCGTCACAAAGGGAGAAGTCCGAAAAGGCATGCTCCTCCGGGCGTCGCCGAGGCTGAACCCTTCTGCTGGACGGCGAGTTGGCCACCACGGAACCGAAGAGACTCCTCCGCCGGCTCCTGCCCGCCGCCCGCATCACACGCGGAGCCCGGCGCCCGTCTACCCGCCGTTGAGCATCCGCATCGTCTGCAGAGCCAAATAGAGCTCGGTCTGGCCCTGCAGACTGTGCAACTTCCGTCCGGTGAGCTCCTCCACCCGGTGCATCCGGTAGGCCAGCGTCTGGCGGTGGATGCCCAGCCGGTCGGCCCCCTCCTTCCAGGAGCGGTTGCTGTCCAGAAACACCTCGAGCGAGTGCATGAGCCGGGAGTCGTTGTCGGCGTCGTAGGCGATGACCGGGCCGAGTATCCGGGCGACGACCGCCTCTCCTTCGGCCACCGTCCTCGGCAGGAACGCGGCGGACTGGTCCCCGTACATCACGACGCAGCGTCCCTCGCCGCGCGCCGCCTCCATCGCCCAGCGGGCCTGACGGGCCGCGTCCCCCACACCCTTGAGGCTGTGCACGGCGTGGCTGATGCCGGCCCGGACTTCCCGATCACGGTCAAAGCCGAAGAGTTCCTCGGTAGTCTGCGCGTCCGCCAGCAGAATCAGCAGCTCATCGTGGCGCTGCATCGCCAAATGATGGATTGCCTTGGCGCTGAGCCAGGCATGCAGGTCTTCCACTGAGACCGACGTGTCACCGCCGACGCATACCAACCGCCAGGGCCGGTTTCCCAGCCCCATGGCCGACAGCCGTGTCTCGGCCGCCTCCAGATCGATGGCTCCGTCCACCAGCTGGCCCAGCAGGCGTGCGCCGCTCTCCCTGCGCCGGAGCGTGCTCGCCGCTCGGCGCTCCACCTCCAGGTCGGCGATGGTGGCGACGTGCTGCAGCACCACCAGGTCGGGCGCAGCACCGGGCGTCACTGGCTGGACGACCAGCACGGCTCGATGGCCTGCTGCCAGGGGAAGCGCCAGGAGGGACTCGTCGGCGGCGGACATGCGCAGGAAGGTCGGCAAAGGCCCGCCCCGCGACTTGACCGCTTCGAACAGTGCCTGGCGATACGGTGCGGGAAACGGGTATCTGGTCGGCAGCAGGGGTTCCCCTGTGTGGACGCCGACGACGTACAGGCGAGCGCCGGCTTCGTTGCCGAGCTGGTCGAGCAGAGCGTTGCCGCGGAAGTTGGCCTGGTGAGCCCGGCGGAGGACGTCGTAGAGGCGAATGATCCTGGTGAGCCGGGTGCCGGCTTCCTGGCTGTTGCTGTCGGCCACCATGCGGGCGACAGTGACGAACGGGACCGCGTATGCCGTCTCGAGCACGGGGAACTCCAGGGCGTCCGCCGCGGCCGCTGCCTCGGGCGCGAGAGCGGGCGCGTGCAGGCCCTCCGCGAACGCTATGCCGGACAGGGCTGCCTGCGCCAAGTTCTCCAGGAAACGGACCTGCTCCTTGGCCTCGGCGGGAAAGCTGTACCCGTCGCACAGCAGCAGGTCCCCCGTACCCAGCCAGTTCCACGGATCGGGCAGCTCGCACGTGTGCGCCCACTGCACTGCCCGGTCCTCTCCGGAACGCCCAGCCAGAAACCGGGTCCGGAGAGACGGAAGAGCAACCAGCTCCTTGATCGTGATGCTCATCAGGCACCTGGGTTCTCATGCGAAGGAGGGAACCGCCGCCGGCTCGTCGCTCTGCCGGCAACCGGTCAGGTTCGCGACCCGTGTCCCGCTGGGTTCAGTGGCCCAGAGCTCGCCAGAAGGCTGTGGCGAGGCGGGAGGGGCGGCCCGAACGCTGTTCCGTGCGGTCGGCCACGGTGAAGGCCAGTGTACCGGCGTTCACTCCCAGCCAGCGCAGGGGCTCCGGTTCCCACTTCGGTGAGCGATGGCCGACCCAGGGAAGCGACCTGATGTCACTGTCCAGGTCGAGGATCTCGGCGGCCAGCGTACGACCGGCGAGATTCGCGGTGGCGACACCGTCCCCGACGTACCCGCCCGCCTGAGCGAGCCCCGTCCTGCGGTCGAAAGTCACGGAGGGGAGCCAGTCCCGGGGGATTCCCAGGTTGCCGCCCCAGGCATGAGTGAACCGCACGCCACGGACAACCGGGAACAGCTCCACCAGGATGTGACGGAGCATGGCGTGGACGGCGGGATCGTTGTCGAAGGTGCATTCCACCCGGGAGCCGAAGTGGTACGGAGCGCCGCGCCCGCCGAAGGCGAGACGGCCGTCCGCCGTGCGCTGCCCGTAGATGCGCAGGTGCCGTTTGTCGCTGAAGGTGGCGCGATCATGCAATCCAATCTCCTCCCAGACGGCGTCAGGCAGAGGCTCCGTCGCCACCATCAAGGAATACATCGGCACCACGTCGCGCCGCGCGCCCGGGAGCTGGGCGGTGTACCCCTCGGTGGCCCTGACGACGACGTCTGCCGTGACCCGGCCACGGTTGGTGTCGAGCCTGCGGGGGGTGATCGTCCGCACATGGGTGTCTTCGTAGATCCGCACCCCGGCGGCTCGGACGACGTCGGCCAGGCCGCGGGCCAGCTTGGCCGGCTGCAACGCCGCACAGTGCGGGGTGAAGGTCGCACCGAGGGCGTCGGACATGCGCACTCGGTCCTTCAGCTCCTCGGTCTTCAGGAGCCGCATGTGATCGCCCCCGAAGCCCCAGTCTCGCCAGCCGGCCACCTCCCGCTGCGCCCGTGCCCACTGGGCCGGGTTCCTTGCCACGGACAGATAGCCACCGGCCTGGAAGTCGCAATCGATGCCTTCCGCAGCGACGACGTCCCGGATTTCTCGCACGGTGTCGTTCATGGTCCGCTGCATACGGACGGCCGCGTCACGGGAACTGACGCCCGCGACCTTCCGCAGGCTTGCGGGGAAGATGGCGGAGCACCATCCGCCGTTGCGGCCCGAGGCTCCGAACCCGACGAAGTGGCTTTCCAGCACCGCAATACGGAGCGAGGGGTCGGTCTTGGCGAGATAGTAGGCCGTCCACAGCCCGGTGTATCCCCCGCCCACGATCGCCACGTCGACCTCGTGGTCGCGGTCAAGGACTTCCTTGGGACCCCAGTCACCATCCGCCTCGTCGTGCCAGAGGGTCAGATCTGTGATGGAAGGGCTGTGGTCGTGCATGAGAAGTCTTCCCTCTCGCTCATCCGGTCATGGCAGTCCGACGCTGCCGGACTGCTTCGGGCAAGGTCGTCGGAGTAGCGGTACCGCCAGAAGTCCTGCTCAGTGCAGGCGGGGTTGATCACGACGAGCGGCGTGTGGCCGCATGTGTCCGATCGTCGCTCCGCAGGGCCGGTTGACGGAGGTCTCAGGATCTGCCGCAGGCGCCAATCAGCTCAATGCGCCGAGGAGCCAAACAGTCCCGCGTTCTTCGTGCGGGGGCACAAGGCGCGTGCATCCCACCCACCTCAGCTGGCGTGAGCCGGCGGGCGAAAGGCATGCGGAACAGTGCCGGTGCCTGGCCGCGTCGGCGTCGAGCGCGTCCGACGCCTCCCTCGACCGCGGCCTGCGCAGGCTCACCGGAGCCGACCGTGACGCCGTACTCAGCCGCATGCGCTCACCACCGACCTCGCGGACATGGCGGGCGGCGACCCGTCCGAGAGAATGCCCGATGTCCTCGTCCTTGCCGACCACGCGGAGGGCCGCGCGACGAAGACCGCCATGAGTCTTCCACGCCGCCCACCCGTCGCCAGCCGACTTGGGGCCCGACTTGTACGGATGCGTAAAGTCGCCTCAGCCCTCTGCGGTATCGCACAACTCACCCGGCCCTGAGGTACGGCATCGTCATGCGGGGACGTCCGGCAGCCCCGAGCCGCAGGACCCCGATCAAACTCAGGGCACTCGCCGCCGAGACGTGCGGTCATGTGCATCACGACGTAAGGACTCACCATGAGCCGAATCCTGGTCATCGGCGCCAGTGGCAAGACGGGGCGACACGTCGTTGCAGGCCTGGTCTCCCGAGGCGCCGAAATCCGGGCCGCCTCGCGCAGCCCCGAGCAACTCGACACCGAGGGGGCCGATCCCGCGCGGTTCGACTGGCACGACGAGTCCACGTGGGGCCCCGCGCTCGAGGGCGTGGACGGTGTATACCTCGTGCAGCCCACGTCCGCGGACGTCGTCGAGGTGGTGGGCAGGTTCCTGGACGCCATGAAGGCCGCCCGCGCCACTCGCCTCGTGTTCCTCTCCGAGTGCGCCGCCCAGACCCGGCCCGACGACATCACCGAGCGGCAAGTGGAGCTGGTGGTGGAGTCCAGCGACCTGGAGTGGACGATCCTGCGCCCGAGCTGGTTCATGCAGGACATCGTCGATGAGTACTTCTTCGGCCCCATGGTCCGCAATGACCGGATCATCGTCATGACCACCGGTGGCTCGGCCACCGCGTGGATCGACGCTCGCGACATCGCGGAGGTCGCGGCGGAGGTGCTGGTCAACGGCGGGGCGGCTGGGCAGGCGCTCAGCCTCACCGGACCTGATGCACTTACCCTCGACCAGCTCGCCGAGCGCATCACCGCGGCCGCCGACAGCCCCGTCACGGGTGTCGAGGAGAGCCTCCGTGAGGCCGAGACACGCATGCGCGCCGACGGGCTCGACGAGGGCTTCGTCGCCTACATGACCCGAATCGCCGAGAGCATCATCGCGGGGGAGACGGCCACCGTCACGGGTGAGGTCGAGCGGGTGACCGGTCGTCCGCCACGCGACATCGACGCGTTTCTGGCGGAGCACGCAGCGCAGCTGCGACCGTCCGGGGAAGCGCGGACCGAGATGGACGCCGAGCAGGCACTGGAGCGTGCGCGCGACAATGAGGCCCTCTTCCGGCGCCTGATCTCCGCATGGGCGCGCACCGACCTCGACGACCTGACCGACTGCGTCGCCGACGACATGGTCTATACGGACATGCCGTTCCCGAACGAGCCGGTCCGAGGCAAGGCGGCCTTCCGGGAGCACGTGCAGCGCTACAACGCCTTGTTCGCCGACGGTCAGGTCGAGGTGGAGTTCGTAACACTGGTCGCGACCAGCACCAACGTCGTCGGGGAGCTGCTGTGCCGGGCCCGGTACGTCGGCCCCGGCGCGCCGGAAGGCGGCGTCCCGGTCAGCTGGTACGCCACGCTCGTGGACACGGTCCTGGACGGCAGGATCGTCTCCGAGCACGTCTACTTCGATCCCACCGCGTTCGACAAGGCGGTCGCGCAGGCAACAGCCTGAGCAGGAAGCCAGGGATCGCTCGAAGCTGTGGCGATGTCGAGCAGACGGCCCGTGCAGCTGCTGCGCATCCTTCGAGCACGCCGGCTTCCCTTCACTTGTCCGACCTGTCCGGTCGGGTTGTCAGAGACGAGTCGGAAGGACCCTCATGAGAATCGCTTTGTTGCAGGTGGCCAGCCCCGCTGAGGAGTCACCGGATGACAGGCGCACACGGGTCGGCCGGATGGTCGCCGAGGCCCGCGGCGCCGACATGGTCGTCCTGCCGGAACTGTGGGCCGCCGGCTACTTCGCGTTCGAGTCCTACGAGGAACGCGCCGAGCCCCTGGAAGGCCCCACCGTCGCTGCCGGTCGCAGATGGGCGCGGGACCTGGGGGCCCATGTGCATGTGGGCAGCATCGTGGAGCGCGGCCCTGACGGAAGCCTGTACAACACGGCTGTGCTCGTCGCCCCGGATGGAACGATCGCCCACACCTACCGCAAGGTGCACGTCTTCGGCTACGCCTCACGCGAGGCCGAGCTGCTCACCCCGGGCGACGCGCTCGAGGTGGCCCGCACACCGTTCGGCCCGCTGGGCGCCACGACGTGCTATGACCTGCGCTTCCCGGAACTGTGGCGGGGGCTCGTCGATCTAGGGGCGAAGACCGTCGTGGTGCCAGCAGCCTGGCCCGCGGCCCGCCGCGAACACTGGCAGCTGTTCACGACCTGCCGGGCGGTGGAAGAGCAGGTCCTGGTGATCGCCTGCAATGCGGTGGGAATGCAGGAAGGAGGGGTTGTGCTGGGCGGTCACAGCCGCGTCGTCGATCCCTGGGGGACGGTCCTCGCCGAGGCGGGAACCGAGGAGGGGCTCACGTTCTGCGAAGTCGACGCTGACGTGGTCGACACGGTCCGCTCGCAGTTCCCGGTTCTACGGGATCGCCGCTGGCCGGCCGCGGACGCACCTGGCGGAGTCCCCGCGCTCTGATCGCCGACGCCGAGCACCAGAGTCTTGGGCCTTCCGGCGGCGGTGCACTGGAGGAACTGACGGCGGATCACGCCGCCTACCTGCGTTAGGGAACGCGGGGTGACGGCCAAGTCCGCCCGCTGCTCCTGCAGTCAGGCACGCGCGTTCCTCGCCGCGCTGCCGCTGACGGCCGAGGTCGGCGAGGCCCAGGCCAACTGCCTCATGAGCGCCCGTCCTTGCTGTTCGGGCGCGCCGTGTCCGTCAGCGCCCGGCTCGGGAACTTCGAGCGCGCGACGGACTCCATCGCTTCCCCTTGGACCACCCACGCAGCCGCTCATGGACTCGCTGAGCGCCACCAAGGGCTGACCGGACGCCGGGCCACCCCGCGCTGAACCCCGCGCACATGCCCCGGCACCGGAAGCCGTACTGTCAAGGCGTGTACCGGTTCCTGCTGACACCTCGCTGGTGGGGTATCAACGTCTTCGTGCTGCTCGCCGTCCCGTTCTGCGTCTTCATGGGGTCGTGGCAACTGAGCCGCTTCGAGGGGCGGGTGCACGACAGTCGCACCGCATCCGAACAAGCGGCCTCCGACAGGCACGAGACGGCACGCCCGCTGGACGGCATGCTGCCCGTCGACAGGAGCACCGCGGGACGCCGCCGCGTCACCGCGAGCGGCAGGTACGGCGAGCAGTTCCTCGTGCCCGGCCGGGAACTGGACGGCAAACACGGCTTCTACGTGCTCTCCCTGCTGCGCACCGGCTCCGGCAAGGCTCTGCCGGTGGTCAGGGGATGGCTGCCGGGGAAGGCGGATGCGGCGAAGGCGCCCGCCCCACCCGCCGGTGAGGTCTCCGTCACCGGCGTGCTGGAGGCGTCCGAGACCCCGGGCGACAACGGGATCAGCGCCCAGAGCGGGCTGCCTGCCGGGCAGACGGCGGCGATCAGCTCAGCCTCGCTGGTGAACCTCGTGCCGTACAAGCTGTACGACGCCTGGATCACCCTCGACAAGGCCGACTCGGGGATGAAAGCAGTGCCCGCGACCGCTCCGGCCAACACGGGCCTGGACCTGAAGGCGTTCCAGAATCTCGGCTACACCGGTGAGTGGTTCGTCTTCGCCGGCTTCGTGGTCTTCATGTGGTTCCGGATGCTGCGCCGCGAGCTGGAGTTCTCCCGGGACACGGCGCCGGGTCCGGTACTGCAAGGGGACCAGGAGCGGGCAGCAGTCTGAGGGCCACGCCCCTGCGAGCACCCCGGCGAGGGACCCCCGCGCGCGAGTGGACGCGGCCTGGTCGCCCCCGAGCACCCGCATGCTGCGTGTCATGGTTGCCGACGCCGCACGGCCACCGGAGGACCTTCCGCGGTCGCCCTGGTTCCCAACAGCGCGCAGCGGAAGTGCAGTAGGCGGTCATGGTGCGATCTCGCCGCGGTGGACGACTCGTTCCACGATTGACGGCGGCCTGTGGATACTCCCCGTAGGCGGTCTTTTATCTAGCATTTTGTGGCCGCGAGCTTCCCCACTGGCGGCCGGATACCTCCCCGGACCTGGACGGACACTGGCCAGCGAAGCTGGCCGGTGTGAAGAACAGCAGGGAGATCATGGAAATCCTGGAGGCGTACGACCTCACGGGGAGTTACCGCGCCGCGGCCGAGCTGGCCGGCGTCGACCACCACACGGTGGCCCGTTATGTGAAGCTGCGGGAGGCGGGCGAGCGACCCGCCGAGCGTCAGCACCGGGCCCGCCCGATCGACGAATTCATGGACAAAATCGAGGAGTTGGTGGCCGCCTCGAAGGGGCGGATACGCGCGGACATCGTGCACCGGCGGATCACTGCGATGGGCTTCACCGGCGGGGACCGCACCACCCGCCGAGCGGTCGCCGAGGTGAAAGCTCGGCTGCGCTCGGGGCATCACCGGGTCTATCGGCCCTGGATCACCGAGCCGGCGCTCTGGCTGCAATGGGACTGGGGTGAAGGACCGCGCATCGGCGGAAGACGTACATCGTTGTGGTGCGCCTGGCTGGCCTGGTCGCGGTTCAGGGTCGTCATCCCGGTGTTCGACAAGACGCTGCCGACCATCGTGGCCTGCCTGGATGCCACTTTGCGGCGGATCGGCGGGGTCCCGACCTATGCGCTGACCGACAACGAGAAGACCGTCACCACCGAGCACATCGCGAACATCGCGGTCCGCAACCCCGAGATCGTCGAGGTCGGACGGCACTACGGCATGACGATCCGCACCTGTCTGCCCGCCGATCCCGAGACCAAGGGCGGCTCGGAGGCCACCGTCCGCATCGCGAAGGCGGACCTGGTGCCCACGACCGCGAACCTGCTGCCGCAGTACAAGACGATGGGCCAACTGGAGGCGGCCTGCCGGGAGTTCTGCGACACGGTCAACGACCGGGTCCACCGGGCCAGCCGCCGCAAGCCCGCCGAGGCCCTGCTCGAGGAGCAACAGCGGCTCCATCCGCTGCCCAAGGAGCCCTTCACCGTCGCCTTCGGCACCACGAGGCGGGTGAACTGGGAGTCCACCATCTCCGTTGAGGGCGTGCGCTATTCGGTCCCGCACCAGCTGGTCGACACCCGCGTCTGGGCCCGCTTCCACGGCGACGAACTGATCGTGACCGCCGTCGGCGAGGACGGTCCCGCCGAAGTCGCCCGGCACGACCGCTCGGCCCCGGGCCACCCCTCGATCAAGACCGAGCACTACCCGCCGCGGGAGAACAAGGAGGCCGACCGCACCCCGCGGGCCACCACCGCGGAGGAGGCCGCGTTCCTCGCGCTCGGCCCCGGCGCCGCCTCCTGGCTGATCGAGGCGGCATCCGCGGGAGCCCGACGTCTCAAGCCGAAGATGGCCGAGGCCGTCGCCCTGGCCAAGCTCCACTCGGTCGCCGAGGTCGACCGGGCGCTCGGGGCCGCGGCGATCGCCGGCCGGTTCGCGGAGAACGACCTGATCTCCATCCTCAGCTACCAGGCCGGACTCGAATCCATCGAGCCCAGCCGGGCCACCGAACAGCACAGCCTCCAGCCGGGCACCGCCGCCTGGTCCAGCTTCGGCATCACGAACGACAAGGACGAGCACTGATGGCCACCCCGATCCGCACCATCTCCGGCGCCCACGGCGACCCGCTGGCCGAGGCCATCGAGCTGACCAAGCGACTCAAACTCCCGCACCTGCGGCGGGCGTTGAGCGATCTGATCCCCACCGCCAAGGCCCAACGCTGGGATCCCGCCGAGGTCGTCCGCGTTCTGCTGGCCGAGGAGGCCGCCGGACGGGACGCCGCGAACCTGCGGACCCGCCGCAAGCGGGCCGGGTTCCCCGCGGGCAAGACGTTCGGCGACTGGGACGAGACCAAGTCGTCCATAACTCGCCAGGTCCAGGACTCGCTGAAAACCTTGGAGTGGGTCGGCCGCCGGGAGAATCTCTGCATCTGCGGCCCGAGCGGCACCGGAAAGTCGCACTTCACGGAGGCGCTGGGGCAGACCGCGGTCGAAGCCGGCCTGACCGTCGCCTGGTTCACCATCGAAGACCTCGGCGCCCTCGTCCGCCGTCATCGCGCCGACGACTCCCTGGCCCGGGCGATGATGCGGCTGATCCGCACCGACCTGATCATCGTCGACGACATCGGGCTCCTGCCCGTCTCACCGGACGCCGCCGAGGGCTTCTACCGCCTGGTCGATGCCGCCTACGAACGGCGGGCCCTAGCCGTGAGTTCGAACCTCCACCCGTCAGGCTTCGACGAGATCATGCCGAAGACCCTGGCCACCGCCACAGTCGACCGCCTCCTCCACCACGCTCACGTCGTGGTCACGCAGGGTGAATCGTTCCGGCTCACCGAGGCCACCACCGGAAAGGGCGTGATGCCACTGAGGTGAACGAGCCCTCGGAACGGCGGGGAGATATCTGGCCGCCACCGGGGACGTCGAGTCGGCCATGAGTGCGAGGGACATCTGGCCGCCACCGGGGATTACAAATGGCCGTTGACACACGATCCCGTCGACGCGTCGGCGTACGGGCGTCAAAGGCGCCGTCGCGAGGGACTCGGCCAGGACGGTGTTGTGCGCAGCCCCGCCGATCAGACTCCGCATCAGCCGCTCGGCCTCGCCGGTCAGAGCGACGGCCATGTCCGGGAGCAGGGCGCGTAGGTCACCCTTCAGCCTGCCGGTGCTGGGCAGCTCCGGGGCAGAGGTCGCGGAGGCGGCAATCACCCTTCGGGGACCAGCGGCGGTACAGAGTGGCAATTGACGCCCCTGCGTGGGCGGCGACGGACACGGTGGTCAACCCGCCGCGACTACTCTCGGCCGGCGCAGCAGGCATGACGTCCAGCAGCACACGGTCCTGCGAGGCGCCGGTGTTCGGCGACATGCTTGGCCAGATGCCCTGAACGCCGCCGTGGTCCGCGTCCGCACCCTGACGCGAGTGACCATCGAGGTCGGCATCTTTACTGAACCTCATAAATTGCATCTCCCACTTTGGTGGAATCCGCAGATCCGGGCGCCAGCGGTCGTGAGCGATGCTGACGGAATGACGCCCGGATTCCTTACCGGGCAGCACCTTCCGCCCGGTGAATGGAGCAGATGTTCATGTCGAAGCCCAGTGCGATGTCGGCGCCGGCAACAACACCCTTGGAGACCTGGCAACCGGAAGGCGTGACGATCCGGTCCGGAAACCCCGCCGGCCGTGGGTTCACGTTGTTCGAGGACTACAGCGACGGCGCCCGAGGCACCGGCTTCTTCGAGTGTGACCCCGCCGTCACGGAGTACACGCTCGAATACAACGAGATCATCTACGTCATTGAGGGAGAAGCACGCATAGTCCTCGATGATGGGAGTGCCATCGAGGTCGGGCCAGGTGACTGCGCCTTCCTGCCCAAGGGGCACCTTTCCACCTGGACTTTCAAGTCGAGGTTCAAGGAATTCTGGGTGCTCTGCGACTGATTGCGCCGAGCGCGATTCGCCGAAATGTACCGGTGGACGCTATGAGGACGACGAGCCTACGCTTCGGGAGTGGCCCTGGAAGACAACCTGCGTAACCTGGCTGATGCCATAAGGGAGCGTCTTCCCGCCGTGGCTGACGCGATCCAGCACCGTCTGAGGGAAGAGGTGCCGGAGTACTACGCACACGACGACCCGCGCATCGCGGCCTCCGAGACCGAGACGATCGTTTCGTCCCTCCGGAGCATCCTCGACGGGCTCACGGAGAACCGCGAGCCTCCCGACCAGGCCTCCGAGGTCACTCTGCGCGAGGCACGGCTTGCCGCGCAGGCCAACCTGGATCTCCACGCGCTGTTGCACACCTCCCGAGTGGCACAGGCGTACCTCTGGGACGTGTTCCTGGAAGTCGCCAACGCGCAGATTCCGGACGACGAGGAGCGGCTCGCCGTGCTCCGGCGTGTCAGCAAGTTCCACTTCGACTGGAACGACAAGGTCGCCGCCTCGGTGATCGACGCCTATCAGAAGGAATACAACGCCTTCTACCTTCAGGGGCGCGACCGTAAACGGCGTGCCATGGTTCGCGACATCCTGGCCGGACTTCCGGTAGAGACGGCGTCGCTCGGCTATCAGCTGCGCGGACGGCACCTCGCCCTCATCGCTTGGGGCAGTTCGCCGGAAGCCGCGGTGAAGCGGATCGCGACGGCGTTCGGCTGGCAGGTGCTCACCGTCGCGGGCTCCGACGACACAGTGCTGGGCTGGATCGGCCGCCCCGGCACCAAGCCCACCGGTGACGAGGACCTGTCCAACGTGGATCTTGGTCCCGACACGTACGTGGCCTGCGGCCAGTACGCCAATGACGTCGAGGGCTTCCGGCTCAGTCATCGCCAGGCCCGACAGGCGCACCGGGTCGCCCGGGTGTGCTCCCGGCAGGTGACCTGGTACCACGATGTCGCCCTGGAAGCTCTCGTGCTGCGCGATCTCACGGCAGCGCGCGACTTCGTCTTCCAGGAACTGGGCCCGTTGCACGCGACCGGTGAGCGGGCCCGGGTGCTGCGTACCACTCTGCGTGCCTATTTCGCCAGCGGTCAGAACGCGGCATCGACCGCCACGGTCATCGGCGTGCACGAGCGCACGGTTGCCTACCGACTGCGTTCCATCGAGAAATGGCTCGACGTGTCGGTCTCCGCGCGTCGGGACGAGCTCTCCGTTGCGCTGCGGCTCTTCGAACTCCTGGAGGCCCAGCGTGATGCAGATCCGGAAGCACCTGGCGAGCTGCCGATTCCAGGGCCGCTGCTGTAACAGCCCTCAGGAATCGGCACAACCGCATGCCGCCGTTGACGGAAAGCGAAGTTCCCCGACCCCGGCGGCATGCCGCACCGTGGGCGAATCCACCGCCCCTCTTCACCTTCGGGGCAGCAACCGACATGCGTGGGGTGCGCGTGCCGCCCCACGCGCCTCGTTCTCAGCCCCATCGGAAAGGCAACCGTGAAGCCACCACCGTTCGCATACGAGTCACCGGAGTCGCTCGACTCCGCCCTCGCCGTGCTCGCCGATGCGGGCGACGACGCCAAGCCACTGGCCGGAGGCCAGAGCCTTATACCGCTGTTGAACCTGCGTTTCGCCTCCCCCGCGGTGCTCGTCGATCTGAATCGCCTCGTTGATCTGGAATACGTACGCGTCGACGGCGACACGTTGCGCATCGGGGCACTGACCCGCCACAGCACGGTGGAGCACAGCCCTGACGTCGCGGAGCATCACCCCCTCCTTGCCCAGGCCATGCGCTTCGTCGCGCACCCGCAAGTGCGTAACCGCGGAACCATCGGCGGCACCGTCGCGCACGCGGACCCCGCCGCCGAGGTACCCCTCGTCATGTTGCTCTCCGACGCGCGCTTCACGGCCCGCTCGATCCGCGGCGAGCGCGAGATCGCCGCCAGAGACTTCTTCCTGTCCATCTACACGACGACCCTGGAGCCGGACGAGATCATCACGGAGGTATCCCTGCCGATCAGTGCGCGGCGGCCCGATCGGGCCCGGGCGAGCTCTTTCCGCGAGTTCGCACGACGGCACGGCGACTACGCCATCGGGGGTGCGGCAGCCATCGTCGAACTGGACGCGGACGGTGTCTGCACCGACGTCCGGATCGGTCTGCTCGGTGCCGGGGGGACTCCCGTTGAGGCGGGCGCCGGAGCGCGTGCCGCCCTGGTCGGATCGCCGGTCACCGCTGAGTCGGTTCGCGCCGCGGCACATGAGGCGACTGCGGACATCAGCCCCCCGCCCACGTTGCACGGGGACGTCGGTTACCGCACCACCGTGATCACCGAGATGGCGACGCGTGCCCTGAGCGGCGCGACGAACACCGCGAAGGAGGCGCTGGCATGAGCAGGCACATCGAGGTCGAGGTCAACGGGCAGCGGTACGCGCGCAGCGTCGAGCCCAGACTGTTGTTGTCCGACTTCATCCGTCACGACCTGCGGCTGCCCGGAACCCACGTCGGCTGTGAGCACGGCGTGTGCGGCGCTTGCACCGTCCTGCTCGACGGTGAGCCGGTCCGAGCCTGTCTGATGCTGGCCGTCCAGGCCGACGGGCACAGTGTCCGCACGGTGGAGGACCTGGCTGAGGGCGGGCAGCTCAGCCCCCTCCAGGAGGCGTTCCGTGCCTGTCACGGCCTGCAGTGCGGCTTCTGCACACCCGGCTTCCTCATGACGCTCCAACCGGTGGTGGACGAAGGCGTCAAGCTCACGGACGACGAGGTACGCGAGGTCATATCCGGCAACCTCTGCCGGTGCACGGGTTACCAGCAGATCGTCGAGGCCGCACAGCTCGCCCTGGCCGGCGAGTCCGCCGGGACCGAATGCGAAGCGGTTTCCTGTCCACATCCGCCGAGCGACAAGGGCTGAGACACGTGATGCCTCCGTCTTTCCGCACTCCGACAAAACGGCGCCGCCTCTTGTACCGAGGTGCACTGTGTCACCGGCCCTGCAGACCGAAAACTGATCGCATCCCGCCCAAGGAATGAGACACCCCGCCCAAGGAGGAACACTCGTGATCAGGCACGTTTTCATGTGGCAGGTAGCCGACGGCAACGACCCGGAAGAGGTGGTCGCCCTACTGAACACGCTCAAGGGCCTGCCGAGCCTGCGGAGCTGGGAGCTGGGCAAGCACACCGGCGACCCCGGCGACAACGGCACCCCGTGGGACGGCGTGCTCATCAACGACTTCGACGACTGGCAGGGCCTGGAGGACTACTCCGTCGACCCGCTGCACGCCGAGGTGGTCGCCAAGCTGCTGCCCAAGCTCGCCGAACGGGCCGTCGTCGACTTCGAGAAGGAGCCGGCCGCATGACCACCACTCCTTCGCCGTCCCGCGCCGGAATCCGGGTCGCGTCGAGCCCCTGGGGCCCCGACGACCAGCTCGGTGCACTGAACCTGCTCTCGCCCCTGGCACAGGCCGAGGTACTGGCCCGGGCCGACGGCCGCCACGTGTACGACCTCAGCGTCGACTACTTCGTGGGCATGCCGAGCTTCCAGGCCGCCGGGGACCCGGCCTACCAGATCTACATGAGTCACACGCCGGCCGGTACGGCGGTCGACAATCTCAACGGCGTCGGCGAGGAGACCAACCGCCACGTCTGTTACTCCGGGGACGTGGTGTTCATGTACACCCACACCGGAACACACATCGACGCGCTGAACCACTTCGGTGTGGACGGCCAGATCTACAACGGCTTCACCCCCGAGGAGCACCTGGGTAGCCGGCACTGGACCAAGGGCGGCGCCGAGCAGATTCCGCCGATCATCACGCGTGCCGTCCTCTTCGACGTGGCCCGGCTCAAGGGCGTGGAGTGTCTGCCTCCGTCCTACGCGATCACCGTGGACGACCTGCGCGCCTGCTTGGACTCGGCCGGCACCGAGCTCAAGCAGGGTGAGGTGGCCCTGATCCGCACCGGCCGGATGGCGTACTGGCCCGACAAGTCCAAGGTTCTCGGCAACCCGCCCGGCCTCGGGCTGGAGGCCGCACGCTGGCTCACCGCTCAGGGGATCGCGGCTGTGGGCGCGGACCAGGAGTGCATCGAGGTCGGCCCCTCGGAACACGAGGACAATTGGCTGCCCGGTCATTGCCACTTCCTCGCCGAGGCCGGTGTGCCGATGATCGAGCTGCTGAACCTTGAGGAGCTCTCGCGTGACGGCCACACCGAGCTCTGTCTGATCGCGGCGCCGATCCGTCTCCGCGGCGCCAGCGGAGCTCCCCTGCGCCCGCTGGCGCTGCCGCTGCGTCCCGCCTCCACAGCGGACGGCGGCACGTCATGAGGATCGCGGTCGTCGGCGGATCTCTGGCGGGGCTGCACGCAGCGGCCCTGCTGCGCGAGGCCGACTTCGAGGTGGACGTGTACGAGCGGTCACTGGCGCCCTTGTCGGGCCTGGGGACCGGAATCGTCGTACAGCCCGAGCTGGTGCGCTATCTGCTGGAGCGGACCCCCACCACCCTCGAGCAGATCAGCGTGTCGTCGGACGTGATGCGCTACCGCCGGGCCGACAGTGGAGTGCTCCAGGGAGAAGTGCCGGCCGACTGGCGCTTCACCTCGTACAACTCCCTCTACCAGGGGCTGCTGTCGTCCTTCGGGCGGGAGCGCTACCACTGCGGACGGACCCTGATCGGCCTCGACCAGAACGCCGACCACGCCGAGCTGCGGTTCGCGTCCGGGGAACGGGTCGAAGCCGACCTCGTGGTGTGCGCCGACGGGGGCTTCTCCACCGCGCGGCTGCGGCTGCTGGGGCTCCAGCCCGAGTATTCCGGCTATGTCACATGGCGCGGAGTAGCAGACCGGGACCAAGTGTCCGACGAGACGTGGGCCTACTTCGACGAGGCGTTCACCTACGGGCTGCTCGACGACGGGCATCTCATCGCCTACCCCATCCCGGTGACGGGTGCCGACGGCTCGGTGACCCGCGGGCTCAATTTCCAGTGGTACTGGAACGTCGATGAGGGCCCGGCGCTCGACGAACTGATGACCGACGTCAATGGCATACGCCGACCGGTCTCCGTCCACCACGCGGGCCTGCGATCGGAGGTCCTCGCCGAGTTCCGCCAGCGCGCCAAGGAAGAGCTGATGGAGCCGTTCGCGGAACTGGTGCACGCGGCGGCGGAACCGTTCGTCACCGTGATCGCCGACAGCGACGTGCCCACCATGAGGGTCGGACGGTTCGTGCTGATCGGAGACGCGGCGATCACCCCGCGGCCGCATGCGGCGGCAGGAGCTGCCAAGGCGGCCGGGGACGCCTGGGACCTGGCGACGGCGCTGACCCAATCCGCGGACGACCCGTGGGCAGGGCTGTCCGAGTGGGAGGCGCGACGACTGGCCGTCGGGCGGGCCTACCTGAAGAAGGTACGCCGCATGGGCGGCGTACTGCAGAACGGGGATCTGTTCGCACCGGGTGACCCGGCCAACCGATTCGGATTGGCCGACGCCGGGCGCCTCTGACCGAACCCCGTCACAAGAAAGGACCATGCCGTGCAGTTGAACAACGAATTCAAGGTGCCCCTGCCCATCGAGGACGCCTGGAAGCTTCTCACCGATCTCGAACGGGTGGGGCCCTGCCTGCCCGGCGCCTCGATCACCGGCCGGGAGGGCGACGACTACCTCGGCCAGGCGAAGATCAAGGTGGGTCCCATCACCACCAACTACAAGGGCACCGCCCGCTTCACCGACCTGGACGAAGTCGGCCACCGGGCGGTGCTGACCGCCTCGGGCCGAGAGGCGCGCGGCGGCGGTAACGCCTCGGCCACCGTCGTCGCGGTGCTCGTCGACAAGGGAGATGAGACCCAGGTCAACGTCAGTACCGAGCTGGCTCTGTCCGGCAAGGTCGCGCAGTTCGGCCGCGGTGTGATCAACGACGTCAGTGCGGCGCTGCTGAAGACGTTCACGGAGCGCCTGGCCGCGATGCTCGAGGCCGACAAGGCGGCGCAGGAGACAGCGATCACTCCCGCTCAGGGGGTGACAGCCGCGAGCGAGCGGGGCACGACCGGAACCGCCACGGTGGCGGGCAGCACGGCCCTACGGCAAGCGCCGACAAATGCCGCATCGTCTGAAGGCGAGGTACTCGACGTCCTCGCACTCACCCGCGGCGCGGGAATCCTCCGGGTGCCGAAGCCTGTCACCTACGCCGGTCTCGCCCTGGTCTGCCTGGTGATCGGCTGGCTGCTGGGACGTGGCAGCGCCTGACAGCACGTCGGTCGCAGCCAGCCATCCGCCACCGCTCACAAGAAGGCACGAAGCCTTGCGGAACCGCACCTGGTCCGTGGCGATGGACGGATCCGGAAGGCCGTCGTGTCTTCATCACTTCCCCTGTTCGGACGAGCGTCGGTGCACGACGCGGTCACCATTTGCCACGGAGGTCCAGCCATGAAACCCCCTGTGCTGGCCTATGCTGCGCCCACCAGCGTGGCGGAGGCCTGCGTCCTGTTGGCGGCAGACGAGGACGCGAAGGTCCTGGCCGGCGGCCAGAGCTTGCTGCCCCTGCTCGCTTTGCGGCTCGCCGCCCCGACCACGCTGGTGGACATCGGGCGGGTGCCCGGGCTGCGCGGCATCGAAGCGGAGGGTGACTACCTGCGTATCGGCGCCCTGACCACACACGCGGACATCGAGACGTCGGAACTGGTCGCGCGTAAGGCTCCGATGCTCTCTCAGGCTGCCGGCCTCATCGCCCACCCCCAGATCAGGGCGCGCGGCACGATGGCCGGTGCGGTCGCCCACGCGGATCCGGCGGCGGAGTGGCCGACTGTGCTGCTTGCTCTGGGCGGCTCGGTCGAGGTGGCCGGCCCGGCCGGCACCCGCGTTGTTCCGGCGGACGGCTTCTTCGTCGGTCCGTTCATGACCGTGCTGGAACCGGACGACATCATCACCGCCCTCCACGTACCGCTGGCGCCGAGAGGCTGGTGGTTCGGCGAGCACGCCCGTCGCGCCGGTGACTACGGACTCTCGATCGCCGCTTTGAGCTGCGATCTGTCCACCGGCGTCATGCGCGACGTCCGGATCGTCGTCGCCGGAGCGACCGGCACGGTGTCACGGGCGACGGCGGCCGAAGAGCTCCTGGACGGCACCGAGCCGGGTGCGGCCACGGACCAGGCCGTCGCGGCGGCGACCCAGGAACTCACCTTCAGCGCGGACATCCACGGCTCCGCCGGATACCGCAGGACGCTCACCACGAACCTGTTGCGCCGGGGCCTGCGCGAACTGGCCGAAAGGACTGGCTGAGATGACGCAACCCACAGAGCAGGTCACGGTCGACGTGACCGTCAACGGCAGCCGGTACCTCCGGTCCGTGCCGGCCCGGCGCACGCTGGCCGACTTCCTGCGCGACGATCTGTCCCTCACGGGTACCAAGCTGGGCTGTGAGCAGGGCGTGTGCGGTGCCTGCACCGTGCTGGTCGACGGGGAAGCCGTACGGGCCTGTCTGATGCTGGCGGCCCAGGCCACGGGCACCGAGGTGCGCACGGTGGAGAGCCTGTCCCAGGGGAGGGAGCTCAACCCACTCCAGGCGTGCTTCCAGAAGCACCACGGGCTGCAGTGCGGGTTCTGCACGGCGGGCTTCCTCATGTCGGCGACCGGGTTGCTCGAGCAGCGACCCGACGCCGACCGCACGGACATCGCCGAAACCCTGTCGGGACACATCTGCCGGTGCACGGGATACGGGCCGATCGTCGATGCCGTGGACGAAGCGGCGCAGAAGGGGCGGGCATGACCACCTCGGACAAGAACTTCGCGCACACCGTGGCCCCAGCGGTCACGGCGCGCAACATCGGCGCGCGTCTTCCTCGGGAAGAGGACCGCAAGCTGCTGACCGGTCGCGGGCAGTACCTGGCCGACGTACGACTGCCCGGGCAGGTCCATGCCGCGTTCGTCCGCAGCTCCCTCGCGCACGCCCGCATCACCGGCATCGACATCTCCGAGGCCACCGCACTGCCCGGAGTCCTCGCCGTGTGGACCGGCGCCGACGCAGCTGCGCACTGTGAGGGTCTCGTCGGAGAACTCAGCGTCGCGGGTTGCGTGCCGACGATCATGCCCCTGCTGGCACAGGAGTACGTGCGGTTCGTGGGCGAGGCGGTCGCGGTGGTCGTCGCCGAGGACCGTTACATCGCCGAGGACGCCTGCGACCTGATCGCGGTGGACTACGACGAACTGCCTCCCGTGCTCGACCCCCGCCCCGCCCTGGAGGGCGGCCCGGTCGCCAACGAAGGCCTCACCGACAACGTGGCGCTGAAGGGCGGCGCGGTGTACGGGGACGCCGACAAGGCGTTCGAGAACGCCCACAAGGTGGTGTCCGCCACGTACCACACCGGCCGACTTGCAGCCTTGCCCATGGAAACCCGGGGCTGTGCCGCCACCTACGACTGGACGACGCAGGAGCTGCGCCTGTGGACCTCCACCCAGGTGCCGCACTACGTCAAGTACTGCCTGACCGCCTACCTGGGCTTTCCCGAGAACCACTGCGAGGTGATCACCCCGGACACCGGAGGCGGATTCGGGCAAAAGGCGCACCTTTTCCCCGAGGAGATGCTGATTCCGCTGCTGGCCCGCGAGGTGGACCGCCCGGTGGTGTGGGTCGAGGACCGTCGCGAGAACCTGATGACGGCTACCCACGCGCACGAGCAGTTCGTCGACATTGCCTACGCCGGCGACGAGAACGGCCGCCTCACCGCTGTACGCATCCGGGCCACGGGGGACGGAGGCGCCTACCACCAGCCGCCGTGGTCCATGGCCGTGGAACCCTGGTGCACCGCCATGGTCACCCCCTCCGGCGCTTACGACATCCCCGTCGCCGACCTGACCTATGAGGCGGCAGCTACCAACAAGTGCCCGATCGGGGCCTACCGCGGTGTCGGCTACATGGCGGGCACACTCGCCCGCGAGTGCCTGATGGACGAGGCCGCCCGCGCCTACGAGCTGTCCCCGTTCGAAATCCGCCGCCGCAACGTCGTACGGGAGTTCCCCTGGGTCAACGCGCAGGGCATCACCTACGACGAGGGCAGCTGGCTGCGCACGATCGACGAACTGGAGCGGATGGTCGACTACGAGGCGTTCCGCCGGCGCCAGGCGGACTTGCGTGCGCAGGGCCGCTACATCGGCCTCGGGCTGAGCGTGTTCGTGGAGAGCAGCGGTGAGAGCACCGCCATGAGCCTGGCCCACGGCATGGGCGACATCTACCACGACACCGCGACAGTCCGTATGGAGCCCAACGGAACCGTCACCGTCTCCACGGGCCTGACCACCCAAGGGCAGGGACACCGCACGACCATGGCGCAGGTCGCGGCCGACGTCCTGGGCATTCCGGTGCGGGACATCACTGTACGGTCCGGGGACTCGACCTCGTACGCATGGGGCAGCGGCACGGTCGGCAGCCGCAGCGCGGTCGTCGCGGGCGGCGCCGTACTGCGCGCGGCCGACGCGATCCGCTCCAAGCTCGTCAGCGTCGCCGCGGAGATGCTCAAGGCGGACGCCGCGGACATCGAGCTCGCCGAAGGCAAGGCCGCCGTGAAGGGGGAGCCGGACTCCGCGGTGAACATCGCCGATGTGGCCGCGTCCATCTACTTCGATCAGTCGGTGTGGCCCGACGGGTTCGATCCGACGCTGGAGGTGACCCTCGCCTACGACCCGGCGCGGCCGCTCTTCTCCAACGGTGGACATGCCGTGATCGTCGAGATCGACCCGGAAACCGGCTTCGCACGTGTGGAGAAGGTGTTCTCCGTCGAGGACTGCGGAAAGATGATCAATCCCGAGATCGTCGAAGGGCAGCTGCGCGGGGGCGTGGTCCAGGGAATCGGCGCGGCACTGCTGGAACGGCTGGTCTACGACAGCGCCGGTCAGCTCACCACCACCACGCTGCTCGACTACCACGTGCCCACCCTCGACGTGGCGCCGCCATTCGAGATCCACCACCTGGAAACCCCGTCCTCTCACACGCCCGCCGGTATCAAGGGCATGGGAGAGTCGGGCCTCATCGCCGCACCGGCGGCCGTTCTGAACGCGGTCAACGACGCCCTTTCCTGCTTCGGCACGTCGTTGTACGCACTGCCGGCGACACCCGAGCAGGTGCTGGACGCGATGTCCGCTTCCGGTTCCGGAGGATGAGGCCGTGCGCATGAGTTATCGGCGGGGGCCGTGGCAGTCGTACTGGATGCGTGAGGCCCTCGCCGATGAGCGCCCCGGAGCCCGCGAAACTCTGCGCGGCAGGCACGCCGTCGACGTCTGCGTCGTCGGTGGTGGCTATACAGGGCTGTGGACCGCCATCGAACTGAAGACCCGGGAGCCCGGCGTCGAGGTGGCGGTCATCGAGGGGCAGCTCTGTGGCGGTGGCGCCAGTGGCGCCAACGCCGGTTACCTGATGAATCTCTGGCCGAAGTACTTCTTCCTCGATGCCCTCGTCGGGCGGCAGGAGGCACTCCGGCTGGCACAAGCGTCCTCCGACGCCGTCGACGAGATCATCGAGTTCTGCCAAGCCAAGGGCATCGACGCCGGAATCCGCCGCGAAGGGTGGCTGTGGACGTCCACGTCACCGGCGCAGGACGGCGCCTGGACGGACACGCTGGCGGCCCTGGACGGCGTGTCCGAGAGCCCACTCAGGGAGGTAGGTCCTGCAGAGGCTCTCCGCCTGGGAGGCATCGGCGCACGGGGAGGAGTGTTCGATCCGACCGCGGCCACTCTCCAGCCGGCCCTGCTCGCCCGGGGCCTGCGCCGAGCAGCCCTCGACCTGGGTGTGCAGGTCTTCGAGGACACGCCCGTGCGCATGGTGTCCGAAGAACCCGGTTCCGCCGCGGTGCACACGGACACCGGAGAAGTCCGTGCGGACGGAGTGGTCCTGGCGATCAACGCGTGGATGGCCGGCTTCCCGGCCGTCCGCAAGCGAATGGTCGTCACGGCCAGCGACAACCTGGTCACCCGGGCGCTTTCCGGCGCGCTCCTCGAACAGGCCGGCCTGGAGGGCATCGGAGTGTCCGACTCCACTCGTCTCCTCAATTACTGGCGCACCACCGGAGACGGCGGTCTGCTGTTCGGGAAGGGCGGCGTCGGCCTGGGCTTTGGTGCCCGCGGCGCCGACAGTATGTTCGGACCGGCGCCGAAGGGGACGCCGCTGAGCCAGGAGCTCAGCCGCATCCTCCCCATGGCGACGAGTGCCGGGGTGCAGGACACCTGGCGGGCTCCCGTCGAGTATTCGTTGACCTCGCTGCCCTTCTTCGAGGCGCTTCCCGGGCATCAGCGTGTCTTCTACGGCGCCGGCTACTCGGGCGACGGAGTGGGACCCGCGCGGTTGGGCGGCAAGATCCTCGCGAGTCTGGTTCTACGCGAGCAGGACGCCTGGAGCCAGTGCGGACTCGTGCGGCCACCCCAGGGCTGGCTCCCTCCGGAGCCGTTCCGGTTCCTGGGAGGTCAACTCGTCAAGTCCGCGCTGCTGCGCATCGAAGCGGCCGAGAATGCAGGCCGCACTCCCAATCCGCTCGCCCGCACCCTCAGTCGCCTCGACCCGACCAGCTGGGTCTGAGCGTTCGCAGCCAGCATCTCCCCCACCACCGGCATCATCCTCGCGTCCGAGCGCCGTGCCCGCACCGCTCGAGGCCCCGCCGAGGCGACCTTGCAGCAGACCGACCGGGCAGGCGGCATCTCTCGGCGGTGCACCCCGGCTGTCAGGCTGGCTCATCATTGAGGGTCACCGGTATTTCTCTGTTTGCGGCCCGCCCTGGCCGATCGTCACACGGTGAACCCTGGCGGGCACGCTCGCCGCGATGACCCGCTTCGTCGCCGGAGTCGGCCCCGGCCTGCGTCACCGACGCGGACTCACGCGCGGCATACCGCTCTGACAGCGGATTGGAAGGGGTTCGAGCGCAGCGACAGGCACCAGATGCTCACGAGTTTCGACAGCACCGGACATCGCCAAACGCAGCCGGTTTTCGGAGGTCCGACGAATCAAGAGCGGACGCCCGGTGGCTTGCCCCGAAGGTCGGAGCGCGCCGTAACAGCAGAGGCAGCCACCAGCGAGGATGCCTGACATGAGCACGGACCAGACCCTCCGTCTCCTCCGGCCGACGCACTCAGCACCTGCGGTGTTCGGTGCGGGAGCGGCCATCGGCGTGCTGGGCGGAATGATCGGGTTGGGCGGTGCCGAGTTCCGCCTGCCGCTGCTGATCAGCCTCTTCGGATTCGCCGCGCTCTCGGCCGTCATCCTGAACAAGGCGATGAGCCTGGTCGTGGTGCTGGTGGCGCTGCCTGCCCGGCTGGCCGCGGTCCCGGCCTCCGAGGTCGCCACCCGCTGGCCCGTTGCGGCCAACCTCTTGGCCGGCAGCCTGCTGGGCGCCTGGGCCGGCGCGTCCTGGGCGGTCCGCATGCGCAGCATCACCCTCTACAAGGTGCTGGCGGCCCTGATGATCCTCATGGCCGGCGCGCTCGTGGTCACCCACACCACCACCCTGGACACCCTCGCGCTGCCGCTGTGGGCCCAGATCCCCGCCGGAGTCGCGGCCGGGTTCGAGATCGGTGTCGTCGCCGCGATCATGGGAGTGGCTGGCGGCGAGCTGCTGATCCCGACGACCGTGTTGCTGTTCGGCGAGGACATCAAGACGGCCGGAAGTCTCTCTCTGTTGGTGTCCCTGCCGACCATGCTGGTCGCGTTCGCCCGCTACAGCCGTGACGGCAGCTTCGCCGTCCTCGGCGCCAACCTCCGCTTCACGGCGGTCATGGCCGTCGGCTCGGTTGCCGGGGCCGTGCTGGGCGGACTGCTCCTCGGTGTGTTCCCGGACCTCGTGCTCATCCCCGCGCTGGCCGTGATCCTGCTCGTCGCAGCGGTCAAGCTCGCCCGTCACGACTGAGCTGCGGCCGGGTGCCTCCCAATCTCATTAGCCCATGACGCCCACCGG
The DNA here is from genome assembly GCF_055564995.1 of Streptomyces sp. NPDC028907. NCBI lineage: Bacteria > Bacillati > Actinomycetota > Actinomycetes > Kitasatosporales > Streptomycetaceae > Streptomyces > Streptomyces sp. NPDC028907. Next base: position 49,661 of record NZ_JBVHVE010000021.1, read on the forward strand.
ACGAAAACGCTCGCGCCCTGGGACCCAGGCTGACCCGCCGTCCACATGTCGAGGAGCGACACCCGGTGTGCTCTCCATTGTGTCGAGAACCACAAACCGATGGCCGGATCTATACGGATGGCGTAAATGCCATGCGGCCGGATGCCCCCGATATTTACCCGCATCACACATGTGGTGCGGGCAACAATCGCACGAGCGTCCACCAGGAGAAGTCATGGTAATGAACGAGGCGGAACCGGGATCGCCCGGAACCGTGCACCCGGAGACTCCGCAGGACGGACTTGACGGCCTCAGGTCGGCCACCCTCACGATGAACCAGGCCCTCGGCCTCGCCGTGGTGGTCTTCAGCCCCGTTCTGACCGCGGCGACGGTCGGTGTCTTCATGGGGGGTGTCGCCGGCAGTTCGGGCTGGCTGTCCGCCGCGGCCGGAGCACTGGTGATGGTCTGCATCGGAGTGGCCATCGTGCCCTTCGCCCAGCGCCACGTGGTCTCCGGGGCTTTGTACTCCTACATCGGTCACGTCTTCGGCGGCGGCGCCAAGTTCGTGGCAGGGGCTTCCCTCGCCGTCGGATACGTGGTCGGCCTGATGGTCATGCTGGGCGTTCTCGGACTCTACGTCGGGAGCATGCTCTCCTCCGTGTTCGGGGTGTCCGGTGCCAACGGATTCACAGGGCAGGTGATCATCTATACGGTCGCCATCGCAACCGCGGGAGTTCTCGCCTACCGGAGTCTCGACGCCTCGGCGAAGCTGAGCATCGGGCTGCTGTTCCTCTCGTGTCCGGTGGTCCTGGCCGTCCTGATCGGAAACCTCTTCTCCGACGGGTTCGACTTCGCGGGACAGTTCACCTTCAGTGACTTCTCGTTCAGTGGATTCACCTTGGGCCTCGTGCTGAGCACGACGTTCCTCGTCGGCTTCGAGAGCAGCGCGGCGACCGCGCTGGAGACGAAGGACCCGATCCGCACGGTGCCCCGCATCATCATCCTGGTGCCCCTCCTCGTCGGCGGTATAGCCGTACTCGGGACCCTGCTCACGGTTCCCTCCCTGGGCGCCATCGGAGACCAGGTTGCCGCCGGGGAGTCGCCGATCGCCGCCATGGCCCGTCACTCGGGTCTCGGCTTCCTCGCTGAGGCCTCTGACATCGCGCTCGTCGTCACCTCGTTCTCCGTTCTAGTCGGTTTCATGAACTACGCCCCGCGCGTGTGGGCGACCATGGCCAATGACGGTCTCCTGCCCAAGGCCATCGGCCGCGTGGCCCCACGCACCCAGACCCCCGGTACTGCCATCGCCGTCATGTGCGTCCCGGCCCTGGCCTTTCCCGTCGCTCTGATCGCGATAACAGACGCCAGCCCGCTGGAGATGTACCAGTACCTGGCCACCCTCTTCCCCTACCTCTGGGTCATTCCCTACATCCTCATCTGCGCTGGAGCGATCGTCGTCCTCCGGCGCAACGGCGAACTGACCGTGGTCAAGACGATCGCGTGTCTCATCGGGGCGGCCGCCACGGGCTGGCTCTACCTCAACTCGATCGTCAATCCCACGGGGACGACACTGGACGACATGACATGGGTAGCGCCTGTATCGATCGTGGCCATGATGATCATCATGGGAGCGCGGCGCCTGGTGTCGCGCTCCGGCGAACAGGCCGAGGAGGGCCGATGACCTACGACACCATCGTCGTCGGAGGGGGCTTCGCCGGCCTCAGGTGTGCCCGGGCCCTCACTGCAGCAGGCCAGTCGGTGCTCCTGCTGGAGGGCGGTGACCGTCTGGGCGGCCGCGCGTACCGCCGCCGCTCGGCCACGTCCCCCAGCCTGGAGGTGGAGATCGGCGGCGCGTACATCCACCGTCACCACCACCCCCGGCTGGCGGCGGAACTCGACCAGTACGGCGTCAGGACGGAGCCTGCCCCCGGGGCGACGGTCTTCCGTAACCGTCTGGGTCCCGGCAGTCACGATTCGGCGTTCCCCATCCCCGTCGAGGAGGCCGCGGAGGCCGAGGCCGGCCTGTACCGCCTGCTGTCCGACGCGCACCGGATCGATGTCGAGGCAGGCCTTGACACTCAGGGGCTGGAGGACCTCGACGTCCCCCTCCTGACGTACATCGACTCCCTGAAGCTCCCTCCGGTCACGCGCCAGCTCATCCTCTCCTGGGGCTGGAACATGATGGGCCAGCCGGTCACCGAGGCGTCGGCGCTCTGGGCCCTGCAGTTTGTCGCCGCACATGGATACAGCGTGCTGGGTGTGGTTCTGTCCCTCGACGAGGTCATCAGCGACGGGACCACGGCGCTGGTCGAGGCAATGGCCGCCGAGGTGCCGGACATACGGATGCAAGCCGTAGTCGAAAGCGTCCACCAGGGTGCCCGGAGTGCCGAGGTCGTCGTCCGCGGCGGAGAGGTGCTGGTCGCCCGCGACGTGGTCATCGCCACCCCCCTGAACACCTGGCGCACCATCCGATTCGATCCACCGCTCCCGCCGGACCGCGCCTCGGTGGTGGCGGAGGGGCACGGTTGCCGAGGGCTGAAGATCCTCGTCCAGGTCACGGGTGTGCCAGAAGGCATCTCCTGCACCGGCGACGGCGTCTTCCCCACCCTTTACGACTACATGCCCGCCGAGGACGGCGGGCGCATCCTGGTCGCCTTCACGGATTCCAGTTCCTTCGACCCCACCGACCGGGAGGCGGTCGAGGCCGCCGTCCACCACTACCTGCCGGAGGCGACAGTCGTCGGCGTCGACTGCCACGACTGGTCGAGCGACCCGCTGTTCCTCGGGGCGTGGGTATCACCGAAGGTGGGGCAGTTCAGCAAGGTGCACAAGGCCCTCGGCGAGGCCTACGGCTCCGTGCACTTCGCCGGCTCCGATGTCTCCCTGCGCTTCCCGGGCTATATCGAGGGGGCGCTTGAAACCGCCGACCGGGTGGTGGAGGAGATCCTGGGGAAGCGGCAGGACCACTGACACTCCGAGCGGAAACGGTTTGGCGAGGTCGCGTCGCACGACCTCGCCAAACGGAACCCCGCCGTCAGTTAAGTCATATCGTTACAGTATGCGCTCGAATGTCGGATTCCCAACGACACAGGGTCCCCTGGGGATGGTTGCGGTGGCGACACTGGTCCTGGACGCACAGCGGAGAATCATCGGATGGAGTCCGGCGGCCGAGGAACTGTTCGGCTATAGGTCGGACGAGGCTCTGGGACGCGATGTCGGAGTCCTCCTCGGCGACGGCCTGCGGCTCGTCGGCAGTGAGGAGTCGCAGGAGACGTACGTGGTCCGGTGCGCGTCGCGTCGGGACGGTGAGGCTGTCCGCATCGGCATCACGCTCACTCCGTTGGACTCCGGCGCACAGGGACCCGCCTGGCTGCTCTCCGCGGCGAAGACACCAGAGCTCAGTCAGTGGGCCACCGGGCAGGCGCTACTGGCCGGACTGACCGCACAGTCACCCGTCATGATCGCCGTGTACGACACTCAGGCTCGGGTGACATGGTTCAACACGGCCGTGGAGAAGCACTTCGGCTGGACGGTGGATGAAATCAGCGGACGGTACATCAGGGATCTGCTTCCGCAGGGCGAGGTCATCGACGAGGACGGGCAGTCCATATCGCCCCTGGAGAAGATCATCGAGCAGGTGCTGCGGACCGGGACGCCCGTCGTCGACGTCAGTTATCGCAGCTCCACCCGTATCGACCCCCATCACGAGCACTTCTGGTCCTGCTCGTACTTCCGGATGCAGGACCCCGACGGCAAGATCCTCGGGGTGTGCGAGACGACCGTCGACGTCACCGACCGCTACGTGATGCGCCGACGCCTCGCCATGCTGAGCCGTGCCGGAGGCAGCATCGGACAGAGTCTGGACATCGTCCGTACGGCGAGTGACCTGGCCGATCTGGTCGTTCCGGAGTTCGCCAACGCGGTCACAGTGGACTTGGTCGCACCGGTGCTCGCCGGCGGGGAACCCGGCAAGTGGGGCGGCGGCGCGGCCTTCGACCTGCGACGCGTGGCAGAACGGGCACATGACGACAGCAGAGCCGGGGTCACCCTGCCGCGTCGGGTGGAGTATCCGCCGGACTCTCTGCAGGCACGCTGCTTGAGCGAGGGCCGTCCAGAAGCGTGTGATCACGTGCTCGCCGTACCGATGCGAGCGCGCGGGGCCGTGCTCGGTCTGGTGATGTTCGAGAGGCGTCCACCGGAGGACCCCTTCGGTCATGACGATCTCGAGGTCGCCGATGAACTGGTGTCCCGTACGGCTGTCTGCGTGGACAACGGACGCCGCTATGCCCGTGAGCACGACGCCGCGCTGACGCTCCAGCGTGCCCTTTTCCCGCTCCGCTTCCCGCAGACTCCGGCCGTGGCCATCGCCCACCGCTACCTGCCCGCGCCCGGGCAGGTCGGGGTGGGTGGGGACTGGTACGACGTCATCCCTCTCTCCGGGGCGCGTGTCGGACTGGTCGTGGGTGACGTCGTCGGGCACGGCATACACGCCGCGGCCACCATGGGACGTATACGGACCACAGTGGCCGCGCTCGCGGCTCTGGACCTGCCCCCGGACGAGCTTCTCGCACGGCTCGACGACCTCGTGGTCGCCCAGTCCCTGGGCGACGAGAAGGACCAAGCCGTGGCGACGACGTGTCTGTACGCCGTCTACGACCAGACCTCGGGGCGCTGCGCCGTCGCTCGTGCCGGACATCTGCCACCGCTAGTGGTGACACCCGACGGCCGGGCGGACATCGTCGACGTACCCGCAGGGCCGCCCCTGGGACTGGGCGGGCTGCCATTCGAATGCTTCGAGTTCGACCTTGCCGAAGGCAGCCTCCTGGCCCTCTTCACCGACGGCCTGGTGGAGGCCTACAACCAGGACATCGAGGTCGGTCTGCGCGGACTGCGCGATGCGCTCAGCGCATCTGCCCGCACGCTGGAGGAAACCTGCGACAGGGCGGTGTCTCCTGTGGTGCCGGGTTCCTCACGGGACGACGCAGCCCTCCTGCTGGCCCACGTGCACCGGCTCAGCGACAGCCGGGTGGCCGGCTGGGACGTACCTGACGATCCCGCGGAAGTTGCGCGGTGCCGTGCCTTGGCAATGGAGAAGGTGGCCGCGTGGGACCTGGAGGAGACGGCGTTCGTCGTAGAACTGGTGGTGAGCGAGCTGGTGACCAACGCGCTCCGGTACGGCGGAGCTCCCGTGAGGCTGCGACTCATCGTGGACCAGGCTCTGGGCCTGATCTGCGAAGTGTCGGACGGCAGCCATACCTCGCCCCACCTGAGGCGGGTCGGGTACGAGGAGGAGGGCGGACGCGGACTGTTCCTCGTCGCCCAGCTCACGGAACGCTGGGGAACCCGATACGGCCCGAGCGGCAAGACGATCTGGTGTGCGGTGCCGTTCGACGGGCCCAAGGCGCCCTAGGTGTATTGCCCCGAGAGGTCTGGGCCGGACGTCGTTGATCAGCCGGCCTGCGGTCCGGCAGCGACGAATTCCAGTACGTCGTCCGCCCAGCCCGGGTCGTAGCGCTCGAACCGTGGAAAGCCATGTCCCGGCCGTCCCGTCCAGTGGTAGTCGACCCCCGGGTTGTGCGCGGAGTACCGGTGTTTCACGAAGAGGTGGGGACTGCCTTGCACAGAAGGGCCCTGGGCGGTCCTCCAGTGCTCGAAAACGGCCCGTTGCCCCGCGCCCTTCTCCAAGGCCCGCTCGAGCGCCGCAAGGTCGACGGAGGGACACCGGTCGGCCGCGGCCAGGATCTCGGCGTGGACACTGATGCACCGGTTCTCCCGGTAGAACGCCTCGCGGAGCGCCGCGTCCAGCTCGTCGCTTGCCCGCAGTCCTCCCACTCCGGGGTCCTTGGCCGCCTGGACCGCGGCCATGGCCGGGAGGGTGGTGACGGCATAGGTGGCCTCGTGCTCCTGCCACAGCCGCCAGCCGACTTCGGGGACGAGGCCCGCGATCGCGACGACCTCCATGTCGAGGACCGGTTTCGGTGTCGGGCGCCGGTTGAACAGTTCCAGTGGGAACGCGCGGTGGTCGATGAAGAGCGGCACGCCCATGTCGACCGCCCTGGAACGAAGCACATGCAGAGCCAGCGAGGCCCAGGGACAGCCGATGTCGGACCAGAAGGTGACCACCCTCGGGTCATCCGCCACCACGGCGGGGACGTCCCCGGGGCAGTTGCCCTCCCGGAGACCGGGCGCCTCGCCGTTCACCGCTTCCCGGCCTCACGGCCGAGCTCGAACAAGTCCTGGGGGTGGACCGGAATGCGCCGCACGCGGAACTCGCCGCCCAGCGCGTCGTCGATGGCCCCGGCCACGGCGGCTCCCACCGCGATCAGCCCCACCTCTCCGAGACCCTTGGCGCCCAGCGGGTTGTCCGGAGTGGGGGCGTCCTCCGTGACGAAGAACTCCACGGCCGGCACCTCTCCGGCTCCCGGCAGCAGGTAGTCCATGAACGAGGTCGACAGCGGCTGCCCCTGTTCGTCGTACTGGAACTCCTCGAACAGCGCGCCGCCGATGCCCTGAGCCGCAGCACCGATGATCTGTCCCTCAGTGGTGAGCGGATTGATCATCTTTCCCGCTTCGGTACTCACGAAGAACCGGCGAATGGTGTGCCCGCCGGTCGTCGGGTCGATCTCCAGCTGGACGAGGGTGATGCCGTAGGGGTAGTTCATGTGCTCGTCGAGGTAGACCGCCGAGGCATGCAGACCGGGTTCGTCTCCGACGGCGCGGGCACTCCAGCCGTCCCAGCGCTCTGCGATCTGGGCGAGCGTGAGGTACTGGTCCGGCTTGCCGACAACCTCGATCCGGCCACCCGTCGCCTGAAGCTCCGCGGTGTCCACCTCCAGCAGCCGGCTGGCCACGCGCACAGCCTTGGCCAGGGTTTTCTGGGCGGCGGCGCGAGCCGCGCCTCCGGCGAGGACGGTGGAGCGGCTGGACCAGGAGCCGACCCCGTCGGGCACCAGATCCGTGTCGCCGTGCATGACGTCGATGTCCTGCGGTTGGACGCCGAGCTCGTCGGCCACGATCTGGGCCAGGACTGTCTCGATGCCCTGGCCCACCGAGGACGCTCCCGTCAGGACCCGGACCCGCCCGGTGCCGTCTACCTCCACGTCGGCGGTTTCGTACAGGCCGAGGCCCGCCTTGTCCATGAGGAGGCCGATCCCGTTGCCGACGATCCGTCCCTCCTCCCTGAGCCGACGGGCCTCCTCCCGCCACGCCTCGTAGTCAGCCGCGTCGAGCGCCTTGCGCATGTGGTCGAGGACATCCCCGGAGTTGAACAGATAGGGCTCGAAGGCGATCTCAAGCCCCGGTTCCCAGGGCAGGTCAGAGGCAGTGAGTACATTCCTCAGCCGCAGTTCGACGGGGTCGATGCCGATCTCTCGTGCAGCGAGGTCGAACAGCCGCTCGCGCGCGAAGGTGCCCTCGTAGCGCCCCGGCGCACGGTAGGCGGCCAGGGGTGTCTTGTTGGTGATCACGGCATGCAGTTCCGCCCGGTAGGCCGGGATGCGGTACGGACCCACGACCATGCCCGCGGTGATGTCACTGACCAGCGGCTCGGCCTGACGCAGAAAGGCGCCGTGGTTGTGCCAGATCTCGTCGCGCAGTGCCAGCAGGCGCCCTTCGGCGTCGAAAGCGCCCTCCATCCGGTGCACCTGCTCGCGGGCATGCGCGATCGCCACCATGTGCTCGACGCGGTCCTCGATCCACTTCACGGGACGGCCCAGCTTGCGGGCGGCGTGGGCGACGAGAAGGTACTCGGCAAAGACCCCACCGCGGACGCCGAAGTTGCCGCCGATGTCGGTGTGCCGCATCCGGATGCTCGTCAGCGGCATCCCGAGCATGCGGGCCATGATGCGACGGCAGTCGTGGACGTGGACAGTCCCCCATACCCACAGTTGGTCACGCCCCGGCACGGGCTCGACGACACAGCCGCGCGTCTCCATCGGGATACCGCTGTGCCGCCCGATCCGGAACTCACCGCGCACCACATGTGCGGCCTCGGCGAAGGCCCGTTCGACCTGTCCGTATTCCTTGACGAAGGTCGCCGGCTCGTTCCCCAGCTCGTGGAGGGACGCACCACCGTTTACGGCCTCGACCGGGTCGAGTACCACGGGCAGCTCCTCGTAGTCGACCTCGACGAGCTCGGCCGCGTCCTCGGCCAGGTACGGGTCCTCGGCGATGACCACGGCAACCGGCTGACCCACGTAGAGGACCTTGTCGGTGGGCAGTACCGGATGGCTGTACTCCTCGAGGTGGGGGAACAGGTCGTGGTAGCCCAGCTCCTCCAGCCGCACCGGGCCCAGTTCCCGCACGTCCTCCCCGGTGAGCACCAGGTGTACACCGGGGAGGTCGCGCGCTGCCGACGCGTCGATCGAGGTGATCCGGGCGTGCGCGACGGAGGCGCGCACGACCCGCATGAACAGCTGGCCCGTGATGTCGATGTCGTCCACGAACGCGCCTTGGCCCCGCAGCAGGCGCGAGTCCTCGCGGCGTGGCGTGCGGGCGCCGACATGACGCCGGGGCTGCGGATCCATGCTCGAGGTGTTCGACAGACTCATGGAAGGCGCTCCTCCTGCGATATGGGATGACTCGATTATCGGAAGTGACGGCGGAGTGAGCCTTTTCGGAATCCGGACAGCTCGCGGCCAAGTTGTCAGGCAATTGCAGGATCGCCCGTGACGGCGCAGCTCTGATACTGGCGCAGCGCCGTGCCACCGACGAGCACGGTCTACACGGCCTGCACACCTGAGCCCCGCCTCGGGAGGCAGGCAGGCGGAAGGACACCCTCGTGGCAGAGCTTGTCACCAACCCCTCGCCGGAACAGGAGATGCTCAACTGGGGGCGTCTTCTCCTCGACGGGCTGCCGTATGCGGACCTGGTCGCGGCTCGCGACAGGAGCGGCGACGTGTCGTGGTTCGACCACTGGATGGCCACTGCCGACCGCTACGAGCAGTTGGCCGACGCCGCCCTCCTCGCGGGACGTCGGCGCACGGCGGCCGAACTTCTCCTGATGGGATCGCTGGCCGCGCAGTACGGCCAGTTCCTGTGGTTCGACGAGCGGCGACAGCGTGGGCAGGAGCGGAAGGCGGCCCTGTACCGCCGCGCGGCGCCCCTGCTGGACCCGCCGGCGGAGCGGTTCGACCTGCCCATCGACGACACGTCCATCCCTGGCTACATCCGTGTTCCCCGGGGCGCCGAATCGCCCCAGCCGTGCGTCGTGCTCCTCGGCGGGCTGGAGTCGACGAAGGAGGAGAGTTTCCGCTTCGAGGAACTCCTGCTGGAGCGAGGCATGGCGGTCGCGACCTTCGACGGCCCCGGCCAGGGCGAGATGTTCCCCGGGACTCCGCTGCGTGGCGACTACGAGCGGTACACCTCTACGGTGGTCGACGCTCTCGTGGCCGACCCCCGGATCGACTCCGAACGCATTGCCGTACTCGGCCGGAGCCTCGGAGGCTATTACGCGCTGCGCAGTGCCAGCCTGGATCCGCGTTTCGTCGCCTGTGTGTCCTGGGGCGGATTCGTCGACATGGACGGGTGGGACACCGAGACACCGATGACCAAGGCAAGCTGGCAGTACGTGAGTGCGATGCCGACGATGGATGAGGCACGCGAGTTCGTGTGCAAGAACCTCGACTCCCGACCGGTGCTGCACCAGCTGAAGGTTCCGACCTACGTGCTGCACGGCTCCCTCGACGAGATACCCGACTCCGAGATCGACGTGCTGGTCGAGCACGCCGTGAACGCCCAGTTGGAGATCGACATCGAGCCGGAAGGCGACCACTGCTGCCACAACCTCGGCCCGGAGCCGCGGCTGCGGATGGCCGACTGGCTGGCGGACCGGCTGGGCACCACCTGCTGACGATCGGCAGGATCCATCACTAGGTCCGTTGCGACAACCTGCCGGGTTGCGGCGGGCGGGTACGAAGCGAGGTGATTCCCATGCGGCACGTTCTGGAAGAGGCGGCCACCTGGCAGCGGGACGGTGTCCGTTTCGCGATGGCCAGCGTCGTGCACGCCTGGGGTTCCGCCCCGCATCCTGCAGGCTCCTCGATGCTCATCAGCGACAGCGGCCGGGTCGTGGGCAGCGTGTCCGGAGGGTGCGTGGAGGCCGCCGTCTTCGACCTGGCACACGACGTGCTGGCGGGCGGCCCACCCGCCCGGCAGCGCTACGGGGTCAGTGACGACGACGCCTTCTCCGTGGGACTGACGTGCGGAGGGACGATCGACGTCTTCGTGCGCGAGGCGTCCGGCGACATGCCGGCGGCCAGAGTCGCGGCCGACGCGGCGGATGGACTGCCCGTCGCGCTTGTCACAGTGCTCGACGGCGGTGTCCGGCCCGGCGCGGCGATGGCGGTCGGCTCGCGGGGAACCAGCGGAACACTGGGAGCGGCCGAGCTCGACCGCGCGGCCGCTCACGCGGCTGAGGGGCTGCTGGCCCGAGGAGCAAGCGGCAGCGTCCGCATCGGTGGGGATCAGGAAGCCGGTGATCCGCATTGTGTGCCGGCGACCGAGCTTCTGGTGCAGTCGTTCGCCCCGCTGCCACGGATGCTGGTGTTCGGAGCCGCCGAGTTCGCCCGGCCTCTGGTCGCTTTCGGAGCGCTCCTCGGGTACCGGGTGACCGTGTGCGACGCACGCCCCGTCTTCGCCACGAAGGAACGTTTTCCGGAAGCCCATGAAGTCGTCGTGGACTGGCCGCACCGGTGGTTCGACAGCCAAGGTGACCGTGTCGACGCGAGCACGGTGGTGTGTGTCCTCACGCACGACGCCAAGTTCGACGTGCCGCTGCTCCGGACGGCTCTGCGCAGCCCAGCGGGCTACATCGGAGCGCTGGGCAGCCGCCGTACCCACGAGGACCGGCTCGTCCGCCTGCGCGAGGCCGGTGTGACGGAGGACGAACTGGCCAGGTTGCGTTCGCCGATCGGCCTTGATCTGGGTGGCCGAGGGCCGGAGGAGGCCGCCTTGTCCATCGTCGCCGAGATCGTGGCGCTCCGCAGGCGTGGCAGTGGACTGCCTCTGACCGGCTTGGAGGGTCCCGTGCATGCGGCGCGACGGCCCCTGGTCGGCCTCTGAAACGAGCAGGAGGTGAAGGCTGTCCGCGTAGCGCTGACCGAGCTGGTACGGCGACAGGAGCTGCGCCTGCAGATGTCGGCAGGCGCAGCGGCCGGACCGTGAGGTGGTCTGGGCCCACAGCACCGAGCTGCGGACTGCGTCCGGTGGCTGACGATGGCCGGTGATACGACGGTCTGCTTCGGCGTCGTCCTGTCGCACCGGAACGTCTCTGATGCTGAGGTGACCGAAAAGGCAGGAATGCTCCTGCCCCTCGCCGAGTTCGGTGGGCGGACCAGTTTGCGGCGGCACCGCAGCTCGCGAACGGAACAGGCCGACGCAAGTGCTGATCTTCCGGCGGAAACCCGGCCGCCGCCAGAACGCGCAAGAGGAGAGCGGCGCGCTCTCACAGGGGGTAGACCGTTGAGGATACGCAGGCGTAGAGGGCTGGACAGACCTCGGTTGGCGCCGGAGTTGGACGACGTCGCGCTCGGCAGGGTCCGTGCCCGTCTCACGGCGTCGAGGATGGTGGGCCAACCTGACACGGACCTCCTCTCCGTGCAGCAATTGCTGCGGGAGACCGGTGAGGACTGGGATCGGCGCGCACATCGTCTCGGCGTTCTTTCCGGCGCGGCCTTCTCCGTGGCGCGTCACTGGCATGACCGGCGGCCTCGGGACCCGGACGCTCTGGTTCTACGGGCGTGGTCTCAGTGGACCTGGCTGCGCCGCGCCGCAGCCGACCCAAGCTGGTCTGTGGGCGCTGCGCCGATCGATGTGCGGGGAACCCTGGACCTCTGCACCCTGGCAGCCGGCCTACGACCGTACGACCCCATGCCGTGGGTGATCAGGCTCGGGCTGCTCCGCTTGGACGGACAGCCGCGTTCCGCCCTGCTGCCGGCATGGTCGGAGGTCAGGCTGCGTGACCCGTGGAATCGGGCCGCGTGCCTTGAGGCGCTCGGTTACCTCTCTCCGACGGAGCAGGGATCACTGACCGACCTCCTCGCGTTCGTGGACAGCATGAGAGCCGAGATGCCTTCGGACGCTCCGGCGGTTTCCCTGCCGCTCACGGCCGGTGTGATGCTCTACCACCGACGTCTCGGAGAGGTCGGACTCGTGTCACGGCTGGAGGCCTCTCGTTACTGGTCCCAGCCGGATGCGGCGCGGACTCTGGACCGATCGCTGGAGGAATTGCTCAGCCCGGGATTTCTGAGTACTGCGGCCGCGCTCGCCGACCTCAATTTGCTCGCGTACGCGCTCGTCAAGGCGGATCGCCTGCAGGATGCCGGACGCGTGTTCGTCAAGCTCGACGGCATCGTCACCTCGTGGCCCTGGGGCAAGGACGGCGATCCTGTGGAGACCTTCACTCAATGGCAACGACGGGTTCTTCGATGACCTCAGCCAGTTCAAAAGCGCTTCCAAGTAGTGTCTTCAAGCTCGTCTTCCGGTTGTCGCGCGTAGTTGAAGACGGGCTGGGCGCGACGTACGCACCTCTCGGACTCTCTCTCGGCGAGGTGGAGGTCCTTGCCGCGCTGCGCTGTTCGGGCGCGCCGTACACACTCGCGCCCCGACAGCTGTGCGAGGCGGTCAAGGTGACGACCGGTGGTATGACGGGTCGGCTCGACAGGTTGGAGCGGGCAGGCCTGCTGCGCCGTTCACCTGACCCGCATGACCGCCGGGCACTCAGGGTGACAATGACCGACGAGGGTATGCGTGTGGTTGACGAGGCGCTTGATGCCGGCCTCGCGATGCAGTCAGGAATGCTGTCAGCTCTGAACGCAGAGGACTGCCCCCAACTCGCCAAGTTGCTCCGGGAGTTGGTTATGGCCCTGGACGCTTGACAATGGTATCCGGGGCGTTGGGGGAAACGACCGGGTGCGCGTACCGGAGCACCCTATGCATGGCGCCCCATGGGCGCCCGCCTTCCCGAAAGGATGCATCATGAAAAAACACCTTCAGATCCCGTCGGCTTCAGGCACCTTCGACGCGATCGCAGCAGGACCCGTCGACGGCCGCCCCGTCCTGCTCCTGCACGGCTTTCCCCAGACCGCCATCATCTGGGAAGAACAGTTGGCCGCGCTGGGTGACCAGGGCTTCCGCGCAGTCGCGCCCGACACCCGCGGTTATTCGCCAGGTGTGCGCCCCATGCATGCCGACGCGTACGGGGTGAGCGAACTGGTCGGGGACGTTCTGGCGGTGGCCGACGCACTCGCCTGGGACCGCTTCGACCTCGTCGGGCACGACTGGGGCGGTGCCGTCGCCTGGTGGACCGCGGCCCGGCACGCCGAGCGACTGCGTACGCTCACCGTTGTATCGACGCCACATCCCAGCGCGTTGGGCGAAGCACTTCGCACCGACGACGACCAGGTCCGCCGCTCTCAGTACCAGCAGGACTGGCGAAGCCCCTACACAGAAACCCGCTTCCTGGCGGACGACGCCGCACTTCTGCGTTCCCTCTACCAGGGCAAGGTTCCCGACCGTCACCTTGATGCATACGTACGACGTCTGTCCGAGCCCGGTGCCCTGAGTGCCGCCCTCAACTACTACCGCGCCGACAGGCCCGACGTCGCGGTCGGGAAGATCCAGGTACCCACGCTCTACGTCTGGGGCACCGAGGACGTCGCGCTCGGGTCCACCGCAGCTCATGCCACAGAGAAGTGGGTGAGCGGCCCCTACTCGTTCCACGCATTGCAAGGCATCAGTCACTGGGTCCCTGATGAGGTTCCCGAGGTCCTCACCAGCCTGATCATCGACCACCTGAACGAGCACGAGCCGGCGCTCTGACGCAGTGGACGATCCGAGGCTTGCCCAGCGCAGGACGCGCTCGGCATGCAACTGATCGTGCGCCAGGCCGGCCGGTTCGCCTCGGTGACAGCCTCGTGGCAGATGCGGGCGCTGCCGCCGCCGGCGTCGACCACGATCGCGCCGAACTCGGCGCACCTGGCGCGGATGTACTCGGCGATGTCGTCGAACAGGTACCGCTCGACCACCAGGTTGGCCGGAATCTCGAAGCCCTCGGCCTGGGCGACCTTGAACCAGTCGTAGGCGGACTGGCAGGTCGCGTCGGCGTCCAGCAGCAGCGTCGGCAGGCCAAGGAAGACGGTGTAGTAGAGGGCGATGAGCCAGGCGGAGGCAGTCTTGTGGCTGCTGCTGTTCGCCGCCGCGATGCCGTGGGCCCTGGCCCTGGCCCTGATCCCGATCCCCGCCCTGGCCGGCATCCTGGTGCACGCGGGCTTCAAGCTCATCCCATTCCGCGAGGTCGCGGCGTTCCAGGGGTGCGGCTCCGCACGCACATGCCCCGCGATCCGGCCGAGTGCGAGCGAGGCGGGCAACGCGAGACGCCCCGCGATCGGACTGAGTGCAATTGTGAAGATCATGCACGCCATGGGTCACAGCAGCCTCATCTGCCTCTGGTACCTTGCGCTCCGCCAATTCTGAAACTTTCAAGCAAATAGTTGAACTGCAAGGAGAAGATCCATGGCCATAGCCGGTAACCCGCAGCGCAGGGCGATACTCACCGGAGGTTTGCTGGCCTCCGCGGCCCTGATTACCGGATGCTCGTCGAAGACGGCTGATGCGAAAGCGTCGGCCACGGCGACGGGGGCCGCAGCGAACGCCTCGCCGGCCGCGAACGCCCGGCCGGACTCGCCTTGGTCGGCGTTCTCGCGGCTGATGGAGGGCAACAAGCGCTGGGTGAACGGGACGCTCCAGCATCCTGACCGGGACCCGAAGCGGCGCGAGTTCGTCGCCGCGGAGCAGGACCCGTACGGCGTGATCCTCTCCTGCATCGACTCCCGGGTGCCGCCGGAGCTCCTCTTCGACACCGGCCTCGGCGACCTGTTCGTGCTGCGCACCGGCGGCCAGGTGGTGGGCCCGGAGGTCACCGGCTCCGTCGAATACGGGCCCATGACCTCGGGGACGCCGCTGATCGTGGTGCTCGGGCACCAGCGGTGCGGCGCCATCAAGGCCGCGTACGAGGCGATGAGTGCAGGCAAGACGCTGCCCGGCAACCTGCAGGCCATCGCCGACGCGCTGAAGCCGGCGTACCAGGAGACGGCCAAGGGCAAGCACGCCGACCCGGTCGACGCCATGATCCGCATCCACACCAAGCAGACCTCCGCCGCCCTGCGCACCAACAAGGACCTCGCCCCCATGGTGAAGAAGGGCGACCTCGCCGTGGTCAGCGCCTACTACTCCCTCGACACTGGCAGGGTTGAGGTTCTCACTGGAGCGCCGTCGGCCTGATAAGCGCGAGCGTGCTCGGATAGGGCACGGCATCGCCGAGCACGCTCACGGCGTCGCGGCGAGACGGGTGCTGGTGCGGCATCGGAGGGGCCGGGAGACCGTGCCGCACGACGCCCGGTGCGCTCGTATGAGGGAACGGATTCCCTCCGGGCCGACCTGCCGTTGCACCTCAACTGGTCGAAGAATAGGAACCCCTCCCTCATGACGCCGCGCCTGTTCAGTACGTCGATCGTGCACATGTGCAGGGCGAGCCCCTTCTGTGGCGGAGCCACAAGGGCGAGGCGCTGATCCTCGTCGTCACCGCCGTGTCGATCGTCGTGGTGAACATGTTCGAGGGCGTGCTGATCGGTCTGGCCCTGTCGGTCGCCAAGACCGCCTGGGAGGCCTCGCACGTGAAGCTGGAGGTCATAGACAAGGGCGCCGGACCGATCCAGGCGTACCGGTCGGGCAACGCGACCTTCCTCAGGCTGCCGAAGATCCTCGACAGCCTCGAGGCCCTGCCGCAGGACCGCCCGGTGGAGCTGGACTTGTCCGGACTCCACCACCTCAACCACGCCTGCCGTACGGCCACGGAGAGCTGGGCCGAGAGGCACAGCATGGCTGGCACGGAACCTGTGAAGGTCACCGAACCTGTGAAAGTCACGGCCACCGAGCCGGTTTGAAGGCCGCGACGTCGTAAGGACCTCAAGGATCCGGAGGGATCCACCGCCCGGCCGGAGGCCCCACCGGAGCCTCCGGCCGGGCATATCGTTGGAGATCAGGCGGGCCGAATGATCTCCATGCCGTCCGACCAGCAGGTTGCCGCCGAGCATGTCGGAGACTTGGTCATGGCCATCTCCGCCGTCACCAACATCGACACCATGAATCACGCCAGGGGTGCCTGGGGCTCTTACCCCCGAGCACCCGTGTTCGACGTACGGGCTGCACTACGCCGCAGCGCTTGAAGCACCCCGGGGGCGCGGAGCGTGGGTCAGCCCCATCGCCCGTTCTATAGAGATCCGGATGACAACCCGCTCAGGGTCCGGGGCCGGCGTACGCCCGTATCGCTCTCCGTAGCGGGCAACGGCCTCCTCGACCGCTGCGGCATCGGTGCAGACCTCTGCCACGCCTTCGAGCGTGGCCCACCGGCCTCCGTCGACCTGGCACACCGCGACTCGGGCAGGCCCGCCACCCGCGAGGACGTTGGCAACTTTCCTACTGGATTTGCGGGTGATAACTCGGGCCACTCCGGCGGCGGCATCGATCGTCACGCCAACAGGCACAACATGCGGTCGACCATCAGGGCGCAGTGTGGTTAGCGTGCACAGATGGTATTCATTCCAGAACTCCAGGTAGCCGTCAGATTGACTCAGCAGCGCGTTCGACATGGCTGAAAGCGTAAGGGCGAGTGTTGCCCGATCTGTCCTGAAGTGACCATGACCACATCTGCCTCGCGTAGGTAATTTGCACCATTCGGGCACTTGCATCCCAAGCCTAACGAGCGGAAAAGTCTCGAATCCATAACAGGCTCGCCGCCGACGCGAGACACTTGAAGTGTTCACACCAGGACGTAAAAGCGCAGGTCAAAGGCATGGCCCAGATCATTCTTGGCCGATTTGGATCATTTTGTGGGATCGAGGCGCCTGGTGAGCTACACAGATCGATCACGCTTTTCGGCCATGCCCGTCACGTACTGTCCAAAGAGGTTCCCGAGAGCTTCCAATGAGGCAGCTCGTTGGTATTTCATTGCGCGTTCGCATCAGTGACATCAGCGCGGCGAAGTGATCTGCAGGCTAGTCAGCCGGGCCCCTTGCAGGGGCCTGGTGGGACATGCGGACACGCCCGTCTGCGGTCGTTGCCAGCGTTGGGAACCGGACGTCATCGACACGGGCGCGCTGTCGCCCGGCTCGGGGGAGCCATCGGTTGGAGGGATCCTCAATGTGGTTGGGGAAGAGTCGTCGCGACGCGGCTGAGTCAAAACTGCCTGCTCAGGGCGAAGCGCGCCGACGACGCATCGGGCGCTGGCGCACAGCCGCGAACCGGACGGTGGAGAGAGATCTGCACCGCCTGATTCGGCGTGAGCTGCAAGACCTCGGAGTGACTCCCCCGCTCGATGTCGACGAGCTCTGCCAGGCACTCAGCCGACGGCGCGGGCGCCCCCTGTACCTGCGCGAAGCTCCGCTGCCGAAGCCTGGCCCCTCGGGGATGTGGGTCGAGTACGACGACTACGACGTGATCCTGTACCAGCAGGAAACAACCCGACTGCATCAAGATCACATCAAGCTCCACGAGATAGGCCACATCCTCGTAGCGGAGAACGAGGAGGCCAAAAAGAAGGCCGCGGGCGAAACGACAGAAGAAGCCCCTGCGGTCGACCCCGACGAGGAGACGGCCATCTTCGTGGAGGGCTGGGCCACCATGCTGCCGGTCTTCGATCCCGAGACGATCAAGCGCGTCGCGCGCCGGTGCTCGTACGAGGACGGCGAGGAGTGCTCGGTCGAACTGGTCGCCACCATCATTCTGGAGTGGTCGTCTCTGCTGGACGGCTCCACTCCGCTGTCGGACGACCCTTCCCTCCGTCGTGTGGAGTCGGCTCTCGGTGACCGGCGAGGATGGCTGTAAACCGTGGAACTGCTACTCCTGGGGCTCGTGGCCGCTCTCGTCTGGAAGCTCTACCAGCTGAAGCGATCCCCTCATGACGCACCTCTGCGTTCCGTCACCCTCTGCCTGTTCTGCGCTGCGCTGTCGTACCCCGTGGCCATGCCCGGCGGCGCGTCCGGCGTCGACACGGTCGCCGGCCACGGGACGGCGAAGCTGATCCAGAACGTGCTGTTGCTCCTCGCGGTGTATTTCTTGATGTGCTTCTACCTCTACTCCGCCGCCGACGAAGAAGCGGGCCGCCGCCGCGCACGCAAGGAAGCCGTCGTCGTCGGAGTCGTTGCGGTGGCCATCACCGTGGCTGCGGAGTCGGTACCGCACGAGGTCTTCGCGGGCAGCTTCAGCACGGCCGACATGACGATTCCGCAGATCGCCTTCTTCTACGGCGGCGCTGGTCTCTATCTCATGTATGCCCTCGGCATGGCGTGCCGGTGGACTCGCCGCTATGCCCGCATCGCCCGGCGCCCGCACTCCACCGGGCTCTGGATGGCGGCTGTTGGCCTGGGGGCGATGGCGGTGGCCTGCGCGATCCGCGCCGTTCTCGTCGCCATTCGCTGGGCCGACATAGAGGTACCCGAGCAGCTCATGACCGCCATCGCCTTCCTCCTGGTGGCATCCGTCCTCCTATTCGCGGCGGGTATCACGTACTCCGGAGCGCGCACCCGGATCTCCTCCCTTCGGCTCTGGTTCCAGCATCGGCGTGATCACCGTCGCCTCGCCCCGTTGTGGGAGCTGTTGGCGGAGACGTACCCCGACAACGTGCTGCGGCCGGCCTCCCCGGCTGCACTGGACCGGTGGCGGGCCCGCGGCGTGCACCGGCGCTACCACCGCCGCATCGTGGAGTGCCGCGACGGTCTGGTGGACATCAGCCCGTACCTGCTGGATGAGGGTGACGACAGCGCGGCCCTCAACATCGACTCCGCAGAGCTTGCCGCCCGGCTCCGTCGGGCCTCCGATCGGATCGAGGAGGGGGTCCCCGCACCCCGCCGAGCGGTCCCCCTCGCCATGGCTCTGGGAAGCGACCGCGAGTCGGATGTGAAACAACTGATTGCGGTGTCCGACGCACTGCGCAAAGCCGCATGACCTCCCATGATCTAGGAGTCACGATGCTGATCACCGGTGGACGAGTGCTTGTCGACTCGGGAACCTACCTGGAAGACGGCGCCGTTCTCATCGAGGGCGACTCGATCACTGCTGTCGGGCCACGCAAGGAGGTCGAGGAGCAGACCCGCGCCAACGTACCTCGGTTCACGTTCGACGGTACCGTTCTGCCGGGCCTGATCGACGCGCACGTCCACCTCGCTTTCGACGGCAGTCCTGATCCGGTGTCCACCCTCCAGAACTCGACGGATGAGGTCCTGTTCGAGGACATGCGCCGCCGGGCGGAACAGCTCCTGCACAGCGGTGTCACCACGGTCCGTGACCTCGGTGACCGGGGTGGACTCGCACTCCGTCTGGCTGCGGAGATCAACGATCGTCGTACGCCGGGACCGAGGATCGTGTCTGCGGGCACACCCGCGACCACCGTGGGCGGGCACTGCCACTTCCTCGGCGGCGAGGTTTCCGGTGAAGCCGAGGTCCGCGACCTCGTACGGCGCAACCTCGCAGCGGGAGCTGGTGTCATCAAGGCCATGGTCACCGGCGGCGGTCTGACGAAGGACGGTCCCAAGAGCCACCAGTCCCAGTTCACAGCAGAGGAACTGACCGCCCTGGTGGACGAAGCACACAAGGCAGGTGTTCCCGTCGCGGCCCATGCGCACGGTGCCGACGGCATCACCGCGGCCGTGCAGGCGGGTGTGGACACCATCGAGCACTGCACGTGGATGACGAGCGGAGGCCTCGACTTCCGGCCGGACGTGGTCCAGCAGATCATCGTTCAGGGAATCACCGTCTGCCCGGCAGTAAGCCCTCACTGGGAGATGCTCCCGCGCTTCTTCGGTGAGGAGCGCGCTGCCGCGATGTTCGACCTGGTACGGCGGATGGCCGACGCTGGTGTGCGCCTGGTGGCAGGAACCGACGCGGGCGTGCAGCGCGCGGGCTTCGACGGCTTGGTTCCGGCCCTGTCGTTCTACTCCCACCTGGGCCTGCCGAACGCTTCGATCATCGACATGGCGACGTCCGAAGCGGCTACGGCCCTGGGGCTGGGGTCCACCACAGGGCGGGTCGCTCCCGGCTACCGAGCGGATCTCCTCCTGGTCGACGGCGACCCGCTCACTGATCTCGCCGCTCTGAAGGACATCCGGGCCGTGTTCGCCTCCGGCCTGCGTTACGAGCCGAACGCCACAGCAGAGATGCAAGGGTGACGGCTGCCCGGGGATTCGGCAGTTGCCGTAGCGGGTGGCGATGCCGCGCCCCTGCTTCATGAATCTTCCAGCCCCTGTCTGGCAGGGGCCTGTCCGGCGCGTGTGCGGGCGGCGCGGGGTGCGGGCGGGTGCCGCTATCCTCCTGCTGGTGGGGCGGCATGAGGGGGAGGGCCTACGCGCATGCGTTTCATCTTCGTCCACGGCACCGGTGTGCGACGGGATCGCTATGACCACCTGTCCGGTCTCGTCTCGGCCCGCCTCACCGAGCGGTTTCCCGGCGCCCGGGTCGAGTGTTGCTTCTGGGGCGAGGAGTACGGTGCCACCCTCGGCGCGGGCGGCGCGTCAATCCCCCGGCGCGACCGCGCCCGCGGCGCCGCCGACCTTGATGGCTCCCCGCTGGACGAGGAAGCCGCGGCATGGCTGCTGTTGCTCGCCGATCCGGTGTGCGAGCTGCGCGTCTGGGGAGCGGTTGCGGGAGACATCGCCGACGGCGGCCTGACCATGCCCGGCGTACGGGGGACGGGTGAGCAAGTCGCTGAGCTGCTTGACGAGTTGGCCGCGTGGGCGGAACCGGGCCACCCGGGCGCAGACGGCGACGACCTGCCGGCGCTGCTGGTCGCGACGGGCACGTGTGCCGTCTTCGCGGAAGCGGTAGCCGAGGTCGCCCGGTCCAGGGAGTTCCGTGACGCGTACCTGAAGGCCTCCGACACCGCATCGGGCCGGGACTTGGCCGCCGCCACGGCTCGCGCCGTCGTCGCCGCGTCCCTGCGCGGCGCCGGGGATGCCGCGCTGTGCACCGGCGACGAACGCGACCGCCTCGTGGACCTGGTCGCCGACCGGCTCGGCGGCACGGCCCGGGTCCCCGGCGGCCGGGCCGCGGCCGCGCTCGGCAGGCTCGCGCTGCGCCTGACCGTCCAGCCCGCCCTCAACCATTGGCGAGCCCCGCTCACCACCGGAACTGTTCCGGCGCTCGGCGACATCCTGCGCTACCAGGCGCGCGGCGGCCCGCTCCGCGACCACCTCGCGGACCGTATCGCGCACAGCGCCGACAGCGAGCCGCCTGTGCTAATCGGGCACAGCCTCGGCGGCATCGCCTTGGTCGACCTCTACGCCCTGGCCGCCACCGGTGCGCGCGCACTCCCGGCGCCGCGCCTGCTGGTCACCGTCGGCTCCCAGGCGCCGTTCCTCCACGAACTGGGCGCCCTCACCGGCCTGTTGCCGGGCGATATACTGCCGCCCGGATTCCCGCGCTGGCTCAACGTCTACGACCGCGGCGACCTCCTCGCGTTCCGCGCCGCACCCGTCTTCCCCGACGACCCGCGGGTCACCGACCACGAAGTGCACAGCCGCCAGCCGTTCCCGCTGAGCCACAGCGCGTACTGGAAACTGGATGCGCTGTACGACGCGATAGCGGAACGCCTTGCGGCGGCGCACGGGTGAGGGGCGGCACGGTGGGACAGCTCATCGCCCCGGAGCGGGTGTTCGCGCTGGTAGTGGGCATCGAGCAGTACGACGATATGGGGCAGGGGTGGAGCCTGCCGGGCGCGGCCGACGACGCCGAGCGCTTCGCCGCCTGGCTCACCCGGAGGGCCGAAGTGCCGGAGGACAACATACGTCTGTGGACCACCCGCGCGAGCCGGGAGGCGCAGGCACACCCACGGCTCGGGCGAGCCGGAACGCCGACGGAGGAGCACGTGGAGAACTTCCTCTTCCACGAACTCCCCCAACATGGCGGCGATCTGCTGTGGATCTACTGGGCCGGGCACGGCTTCATCGACGAACGCGGCGAGCTGCTCCTGCCATACGCGAACGCCAAGCCCCGCCTGATGAACCACTTCCACCTGGAGGAGGCCCTCCGCTGGTGGAAGGCGCAGCCCCGCGGGCACGGCTTCGAGCGCCAGATCGTGACGGTGGACGCCTGCCGCGTCAGCAAGACCCGCGGCGTAGGCCTGTCCTTCCGCAGAGTCGGCTACGACGCGGGCGAACCGCTGCCCCGGCGCCGCCAGTTCAGGCTGTACGCCGCGCATGCTGGCGAGACGGCCAAGAACGAGGACGAGCGCCGCGCGGGCCAGTTCACCGAAGTCCTCCTCGCCCGCCTGGCCCGCGCCACCCTGAACGAGAGCGTGCGGGGGCTCGTCGACCTCGCCCATGCCGTCCGCGCCGACTTCGAGGAGTTGCGCGCTGCGGAGCGGGCCTGGCAAGACCCGCAGTTCGTCGTCGACCGTGACTGGCACGACAACTCGATCTTCGGCCACAGCAGTTGGGCCGCCGACGACGGATGCCTCGACCAGGAAGCCTGGAACAGCCTCGGCGTCCTGCTGCGGGACCGCCCCTTACCCGCGCACGCCCACGAGGCGTACCGCTGGGCCTTCGAATTCACCGGCTGCGCCTTCCCCGCCCACCGTGGGCTGCCGGCCGATGACCTCCTGGGTCTCGCCCACGACTTGGACGCCCGCCAGGGCGGTGCCCGGAACCTGCCGCTCGCCCTCCCGTTCGTACGTCATCTCGCCGCGCGCTCCGACGACGCCCCGTGGACACGGGCGGCGGAGGCGTGGGTGGACACGACCCAGAGCCGCCTCGGCGCGGCACCCGTGCCACCGCCCCCGAGCCCCGCTCCGGAACGGCCCGGACTGCATATACGGCTCACCGAAGACCCGGGCTCCGCCGACGCGTACTGGATGCGGGTGTGGGTCTACCGCGAGGGCGCCTTCGAGGCGGTGCGGGAGCCGGAGGGGCCGTTGACCCTCGACGGTGTGCGACGCGCGCTAGCCGAGGAACTGGGCGCGGGCCGGGTGCGGCCGCACGCGCGGATCGAATTCCATGTGCCGTACCGGTTGTTGGGGAAGGAGTTCGAGGCGTGGGAGCTGCCCATCGGCCGAGGCGGCACGGCCGTCGCGCTCGGCTGCCACTACGAGGTCGTGGTGCGCTGCCCCGACGAGCGCGACGGCATTTCCGGGCAGCTGTGGCTCAGCAAATGGGAGTGGTTCAAGGCCAACGGCGGCGGTGACCCCAGGGCAGTCCGCGCGGTGTCGGACGGCGACATCGCGAGGGGACTCGCGGACCTCCAGGCCGCCGCTCACCCGATTTGCCTCCTCGCAGACGTGTCCCAGGATGGTCTGAAGGCGGCCCTGGACGCCGTGCTCGACGGGGGCGTGCCGGTCGCGGTGTGGCCGCGGCCAAGGCCCCAGACGCCGCCGTCCGGCACTCTGGCCAAAGCCCTTGAGGGACGGAACGTCGCCACCCTGCCCACCGAGCTGAGGACCCGGCGCATCCGGGGCCAAGGCCCCTGCCCCCTGGCCCTGATGTGGGACGACCCCGAACGCGTACCGGAGAGGAAGCCGCTGTCATGACGCCCAAGGACTGGTGGATCTACCAAGGCGGGGGCACTGTCGAGGATCGGTACGAGCGCCTGGTCGAGGCCCCGCCCTGGCGGAGGTTCGACCCAGTCTCGCCCATCGAGCGCTCGGCGGCGTGCGACGGGCCGGACTGGCAGGAGACCGAGCGCCGCGGCTCCGGTTACGTGCCCGACCCCGAGGAGGTGGATGCGGTCAACACCGCCCTCTACCTACGCCGCCCCCTCCTCGTCACGGGCAAGCCGGGCACGGGCAAGTCCACGCTCGCGTACAGCATCGCCGCCGACCTCCGCCTCGGCCCCGTCCTGCACTGGCCCGTCACCAGCCGCACGGTGCTGCGCGACGGCCTGTACCACTACGACGCGATCGGTCGGCTCCAGGACGCCAACCTCCGCCACCTCGCGGCCGAGAGCCACGACGAGACGATGCGCTACAGCGTCGACGGCGTCGGCGACCCGTCCATCGGCACCTACCTGCGCCTCGGCCCGCTCGGCACCGCGCTCCTGCCGCGCGAGCGGCCCCGCGTCCTGCTCATGGACGAGCTCGACAAGAGCGATATCGACCTGCCCAGCGATCTTCTCAACGTCTTCGAGGAAGGGGCCTTCGAGATCCCCGAACTCGCCCGCGTCGCCTCTCGCCAGCCCGATGCGGTCATCAGCACGCACGACGACGCGGTCCACGGCGTGACCGTACGGGGTGGTCGCGTGCAGTGCCGTGCCTTTCCCATTGTCGTCCTCACCAGCAACGGCGAGCGCGACTTCCCGCCTCCTTTCCTGCGTCGCTGCGTGCGGCTGCACATGAAGCCGCCCGGAAAAGAGAAGCTCACCCGGATCGTGCTCCAGCGGCTCGGCATCGACATGGACGACAGCGGCGCCTTCCAGGACCTCGTCGAGGAGTTCGTGGCACGGCGCGAGCACGGCGACCTCGCTACCGACCAGCTCCTCAACGCCGTCCAGCTGCGCCTCTCCGGCGCGTGGTCGGCGGAGGGCGACCGCGAGAAGTTCCTGGAGATCGTCATGCAGCGACTCACCGGCCCCTCGGCGATGTGAGAGAGGAGCCCGGCGATGATCGAGGAGCTGTTCGCGGCATTCAGCGAGGCGGACCCCGGGGTCGGCCCCGAGGAACTCGCGGACATCCTGTGGCTGGCGACCCGGGTTCCAGGCCTGCGAGCAGAGACGGCGGGAGCGTCCCTGGCGCCCTCCGCGTCCGGCGCATCCGGCGCATCCGGCGCATCCGGCGCATCCGGCGAACGAGAAGGCCTGTCGCCACAGCCCCCGGACGCCGCCGAGCCGGACCCGGAGCGGCCGGAGCACGAGCTGTACTACAGCGCGGCCTCCGAAGCAGCAGCAGGTGCCCTGCCAGGGGCCGAGCGCGGAGATGCGGTTCTCGTAAGGCGTGCCACGGCCCTGGACGACCCCCTCGCCCTGATGCGTTCCCTGCGTCCCCTCGGCCGGCGCGCAGACGACCTGGCCGACCGCACCGAACTCGACGAGGAACGCACGGTTACCGCCAGCGCCGAACAGTGCATGACGGTCCCCGTCCTCAGGCCGCCACGCGGCCACTGGCTCGACCTCGCCCTGGTCGTCGATGCTCATCACTCGATGCTGCTCTGGCACGACCTTGTGGAGGAGCTGATCAGCGCCCTCGAACGGACCGGCGGCTTCCGTGACGTACGAGTGTGGCGCCTCAACGGCACGGACGGCGCAACGCCCCTGGTCGTGACGCCACGCACGTCCAACGGCGAACCCCGCAGCCCGTACGAGGTCGCTGACCCCTCCGGGCGGCGCCTTGTCCTGGTCGTCACCGACACGATCGGGGCGGGCTGGGGCGGCCGGGACGTCGAGAACGCGCTGAGGCAATGGTCGGCGCACGGCCCAGTCGCGATCCTGAACCTGCTGCCGAGGAGGCTGTGGGACAGGACCGCGCTGACTCCCGAGGGGCTGCTGCTGCGCACGGCGGAGCCGGCGGCCCCGAATGCTATGTGGAGCGCGGCGCCTGGGCGGGCGGGCGCGGCGCGACGCCGCAGGGCCAGTGCCAACAGCGGAGCTGCTACCCCGAGCTGGACGCGGGACCGGATCCCCGTACCGGTCATTGAGGCGTCCCCCGAGGGGCTAGGGGTGCTCGCCTCGCTGGTGTTGGGGAGCGGGCGGTGGACGCGCGTGCCTTGTGTGACGGTGGGGCGGGCGAAGACGCTCATGGGTTCTGGGGCTTCCGGGGTGACGGTGCCCGTGACGCGGCCGTCCGGGGGCCCGCTGCCGGTCATCCGGCGCTTCCAGGAGCGCGCCTCGCCTCTCGCCCAGGAACTGGCGGGCTACCTCTCAGCCGTCCATCCGCTGACGCTGCCGGTGATGACGCTGGTACGCCGCGTCATGCTCCCAGGCACGGAACACGGCCACCTCGCGGAGGTCGCGCTCGGTGGCCTCCTTGAGCCGTGGGTACCGGGCGAGGCACGTACGTTCGACTCCGCGCGCTTCGAGTTCCGGTTCCGGGCGGGGGTGCGCGAGGCGCTTCTCGGTGGGCAACTGCGCCGTGACGTCGCCGAAGTCGAGGATCTCGTACGCCGGGAGGTGGGCGCGTACGTCGCGCGGCGGGCCGTCGAAGGCGGCGGGGACTTCCCGGCGCTACGGACGCGGGCCAGCGGCGCGGGGCAGGGGGAACGCAGGATCCGGCCGGACGCGGCGCCGTTCGCTGAGTCAGGGGGCGCCGTCTCTGGCGCGGAACCCGCATATGTCGAGCGGGACTTCGACGTGGAACTGCGCGAGATGGTGGCGCGCTCCGCGGCAGGGGAGCACCTGTTCGTGACACTGGTGGGGCGTCCGCTGTGCGGGAAGACGCGGTCGGCTCGTGAGGCGCTGCGGGGGCTGCCGGAGGGGTGGGAGTTCTGGGAGCCCCATCCCGACGAACTTCAAATCCTTGCCGTCCAAGGCGTGTTGGGACCACGGGCTGCGGTGCTGCTCGACGGTCTGCATCGGTTCCCGGGCTACGAGCACGTTCTCTACGGCGACGGGAGAAGGCCGCGGCTCGTTGTCGCTACCGTCGAGCCGGAGAACTGGTCGGGCGAGCTGCCGCGTGAGGTCCAGGCCGACGTAGAGGCTGTGCAGGTCAGTTCCG
The DNA here is from genome assembly GCF_055564995.1 of Streptomyces sp. NPDC028907. Taxonomy (NCBI): domain Bacteria; kingdom Bacillati; phylum Actinomycetota; class Actinomycetes; order Kitasatosporales; family Streptomycetaceae; genus Streptomyces; species Streptomyces sp. NPDC028907. The sequence goes on from NZ_JBVHVE010000021.1 coordinate 76,323, forward strand.
TCTTCAGCGAGCGAGAGCTGGCGCGGCTCGACGACGCCGCGCGGTGGGACCCCCGTCTCGCTGCGGCACGGTCTCAGGCGGGCGAAGACCGCAACATCCCGTACTACCTGACGGTCGCCCCCGCAGCCCTGAAGCGCTACCACCAGGCTCCCCCGACAGCGCGAGCACTGATCAATGTGGCCCTTGACGCGGTGCGACTCGGGTACTGGGTAACGCTGCCCGGAGCGCTACTGGCCGACGCGGTACCACGGTACACGGAGGTGGCCGACGGCAACTGGCTCGACGAAGCACTGGAGTTCGGCACGACGCCGATCCAGTCGGGCACGTCCAACGCGCCACTGCTGTGGCAAGAAGACGACCTGAGCCTGTACCAACTCAACCGCACCCTCGTTCCGGTCCTTGTGCCGGAACGCCAGGGCAACCCCCCTGACTTCCTGCAGCAGGCCCTCGAACGTCTCGATGTCCACCGGATGAGGAAGCACCGGCCGACCCGTTCGGTGATGCGGTATCTGGTGCGGGTCCGCGCAGGGCAACACGGGCAGCACATTCTGAGCACCGGGTACCTGGCCGGTCCAGGAACAGTGCTGGCCCATGGCGGTCGCGTCAGCCTCTCGTCCGCCGTCCCGCCCTTGAGCGTCGCGTGGTCGCCACCCTGGTCCTTGGGCACGGGCAGGGTGTCTGGTGAGCAGTACGTGACGGAACTGATGCCGCGAGGGGAATGGAGCCAACTCGCACTGACGGTCGACCTGCAACTGCACACGGAAACTGGCGCGGACGATGCTGTCTACGGGCACCTCGTGAGGGAAATCCAAGCCGGTGGCGCGTACACGGTGGTTCAGGTGGACCGCCCAAGCCACCCGCTGGAGGTCTTCCCTGTGACGGCGACGGATCCAGGCCCGGGTGCACCTGTGTTCACGACCGCCGATCCGAATCGCAGTCTCTACGGCGTTCGGCAAGGCGCGTTGGTGCTCGATGGTGACGGCGGACTGGTGGGCGTGGTGACCACGGAAGGCGATACGACCGTCGTGGCCGCCGGAGTCACCGGCCTTCCGGACCTGCCGTATTCGCCCCCGGCACAGCCCGACCCCGAGCCTCTGGTGCCGGGCCTCACTGACACCCCGCCGTTCCTCGTCCGTCTGGAACCGGGCGACCGCGAGTCCCTCCTGGCTCTCGGCCTGGAACGTACCTATGCACCCCGCAGCACCCTGTACCGACAGGGCGAGCCCGCCACCTACGTGGTCCTCATCCTCTCCGGCTGGACCAAGGTCACGGCCGCAGCCGAGAGAAAGAACGGCTACGAGGCGATCCTCGCGCTGCGCGGCCCCGGAGACATCCTCGGGGAGATGTCGGCCCTGGACGGGCGTGCCCCCACGGCGACAGTGACCGTTCTGGACGGAGAGGTCAGAGCTGTCGTGGTGGAGTCCGGACGCTTCCGCCAGTTCCTCGACGTGTCCACCCACGCCGCCCGCCAGCTGACCGCCCTGGCCACTGACCGACTGCGGAGCGCCGACCAACGCCGTGTGAATTTTGGCGCGTTGAACGCGCGCCAGCGCATGGCCGTGCTGCTGCTCGAACTCGCGCGCACACACGGCAGCCGCTCGGCAGCTGGCATCGAACTCACTGTGCCGCTGACCCTTCAGGAACTGGCTGGAGCCAGCGACGTCACCCGCGAGTCGGTGACGCGGGCGCTCCGCGAGTTCGGCCGTCTTGAGGTCATCAGCCGGGATGGGAGCAACCTCACGATTCTGCGGCCCGACCTACTGCGCCGCATGGCGGACGCGGAGGATCCCTAGGCCAATGCTAGTCGTTGGCGTCGGGATCCGTCTTCTTGTCCAGCTCGGTCGCGAGGTCATTCAGAATCGAGAGGACGTCGGCCGGCAGGCCCTCGGGGCCGATCCCGCGGGCTCGGACTCGGCCCACCTTCCCCTGCTTCGCCGCCGACATCAGGCGAAGCCCTTCGTAGACCTGCCGGGCGACAGCGTCGTCCGGTTCGAAGTACATACGAGCGACGCCGAAGAACTGGGCGAGACCTTCCAGGACAACCGGCGCGGGGGCTTCGTCGGCCCCCGTTCGAAGGGCCTCGACTTTCGCGGCCGTAGTGACCAACGAGCCCGCGTAAGCGTTCACCGCCTCCGCGATCTCTTCGTCCCCCGGTGCGGTCCCCGCCGGGTACGAGCGCTCTAGGAGGAGAGTGATCTTCTCGGCGAGTGTCCGCGGAGGCTCCTCAGCCTCAGCGACCGCAGCAGACTCGTCATCTCCGCCTTCTCCGAATGACCGCTCCTGCGCGCGCCTCAGCTCGTCCTCGGTCACGCCGTAAGCTTCCGCCAGGGCAGGGATGTACTTCTCCTTGAGGCGTCGGATCCCTTGTTCCGCCCCGGCCACCGGACCGTCGCTCTTGGTGCCGATGATCGCTTTCGTCTCGTACCGGTAGAGGCCGGCGTCGCACCGGAGGTCGGTGAGATCGGGCAAGCCGTCACGGGGGAACAGCTCGTCCAACGGCTGATCAAGCACCTTGGCGAGGGCGGGCAGCTTCTCTTGATCCGGCACGCTTGCGCCCGACTCCCACCCCGCGACCGTAGAGTCCGCCGCGCCGAGGGCGGATCCCACGGCGGACTGCGGGACCTCGGCGGCTCGACGTACCGCGCGCACACGGACTCTATCGAAGCGTCGAGCTGGCATCAGACCTCGTTTTTTGGGTGAACCGGAGAAACCCCGGACTGTTGACTTTCCGCAGGAACCACGATAGCTTCAGTTTAGCGAAAAACGAGAGGGTTCGCACCCCTCTCTGCCTTCGCTTACCTGTTGGCTCCCCCGGGGACCGGCCCGGTAGAGAGGAGAAGCCGCGCGCGACTCGCGCGTGTTCCTTCCCCTCAAAACGCCATCGGCGTCCGAGAGTTCGCACCTCTCGGACGCCAGACAGCTCGTGATCCGCTGCCCCTGAGGGGCGCAAGATCACTCGCACAGCCGCTCTGTGTCCTTTCGCACGGCACGACGGAGCGGCGTACCACATAGAGGAGTGTCGCATGTCCCCTACTGCGGACTGCAACCCAAAGCCAGAGATCGCTTCCGAACCGGCTGAGCGGCTGGCTGCACAGCTGACATCCATGCTGCCCGGTGCCGCCGTCGTACAGGTTCGCCTCCAGGGCCCTCGGACCCTGTGGCCGCACCTAGGGCTAACCGCCGTGAACGAACGTGGGCACGCCCTTCGGGTGCCCCGAGCGAAGGCGCTCACCATCGCGCGATGGATCATCCGCTCGTTCCCGCAGGCCGGTTGGGCAGCCTCAGGCGGCCACGCCTTCGATCTGCGAACGGCTCAGCTGCGCGGGCTGGAAGCGTGATGTCGGCCGTGGCACCGGCGAACGCAGGCCCGCCCTCCATCGGGCCCATCGAATTGCAGGGGCTCGCCGCCATGGTGAACCTGCTGGCTCAGGCCGGCGGCCTCGATGCACTGCTGAGCAACAGGCCGTCAGAGCCTCGCGATAGGCGTCTGCACATCGGATACAGCGAAGCGGCCGAACGGCTGAACATACCGGAGAAGTGGCTGCGTGAGCGCATCTCAGCGCTGCCCCATCGAAAGTTCGGAAAGTTCGTGCAGTTCACGGAGGAAGACCTCCGCGCTATTTCCGACATGCATTTCGTCAACCCGGGCACAGTGTCCGAAAAGGACGGCGAGTCGGCGTTGATGTCGCTTCAGCCCTCTAAGCGCTCACGCAAGCGCTTCTGATCTCCTCTTGCGCTCGTGCGCGTACAGCGCGCGGCGCCGTGAACACCATGAGATGCAAATGAGCACTGACATATACAGTCTCATCGAGGCTGCACATCAGGGGAATTGGTCGCCTCTCATAGAAGAGTCGAAGAGAGCCCCCGGAAAGCACTGGGCGGAAGACGCTAGGTGTTCCAACCAAGAAATCGACATCTTCGTTCCCCTCGGGGACGGCCCCCGCGAAGATCCCGACCTTGTGAAGCACAGGCTGGGCACAGACCTCAACCGGCCGCGCAATCTCTGCGCATCGTGCCCGCTGGCTGTGGCTGCCCGGTGCCTAATCGAATCACTGAAGGATGACGACGAATACGGCATTCGAGCTGGCCTGCTGGCTTCGGAGCGTTCCGCACTGCGCGCCGCGTGGCAGCAGCGGGCTAACGAAGACGCCGTCCAAGCTGCCCTCCAGGGATCTACTGCGGCGTTGAGTAAGTGCGAGCGGGACGCGGTGATTGCTCGATTCGCGACAGACCCGTCATTGGAACCTGCCGCTGTCGCCCGGGGACTCGGAGTTACGCACGAGTATCTGTTGAAACTCGCGCGACGCCACCGGAAGAAGTCCCAATCCAAGCCGGCCACATCCTTGCCTGCTGGCAGCGCTGACGCAGCCTGACACGCCTCCGCAAGGAAACGATTATTCCCGCAAGGCAAGCCTTGCGATTACGGGAGTTCTCCCCACATGTCTCAGAACAACCCCGCCACTTCGGCGTGCGCAAATCTCAGTGCGGCGATCCGTGAAATAGCCCCCACGGCAGTCCTTGTCCGCATGCATCCAGAGCGCCGGTCTGTTACCCATCTCTTCGAATCGGACTTCTACCGCATGCTTATCGACCGGCGAACCGAAGAAAGAGTGGCACACATGATCAGGCGCAATTTCGGTGATTCCGCCGATTGGCGCCGCGCCCATGATTTCTACCTCCCGACCGGAACGTTGTACCTCACTCCCGAACCGCATCAGACCGGGTACATCCCCGAAGATGATCACTCTTTTGGCCTTGCCCTCGTCCGTCGCATAGCGATGGATGGGACTTGCTGATGAGCGACCTAGCGACCGAACTCGTTTGGTCACAGTCCAAGTCATGCAGGGGCTCGCGTCTGGTCATGCTCGCGCTGGCCCGCGAGGCCGACGATAAGGGCAGGGCCACCCTGACCCTGGAGGAGATATCCGCCCTCACCCAACTGACTGCTCGCTCGATAACGAAGTGCCTCGGGGAGTTGACGACGCTCGGCGAAATCAGCCGCGAGCGCGGCGGGGGCGCCTCGAACCCCAACAGCTACTCAATACTCCTGTTTAACGAGGGCGCTGAGAGAGCAGCTGGTTCAGAGACAGAACTTCCAACTCCGCCCCCCGAAGCATCGCAAGAGGGAACGAGGTTCCACGAAGTTCCTGCCCACAACTCCCCCTCAATGATGGCAAGTGGGAAGTCTCCACACCGAGAGTGGGAAGTCCCTTCCTCGCGCGCGCGTGGTGGTAATACTCCCTACGGGAGTATTACCACCACCAAAAAGCAAGCTAGCTTGCCTGGGCCGAGCAGGAACCACCACCAAGCAGCTCATCAGGAATCGGTCAAGGTCCCTGAAGGCGCCAAGGACCTGGTTACAGCCATCACTAATGCCGGAATGCTCGTCGGCTGGCGGCTGACCGAATCGGAATGGGATCGGGTAACAGCTCTCGCGGCCCAATGGGGGAATGAACGGCTGGTCGACATGATCGCGCGGCGATGGAATGCCAGCCGACCCCCACAGTCGGCCCGCTACCTGCTTCGAATCTGGGCAGACCTCCCATCGCACGCCTCCGCAGCGGCGTCCCAAGGCAACGTCGTTCCCCTGCGTCGGCAGCCGGGAGGATGGGCGCCCTTTCAGAACACAGCCGAACCCAGTGCTTACCAGAACGGATTTTGATCATGGCAGAGCCGGAACCCGCAGGTAACGCCCGGTCAATGCGCCGCCTGGAACAAATACTGGCCGCGAAAGGAATTCAGGTCGTGCCCGACAGCCCCGCCGACGATTCGCCGGAAGAAAATCCAGGGGACCGCGAATGGCATCGCCGTGCTCGCGCCGAGTACGCGCTGAACCGGTGGCGGACCGCGACCCCTCCCCGGTTCAGCGACGCTGAAGCGACGATGCCGGAGGTCACCGCGTGGGCTGATCGCGCTCTCACGGATAACACTGGCGCTGGCGCTCTCCTCCTCACCGGCCTCACGGGCACGGGCAAGACCCACCAAGCCTACGGAGCCCTGCGGCGGATCGCGGCCGGCGGGCCGGACCGGTTCGAGCTGATCGCCGTCAACTCAGCAGACATGTACGGCAACCTGCGCCCCTCACAGGTCATGGGTGCGGCGGAACGGGAGCTGCGGAAGCTCAGCGAGGTGCAGTACCTGCTGCTCGATGACCTCGGTACGGCCAAAACCTCGGAGTGGACCGAGGAGGTGACGTATCGGCTCATCAACTACAGGTACAACCACTGCTTGCCGACGATCATCACGTCCAATTTGCCAGCCCGCGACGACAACGGGCCGGACCTGACCGACTTCGTCGGGGCTCGGGTGGCGAGCCGCCTGGCCGAGATGGTGACCAGCCTCGTGCCGATGATCGGACCCGACCGGCGGCGTGGCGGGAGGGCAGCCTGATGCCCGTCCGTCTTCGCGGGGCGTCCCGAGAGGCCGCAGACCTGTCCACAGCCTGCATATACGTCGGGCCCCGCAGCCGATTCGCGAACCCTTTCAAGGCCGGAGACCGCGCTCCTTCTCCCCTCGGCCCGCCGATGGACGCGGCAGAGGCCGTGGACCTTTTCGCCGCCACACTCCGCGGCCCGGTAGGCCGCTGCTACGCCGCCCGGTTCGCCCGAGCCCTGCGCGGTCGCGACCTGATGTGCACCTGTCCCCTCGCCGCGCCGTGCCACGCCGACGTTCTCCTCCGCCTCGCCAACGAATCCGGCGACGGCGACGTGATCCGCACCTGCAACTCCCTGGAAGGCCCCCAATGAGTCACCCGATCATGCTCGCTGCGGCCAAGCACCTCACGACCGCCGAGGAGCGGCGCACGGCCGCGCGGGAGAACGCCTTCCGCACCTGGGGTCCGCGGTCCGTCGCAGCAGCCTCGAAGTACGCGCACCACCTCCTGGGCGACGGGGCGGTCACTCTCGAGTGGGAGGTCCTGGGTCTCCTCTCCTTCGAAGAACACCTGCAAGCCTTCGCCTCACTCGACACCGTCGGGGGCCAGCACCTGGAGCTGTACTACACCGCCCAGGGAGGCACGGAGCGCATCCTGCTGCGAGTGTCGTGCGTGAGCTGCCCGAGTCAGCATGTGCACGAGGTGACGTCGCTGGAGCAGCTCGGGCAGCTGCTGTCCCAGACCCCGGCCTGGCAGTCCATCGACCCGCGCGACGGAGGCAATCTCTGATGTCTCGCGCGCACATAGAGGCGACGGCGACCCAGCCGCAGGAGATCTACAGCCTTCGCGGTATGACGGCCTGGGACCGTTCCGCGATCATCCTGCTCGGCGCGGCCGGCTTCGCGTTCTCCTACGACGCATTGCGGCAGATCGCCATCGCGATCCACGCCCGGGAGACCCTGAGCTACCTGTTTCCGGTGTTCATCGACGGGTTCATTGCGTACGGCGTCCGAGCAATCGTGCTCCTTCGACACCAGCGCTTCGGCGCTCGTCTTTACGCCTGGTTTCTCTTCCTCGCGGCCACCGGAGCGAGTCTCGGCGCCAACGCCCTTCATGCCATCACGCTGAATCACGGTCCGCAGGTCGGACGGTCCGCGCTGCACCTCACGGACAGCGTCGTCGGGGTGCTGTCGACACTCGCGCCGCTGGCGCTGGCGGGCTCCGTGCACCTCTACATCCTGATGGCGCGGACCGCCGAAATGTCGGTCCGGGACGGCGCAGACAGCGGTCCGGGACCGGTCCGCCGAGATGTCCCGCCGCTCGGCAGCATCACGGCCCAGCCAGAACCTCGTCCGCTGGAGGCAACGGCATCGGCTGAAACGCGAAGTGTCGCGGCTCGTCCGTCCGCAGTGGGCAGTTCTGCTGGGACCGGCGTCGACCTGCGGAAACACGAGGATGCACAGAATGCGGAACCTCGTACGGACGAGTCGAGTACAGGTTCGTCCGCGCGTGCGGACGGCACCGGTGCGGAGCCGGACCAGGCGGACGGACCGCCCGTCGCCCTCGCGGACCACGGGGCTGCCACGGCGCCCCCGACGGCGGCCGAGCCCTCCGTCCCGGCGACGGTCCGCACCCGTGCGGACGGCGAAAAGTCCCCCGTCCCGGACGGCGCCGAGTTCCCGCAGGACCGGGAGGCCGACAACGAATGGCTTGAGGATCTGCTGCCGATCGCACGGGCCGCTTCCGAGAAGGCGGGGCGGATCAGTCGTGACGTCGTGAAAGAGGCCGTCCGCGCACACCAGCCGATCAGCAACGACCGCTTGGGCGTACTGCTGGCCCGGCTGAAGGAAGAGGACGAGGCCGCGAAGGCACCCGCCGCTGCCTCCAGCGCCCTCTGGTGATCTCATCTCGTAGGTGCCCCACAGCCTCCGCGGATTCACCCCGTAGAGGCCGTGGATGGTCCGCTTGATCAGGAAGGAAAGACCATGTGGCGACACCGACAAGGCCCAGCGGAGGACGCCGCCCGACCCGATGCCGTGCAAGCGGGCTCCGCACTCGCGCTCCACCTCCAGAACGGTGGCGAACTTGCACCGGTCCAGGTGGACGACCTCCCTCTTGCGGACGGAAAGATCGCCCTTGCGGACGTAACGTGCTCGGTCGCCCGGTTCTACGGAACCGACATCGTTGACCCGCGATCGGCCGGCTACTTCGAGGACCACCCAACCTTCGGCCGTCGCTGGGTGCCCAACCGCCGGCTCGACGCCCGGCGTCGTCAAGAGGCGGAGGCTGCCGCTGAGCCGCAGTGGCGCGATCACGCCTTGGCGCGGGTGGTCCTGACCTCCATCGGAGTACGGCTCAAGCCATCCGGTTCATCGACCTGGTTGCCGTTCGACCACGCCCTCCTGTCCGGGGTCACGACGGGACAGCCCGAAGTCGTGCTCTCGTACACCGTGTGTGCGCCGCTGCTCCTCACCGGCCCGGCCGCGCCTTGGCTCGGCGTCGCGATCGAGCACCTGCGCCGCACGACCTTCTAACCCCGCAACGTGCACGTTCCGTGCCACGCGTGCATGACTAACACCGAGTTCGGGGCGACCACGGCCTAGTGCTGCACCCACCACGTTCCCGCCGCCCCGCCCACGGTGGTGACTAGGGCGACGAGCCATCCGGGGATGCGCTGAACAGTCAAGTGCACCCCGCCAACGCGGAGTTCGAACGCAGGGCGGGTCTCGGTCTTGGGCTTCATGGCTACCTCTCGTGGGACGTGACGAGTGCATTGCAGACCCGTGCAGAGACAGCCGCAACAGTCACTAGTCACTGATCAGTGACCCCGCACACGTTTTTCATAAGCTCCAGTGACTAATTCTCGGCCAGTGTCACTGTTTTGAACATATTCAAGGGAGTGACCCATACCGTGGAGGCCCCCATACCCCTGCACCGTCCCCGGGTGCCCCGGGCTGGCGAGCGGGGGAGGCTACCCGAAGCATGAGCGCGAGGCACGGCAGCTGCGCGAATTTCGAGCTGGGGACGCGCTGTTGCGTTGGTGCTCGCACCGGCCGGGCATGAGTGTCCTCCGTGGCCTTGCTATTGGGATGCGCTGATGGAACATTCCACCCGACGAAGGTGGCGGCGGGCCAGGCGGCGCACCCTGGCGCGTCCTGGCGAATTCCTCTCTACCAGCTCAACAGTGGTTACTGGTGAGTAAAGAAGCCGCACTGAACTGCTCAACACTCTTCCCCTTGCTGCGCTCATCCCTGCTCGGAAGTGACCCCCATTCCCCGGCCGAGACAGACCGCGGGAACGTGAAATCTCCTAGAGACGACCAGACCGCCCGAAACAGCCTCCCCATCACAGAAGTCGGAACCTAATTCCTAGATTTAGGTTCCGACTTTTCTCTGATTCGAGTTGTCCGCGAACCCCTGCGAAGATTCAGGCACGGCCAACATCACTGCGACTTCTGGCCGATGGAGATTCGTTTATCGATCTCCCTTAACCGAGCGAGGAGTTGATGACCTTGATATGAGTAGCGGCCACTGGAACTCGACCGTCGCGCACTATGCCGCAGGTTGAGCGTTGACACGGAATTCGGCGCTAAACGCGAAACACGTCCGAACTCTCCCGTAAATCAGAAGCGTGGCAGACCGGGACCCCAAGGCTCCTGTCTGGTCCTCGAATTCTCCGGCAGTCGCCGGTAAAGCCCGCAGGAGGAGTCCCCCTCTTCCTGTGAAGGGGTGGCGCGACCCCCAGCCCCCACGGGGCCGCGCCACCCGATCTCTCGAAACCCATGCACCAAGGTTGTGGTTCCCGCATGCCTCGATCCACCCGTTTCATACATATATCTACCGCAATAGGGATAGTCGGTTCTCTGGCCGTCCTGTCGACCGGTTGCTCCAGCTCGGCCAACGGCCCGTCCAAGACCCCGACCGCACAGCCGTACTCCGTCTCGGCGGGCATCACCGAGACGACCTCGGTGAGCGCGGAAAGCCCCGCGCCACCGCCAAGTACCGCCATGCCGAAGGATGTTGAGCAGACAGCACGGGCCTTCACCACGGCTTACGCCGAGCACGACGCCCGCGACGGCAAGGACAGCTCGTACGCCGATGCCGGTGCTCGGGCGGCCCGGCTCGCAGCAGGTGAACTGGTGGGCATCCTTGGCCAGAAGCGGCCGAGTCAGGACGTCGCGTGGGCCGCGCTGCGGGCCGAGAAGGCCCGCCAGACAGTCGAGATCACCTCGGCTGTGGTCCCCGACGGTGCACCGGCTGTGACGGCGTCCTCCGCCCTCGTTCGAGTGGGTTACACCCTCACGACGACCCCGAAGTCCGGGCACACGCACCGCAGCAGCGAACAGCTCGCTCTCCGTCTGGAGCACACCTCCAAGGGCTGGCGCGTCACCGCCTTGCCCTGGGCGTGACGGGGCCGCGATGAACAAGGGCACACAAGCTGGTCTGGCACTGCTCACGGCCGGGGTCATCTCGGGTGTCGCCCTGCTGACCACGTTCGGCGGGGCCGACAGCGCCTCCGCACAGGAGACCGGGGCGGGCGGCGGCATTACGACGGACGCGCCCGTTCCTGGCCGGGTCCGCGAATTCATCAACAAGCACGCGGGCGAGTGTCCGCAGGTCACGGCCTCGCTCCTGGCGGCTCAGCTCTACACCGAGAGCAAGTTCGACTCCGACGCGAAGTCGCGTGTCGGCGCCCTCGGTATCGCTCAGTTCATGCCGGCGACCTGGGCCCAGCACGGCAAGGACGGTGACGGGGACGGAGTCAAGGACATCCGGAACCCGGCCGACGCCATCGCCGCACAGGCCGCGTACGACTGCACTTTGGCCAGAGAGGTCAAGAACGTGCCGGGTGACTCGACGGACAACATGCTCGCCGCGTACAACGCGGGCGGCCCCGCAGTGATCAAGTTCGGCGGCGTCCCCCCGTACCCGGAGACCCGCGACTACGTGCGGAACATCCGTGCGCTGGCCTCGAAATGGGCGGACGCCATCCGCCCGGACGCTCCCGCCGGCAAGGGGGCGGCTCGTGCGATCTCCGCCGCGAAGACGGCCCTGGGCACCTGGTACCGGTGGGGCGGCAGCTGCGTCAGCCCATACACGGGTGCAGGCGGCTGCGACTGCTCGTCGCTCACCAAGATGGCCTGGGCCGCGGCGGGCGTAAACCTCCCCCGGGTCACGTACGACCAGGTCCACGCCGGGACCGCCGTCAAGAGCGTCTCCCAACTCGCCCCAGGTGACCTGCTGTTCAGCGTCCCCGGAAGCGCCGGGCCTGAGCACGTCGGCATGTACGTCGGCAATGGCCAGGTTATTGATGCCCCGCACACCGGGGCCAAGGTCCGGATCAAATCTCTCACTTACTGGAAACCGCAGATTATCGCGATGCGGCACGTCGGCTAACCACTTCGGAATCCCGTGTCCCATGTCGCTTTCAGTGAACTCCCACACATGGAGCTCGCCTGACATCCAGCCAGTCCCCCAGTCATCGCCGGTCGATGAGGGCGCAGCTGCGCGGCTGGATCAGGCGCCGTTTCCGTACGCCCGAAGCAACCCAATCAAATATCCTTGGAAGGTAGGAATTACATGAATCTGCGTACCCCTGCGCGTCTGACCACTTCAGGCCTGCTGGCCCTGTCTGTGGTCGCTGGCGTGACAGCGACCACCACCTCACCGGCCAGCGCGGTGGTCAGTACTGTCGGCACGAAGGCTTGCACCGAGTGGGCGCGTTTGAATACCACCGTCTCTGCCACTGTGAAGTTGCGCAGCGGGCCGGGGACCAAGTACGTCGCGATGAGGCAGCTCGCCAAGAACACGAAAGTCTACTGGTCCTGCACCCGCGGATCGTCCGGCAGCGGGAAGTCGTGGGGTCATGTGCTGGTGAAGTCAGGCGCGAACAAGGGCAAGACGGGCTGGGTGGCCCGACGTTACATCAACACACCGATGCAACTCTCCTGACTAGAGCATTCGCCGCCACCAGGAAACCCGACCCCGTTCGATATCCAAAGCATTAGGGGCACCAATATGCACAACTTCCTTTCTGCCGCTGCCGAACCTTCCTTGCACTCGACCCTCGCGGCGGGGGCCGACGTCGTGTCCGGCGTAAAACCGGACTGGGGACCCTTCGGGAAGCTCGGCAACACGGCGAAGGTGATCTTGGGTGTCATCGCCGCCGTCGTCCTCGTCGTCGGCGCTGGCGCATTCCTCGCGGGCGTCGGCAAGTCCAAGGGCTGGTTCGGTGAAGGCCACTCCACCATGGACAGCTCGCGCGGCAAGGGCATGATGGTCGGTGGCCTGACCTGTGTCTTCCTCGTGGCCTCTTTCGGCACCATCTTCGCCATCACGTACGGCATGGGTGTGTGACCCATGGCTTCCCGATCTCGAAGGAGGAACGATTCCTCCAGGAAGGCGGCCGAGGCACGCAAGCCCTCGGCGAAGCTCTGGGGTATAGCCGTCGGTGGGGCAGCGGTGGTCACCGCGGCCGGGGTGATCGTCAGCCTGGCCACGGGCAACCCGCCCGCCCCCGCGCCCACAGCGTCAGCACCCGTCCACTCGGCACCGCAGGCGAACGGAGAGGGCGTGCGTGTGGTGCACGGCGTCCCCGTGGGCTACCCCCACACGCAGGCCGGCGCGAAGGCGGCGGCGGCCAACTACACCACAGTGAGCGGTAGTTCTGCCTTCCTCACGGGCAAGGGCGCCCGACACCGCGCCGTGTCGGTCATGGCGGCCAAGGGCACCGCGGGCACGTCGACGAAGAAGGCTGACCACGCTGCCCGTCAAGCGGTCAGCGCACTCCGGGGCGACAATGCCAAGGTCTCCGCGAAGAAGACCATCGCCCGTACCGGCGTCCTGTCGGCTCACATCCTGGGCTTCGACGCTCATGGGGCGATGGTCCGGCTGTGGACGACGACGGTTCGCGGTAGCGCGGCCAGGCACGCGACACCAAGGGTGGGTTTCCAGTCGGTGACGGTCACGCTCACCTGGGAGTCCAACGACTGGAAGCTGAAGGCCAGTTCGACCACGAACGGGCTGGTCGCGCCGATCGACGCGCGGCAGTCGTCCAACGTCACGAGCGACTTCTCCGACTACGTACCGGCCGCTGCAGAAGACCCCGTCCTAAGCGGTTGGGCTGGTCAGGACGGATTCCCAGCACCGTACGGACGCAACGAGCGCGGCGCCCGTGCCGCCGCTGTCAGCGCCACCATGCTCTACGGCGATCCGAGGTTCTTCACCGATGAGGAGTGGCGGCACCGGATGCTGACGGCCACCGCAGCGCCGAGCGTGCTGCACTCGGTCACGTCAGACGCGGACTCGACGGCCCGCCTGGTCATGGAGAACCGCGGGGTCGGTGCCGACGGCAAGACCGCCGAAGGCAGCCAACTGATCACACGGACGGCGGCGCTCGCCACCCGCTCGATCTCGTACTCCGACCAGGCCGCAAGCATCGAGGTCTGGACCGCGTCTGTGGGCGGTGTCGCCGGAAAGGACGAGACACAGCGGCCGCAGGTCGCCTTCCTCCGGATGACCGTGGACCTGGTCTGGGAGGACGGCACCTGGAAGGCGACGGCCGTTACGCCGTCCGAACCGCTCGTGCCGTCGCCGCCGGCCATGCAGGAGGCGGACCCGGCCGACAGCTTCGCGGACGTGGGGGGTGCCAGCAATGCGCCTGCGACTGCGTGACGATGCCCCTGGGCTGCTGACCGTCGAACGGGGTACGCCGAGCCGCTGGCGGTGCCGTATTCAGACGGTGGCCATGGTCAACGTGATCACCGGGTTTCTGTTCGTGCCCTCTGCGGTCGCCAATCCGTTCTGCTACATCCCGATGGTGTGCGAGGCGAAGGCGGCGATCGACTTCGTATCGGATCCGCTGGGCTTCCTGCTCCAGAAGCTCACCGAGGCCAACATCTGGTTCCTGCGCAAGATGCTGGAGCTGATCCAGAACACGACGAAGATCGATCTCACGTCGGCTGGCTTCCTGAAGCAGTACGCGATCATTTTCGCGGCCTCCAGCCTGCTCACCGTGGCCCTGTGGCTGATCGCCGTGGCCAAGAGGGCGGTCCGCGGGGTCGCCGTGGCCACCGCGGTCTCCGAGGCGATCGGCTTCCTGCTCCTCCAGTTCGTAGTCAACGCGATGACTCCGGGTGCAATTGCCTTGCTGGTGAAGGCCATTGACGAGGTCACGGCCGTTTTCGAGCCTTACGCGACCGCGAACTTCAAGCCGTTCCTGGAGAACATCCTCAGGACGATGGCAGCAAACCCCGTGGCGGGTGTGGGTCAGCTGCTGGTCGTCAACCTCATCATGATGTTCGGCGCTCTGCTGATGTGGATCGAGCTGCTGATCCGCAGCGCGGCCATCTACGTGGCCGTCGCGCTCGGTCCCGTCGTGAACGCCGGGCTCGTCGACCGCGATCTGTGGAACAAGAGCAAGAAGTGGTTCGGCGCCATCTTCGCGATCGGTCTGAGCAAACCTGTGCTCTTCGCCCTCCTCGGCCTCGGCGGCGCGGTCCTCAGCGACACCTCGGGCAGCATGTCCGACGCGGTCTCCAAGACGCTGGTCGGTGCGCTGATCCTCCTGCTCGCCGTCTTCGCGAGCGCCACCCTCTACAAGTGGGTGCCCGCCTTCGGCGACGAGATGGCCCAGCTCCACCACGACAGGAAGAGCGCCCAATCCTCTGGCCCGGCCGCCGCGATCGACGGTCCCGGCCAGCACGCCAACCGTGCGATCGGGGCGCGTGTGCAGGACTCCTTGGTCGGCGGCAGCTCGAAGACGGCTGGCAGCAAGGCGGCGGGCGCCGCAATGGGCGGCGGAACGGCCGTGGCCGGGCCGGTCGCCGCCGGGGCAACCGTGGCCAAGGCCGGGGTCGACATGGTGAAGAACAAGGCCACGAGTTCTCCCGGTATGCAGGGCACCGACGCCGCCAACGGGGGCAGGCCCGAACAGCCCGAAGGCCAGCAGGGCAGCGACGACCACGCCGGTACCTCTGGTGCCCCGACCGCAGCTCGCCCCGGGGGAGCGACCTCCGACCCGGTCGTCAGCCCCCCTCCGGACTGGTCCTCGGCCGGCAGCCACGCAGCGTCCGGCCGTCCACCGGGAGCCAGCGGTGGCCCGAGTACGGCACAGCCGCCCTCGCCACCGGCTCCCGGCCCGGCGGCCTCCTCCCCGACGCCGCCTGCCTCCCCCTCCCCCTCCTCTGCATCAGGAACCACCTCGGGCTCCGGGCCCTCGGTCACGCCCCCGCCCCCGTCGCGGCCGTCGGGCGGGCAGGCACCCGGACGTCCGAACCCCAGCAAGGATCGGTGACCCATGTCGACTCGTACGTATCAGTTCGGAAAGCACCGCCCCACGGGGCTGGTGGGCCGCCGCGACCTCGGCGAACAGGTCGTTCTCGGTGGCGGTGCGGTCACCGGCATCCTGCTCGGCTACCTGTTCAACGGCGTGACGGCCATCGGCGCAGCCTGCCTCGTGCTGCCGATTCTGCTCGCCCTGGTCATCGTGTACGCCCCCTACCGGCCGAAGGGCACGTCCCAGCGGCGCACGCTCTACCGCTGGTGGCGGATCAACCGGTATCACCGCAAGGCGCTCCGCCGTACAGGCGGCGTGTGGGTGTCCCCGGCCTTCGAGGCCGGCGTGGGACGCGACGGCACCCCGCCGGACGCAGCCCACGCGGAGCCGGAGGGCATCACCGGCATGACGTGGGTGCCGGTCACGATCCGTGGGCAGAAGGCCGTCGTGGTCCTCCAGCCGGAGGCCGGGTGCGTCACGGCCACCCTGGAGATCGCCTCTCCCGGCCTCGGTGGCAAGGAAGTCGGTGAACAGGTCGTCGCCCTGGAGCGCTGGGGCGAACTCCTCGACGCCTTCGGCAACGTCGAGGAACACCCGGTAAAGAGGGTTCAGGTCCTCGCCCGGCAGATGAAGTCCGACCCCTACGCGCACCAGCGGTTCATCGCGCAGCGCGACGAGTCGGCGGCGACGGCCGACGCGCCGCAGTGGCTGAAGGACTCGTACGACATCCTGGCCAACGCCGTATCCACGTCCGCGGAGGAACACCGCTACTACATCACCATCCACGCGAGGTTCACCCGCGACCTGGCAGCCGAAGGCGCGGCCCGAGGCACCGGTGACGAAGGGGTCGCTGCCGCCATGGCCGCCTACCTGGAAGAGCTGTGGTCCCGCGCGGAGGACGCCGACCTCTCCGTGATCGCGCCTCTGGACGAGGGCCGGATGACCGCGTTCATCCGCAACTCCTACGACCCGGACCACGCCATCTGGGACACCGACCTCCCGCAGGCGCACGCCTTCCCGCGCAACGTCGACGTTCGCAACGGGGCTTTCGTCGCCACCCGGGCCGCAGGCTCCACCCACAGCTGGTTCCACGCCACGGCCGCCGTCGTCGGGTGGCCCACCACGCCCGTGGGCCCCGACTTCCTGTCGCCCCTGCTGATCGGGATGCCCGACGTGATCCGCACCATCTCGATCACGCAGCAGCTTGAGCCGAACGACAAGGCCGTGGAACGGATGCTCGCGGAGGACACAAACAACCAGGCGGAGATGGACCGCGACCGTAAACGCGGCAAGAACATCGACCCGCGCGACCGGATCGCGGCGGACGCCACCGGATCACGGGGCATGGCCCTGGCCTCCTCCGGCGCGGCCGGCTCCGCCGTCGTCGGCTACATCACCATCTCCGCCCGCAGCACCGAGGAGTTGGAGCGCACGAAACGGACGACCGCCTCCCGAGCCCGTAACGCACACCTCCGGATCGAATGGCTCGACCTCGAACACGCAAGGGCCTTCGCCACGACTCTCCCCCTCGCCGGAGGCATCAAGTGACTGACCTGCTCGACCTCGCCCCGCTGTCCCCGATGTACGAGACGGTACGCCGCCCGCTCTACACGGAGACGACCACCAGCCAGGCCCTGTACCTGCCCATCGCGCCGCCGACCCTCGGCACCGCGGGCGCGATCATCGGCCGGGAGCTGTATTCGGGGAAGGCGTTCATCTACTGCCCATTCTCGGCGTTCGGCGACGGTCTGCCCGGCGGGAACATGATCGTGATGGGCGACACCGGGCGGGGGAAGTCGGCGCTCACCAAGACCTACACCGCACGACAGATCCGCCTCGGCCGTCAGGTGGTCGTGCTCGACACCAAGGAACAGAAGGAGCGGGAAGAGGGCGAGTGGGCCGCGCTCGGTCGCTCGCTGACCGGGAAGGCCCCCGTGAAGTTCGCCCCAGGGGGCGGTCGCGGTGCCTCCTGCATCAACCCGATGGACCCCGCCATCGCGGGCAAGCGGCAGATCGAGCTGGTTCGGACGATCGTAGAACTCGGCCTCGGGAAGTCTCTGGACGAGTTCGCTGGCTCCGCACTGCGCATCGCGATCCGCCGGGCCCATCAGCGGGCGGGCAGCCTCAGCCGCACGCCGGTCCTGGCGGACGTCGCCGCCGCGCTCCGGTCCCCCGAGGAGTCCGATGCCACGGCCAAGCAACGGACACGGGACGAACTCCTCGGTGACGGCCTGGAAGCGTCGTACGTGCTGGATCGGCTCTGCGGAAGCGAGCAGGACGCGACCGGCGACCTCACCGGCATGCTCGACGGACCGACCAGCCTCGGCGTAGACCTCGACGCCGACATGATCGTCTTCGACCTGACGAAGGTCCCGTCCGGCGGCGTCGCCATGACCATCCTCGTCGCCGTCATCAGCGTGTTCCTCGAAGAGGTGTGGCTGCGTCCGCTGTGCGAGTGCGAGAGGGAACCGGGACAGCACGAACGCGTCGTGGTCGACGCGAACTCCGGAGCTTGGGAACTGGGGCCGAGCCTGGAATCGGGCTGCCGCCGCTACACCCAGCGCAAGCGCATCCTCGTCTGCGAGGAGGCGTGGCACATTCTCGGAACTCCCCAACTCGCTTCACTCTTGGAGAAGTTCCTCAAATTCGCTCGTGGCTACGGACTGTCCTGCATTTTCATCGTCCACCACCTGTCGGACATCGATGACAGCCCGGAGACCCAAGCGGCGCTGAAGATGGCGGACACCATCGTCATCTACTCGCAGAAGAAGTCCGAGGCGGAAGCGACGGTGTCCCGGCTGGGACTGCCGTCCTGGACGGCGGAGCACATCATGCGCCTGCGCCGCGGGATCGCTCTGTGGAAGGTCGGGGAGGTCATCTATCCCGGCGTTCAACACCTCCTGGTCGAGGCCGAGCAGCACCTGTGTTTCTCCTCCGGCTCGATGACCGACCTGGCCAGCACATCCCCGGACACCGAATGACCAGGTACCGCCACCTCTCCGCCGCCGACCCCTTCCACGCAGATTCGGAGCGCGCCCCCTCCATGACCATCGCCACCGACGTGACCACGTTCCCGGCCGACGAGCACTCGGTACGGCAGGGCATCGATCAGCTGCACGCCGAAGTTCTCGAACTCGCTCACCGTACAAAGGCGCTGGCCACCGTGCTGGACCACGGCGACTACTCAGCCACCGGGGGCCGCGTCCTTACGGCCGTCGCCCACATCTGGCGAGCCGCCGAGGACCTGCACAGCGCCTTCCACACTGCACCGCCGCGCTGTGCCGGGCCCGACGTGTCCCTCTCCCGGCTCTGCGGCCGGCGGATGCGCTACCTCGCGGCCCGCGTCGCACGGAGGGCCGAGTAGTGGACGTCATGCCCAGTGGGATCGCCCTGGCCCTGTACGCCCTGACCGTCGTGTGCGCGGTGG
The DNA here is from genome assembly GCF_055564995.1 of Streptomyces sp. NPDC028907. NCBI lineage: Bacteria > Bacillati > Actinomycetota > Actinomycetes > Kitasatosporales > Streptomycetaceae > Streptomyces > Streptomyces sp. NPDC028907. The sequence goes on from NZ_JBVHVE010000021.1 coordinate 95,399, forward strand.
TCCTGGTGACGGTCTGGGCCCTGATGAACCGGGGCCGACGCAATGCCGGATTCGCAAGCAAGGGGCAGCTGAAGCGTCAGATGTCGGCCAAGGCAGTCCTGAGAGCCACGGAGATCCGCCCTTCCCTCACCCGCGGTGAAGACCAGCCCGCTCGTGCATCAGCAGTGAGCCTCGCGAAGGACCGCTCCGCCGGTCGCTGATCCGCCCTCTCCTCGCCCCACTTTGATCCGGAGCACGTCATGCACCACCTCCCTGATCCTTACGACTTCGGCTATTCGCTGGGAACCTCGCAACGCCCGAAAGGTGTTGAGCTGTGGTCTCGCGCCGACAAGGCATGCCGGGTCATCGGTCCCATGGGCAGCGGAAAGACTCTGCGTTTCTTCGCTCCGACCATCCGCAACTGGGCGGGTCCGGTCCTGGCCACCTCGACCAAGCCCGACCTAGTCGAACTGACCCTCGACGCACGGTGGCGTGACGGCAGACCCGTCATGGTCTTCGACCCGCAGAACATCGCGCCCTCCCTCCCGAAGTTCCGTTGGACGCCGATCAACGGCGCGTCCGAAACGGAGGTCGCGATGATGAGGGCCAAGGCGTTCGTCGCGGGATCACGAACTCCCGGCTCCGCGGCACAGTCCAGCGAGGGCAGCGCCTTCTACAAGGGGCAGGCATCCAAGATCCTCGCCGCCTTCTTCCACGCCGCCGCCCTCGACGGCGCCAACCTCGACTGGGTGCTCAAGTGGGCCCGCAAGCTCACGGACCCCGCCCCCCTTGGCATCCTCAACGCCCATCCCGGCGCCGGCCCCGGCTGGGCGGACATGCTCCGCACTGCCACCACAGGAGACAGCCGCACCGTCGGCAATACCGCCTCGACCCTCGACGCGGCCCTGGAACCGTTCATGCACCAGACTGTGATCCGCGCTCTCCAGGGCGATGGAGAGGACGCTACGGACTTCCACGAGTTCCTTGACGCAGAAGGCACCATCTACCTGCTCGGCAAGGACTCGGAGGTGAACAGCGTCGCACCCCTGACCACAGCGATAGCCGAAGACCTGCTCGACCTTGCAGAGGATCACGCCATCGCCTCCCCGGCCGGACGGCTCGACCCGGCCCTCCTCGCCGCTCTGGACGAGGCGCCGAATATCGCGCCCATCCCCAGCCTGCGTCAGCGCGTCGCAGACGGCCGTGGTCGAGGCATCACGGTCATCTACGGGCTTCAGGCTTGGGCGTCCGCCCGCGCCCGCTTCGGCGAGGACACGGCGAAAGAGCTGGCAGCGTTCACCAACAACGTAGTGGTCTTCAGCGGGGACAAGGACCCTGCCTTCCTCAGGGACATGTCCGACCTGTGCGGTCAGGTTGAACGGGAGCGGACAACGAAGACCACGACTGGAGGAGACCGTGGCGGCCACTCGACCGCCACGCACATGGCACTGGAACCGGTCCTGCGCGGAGACGAGATCAGAGGTCTGCCGGAAGGTCACGCCTTGGTCCTCGCGGACAACCTCCCGCCCATCGTCACCCGTCTCGACGGCATGTGGACCTGGGAGTCCTGGACCGAGATCGAAGGTCACGTCCGCGACCTGCGAACGGCCAACGAGGCGGAGCGCTCACGGCAGGCCACGGCGAAGAAGAACCAGGCCAAGGCTCACGCTGCCGCCTGGACTGGCCGCCAGGGGGCGGCTGCCGCATGACGAACCTCCGTCCGCAATGCGAGCCCTTCCCCGAGCCGCCCGCGCTGATCTTGGAGTACATCGCGGAACGGAGCGCGGAGGAGTCCATGGTCGACGGCCCCGCTCCCTGGGATCTCGGGGCTCTGCCAGCCGAATTGATCGCGCCGATGCCCGCTTGGCTCGACTCCGTGTGCCGCTGGCTGAACTGGAGGTATGCCTGGCAGCCGCAGGACGTCATCCCGCCGTGCTGGATGAAGCACGAGGGCCTGGGGTACGAGATCGCGGCCCTGGCCTTCGCGAGAACCGATGCGTATGCGGACGCGGGCTCGACCCTGATCTGGCACGAGCAGTACGACCGGTTCCTCACTCGAATGAACAAGGCCCTCGGCAAGGCCGGCGATGAATGCCGGGTCGGACGGCACGAGGACCGTCCAGCGCGTTTCCAGCTCGAAGCCTGGCCCTCACAAGCCGATCGGCGCTTCGAAGAAGCCGAGCCTGCGCGACAAGCCGAGCAGACAGCGCACTGATGATGATCCCGATTCCTTAGGTCTTGTGCATGCCCGGGTAGTACTGCCGTCGCCAGCGATTCGGTTGATGGGCAGGTAGCAGCGTTCGGGGCAAGCCCGGGGCCGGTAGACCGTGATGGTCCCAACGCCGAAACCAGCGGCCAACTGGTGCGAAGGTATGACCCCACCGCAGGTGGGCAGGCCAGCATGGCCGGCCCGTCATGGGGGAACCGACGCCATCAGCTGCCGCGCTCCAGGCGTCGGGCACGAAGCAGGCCGGACAGGAAATGGATGGCCGAGCTGGAAAAAGCGATCCCCGATAGCCAGGGCTGGAGATGATTCACTGTCCGAACCACCCGCTGACGCAGCGAGCCCGTCTGCGTACGGGGAAGGTCGGTGTGGGCCTGCTGATGTCCGTGGTCAGTCTGGTCTGGGGTTGAGTCGCTCGGGTGGGAAGTGTTCGGTGCCCACCGGAGCTACGCCGGAGAGCGTGTGAACGGTGAGGTTCTCCAGTTCCGCGAGCGGGGTGAGGTCCAAGGGCTCGGGGGCGTTGCTGATGACAAGGCGGGTCAGCTCTGGGAGGTCCTTGAGCGGATTGAGTCCCGTGGTCAGCCGGCAGCGATTGAGCTGGATCTCCTTCAGCCGCCGGTGCCGTATCAGTGTCGCCGGATCGAGTGCGGTCTGGTCGTAGATGTGCAGATCGACCAGCTGGGTCTCCTCGTGTCGGCTCGCCAACTGGGCCCCCTGCAAGTCTCCTGCGATCCCCAGAGTCTTCAACTCGGGCCAGCGTTCGAGTCCGTGCAGGCCGATGTGCGCGGCGCCGCGCAGGAAGACAAGGCCAGTGAGCGCACTCTCGACCGGGATGGCGGCGACATCCGCCACCCCGGCGGCGAAGCCGAGCGCCAGATGGCGAAGATCCGCCAGCCCGTCGAGTCCGGCAAGGGACATGCCCTCAGCCAGGTCATGCACGGAGAGAAACTCGATCCCGAGGCCGCGCAGGGGGACGAGACCGTTCACCGACGGACAGCCTGCGAGGACCAGCGTGGTGAGGTGAGGCAGCGCACCCAGCGGTGCCAGATCGCGCAGCGATGGGTCGTCACAGACGAAGAGATACTCCAGGTTCCGGTGTTCCAGGATCTCGGCGGGCAGTCCATGGGGGCCGACGAGGGTGATCCGACGGAGATGTGGCAACCGTGGCAGTTCCGCCAGTTGCTCGGCGGTGGACACCCGTACGTAGGCCTCCGGCGTCGTGGCGGAAAGCACGGTGTCCGCATACCGCCGGGCGTCGAACGAGGACCAGGATTGGCAGAACTCCGCGACTACGGACATACGCGTGTCCTCCCGGAATCGCGCGATCACCGCCATCCCGGCGTCATCGCCCACCTTCGCGGCGGTACGCACGACGGCGCTCGCGGCCGTCGTGTCCAGTCCCTCCGGACCCGGCAGGAGTTCCAGCACGAGCTCGCCCACTTTTGCGAGTTCGTCCGCTTCGTACAATGTCTTGGGGGGCACCAGCTCCTGCATGCGGGCCTCGATTTCCGCCCGAACCACCGGATCGAGCTCCGCCGCGTGTTCCAGACTGGCCGCGGCCAGCAGCACCAGTCGGTGCCGGTGCCTGCGCACCTTGCCGGCTCGTCGCAGCAGTTGTCGGAGCAGCCGGCCCCGCTCGTCGACCCGTGCGTGCCCCACTGCCATGCGGACCACGTCGTCCCACTGGTCGTCGTGCGCGTTCTTCACCAGGACACCGAAGTCACGTGATTCGACGGCCGCCTTCGCCCCCAGGTAGTCCTGGAAGGTGCGGTGCACGAAGTCGACGTACCCCGGGACTGGCTCGCGTAGGAGGCCGCTGCGGATCAGCAGGTGCGAGAACACCTTGGCGGCATCACCTTGCTCGCGTACCCGCGGCATAGTGGCCAGCCACTCGTCCAGCATCTCGACCGCGTCGTCGTGGGACGCTTCGACCTGGCCGTTGCGGATCAGCCAGTACGCCAGGCGTTGCAGCAGTACCGTCTGTTCCTCGCGGGAGAGGGTGACCCCCTCCACGGATGCCACCTCCCGCTCCGTGTCGCGGCGAACCAGCAGCATGTCCAGCGCCGCGTCGTACAACTCCTTGCGTGCACGGGGAAGTTGCATACGGCGGTCGCGGTTCAGAGCGCAGAGCAGTGCGCACATCAGCGGGTTCGTCGCCAGTCGGCCCAGGTCGCGGCGTGTCGTCACGGCTTCCTTCAGGCCTGCTTCGTACGTGTCCAGCAGCTCCCGCTCCGAGTCGGCCGCGCATTCCCGACGTGCCGAGTCGTGCCAGTGCCCGATGAACGAGTGGATGTCGTCCCGCTCCATCGGCAGGAGCGAGTGCGCGGTGAAGTCCTGACCCGTCAGCCAGCTCTCGGGCACCGCAGACGGCCGTGTGGTGACCACGTAGCGTGCGTTCGGGAACGCGGCGATCAGTGACCTCAACCAGCTCTCCGTACGGCTCCGCAACCGCATCGGGACCTCGTCGACCCCGTCGACCAGCACCAACGCGCGCCCTCGGTCGAGGAGTTCCGTCACCCACCCGGCGGGTGGCTGCAGCGGCACCCCCGAGGCGGCCAGGAAGTCCTCCGGCATCGGCAGGCTGCCCAGTGAGTTGAAGGACCGCAGCCGCAGCACGAAGGGCACACAGCGGTTCCAGTCCGCCAGCTCCGTACCGAAGCTCCGCTTCGCCGCGTTGAGCGCGAGCCACTGCACAAGCGTCGACTTGCCCGCCCCCGCCGGGCCGCGCAGCATCAGTCGACCGCAGTCCGCCAGGGCACGTTCCACCTTGATGGCGGTCGGTGCGGTGCGCGGCAGACCGTGTTCCTCCCCGGGTGCCTCGTCGAACCGCTCATGGGTGACCGCGAGACTGATGTACGCGGCGTCCAACGACCATTCAGCGCGTGTTCTGCTCCCCAGCGTGATTCCGAAGAGCTCCACGCGCGAGTGGGTCGCGGCGACGAACTCCGCGTACCTCTCCTCGAAATCCAGCGCAACCGCCTCGGGACGAGGACCTCGCAGGTCGCGCAACATTTCCTCCGCACGGCCGGCCCTCCTCGTCTGCTCGACCGCCGCCCGCGCCGGAAACGACGCGTGCGCGGTGAGCTGCTCGACGACATGCGAACAGCACAGCCCCAGTAACTCCCCGTATAACTCGGCCGCTCGGTCGGACAGGTCCGTCACCGGCCGACGGACTTCTGCTGCCAGCCGCTTGGGATCCAGGTCCACCGCGAACAAGCGATTCGCGTCGAGCGGGGCCGCCGCCGCGAACGTGTCCTGAACCGCCGCCACGGCTGCAAGCCTCTCGTGCTCCGGCAGCGACCCGTACGCGGACGCGATCCGGCCGGACAGCACCCGCGCCAGTCTTTCCGGTGTCGCCGGCTTCGGCAGCGGCCGAACCGGATCGCTCACCAGCCCCGCCCCGGGCTTCGGCGTCAGTACGGACTTCGCGAGCATCGAGCCCACCGTCGACGCCAGCCGGACGAGCACTAATTCGAGACCTTGCATCGCCGTCGCCCTCCCCGTTTCAGCAAATGGCATGGTAGGCCAGAGCACTCCGCGTATCGGCGGAGATCATCAGCCAAGTACACGCGCGCTGCCCTCATGGCGTCTTCCTGCCCGATCATGGGGGGTACGCTCCGCTAACCCGGTGGGTACGGCTGTACCAGCGTGGTCCGTCTCCCCCTGTTATGGGCCGGGGGGAGACGAGCCACTCTTCGCTTGGTCTGGACGCTACTGATTGACCACGCCGAAGTCGACGTCGCCGGAGCACACGAGCTCGACGAACGAGGACCAGGCGGTGGCTGGCACCACGAGGGCCGGGCCGGTCTTGTCCTTGGAGTCGCGGATGCCGACCAGACTGGTCAGCCCTGCGATCTCGACGCATGCACCGCCCGAGTCGTTGCTGTACGACGACTTGAACCAGGCGGACTCTGGGGCCACATCCGGGGCCATGGTCTTGGTATTGATGGCTACTTCCACTCTCGGGCTAGTGCTTCCAGGAACCCGGCTGTGCGAGCCGGGGGCAGGGCGCTGTCGCGCATGGCATCGAAGCGGCGGACATTCCGCTGAACCTCCTGTCGTTCATCCGTGACGCTGATCGTGTTCCACATGTCGGATTGCACGACCGGGTCAAGGCTCTCGGAGAAGTCGAGCAGAATGAAGTTGCTTTCCGAGCGATAGGTCACGACGTCGTGAGGGAGGATCTGGACAGTCACGTTGTCCAGCTCACTCAGCTTCACGATCTCCTCGAACTGCCCGCGCATCACCTCGGGGCCGCCCACCATCCGCCGGACGGCGGCCTCATCCATGATTACGCGTAGCTCTAGCGGGTCATCCGAGCGTGTGATCAGCTCCTTCCGTTCCAGCCGTAGCCGGACGTTCTGCTCGATGTACTCGCTCGTCGTCTCATCCACCGGCTTGGCGATCTGGTACAGAGCCTTCGCGTAACCCTCCGTTTGGAACAGGCCGAAGACGAAGGCCGGCTGCCAGGCACGCATCACTGTCGCGTCCTGTTCCAGACCGCGGTACGTAGGCATCTTCGACGGCATGTGCGCCTTGTACGGCGTCCACGGTTCCTTGCTCAGCGACTCGCGATGCAACTGGAGAAGTGTCTCCAGATCCTCTCTGGGCAGATCCGGGTCGAGATGGTCGATGAGCGCTTCAAGGTCGCTCACACGCGGGAGGTCGTTCTCGCCGATCTCGACCCGCGCGAGCTTCGTATGAGAGAAGCCCAGGGCCTTGGCGACCTCCTGGAGCGTCTCCCCCTTCTTGTCCCGGAGCTTTCGCAGCTCCTTGCCCAGCTCCCTGCGTCGGAACGTCGCCCCGCGCTTCGCTGCCACTGTGTAACCCTCTCCCCAGTCCTGCCGGTGCTCAACACGCTCTATGTCCGGTGCCGTTGCGGGTCGTGTCGGTGAGTCTTCCACCCCCAGTGCCCTCTTGAACAACCACTTGCCTGTGCTTAGGCATTTGCCAATTTCTGCGCTCTCGCGATTGCCCTTGCACAGTAAATCGCACATGCAGCACGGTAGTTGAGCGCGCTGATCGTGAACCCAGTTCACGCAGCCCATGGGGACATGCGTCCCCGTGCATCGTGTGCGGTCCCGGCCTGCGAGGGCCAGCCCAGGAGACCTCGGGAGCCGGGCCGCACGGCACAACCCCCACTCCCCCGGACGAGCCGAGGCCTGCAATGCGCCAGAGCATCACCGTCCTCCGCAGAGGAGGGCAGGACTGGACGGACCAAGAACGTGCGTTTCACGCACGGTTTCATCCCGACGAGGTTCGTGTCGCACAGGACCCGCTGGTCCGGCTCATGGACGACCGCCGCGAAGTGCTCCACGGGCACCTCACTCGCATCGAGTCAGTGGGGCGCGTACCGCGAGTGTGCCTGTACCTACTCGCGGCGCACGACTACGAGCCGACGAACTCTTTCAATGCGGCACGGGATTACGCGCTCGGCCGGGGCTGGCAGATCAGCACGCTCCAGGTCTTCACGGACCGCATCGGCGCGACCGATCCGCTGCTGCGGCCTGGCTGGTCCGCGGTGCGCCAGCAGATCCGGGCCGGCTTCGTCGACGGGGCCGTGGCGCTCACGCACTCAGTCATCAGCCCGCACCTCGACGAGTACGAACTCCAGCTCACCCTGATCAAGGAGCACGGCGGGTTCGTCGCACTCGTGACGCCCGAGACCGCGGGAAGGCAGTCGTGAACCCGGGGGCGAGCACCGGACGGCCCCTCGACATCGGTCTACACGGCGGTGACGCAGCGGAACCCGGTGTCGTTGTCCTTCATCGAGACGTTGGCTGCGTTCTCCAGCGCCGGCGCGGCGCGCTCGAACGGGCTGCTGAACGCCGATCCCTTCAGTTGGTAGCGGTCCGGCCCGTCGGTTCCCGGCGTGGAGCACCACTCCCACACATTGCCGCACAGGTCGAAAACCCCGTAGGGGCTGACGCCGGACTGGTAGCGGGCGACCGGCGTCGTGCCGCCGATGCCCGACTCGGCGGTGTTGCACTTCGCGGCGGTGGGCTCGCTACCCCAGGGATAAGCGTGTCCCTTCGAGCCGCGAGCAGCCTTCTCCCACTGGGGGACGGTCGGCAGCACCTTGCCCGCCCATCGGGCGTACGCCTCAGCGTCGTGCCATGTCACCCAGACCACGGGGTGGTCGTGCAGGGCGCTGGGGCAGCGCCGGCCAGGCCAGTGCTGCGGGGGCCGGTGCCCTGTGGCACGAGTGAACAGCTCATAGTCGAGGTTGGTCGTCGGGTAGACGTCGATCCGGTACGCGTCCACCCAGATCGAGGTGTCCTCGGGACCGGACAGGTAGATGCCCTCCTCGATCAACACCATGACCTTCCCGTCGACCGGATGCCTCATGGTGCGCGGGTCGCGGCGCAGCAGCTCCTCGGTGCGCTCGTCGTGTCCCACGGCGGCCTGCTCGGTGAGGAGCTGGGCGAACCGCCACTGGGCATCGGGGGACGATGTGGAGAGCAAGGTGTCCAGCGCCGCTTGGTTGCCGGGGTTGGGCTTGATCGAGTCACCCCGTCCCTCCCAGTTCACGAGCTGCCGGGAGCTAATGCCGACCTTGGTTGCAAAGTCCTTGCCGTTCATGCGCAGTGCCTCGCGCAGCAGGGCGACTTCCCGCCCGGTCCACCGTGTGACCCCCGTCGTCACGCTCGCCCCCTGCGTTTACAGCGTTTCGCCGGGGATGGACAGGTACGTGTCGCGGAGTGCGCTCAGCACGGGGTGCTCGGTCGGCAGTTCCTGGTCGTCGATGGCCGACAGGGCGCGGACGCCGATGGACGTGTTCGTAGCGAAGGCGGCGGCCATGCCTTTGGCCTGGTCGACGGTGACGGTGGCGGTCCGGTGCTCGACGCCGGTGGCGTTCTGCTGGAGCAGGGCCATCGTCACGCCGGGCAGCACAGGTGCCTGCGGCCAGACCACGCTCCCGTTGCCGTCGATGAAGGCCACGTTCCAAGTGCCGCCCTCGGACACGTAGCCGTCGCGGCCGACGAACAGCGCGTCCTCGGCCCCAGCGAGCTGGGCCGCACGGCGCGCGTGCAGGGCACCGAAGAGGCCGCAGTGCTTGACCTGGGGAAGGTCACGTTCGTACTGCACGCTCTGAGCGCGCAGCGGGGCTGGAGGGAGTTTGCCAGCGGGGCGCACGGTGACCAGGACGCTCGGGTTCTTGGCGTCGGCGGGGTGGCCCAGCTCAACGCTGGGATCGTAGATCGTGACGCGGACGACGCACGGTCCGACCTGCCCGTCCAGAGCCGCGCGGACGTGGTCGCGGACACGGCCGGCGTCCAGGTCGGCACCGTAGACGATCTTGCAGTCCCGCACGAGGCGTTCCATGTGCAGCGTCAGGCCGCGGATGCTGTGGTCAGTGTCGACACGCATAGACGTGAAGTGTCCGTAGTTCGTCAACGCCAGAGGCAGCAAGTCATCTGCGGTTGCGGGCTTTTCGTCAAGTGTGACCATGCCGCCCAGCATGTCAGGACGGGCCCCGGCTCCGGCACCCCGAACGCCATTACTGACGAGTCAACTTCGTTGGAACTTCCTTCCCTCTTCAATACCGCACGGTGTTCGCTGGTCACCGTGCGAACACGCCCCGTGATCGACAGGACGAGGCGTGCCCTGCGACGCAACGGCGCCGCGTGGCGCACGCTCCCCCACACCACCCGCCTGGGAGGCCCCCGATGAGCCCCGCCGCAGTCGTCGCACCGGTTGCTGCGAAGCCGGTGGCGCAGACGTCGCGCGCCTTCGAGATGGCCTTCGCGTCGGACCCGCGCTGTGCTGGGCGGGCGCGCAGGATCACCACGGCCGTCCTGGGGCTGTGGAACGTGCGCGGGCAACTGGCCGAGAACATCGTGCTCGTCGTCTCCGAGCTGGTCACCAACGCAATCGAGCACGGAGAGGGAGACGTCAGGTTGCGAGTCCGGTACCCCGACGACGAAGTCCGCATCGAGGTCACCGACGGCAACCCGACTCCGGCCAGGATGCGGACTGCTGGAGACGACGACGAGTCGGGCCGCGGTCTGCTGCTCGTCACCGTCCTCGCACGGAAATGGGGCGTCACCAACGACGGCCGAACCACCTGGGCCACATTCCGCCTTCCATCGGGGAGGCCGTAATGGTTGCCATCGACTTAGCCACCGCCGCCGAGCTACTGAGCCGACCGGTCTCCGCCGAAGACGAAGCGAAGCGCAGGCTGGCCCACGTCCTTTCCCGCTCCCTCGTGGCCGAGGGAATCAGCGACGACCTGATCGACACCCTCGAAGAAGTCCTCAGCGACCGGCCATCCTCCGCGGCCCCCAGCCGGAGGCACGACGGCCTCTTAGCCCGTCTCGGCCTCCCCTTGCCCCGATCGCGGCCCCTCAAGGTCGAGCCGCTGAGCGAGCAAGACGCTGTGCGGATCACCAACCGGTTCCGCCGAGCCACCCACCAGCTCAAGCACGTCGTTCCGCACCGAGTCGCGGTGTATCCCACCGAGGAGATGAGCCGCCTTATCGCCCTTGGTGACGAACGGCCGACAGAGGTCGAGGCGCTGTCGTACCTACGCCGGTACGCCCTCGCGATCGTCGCCCTCCTCGACCTGATGGGAGACGACGAATGACCCGCACTTCGACGCCAAGCGGCGGACGTCGCCTCGCGATCACTCTCCAGTTCGGAGTCTGACGATGACCACACCACCACTGCGGCCCGACATCGCCCGCAATCTCATCGACCGCGCCGAGCGGGCACGGGAACACCGGACGAAACTCGTCCGCGGACTGCTGAGCCCCACCGAGATCGACATGGGACGGCACGTCGACCACGCCGACGCCCAGGTGCTGAGGCGGATCGCCTCGGAACACGGATGGCCCGGCAAGAGCATGGTCGGCGACGAGGGCGCCGAAGCCGCTTGGCAACTTGCCCTGTACGCCGATGACTTCCCCGACCTGCAACAGCTCGCGCTCCGGCTTCTGGCCACCGCGGTAGAGCAGCGCGAAGCGCCGATCCAGCAATGGGCGCACCTCCGCGACCGGTGCAGTATCAACGCCGGACAACCGCAGACCTTCGGCACGCAGTGCCGGCGCGACCTCGCCGGCATACAGATGCTGCCGACACAGGATCTGGAGAACCTCGACGCCCGACGTGCAAGCGTCGGCCTGCCGCCCCATGCCGCCGCCTACGAAGCCCTGCGGCTGCGCCACAGCCGCGAGGCGGAGACCGAGCCGTCCCACGAAGACGACCGTCCGCAGCTCGTACTGGTGGGGAGCGCAGCATGACGGCCACCACCAGCCCGTCTCCGTCGACCTGGACGAGGCCGACTCCCGGACCGCTGTTTACTCCTTCGCGTTCCCGGTCATGCCGGAGCAGCGAGGGTGCGACGATCGCGGACGTCTGGCCTGCCCTGACGGCCCGGCTCAATGCCCGGGGCTGGGAGAACACGACTCTGTCTGCTCCCCATGGGGGGCGAAGCGGCCCAACGCCGCGCGCCACGTCCGTTGCATCGTTCCCGCCGTGCTCCCCCTCGCAGCCCTGCGGTGGTCGCGGCGCCGTCGACGGCCGAGACCCGCCATATACCGCCTGGCCGCCGTCGAGGAACTGCGGTTCGCCGCGCTGTGTCAGCAGATCACCCACACTCGCCAAGGAGTACAGCAGTGACCACGGCCATCGCGAAGGTCATCCTCGCGCCCAGGGAACGGCAGGTCCTTGAGGGCCTGGCCGACGGCAGCACCCTCGCCGTGGTCGCGATTGACCTCAAGATCCGAGAGGGCACGGCAGCGGGCTACCTCAAGCTCGCCAAGCGCAAGTTGTACGGCGTGACCGAGAACGCTGCCGCGCTCGCCGTCGCCTACGCCACTAGGGCCGTTGATTGGCCGGAGCTGCTGAACCCCGAGGAGCTGGACCTGCCCCGTGAACAGCGCGAAATCGTGCCGCTCATCGCCCGGGGAATGACGGCCGCGCAGATGGTCACCGAGCTGAAGCGGCCGGTCGACATCGTCCGCCGGGACGGCCGCGACCTGCTGACGAACCTGCAAGCCCGCAACCGCGCCCACGCCATCACGCGGGCATGGCAGTACCAGATCTTGACCCCAGACCAGGTGATCGCATGGCTGCGTTGAGCCCCACCGTCCCCGACAAGACCGAGATCCTGCCGCTCGTCGAGGCGGCGCTCGAATGGGACCTGAACGGGGCCGATCTCCCGTCCGTCGATGTTGCTCTGGACATGGCCGAGGAGTTCACCCGCTACGGCCGGATGGTCTCCGACGAGCTGCGCACCCAACGCCTCAGCATCCCCGCCGACTCGGACGCTGGCATCGGTGCACAGGCCACTCTCGGCGAAGCAGCGGGGCGCCTCAACCTGAAGCCCCTGGCCCGGAGCGCCGCCCCGCGGTCGGCCACGCACCGCGCGCAGAACCTCGCCCGCCTCGTCCAGGCCCTAAACCACGCCACCGAACAAGTCCGCGAGGAGCGAGCGCGCGTCGCGCGCCTGAATCCGCTGCACGCCACCACGAAAGGCCAACAATGAAGATCCCGCACGCCGTCCTCGTCGCCTCCGCCGTGGGGGCTGCCGGGCTCTGGCTCGCCGAACGCCGGCACCGGCAGCGGCTCGCGCTGGACACCGCGCAGATGCACCAGCAACTGCTCGCTGACATCGCCGCTGCCCCCGAGCACCGGGCGATCTGGGCGGCCAACGGCCTGTCCGACGAGGAGAACGTCAGCCTGATGCACTGCAACCGGCTGATCAGCTTCCTGTCCGTCAAGTTCCGCGTGGGCCTGCTCGACAGAGCAGCGCTTCGTGTGCAAGCCCGCGCGCTGATGGAGCGCGCTCCCTACCGGGCGTACTGGGCCCGGTCCGGCGCCTTCCGTGAGGAGGAGGCGATGGACCGCACCGACCACGCGTTCAACTCGATCCTCGACGACGAGTACACCGCCGCGGTCGGTGACCTGGAGCCTGCCTCCGTCTAGGGCTGGGGCCTCGCGGTCGTATGGACCACTGTGCCCGTGCATAGAGGACCCAAAGACCGCAGTGGAGGAGGCGGCGCCGTGACGTCGCGCCCCGGCCGCCCTCCGTGTGGAGCCAGGGGCTGGCCCATCAACTCAACTCGCCACACGTAGTTATCGAACCCAGGGCTGAAGGGACCTCATGGACGCCAGCACCGTCGACGTCGCCGTCTGGAACATCGAGGCAGGCGCCGGCCGGAACGGCGAACGCCGCGAGGGCCAGTAAACGCTGTGCGCGAGCTGACGAGACGACCTGCCTGGAGACAGGCGGGTGCACCACCCGGCGACCAGACCTGAAAGAAGGCTCGGCACCGGAAGAAGCGCGTGGGGAGAGCCCCTCCCACTGGCTCTCCCCACGCTCGACCGCCTGAACGAGAGAACAGCAGTGGACCTTCGGGGGGCGGTCACAAGAGCTCCGGGTCGCCCCCGAGACCCTAAGAGAGAAGGAAGCTCCGCGTGTTCATCGACATCCCGAGCGAACTCGAAGCCGCTCTGATCGACCTTCCCCTCCCGACGTGGAAGCTGGATGGTTCGTGGAGCGGTACCGGACCGAGCTGACGGCCACCCCGCGGTTCGCGGAGACCACCGCAACGCTGCGCCACGCACTGACCGGGGAGGGCGGCGGATACGCGGTGCTGCAGCTGGGGAACCTCGCCAAGGCGCTGGGGACCGACGACGACCGGTTCCTGCGGCTTGCGACGGCCTTCGCCGCCGAGGTGGCGATCCCCTTCTCGCCCTTCCCACGGTGGCCCCTGTGGAAGGACATCGGCGTCAAGATCGACAAGGACCCCGGCAAGTCCAGCGGCATCGGGTACAACGCCTTTCACATGGACCTGGTGAACGCGACCCTGCCCCCGGACTACACCACGCTCCTGTGCGTTCGCCCCGACCCGCTCGGCGGCGGCCCCAGCATCCTCTCCGACGCCCACGCGGCGGTGGCGCGGTTGTCGGAGGACAGCCGCGCCCTGCTGGCCGAGTCGGCCTACCACTACGGGACCTTCTTCGACCTGTTCGGCGTGGGCGAGGAGTACAAGCCGTTCCCGATCCTGGACGGCTCCGACCCGGGCGAGGGGTTCGTCCGGTTCACCGCCAAGATGCTGGAGAGGTCCGAGCTCGGCCAAGTACACGCCGACGCCGCCAGGGAGCTCGCCGAGGAGCTGGTCCGGGGTCAGGTCTCCTTCATGCTCCAGCCCGGGGACTACCTCATCGTGAACCAGCGCCGCTTCCTGCACGGTCGGGAGGCGCTCCACGGCGGTCAGGAGACCGTCCCAGAGGCCGGTCGGCGGCTGCTCCTTCAGTTGTTCCTGCGCCCGAGGGCCGGCGATGGCTCGGCCGCGTAGTCGGCCGACAGCACCGATGACCCACCGAGTCCCACCCCGGGGTCCAGCCCTCGATCACGCGGCACGGCCACGGGGCGGGGCCCGGTCGGGTACCCCCGGAAACAGTCGCGTACCGGGCTCCCCGAGCCCGTGCGCGGACCTAGATGCGGGAGTTGCGCAGCGACTGCCACACAGCGCCGGCCAGCGCCCGCGACGCCCGTGGGACCGACAGATGCTCGTGCTCGCGGTACAGGGCCCAGTTGTATTGCACGAGCGACAGCTTGTTGGAGGACAGCGATCCCGCCTGGTGGGCCCTGTACACCGCAAGCGGCTCAGCCAGGCCCTGGGCCTCCGAGCCGTCCCGCATGATGCTCAACCACAGCGCGTAGTCCTGGCGCTTGCGCATCTCCGGCATCAGCCTCGTGCCCAGGACATTGCGGTCGTACATGGCCGTCAAGGCGCCGATGTAGTCCCGACGCAGCATCGCGCGGTAGTCCACGTGCTCCCGCGCACGGATCACCCGCCCGTTCGGGACCCAGTCGGTGCTCTCGCCGTCGTAGTCGGCGTCCATCTTGAAGTACGAGGTGAACGTCAAAGGCGCAGTGGCCTCCGAAGCGAAGGCGAGCTGCTTCTCGGTCTTCTCCGGAAGCCACATGTCGTCGCTGTCGAGAAAGGCCACGTAGTCCCCGCGGGCACGCTCGATCGCAAGGTTGCGGGCCCGGCCCGCACCGCCCTGTTCGGGTGCCGATTCCGGCAGGACGCGCTCGTCCTGCTCGGCGAACTCGCGGAGCAGGTCCATGGAGCCATCGGAGGACTGGTCATCGGTGACCAGAAGCTCCAGGTCGCTGTGGGTCTGCGTGAGCACCGATCGGACGGCTGCGCCGAGGGTGGCTGCCGAGTTGTACACGGGCATCACGACGGACACCAGGGGCACAGCGCTTCTCCCTACCAGACCAGGAACGACGGTCCATTCAAGCACCGCAATCGAGTAGGAGCTGCCATGCAGATAGTTGTCGCTGGTCAGGGCTACATAGGGCTTCCCCTGGCCGTACGCGCCGCAGAGGTGGGTCACCGTGTCGTCGGCTACGACGTGGACCCGCACCGCGTCCAGCAGCTCGCCGCCGGCCAGTCCTACGTGAGGGACGTGGACTCCTCGCGGCTGCGCGCGGTGCTGGACTGCGGGGCCTACTCCGCGACCGCCGACGCTGCCGCGCTGGCCGGCTTCGACATCGCGGTGATCACCGTGCCGACCCCGCTGCGGGACGGCGTACCCGACCTGACCTACATCGAGTCCTGCGCCCGGACGCTGGGAGGGCACCTTCGCCCCGGCGCGACGGTGGTCCTGGAGTCCACGAGCTATCCCGGCACCACCGAGGAACTGCTGCTGCCGATCCTGGAAAAGGCGTCGGGCCTCAAGGGCGGGGTGGACTTCTTGGCCGGATTCAGTCCCGAGCGGATCGGAAACAAGCGATGGTCGTTCGACGGGACCCCGAAAGTGGTGTCCGGAATCGACGCCAAATCACTCGATGCGATCAAGGGTTTCTACGACGGCATCTTTCAGACCACGGTACCGGTGTCCGGGACGAAGGTCGCCGAGCTGGCCAAGCTGTTGGAGAACACCTTCCGGTTCGTCAACATCTCCATGGTCAACGAGATGGCGATGCTGGCTGCTTCCCTCGGCGTGAACATCTGGGAGGCGATCGACGCCGCCGCGACCAAGCCGTTCGGATTCACGCGGTTCACCCCGGGGCCGGGGGTCGGCGGGCACTGCCTGCCCGTTGACCCGATGTTCCTCTCGTGGAAGGCCCAGCAGGAGCTTGGCGTCCCGTTCCGGTTCGCGGAACTCGCCGCCGACGTGAACCGGCACATGCCCGACTACGTCGTCCGGCGTCTCGTGGAAGCACTCGACAAGCGCGGCATGCCCGTCAGCGGATCTCGGATCCTGCTGCTCGGCCTGACCTACAAGTACAACGCCACCGACCTTCGCAATTCCCCTTCGGCACGTGTCGCCGAACTTCTCATCGACCTCGGCGCCGAGGTCCGCGGCGCCGAACCCAACATCCCGGACGGCGACGACACCAAGCTGAACGTGCCCCGGGTCGATGCGACCCCGGACGAGGTAGCCGCCGCTGATGCAGTGGTTCTTCTCATGGACCACCCGCGATTCGACCTCCAGATGATCGAGAAATGCGCAACCTATGTTCTCGACTGCCGAAACCGCCTTTCCGGGCCGAACGTCGAGACTCTTTAGCTTCTCGAAATCAGCCCTCGACCTCGCTGCAGATCCTCCATCATCGGGAGTTGCCTTGCGCGACGAATGGGAACACGCCCACACGGACTACACCATGCCCGCGCAGCGTCGAATTCCTTCCTCGCTGACCGAAAGCGAGAGCGACTGGCGCCACTACCTGGAGCACTCAACCCCCAACGGCTGGCTGATACGGCACAACGCGATGACCGAAGCGCTCGTCAGCGGAAAGCCGATGTACCTGCTGCACACCACCAAGGACATCGACGCCATCCGCATCAGCCGGCAGTTGCACGTCTCCAGCGGATGCCTGGTCGGAGCCCTGTACTGCTCGCCTCTCGTCAGTCAGCGTGAGGGACTTCGCCCCCACAACCTCGGCGCCTACCTGATGCGGACGAAGCCTTCCACCACGCCCATGGTCTTCGAGGTCATCCCGGACGCCCCGATCCGGCCCAAGGGCGTCGACTACCTGCATCTCGGTGCCATCCACCTGCGTACCTACGAGCGCTACCAGAGCTTCCTGACCCTGGCCGAGAACGACCAGCTCGACCACGCCGTGCTGACCGGGCTGCGTGCCGCGGCCGTGTTCCTCGACGTCGCCCTGCGCAACGCCGCCGGCCATGCCACTCCGGCACCCGAGTTCATCGACCAGTTGTCCGACGCCGTGGCCCACGTGCCGTTCCTCGGCTACCTGTACTTCGAGGTTCTGTCCGAATACCTGATGCTCCACTCCGTTACTCCGGAGACCAAGACCTATGCCCAGGCAGGAGAGCTGAACAACTGGCTCTACAAACGACTCGCCTTCGCCGCCGTGGACGGCATGGACCAGTTGTTCGACCTGGCCCGTTTCAATCCGCGCTATCACCGGCTCGTCCAGCTCATCGAAGGTATGGAACCAGCTCTCGGCCCGGGAGTCGCCGAGTACGTCCGGCGACGACTGTCCCACCTGTTCGCCCGGATCGCGCTGCACCCGTCCCAGGATGCGGCGTCGGTCACCTTCCTGGGCGCTGATCTCAGCACGATCCGGAACGTCGCGCCTGGACTGATCGGCCAGATGATCTTCCGCGAGATCCGGTACCTGCCGCGCTACCAGCAGCTCTACCACTGCTTCGAGAAAGCCAAGGCTCTTGAGGCATGGGATTACTGGAACAGCGAGGGAATACCCACACCCTTCAACGGAGTCCTCCCCAAAGGAGAGATAGGGATAAATCCGGTCTACCCCAGGTCGGCAGTCAGAGTATGGACGGCAGAACAGGACACTAAGGGCCACTTACATCCGTCCGACGAGGTCTCGGCCGTCTTCACGCCGCACCTGGCGTCGTGGTGGGCGCCACCTCGTCAGCGCGAGATGCGGAACGCCACCGCTGACTCACGAGTCGACGTGGCCCTGGGAGCCCGATCTCCGATTCCCACCCAACGGGCCTCCATTAATGGAGTTTCAGCATGACCTCCAAACTCTTGAACATCGTGACCGGCATCAACCGCACCTCCGTGCCTTCGTCCGGCAGCATGATCCTCGTCAACGATCTCTACAGCGCGATGCCTGACATCCACACGACCTTCCTGGGCAGGGCACCGGTCGATCAGGGCTGGAAGACCGCGTTCGATCATCTGATCGTCCTCTCCACGACGAAACGCCCTCACGGCCCCGACTTCGACCCATACGTTGACGAGTTGACGCGTGAGGTCGGTGCGCTCATCGAGAAAATCCAGCCGAACGCCATTCACGCCCAGTACCTCGGGTTCGCTCTCAGCCTGGCCTTCACCCGAACGGCCGGCAACATCCCGATCATCGCCATCGCCCACGGCCCCGACGTGATGGTGGCGGAGCGCAACGCATCGGAACGCGAGGCCATGAATGAAGTCGCTGCCGCAAGCGCCGCGATCGTCGCCCCGACCTCCGCCCTCGCCGACCGCATCGACCGTCTCACCGGACGCCGATTCACCGATCGACTCACCGTCATCCCGTGGGGCATCCGTTTGAGCGATGCCCGGGTACGCGATCAACCGCCTTCTGGAATCGGCCCTCTGTCTCTCGTGCACGCCGGTCGCCTGGACGACAACAAATCCACGATCACCGCCGTCGAAGCCCTCGCTTTGACCGATCAGCCGCACCACTTGACCGTGATCGGCAAAGGACCCCTACGGGAGCATCTGGAGCAGCGGGCTGTCGAACTCGGACTGCGGGGCCGGGTCCACTTTGATCCGTTCCTGCCCCGCGCCGAACTGTGGCGCCGTCTGCCGGACTTCGACGCCTTCGTCTTCACGACCAGAGGTCTGGAGGCTTTCGGGCTCGTCCTCATCGAGGCCCAAGCCCACGGACTCCCGGTTGCCTACTCCGATCTTCCTGGTGTGAGGGAAATCCTCGGGAGCGCCGGCGTTCCCTATACTCCTGGCGACCCGCGCTCGTTGGCCGTGGCCCTAGACGAGATGGGCGGGGATTACCACCGGCGCAATGCCCTGACCAAGGCATCTCTCAACAACGCGCGCCGATACGACATCACTACCACCGGCCGACAGCTTCGCGAACTGACGCTCCGCGTTACCTCCCAATGCAAGGACAACGGATGTCGCTCTACATGAAGACCCTGATCATCGGTGGCAGCGGCTTCCTGGGGGCTGAGCTGATCCGGCAGGCAAGCGCCTTCGGGCGCCCTACGGCAGCGACGTACGCGACCAAGCCCGGCGACGCGTCCCAGGCGGATTGGTACGCCCTTGACCTGCGAGACGTGGGCCGCCTGAATGCCGTCATGACGGAGGTCGAGCCGGACATCATCATCAACGCATCGAGCGGCGGGGCCGACTGGTCGATCACGGCAACGGGCCCCGTCGAGCTCGCGATGCTGGCGGTCAGGCGCGGAGCCCGCTTCGTCCAGGTGTCCACGGACGCCGTGTTCTCAGGTGTCGACGTCCGCTACGACGAGTCCGCCCTCCCGGACCCCATCACCCCATACGGTGCGGCCAAGGCAGCAGCCGAGACAGGGATTCGCGTCGTCCATCCGGGAGCTGTGGTCGCTCGTACATCGCTGATCATTGGTGAGGGCGGGTCCGAACACGAACGCCTGGTACACGAACTCGCCGCCGGTACCCGTGACGGGACCCTGTTCACCGACGACATCCGGTGTCCGGTCCATGTCTCGGACCTGGCCGCCGCGCTGCTGGAGCTGGCAGTGAGCGGCGCCGCGGGAATCCATCACGCCGCGGGGCCCGACGCCCTGAGCCGCCACGAACTCGGCGTCCTCATTGCGCGTCGCGACGGCCTGGACGCATCCCGACTGCCCGCCGGCCTGCGCGCCAAAAGCACGGTTCCCGGCGCCCTCGACGTACGCCTCGACAGTCGGACGACTCAGCGCTCCTTGCGCACTCGCCTGCGCGGTGCGCGCGACTTTCTTGGTCTGCGCGAGGACGGACCCGAGGTCGCCTCGGGTTACAGGCGCATAGACCAGGACGACCGCGGGGCGAAAGGCGACAGACTCCATCACAGGAGTGGCCCAACGGGTGGCTCGCTCGGTCCATCGTGCGACTGATGCGCATGCGCGTCGGCTTGCCCGGTGTAGGGAGAGACGGGAATCCCATCTCGACCATGCTGGCGACGGGGCTCGTCACTCGACGTCGGCGTCCCTTCGGCCCGCGCTGACAACTCATCCCGAAGACCAGCGACGCGGTAGGCCGCACCGTTGGACGTGTTGCGCGCCTTGGCGGCCTCGGCCCGGATTTGCTCGGCTGCCTGGTTGTCCTTCTCCTGGGCCCGCCGAAGGAGTGCGGCCTTCTTCTGCTGCGGCATGTCCGCTTCGGTGAGCACGGCTTCATGTTCGCTGGCCGGCCCGGCCTGCTGGGTGACCTCGTGGAGCCGCGTGCTCATCTGCTCCAGTTCTCGCGCGTCCTCCTCGCGCGTGCGGAGCAATTCCTCACGGTCGGCCTCGACCGCAGCCCGATCCTCTCCACGGAGCACCGGCCGCCCGAAGCGGCCTGTCTCGGCCAACTGCTGTTCGAGTCCTTGGATACGGGCCTGCGTGTGGTGGAGTCGGTGAGTGCACTCCGTGATCGTGCCGCCCAGTGCTCGGACTTCACGGATCGCCACGGCACGCTGGGCAACGTCCTGCTGTCGACGGCTGAGCGCGAGCGCGTTCGGGCCTGTCCCGGCGGCAGCCTGCTGTTCGGCGCGATCGGCGGCAGCCTCCGCCTTATCGGCCGCCGCGCTGGTGGCGCGGGCTGCCACGGTGGCCTTGCGGGCTGCGTCGCGCAAGGCCGAAGTGGTGAGGTGAGCGTATGGGCGGTCGGCCGTCGGCACAGGTTCCGGAGACGCGGTCGGCTCCTCGCGCCCCGCGGCGGGCGCCGGGGTGGGTCGGTTCTCGGTCTCCATGTCCTCGTCGGGAGTGTCCGCGTCGTGCGGTTCTCGGGTACCGGGTGCGCGCGGGGTCGGCAGGTCCGCTACGGCCTGGCGGACGTGGGCGGGTACAGCGTTCTTCGGGAGTTCGGTGAGGATCATGCGTTCCTCGGTGCCGTTCTCGATCTCGCGGATGAGGCCCGCGACAGCGCGGTCAAGCTGCTCCTGCTCGGTGAGTGCGTCGCCGCTGCGGGCGCGGTCGGCATCGGTTTCGTAGACGGAGAGCGGCAGGAAGAGGTGGGACTCCTTCTTGTCGCGGCTCATCATCGTGTAGAGCGCGTTCGCTTGTGCGCCTGGTCCGTAGACCAGGGCCTCTTGGACGCTGAGGCCCTGGGACTTGTGGCCGGTGATCGCGTATCCGAGGCTGAGTCCGCCTTGTGCGATGTAGTCGGCGTCGACCCATTCGGCAACGTCACGGTGGCCGTCGGCGGTCGTCTCTCGCCACTCGACCAGCACCCGGCGTTCCTCGTCCACGGCCCGCACGATTCCGCGGAGGCCGTTCAGCACGTCTTCGTTCTCGCCTCGGGTCCGCTTGCCCCGGTAGTCGTTGATCCGAAGGAGGACCTGGTCCCCTACGGACAGCATCAGCTCGCCGCCGCCGGGCAGCGCGTAGGCGTGCTCCGGACCGGTGAGGTCGCCGTTCTCCTTCCGCAGGGCGCGGGCCCCGACGTTCAGTTCCTCCACGATCTCGTTGGTGGCGGCGAGCATGAGGAGCTGCTGCACGGCGGTGTGGTCGTCGGTGTGCGCGGCGCGCTTGTCGGCCCAGATGGTGAGCATCGCGGCGAGGGTGGCGTCCTTGTCCGCGAGGGCGTGCACGCGGCCGGTCCCGGCGAAGGTACGGAGTGCTTCCACGCGGTTGTCGTCGCGCCACAGTTCCAGGGCCCGGCGCTCGATCGCGTCCTTCTGCCGGAAGTTCTCGTTGAGGCTGAGTCCGCCCACGATGTGGTGCACGGCGGCGAAGGAACCGCCGATGCCGGGCGAGTGCAGCTGCTTCGGGTCACCGATGCCGACGACCTTCGTGCCGGTCATCGCGGCGTGGGTGAGGAGTTCGGCAATGTCGCGGTCATCGCACATGGCGGCCTCGTCCACGACCAGCACGTCAACGCCGGTGAGGCCGGGGCCGCCGGTGCGGATGCCGGTGAGCCAGGACGCGAGGGTGCGGGACTCGATGCCCGCCTCGGCCTTCAGGTTCGCGGCGGCGACGGCGGCCGTGCTCGCGCCGGCGATGACGAGACCGTGGGCCTCCCATGCCTGCCGGGCGGTGTCCATGATCGTGGTCTTGCCCGATCCGGCGATGCCCACCACCGCGTCGATTCCGTGCCCGGCCGTGAGCAGCCGTTCGAGGACGGCGCGCTGTTCGTCGGAGAACGCGAAGGTGCCACCGTGCTGGGCCTCGACGGTGGACAAGGTCATGTCGACCGTGTCACGGCTGACGACGGCGGCCTGCGTGCCGAGCCGGTTCGTTGCCTCAGAGACGATCAGCGCTTCCGCCGCCACGACGTCCGCCGTGGTGTACCGGTCGGCGTGCGTGAAGTGCTGAGCGCCCTTCGGATTCAGCTGAACCGCGTATCCGGCGTGACGGAGGACGGAGGTGGTGAGTTGTTCGGCCTCCTCGGCGTTCGCGACTCCGTACGGGAGGGCGTCCAGCACGGCGGCGATGGCGGCGGCATGGGTGAACTCCTTGGAGTGACTGGTCAAGCCGGCCTTCGGGGCGAAGACCTGGGCGCACAGCTCGTCCAGAGAGGGGTTCTGGTCCGCTCGGGTCTGCTCCATCGCGCTGGCCGCGATGGCGTCGGGGTCGTCACCGGCAGCACGCCCCTCGGCCTGCCAGTAGGCGCGAAGAACGTCGTCCCCGACCCCGGCGGCCTCGCCATTCTTCGCGGCCTTGGACGCGGTGGAGGCGGCCGTGCGCTCGCGGGTCGTGGCGCTGTCGTAGTCGATGCCCAGCTTCGTCAACAGGTCCCGGACCTGGCTGTCGCGCTTGCTGAACAGGCGGATCGTCGCCTCGGGAATCGCTGCGATCTCCCATGCGCCGGTCCGCTCCTCGCGGCGGAAGCTGATGCCGAACTTGTCGGTCAACTCCCGGCGGATACGGGCGTTCATGAGGGACTGAGTCGCGCGGGTGTGCCGGTGGAGGTCGCGACCTCCGCTGGCCATGGTGGACCACTTGCCGTCTGTGCCCTTGACCATGTTGGCCAGGGTGAAGTGCAGGTGGAAGTGGGGGTCGCCGTACGGGGCGCCGTCCACGGGCCGGGCGGCGCGGTGCACCATCATCCAGCCGGAGAACCCGCTCGTCTTCACCCTCTCCGCTTCGTCGCCGTCGCCGTGGTGACCTCGCATGGCGTACGCGGTCCACCGTTCGAGGGCGGTGATGGACTCGCGGCCGGCGGAAGTGTAGATGCCCTCGACCTGGGCGGCGATCTCCTCAGGGGCGTAGGCGAGGAACGCGGACTTCGACTTCGCGAGGTCCAAGGTGACGTCGGCACCGAAGTTGCCGACCTGCGCTCGGCCTTCGAGGAGAGCGGCCTTGATCTCCTCGGCGTCCCACACGTCCTCGGGCGCAAGTCCTGCCGCCTTGGCCATGGCAACAGCTTCGCGCACGTCCATCGGCAGATCCCGAAGACGGCGTTCGCTTTCGCCTTCGGTCTGGGCGTACCGGCGCTTCATTGACGCGGCGGTGAACAGGTCGCCGGGCTGTTGTCCGGTCTCGGCTGCGCGGGCCTCGACGGCACGCAGGAGCGCACGGGCGTCCAGGCGGCCGCCCGCCTCGGCGGCCACGGCCTTCTCCAACGCGTCTTCGCCGTACAGGTCGACGGCGTCGATGCCGACGGCGTCGGCGAGCTTCAGCACGGTGGAGGCGGGGACCCGATGCGATTCCCCGAACCGCTTGAGCTGGCTCTCCATCCTTCGGAAGGCGTCCTGCTTGCGCTTGGAGTCCAGCAGAGAGACGGGGTTGACACTGCGTTCGGCGGCTGCGCGGCGGATGGCACGAGCCAGCGGAGCGGCGGGGAGCTTCGCGGCCGGCGCGATGGCGAGCTTGGGTTCCACGAGGGTCTGCCCGGTCCGGGGGTCTTCCCCGTGCATGAGCCGCCGGGCGGCCTGGAACTGCTCGGGGGCAAGGACGCTGCCGGGTGTGATGTCGAACTCGGTGAGGCCGTTGCCGATCCACACCAGAGGGCGTTCGCTGGCATCCAGGTGGTAGTCCACCTGTCCGTCGGCGGCAGGTGAGGGAAGGGCCTGTTCGCCGTAGATGTCGCGGGCATCAAGCCCGGCTGCGGCAGCGACTTCGACGGCGTCGAACCCGGTGAACCGAGCCGAGCCCTTGCTACGGATGAGTCCGCGTGCACGGAAGAAGGCGCGCTTGGCCTCGCGGGAGCCGAGCAGGGACGCGACGGGAGCACCTGCCGCTTCGGCCTTGGCCTCGATGGCAGCGATGAGGGGTGCCGCGTCGACCGTGGTGGGCTTCCCGCAGCCGTGACCGCCGGTAAGGCGGTACTCAACCTGTTCGTCGGACGGGCCGATCATGGTTACCCACCCCAACGGCCCGCTCACCCCCCGCTTGCATTCAGTCAGATTCGGTCATCCTGGCTGATTGTATCGTCACGAAGTGACGATACCTTGGTCCTTAAATTGCGAAATCGAGGCTGACGACGGGGAGACGGCGCTGGTCAGCGAGGCGATGGGGGCTCGAAGTTCAGGCAGGTCGGTGTCTGATTGCCGATGTGACTGTTACCTGAGGGCTTCGCGCCTGCTTGTCATAGGCAAGGCGTGCCAACTCGGCGGAAACCAAGAAAACTTCAGCGCGGACGACGTAGCCTGCCCACATGACCGACCGCCGTCCTCTGAGTCACCTAGAAGTGCGGCGCTCCGCACTACCCTGGGTGGAGGTCCTGCGGTCTCTCTGCCCGGAGTCGGTCGGAATCAGCACGGGTCCGTCTGAAGACCTCACTCGGGATCTCGACTTGGTCCTGGCCACCAAGATGTTGAGCGTGGGCGTAGACAAGCCCAGCCGACTGGCTCAGGTATGGACGGTCGGCTCCAGTCTGCAGGAGTGGCTCAAGCACCTCTTTGAGCAGCCCGGGGTGCCGTACGAACCCTCCGAGCCGACATGGGAGGATCCAGCACGTTTCCTCCTGCGCACAGCGGAGGAAGTCACCGGTAACCCATGCAGCACTTCCGCGCTGCTGTACGGCCTTGAACCTGCTCCGTCTCCCATGTCGCTGTGGGTTGACGACGGGCTGCACCGGCTCGCGGCGGTGGAAAAGGTCGTGTACCTGAGCGCGGGCTCGGGGAAGACCGAAGCCTTTGCGGGCCTCCTGGCCGAACGACTGAATCAACGGCTCGGCCGCCTCAGTCGGCATGGTGCGGCTCCAACGGCTGCCGACGTCGCACACCTTGCTCGCGACGCACATGCGCTCGCAGCACTCCTGCAAGCACTCGCGCAGCGCCTCCTCACCGGCTGCGTCAAGTGCTTCGGGCACCTCGTTGCCCTCCCGTCCACTGATTCCTCGCCGTGCGGTGTTCTGCGATTGGCAGTGCCGCTCATTCCCCGGGCTCCAGGCGCGGGGCCGTTCCCCGGCCCGACTGAGTTCGCCCTCGCTGCATAGCTTCGCGCGGGGGCGATGAGACCCGCGTGAGGTTGATCGTGATCGTGAAGCTGTTCCCCTGGTTGCTCGCGTACCTGGGGTTGTCCCTACCCGTGGTGGCCTCGTGGTACGGAGTGAGGGCCCGTCGGCTCTGGCAGCATGCCAGGTCCATGGCGTCGCGTTTGAAGGTACGGTTCCTGGCCGCGCTTGGACATCGGGTGTGGCGGTTCCTCACGGAGCACTCCGCGAGCAACGACAGCGAGGAATCGGTGCAGGCAACGCCACTGCGTCCACCTAACTAAACGGAGAGGGCCACCGCACACGGGCGGTGGCCCTCTCAACAGGCAACGGCTACTTCACGGGCCAGTCGTCGAAGGGAACTGGTGTCTGGCCGGTGGCTTCGCGTACGGCCTCTTGGGTTCCGCACGGGGTGCAGATGAAGACCTCACGATCAATGGTCAGCCGGGAACGCGCGGGCCGTTCACCGAGTGGGCCGCCGCAGCGCGGACAGCGGGTCTCGGGCACAAGTCACTCCTCGGGGTGCTCGCGGGCTGACTTCAAGATCAGGTTCCAGACCGTACGGGAGTACGTCTTCTCCGTCTGTCCCTGAAGCTGTTCGATGAGATCGGCGTTCCTAGCTGCAGGGTTCGCGGCAAGTGCCTGCCGCGCGAGCGTGAGCCGCTCGTCTCCCTGGTAGGGGTAGGCCAGTCCGCGGCGGCCCCGGGGCCGCCCGCCGGCATGTCCTCGGCCCTTCCGCTCCGCGACGTACTGCCACAACCGCCACCGCTTCCACTTCGGGCGCCGCCGGGTCGGAAGCTCGTCCCATCCGTCGGGCTCGGGCCACCCCTCCGGCGGGTTCTTGACGTAGTGCGAGACGGTGGCGGAGTCGGCGAACCCGCATACCTTCGCCGCCTCGGCCGGCCCCACCTCTTCTTCCGGGTCGCCGTCGAGCTTCGGCGGGTTCGTGGTGTTCGCGGCGGCCCGCTGACGCTGAAGCTCGTGGTGCCACTGCGCCCAGGCATCGCCGTCCCAGTGCATCACTCCGTCGATGGTCTCCGCGACGGGCGGGTGGCCGTTGTTCTCCCGGTCGGTCCAGAGGTTCTGGAGCGTGGGCTCGCTGATGTTGTGGACCTTGCGCAGGTCCGCGCGTGAGTAGAGCGTGCGGCCGGTCTTGCGGGGCACGGTCGCCTCCTGTTCTTGGTCGGGGTCGTGACCGCTCGGCGGGGTCACTGGATGTCGTCCGGGTCCGGGGCCGGCGCCCACGTACGGCTGCCTGCCGGTTCGAGCCGGGTGAGGGTGGCTATGTCAGCCAGAGGAACGGCGGCGGCCCAGTCGGCGCGGCCGGGGTGGTCGGCGGGCAGGTTGAGCACGAGGTGCCGGCCGGTCGGGGGGAAGTCCTCGACGATGACGAAGCTGTCGGTGGGATCAGCGCCGATGCTGTTACCCCTCGTGAGCTGGGCGATGTCGCCGGGCTGGGGACAGTCGGGGTGTCGGTCGCATAGCATGGTGGGGTTCTTTCTGGTGAGAGAACACTGACGGCCAGCGCCTTGTTGCCCTTGTGCGCTGGCCGTCATCTGTTGTCTGGGGTGCGTGGCGCCCCGTGGGACGCATGGCCGGTCGGAGGTTGCCCGCTCCGCTGACGGCGGAGTAATTAAACCACCTTTGTGTTGGGTGGGGTGGGGCCCTGGTCCGGAGGACGGCGGTCATTAGAAGAGGGCCCCCTGATCTGCGGGGCGTCGGCTGCGGGCGCGCGGTGGTCGGGTGACACGGAGTTCGTAGCGGGGGCGTCCCGCGTGCGGCGGAAGGTGGGCTTCGCGGCGGTGCCGTCTCCAGGCGACGACGGGGGCGCCCTGGTCAATCCAGCCCGCCGGGTACCTGGTGGTGAGCTGAGCCCAGCGGCTCGGGCTCCGGGGAACGGCCCATCGGTCCTCGACCGTGGTGATCGGGGCAGCGTCCGCCAGCCGGGGAAACTGTGGTCGTGCGCGTCCTCCACCGCCTCGTTGTCACCGTCCCCGAACCCGTCGCCGGAGTGCACGGGGCCTTCCCACTCGCACGCGAGACACCCGCCGCGGAACTCCTGCTCGTCCCTCCGGCGGCCGGTCGGCCGGCTGCGGGAGAGCAGGGTCGGGGTGTGGTGTACGGGCGGGTCCAGCTCGTGGCCGAGGTCGCAGTACGCGCCGCCGGGGTGTCCGGGCTGGATGTGCCACGCCTGACCGGCGCTCTCGGGTGGGTGGTGCGTCCGCGCGTTGCGCACTCGCCAGTAGTACGTCTGCCGTGCCCGCGGTCCAGTCGGCTCGGCGACGGTGGTGGTCACGACTTCCCCCTTCCGGCGGCAAGGACTTCGCGGAGCGGGTCAGCGAGCACGGCCTGTTCGTCGGGGGCGTCGAGGAACCGCGGCCCGTACGCGCGGCGGGCGTCCTGGTGGCGGTCGAGCTCCGGGTAGTACGGCGATCGGTCGAGCACGTCATAGCCGTGCTGGGTGAGCACGTCGGCGATGAGCGACCGGACCCGTACCGGGTCGAGGGCGGTGAGGTCGGCTTCCCCTGGGGCCGCGAGGAGTACGCGGATCAGCTCGGTCGCGCTGAGGCGGGGGTGGAGGGGGACGCTGAGCCGGTGGACGCCGTCTCGGCTGGGGGTGGCGGCTCCTCGGCGGCTCGGCGTACTGGTGGTGCTGCGGTCTTCTGTCGTCTCGTCCATCGTGCTGGCCTTCGATGACTCGGGTTGCTGGCGGGCGTGGGGTGTCAGAACAGGGCGTGTTCGGCGCGGGCGGCGGCGGTGCGGAACGCGTGGGCGGCGTCGGCGGCGGTGCGGCCGGGCTCGGCGCTCCATCGGTCGATGGCCTCGCGGTGCAGGGCCTTGGCGGCGGCGGGGTCGTCGGTGTCGACGGGGTGACCGGTGAGGGATTCCGCGAGGATGGCGAATGCCTGGTCGCGGGCATGGTTGATGCGGTCCCAGTCGTACGTTCGGCCGGCGGCTCCTCGCCCGTGGCCGGCGGCGATTTGGAGGGCGCCGCGCGGCCAGCAGGGCAGTGTGGCCGTACGGCCGGGACCGGCGAACAGGTGCGGGCCTTGGTGGAGGCCGACGTGTTCGATGTGGCGGGCGGCCCATTCCAGGATCGCGGCGGGAGTGTCCGCGATGACGATGCTTTCGGGGGTGTGGCGGGTCGGCACGGTGGTGTCCTTCGGGAGGGCGGGGGCGGCGGCGCGCTGCCGCCGCCCCCGGTGGGGCTGCTACTGGTAGGCGGGGATCAACCGGCGGACCTTGTCCTCTCCGATGCACCCGCCCTTGTGACGGCGCGCGCTCGGCGGCTCTCCGTTGCGCCCGCGCAGGTGACTCCAGAACTTCGGGCCTTCCCAGTCACACAATTCGCAGCTGAGGTACCAGTGGTTATCGCTGCCGGGGAACCCGGTGAGGACTGCCCGCCAGTGGTGGGCCCGGAGCCCCGCGAACGCGATCTGCGCGCCCTCGATGTTGCGATCGTGGACCGGCATCCGCGGGTGCAGGAGAGGCACCGGCCCGCACAGCGGGGTGGGGGCCTCGGCGAGCACCTGGTCCAGGGGGACGGCGTCGATCCGACCGGCGGCGTATTCCTGCGCGAGATGGGCGGCGGCCATCTCGGTGCCGGGTGTCCCCTTCGGCGGGCGACGAAGGTTGCGTTCGCCCGCGGTGGTGAGGACAAGCCAGTCACGGTGCCACCTGTAGGCGCGGCCGATGACCTGGTCTTCGCCCACGATCACGGGGTAACGGCACTGGATGTCGGGGGAACCGACGCGGTACTTCGGGACGGTGGTGCCCTCGGTCGCGGGGACGATGAGCCCGCCCGCTCCGGGGTCGGGGACGGTCGCGGGTCGTTCGAGGAGTTGCGTGGTCATGGTGGTGCCCTGTTCTGGTGAGAGAGGGGCCCGCCCCGGCGAGCTCGGCCGCCGGGGCGGGCGGGGGCGTGGTTACGCGGCCTCAGCGGGGGCCTGCGGGTTGGCGGTCCATTCGCGGCGCGGGGTGATGCCCAGGTCTTCGAGGACCGGGTCCAAGCTCCCGTTGTCCGGCACCCATTCCCAGTCGGCGCCTTCGGTGCCGGGCCGGTCGGTCCAAGTGAGCATGTAGGAGCGGCCGGAGGTACGGGGGTCGCCGCACACGGCTTGTGCCTCGCGGCGGGTCATCGCCCACAAGGCGCGCTTGCGGGAGCGGCGGGAGTTCTTCGAGGCGATCAGCACCAGCGCCATGCCGTCCTGCCAGTTCGTACCTGCGCCGGGGGCCGCCACGGGGGTCGGCTTCTCCGCCGGTACCGGCTCCTTGCTCGGCGTGGACTGCTCGGCCTGCTCCTGCTGCTCGGCGGCCTCGGCCTGGGGTGGCTGCATCTCGTCGGCGCTCTTGCGTCCGGACACGTCGTCGTAGGGGGCGGTCCAGGTCCAGCCGTCGTGACGGTTATCCGTCGCGCGGACGACGCGCTGACCGACCCCGTTGTGAATGTGCGGGATGGTCACCGACTTCGGGTTGACCCGCAGCACCTCGTACCAGGTACCGCGGTAGAGAACGAAGTCCCCGCGGGTGAAGTCGGCCTTCGACCAGACCTTGAAGCCCTTGGCCTCTGCGTCCTTGATGACCTGCTGCCAGTGCTCGATCTCTTCGGTCAGTTCCTCGTGCCGGATCGTCAGCTCAGGGTCGTCGGGGTTGCGGGAGTATCCCTTGGCGGACTCGCCGCGCTGCCACTCCTCGACCGCACGGAGGTCGGCCCGCAGCTTGTCGAGACGGCGGAGCGTGCGGCCGGGGTCCTTCCTGAACCGCTCGTAGTTCGCGGCAGCCTGCGCCCGGCCGGTCCAGTGCTCGGCACGGTCGCGCTCACTGATGCTCTTGCGCATCGCGTCGTCCATCCGCTCGTGATCACGGCGGGCGCGTCCCTCGGAGTGGTGGCCGATCAGGATGGGCTGACCGAAGGCGAACCGCTCGGATATCTCGTGGCTCGACTTCCACGCGGCCTCGGAGTTCCGGGCGGCGGTGTCGGCGTATCCGCCGAACCTCTCCGCCCGGCCTTCGGCCTTCTCCTCCCGGTCCTGCTCGGCCTCGGAGAACGATCGGCGGTCGGCGTTGTCGATGGTCAGTGTGACCTCGAAGCCTGCGTCTCGGAGTCGCTGGGCGAGGAGTTCGAGCGAGGGGGTGTAGGTGGCGTGGTCACGGCTGTGCGGGAGGTACCAGCAGTCAAGGTTCCTGCTCCAGCGGAACGGCTGGCGCTGGGTGCGGCCGTACTCGCGGAGCCGCAGGATCTCGGCCGATCCGTCGCCCCGGCTGGTCCCCTCGATCAGGGTTCCTTCTCGGCGGGTGTGGGTGATCTCAATAGTCACTGAACTGGTCTTTTCTGGCGAGAGTTTGTGGTCCGGCCGCAGGGCGGACCGTGCGTTGGCAGCGGCGCTGCACCACCGGCGCGGGCCGTGAGGGACGATCGGCTCGCGGGCCGTCGCGCCCTGCGCGACGGCAGGGGCTGCCGCGCCCCCGCGGGGCGCGTCCGCTGCGGTCCGGTGCCCGTCGTCGGTCGGCGGAGCCGCCTGCGGCGGAGTCGGCCGGCGGCGGTGAACGCACCGGACCTGTCCTGCCGCCCCGAAGGGGTGTCCGCTTGGGTGCTGGGCCTGCCGGTCCGGAGGTGTTGCCCTCCCCCGGACCGGCGGGCGCTGTGGTCAGCTGCGGTGGAGCGTGTGCCGGGCGGCCGGGTCGGCGTCGGCCAGTCCGGTCCGCTCACGCCATGCCTGGCGCACGGCGGCGCGGAGCGCGTCCCCGTCGTCGTCGGCGAACCGGCCACGGCGCAGGCTGCGGACGATGTCGCGGAACGTGTCGCCGTGCATCGTGGTCAGCGTGTCGTCCAGCGGGGTCAGCTCGTGCGGGAACATCGCCTGGACGCTGTCGCCGGGCTGCGGGGCACCGAGGGTGAAGAACCAGACCACGGACATGGTGGCCTCGTCCGCGAACTCCGGCCCGCCGAACGGGCCGACGACGACGGCGGGGCGGGTGTCGAGCTGGTGACCCCGGTGCCAGGGTCCGGCGATCACGAGCGTCGCGGTGGGGAAGTCCTGGACGGTGGGCTTCTGGTCGGTGGTGAGCATGTCGGGTCCTGTCTGGTGAGAGATTCCGCCGGGGCCGGTCGGCCCCGGTGACGGTGTCGGTGTCGGTGTCGGTCGGGGGGTTGCCCTCCCCCTTCCGACATCATTAATTAAACCATGTTCTTGGGTCTGGGTCAACCGGTCACGACAAGTTCGCGGCGGCGTTCGGCGTCCATGATGACGGCGCGGGCGATAGCGCGGCCGGTCTCGATGACCCGGACGGCGGACTCATGCACCGGGGGCTTCTTGTCCTGGGTGATGATGCCCGCGAGCGGCGGCATGATGGCGGGGCCCGGATTGACATTCAGGATGAGCGCGGCGACGTGGGCGGCCGAGGCAACTTCGGCGGCGTGCTGCCCCGGAAGGGGGGCGTCCGCCTCGGTGATACGTCGCCACGCGTGGCCGTACAGCAGGATACGGACGGCGTTGTCGGGGGCTTCCCGGGTGAAGTCGAACCCTCCGGCCTGCTCCGGGTCCTCGTGGTACTGGTCGCGGTACTGGTTCACCAGGACATCCCGGATGACCTCGGCGGCGAGCGGGGCGGCGGCGGGCGGCTCGTAGGCGTCGCCGTCGGTCTGGCTGATGTCGAAAACCGGCCCGGCCTTGAAGCCGGACACCTTGCGCCCCTGCCCCTCGGCGGCCTCGCCGGTGGCCTCTCGCTGCCCGCCATCGGCGGCTGCGGCCCTGACTTCCTGGGCATCCTCGGTCCGGCGCTTGATCGGCGTCCAGATACGGAGGGAGGTGGACCCCTTGACCGGGAAACGTCCGGCCTTTCGCCAGTCTCCGGAGCTGAGTACGTGGGTCGCGTTCGGGCACTGGGCGGCGATGGCGATGCAGTTGGTGGGACTGCGGTCATCGCGGTCCGGGTGGGTCAGGTTCGCGGCCGTGCGCATGACGGCGGCCCAGAAGTCTTCGCTGCCGACCATCGCGACGTACGCGCGATCCATGACGGCTTCGAGTTCACCGCGCATCTTGGCGCTGTAGGCACGACGCTCTTCGTCGGTCATCTTTGGCTTGCGGGGCATGTCTCGGTTCCTCCTGGTGAGAGATCGGCATCCGGGGCCGGCTGGCCTCACGGTGTCGGTCGGGGGGTTGCCCTCCCCCTTCCGGCATCATTAATTAAACCATGTTCTCGAAGTGATCGGCAACCCTTAAATCCAGTACAACCCTGCTTCGTTGCTCACTGCTCGGTATGCCGTTATGACCTCGTCCTCTATTTCTGTCCAGTGTTCGAGGACATCGGGGGCGGTCTCCTTGTCGCTGGCCGCGCGCCTGATCCTGCGCCATTCAATGGCAATTTTGAGTGTGCAGAGTTGGGAACGGGTCAGCTCCCATCGGCCGGAGTCCGGGAGTTGATCGCCGTAGGCCATCGCTACGGCGTTGTTGATGTGCTCGGTACCGGACCACACATTATGTGTGGCCTGGAGCGCAAGAGCGCGTTTGAGGGTGCACCGGAGGTGCGGGGCCTGCACGGCCCATTGCGGCTCGATGGTGAATACGTCGGCGCTCATCACAGGGCCTTTCTGGCGGGGCGGCGCGCTGCGGGAGCGCGCCGCCGTGAAGCGTCGGGAATTAAAGGGCGCATCCGTCAACGTATTCGCCGCGTTCACCCTCGGGGGTCTGGACGCTGGGAAGGAATCGACTCACGGCGAATACGACGGCGTCGGCGATAAGCTGTGGCGCGTCGTTGAGTGCGAGGCTCACCGCGTCGCCGTCGAGTCCGATACGGACTTCTCCCGGTTCAAGGTTCATGTAAACGAAAGCAGATGTGCCGTCGACTCGAGTTCGGGCTCCGGGGAGTCGGGCGGAAAGATCGCGTGCGGCTTCTTCGACACCCCGCCGCATCTCGGCCTGTGCACGGTTGCGCTCGGTCACGCGCTCGTGAACCTCGCGGTGCACGGGGATGAGATCGGCGGCGATCCGGGCCGCGATGTCCGCCGGGTCTTCACTCATGGCGACTCGGACGCTGTCGCGCTCGCCCCTGCGGAACGGGTAGTCGGTGGCGGGGAATGCGCCTCGGATGTGTAGGCGGCCGGGATCGTCGAATCGCTCGGAGAGGTGGAGCTGTCGGCCGTCGAGGTGAGTGAAGGTGGCGGCGTGGTCCAGCTCCTGGACGCCGTGGTACGCCTGCTGCGGTCGCCAGTTCCCGCCGAGTTCGATGGCGACATAACTAATTAAACCATGTTTCAGGCGTCTTGGTCAACCCGAATAGGGGCGCTGACCTGCTCTTTCTCACCTCGCTGGCCCGCACCTGCCCGGCCGGCCCGGCCACAACGGGCCTGGGCGGGGTTCCCTCCTCAGTCGGACAGCTCCGCCGTACCAGGGTTCCGGGCGCGGTGTCCTGGCTCGCGCAGCGACCGCGCAGCGGCTCGGCCTGGACGCCGTGCCCGGGTTCCTGGTACGCCCCTTGGGGTGTCCGGCCGAGGAGGGAACCCCGCCTTCACCCGCACCACAACGACGCGCAACCAGCCCCCACCCCCTCCGAGAGAGGACCCGCCGGAGGCAAGAAGCCTTTCCGGCCGGCACCAGTGTCACCACAAGGTGACCTGCTCGGCGGCCTTCCCGCCCGACCACGACCTTGTCGGGGCCAAGGGCGACTCGGCTGAGGTGGACGGAGGGCGCGGCGCTTTCACCGCGGGGCAAGAGCCACCTTCCTCCTCCCACCGGTCAGCGGCGTCGCGCTCGGCGCGGGCCTGCTGTTCGGTGAGCAGGAGCGGCTTCCGGTACAGCTTCCGCGCACTGGAATCGAGGGGCGGGAGTACGCGGGCGGCGGCCTTCTGGTCGTCTCGGCGCTTGTGGCGTCGCCGGACTCGGGCGAACCGTGCCTCGTAAGCGGCTTGGTCGCTGTCGTGGAGCCCGGCCGGGTGGAGGCGAGCCAGTTCAAGGGCGGCTTGCCCCATCGGAGTTGGCGTCAGTACGCGGGTGCCGTCCTCCTGGCGGACGGCGACAAGGAAGCGCGCGGCGAACAGGGCCTCGGTCCGCTCGCGGCTGATCCGTCGGCCACCGTTCCACACGCCGTACCGTGCTGCCTGCCGGGCTCGCCCGTCTCGCCAGTACAAGCGTCCGGACTCGGCGGCCTCCAGCACCCGGACGTGTCCGGCCGTCCAGCCGAGGTCGGCAACGTGACCTTCTGCGAGATACCGGTTCCTCGCCGCCTGGTCCCGGTTCTCCTGGTCCATGCCGGTGGCCGCGCACTCCTCGGCCTCCCGCTCGGCTTCTTCACGACGGCGTTCGGTCTCCCGCTCGGCGTACTCGGCCGCCGTCAACTTCCGCTCCAGCTCGGCCCGCAGGTCGGTGGCCGTCGTCTCGGCTCCGGTGGCCGACTGCGCCCGAACAGCGTGGTCGACGGCCTCACGGGCGCAGTACAGCAGGGCACTGCTCGGCATGGTGGGGTCGTCGGCGTACTCCTCGGCGCGGTCGGCCCACTTCTCGGCCTCGACGGCTTCCTTGTGGGCCGCGTGCATGACCGCCTCCAGGCGGGCGGTGGCACCGGCTCGGCTGTGGCACACGGCAGTCATGGCGTCGTCGGCTGCCGTGACGGCGAGGATCGCGGCCTGCCTGGCGACCTGGAGACAGGTCTGCGGAGACGGGTCTCGTGCCGGGACGACCTGATTTTGGACGACGCACGCGTTCTCGGGCATGGGGTGTCCTCGGGGTCTGTCGGTGGTGCAGTTCGGCGGCGGACGGTTCCTCCGTCGGGGAGGTGCCGCCCGTGGTCGCGCGGAGCGCGATGGACAGTGCCGTCGTGCCCGCAGGGCACGCCCGTTGGCCCGGCGTCCGGACGGGGCGGGAGGGCCGCCCGCGGCCCGGACGTTCCGGCCGGCTGCGAGCCGGGCCAGGCTGAGCCGTCCCGGAGGGACGCCCTTCATACGGGGGCCGGTGAGCGGGGCCGGCCCGCCGACGCGGGCGTCCCCGGACGGTGGTGGGCGGAGCGTGGGGGGGGGGGGGTGGTGGCACACACCCCCCAAACCCGAGGAAGGGGGTGGGGGGGGGGGGGGGGTCCCTCCCGGCACGAGCATCTCCTCTCCATGCCATGTCCTATGTGT
>NZ_JBVHVE010000022.1:0-129567 GCF_055564995.1 Streptomyces sp. NPDC028907
GGGGGGGGGGGGGGGGGGGGGGGGGGGGGGGGGGGGGGGGGGGGGGGGGGGGGGGGGGGGGGGGGGGGGGGGGGGGGGGGGGGGGGGGGGGGGTGTGGGGGGGGGGGGGGGGGGGGGGGGGGGGGGGGGGGGGGGGGGGGCGTTTTTTTCCCCCCCCCCCCCCCCCCCCCGCGCCGTACCGAAGACCGACCGGGTGATCTCGCGCCCGATCTGCGTACCTATCGACCGAGCCAGGGACTTGAACATGCCGCTTGAGACGACCTGTTCCACGACGGACGGCTTCTCCTGCCGCTCCCTGCCCCGGGCCGCCTCGCGCATCTCGTCCGGCCCCTTGGCGCCGCGCGCCCCCTCCAGCCTCTCGTACGCCGACTCCCTGTCCACAGCCTGTGCATACCGCCCGTACAACGCGGACGACGTCACCGCACGCTCCAGCACACCCGCCTCGATCGGCCCCATCAGCGACTCGGGAGCCCGCAGCCGGGTCGCCGCGACCGGCGTCGGGGCGCCCTTCTCGCTGAGCACCGTCACCACGGCCTCGCCGGTGCCGAGGCCGGTGAGGAGTTCCTCCAGGTCGTACGCCGAGTTGGGGAACGTCTTCACCGTGGCCTTGAGGGCCTTCTGATCGTCCGGGGTGAAGGCGCGCAGCGCGTGCTGGACGCGGTTGCCCAACTGGCCGAGCACCTCGGCCGGGACGTCCTTCGGCGTCTGCGTCACGAAGAAGACACCGACCCCTTTCGAACGAATCAGCCGCACGGTCTGCGCGATCGAGTCGAGGAAAGCCTTCGAGGCGTCGTCGAACAGCAGATGAGCCTCGTCGAAGAAGAACACGAGCTTCGGCCTGTCGGCGTCCCCGACCTCGGGCAGATCGTGGAAGAGGTCGGCGAGCAGCCACATCAGGAACGTCGAGAACAGCTGCGGCTTGTCCTGTACGGCGGGCAGTTCGAGGACCGACACCACGCCCCGCCCGTCCGGCGCCGTCCGCAGGAACTCGCTGGTGTCGAACTCCGGCTCACCGAAGAACCCGGCCATGCCCTGGGCCTCGAAGGCGGTGAGGGACCGCAGGATCACACCCGCCGTGGCGGTCGAGAGCCCACCGATGTTCCTCAGCTCAGCCCTGCCCTCGTCCGAGGCCAGAAAGGCGACGACCGCCCTGAGGTCCTTGAGGTCGACCAGCTCCAGACCCTTCTGGTCCGCGTAGTGGAAGATCAGGCCGAGTGACTGCTCCTGGGTCCGGTTGAGCTGGAGGACCTTGGACAGCAGAACCGGGCCGAAACTGGTGATCGTGGCCCGTACGGGGGTGCCGCGGCCGATGCCGCCGAGGGCGTAGAACTCTGCGGGGAAGCCGGTCGCCGTCCACTCCTGGTGCACCTCGGCGGTGCGGGAGCGCACCTTGTCGTTGGCCTGCCCCGGCTCCGCGAGGCCGGAGAGATCGCCCTTCACGTCCGCCAGGAACACCGGCACGCCCTGCGCCGACAGTTGCTCGGCGATCAACTGGAGCGTCTTGGTCTTGCCGGTGCCGGTGGCCCCCGCGACCAGTCCGTGCCGGTTCAGCATGGCCAACGGAACGCGGACCCGCGCATCGGGCAGACACACACCGTCCCAAAGCAGCGCCCCCAGCTCCAGGCCGGGCCCACCGAAGGCATACCCGGCGGCGATCTCCAACGCCTCCCGCGGCAGCGCGGCCCCACCACCCCGCTCCGCCCCTACGACCGCCCTCTCCCGATCCCTCATCCAACCCACCACCTTTCCTCGCCCCCGCCGCCCCTACCCGTCCCATCCTTCTGGGGCTCCGCCCCAGACCCCGCTCCTCAAACGCCGGAGGGGCTGAGTACTCCCGAACCCCCACCCACCCGCAGGGAGCTACGCCGGGACGGCTGGGCTTTTCAGCCCGTCCGGCGTTTGAGGACGAGGCCCGCAGGGCCGAAGCGGGGGTCTGGGGGCGGCAGCCCCCAGGGATGGGACGGGTAGGGGCGGCGGGGGCGTAACCCTCCGTTCCCCCTCCCGATCCACCCACCACTTCCTCCGGCTTTGCCGATTCATCCCCATTTGCCACCTCTTTTCCAGCGTCGCACTCCGTCGTCATGGCTGCGCCCGGAAGGTCTTGACCGGTAGGCTTTCCGTGTGATCTTCAAGCGCATCGGAAACGGCCGGCCGTACCCCGACCACGGCCGGGAAAGCACCCGGCAGTGGGCGGACGTCGCGCCGCGCCCGGTCCGCCTCGATCAGCTCGTGACGACCAAGGGTCAGCTCGATCTGGAAACACTGCTGGCCGAGGACTCGACCTTCTACGGCGACCTCTTCGCGCACGTCGTGAAGTGGCAGGGCGACCTGTACCTGGAGGACGGCCTCCACCGCGCGGTGCGGGCTGCGCTCCAGCAGCGCCAGGTGCTGCACGCGCGCGTCCTGGAACTGGACTGACCCGAGCCCGGACCGACGCGGCCGGGCGTCACGGCGTAGCCAGTTGCCCCTTTCGGGTTGGACCACGCGTCCTCGAATGATCATCTAGTAGGCATTGCCGCTCGCGCGCACTACGCTGCGCCCATGAGCATGCTGACTCCCCCGGGCATGGGCGGCCAGTACCGGATCAAGGGGGACAAGTACCCGCGTATGCGCCGTCCCCGGCGCCGCGGCAGGCTCGTCGTCGCCACCGTCGCCTCCGCCGCCGCGGTCGGCCTGATCGGCTGGGGCACACTGCAGCTCATCGACGTCTTCACGGGCGGCGGCGGAGAGGCCTCGGCGGCGGGTCCCAAGGCCGACTGCCGGACCGGCGCGACCCCGTCCGCCACGCCCACCGCCCCCGCCGCAGTGCCCAAGCCGGGCAAGGTCACCGTCAACGTCTTCAACGCCACGACCCGCAGCGGCCTGGCCAAGCAGACCGCGGACGAGCTGAAGAAGCGCGGCTTCAAGATCGGTGACGTGGGCAACGCGACCAAGGAGTTCGACAAGAAGGTCAAGGGCACCGGCCTCCTGCTGGGCCCGGCCGCGTCCCTGAACACCTCGCTGCCCGTCCTCGCCACCCAGCTCAGCACCGCCGAACGCCGCACCGACCCCGCCCGCAAGGGCGAAGCCGTCGACCTCATCATCGGCAACGGCTTCAAGGAGCTGAGAAAGAAAGCGGACGCCGACCAGGCCCTGGCCGCCCTGGCCAAGCCCAAGCCGACGCCCGGCGCTTCAAAGAGTGCCTGCTGAGCAACGCCCCAAGGGGCGAACGATCCCGCCCTACTCAGCAGCCCCGTAAAGACGATCCCCGGCGTCCCCAAGCCCAGGGACGATGTACCCGTGCTCGTTCAGATGGTCGTCCACCGCGGCCGTCACCACCGTCACCGGCGTCCCCGCCAGCTCCCGCTCCATCAGCTCGACACCCTCGGGCGCGGCGAGAAGCACCACGGCCGTCACATCGTCCGCGCCCCTCTTGATGAGCTCCTGGATCGCCGCGACCAGCGTCCCACCCGTGGCGAGCATCGGGTCCAGGACGTACACCTGACGCCCCGAGAGGTCCTCCGGCATGCGCGAGGCGTACGTGGAGGCCTGCAGCGTCTCCTCGTTGCGGATCATGCCCAGGAAGCCCACCTCGGCGGTCGGCAGCAGCCGGACCATGCCGTCCAGCATGCCGAGACCGGCCCGCAGGATCGGCACCACCAGCGGGCGCGGGTGGGAGAGCTTGACGCCGGTGGTGTCGGTGACCGGGGTCGTGATGTCGACCGCTTCGGTGCGCACGTCCCGCGTGGCCTCGTAGGCGAGCAGGGTGACCAGCTCGTCGGCCAGCCGACGGAAGGTCGCGGAGTCGGTGCGCTGGTCGCGCAGCGTGGTGAGCTTGTGGGCGACCAGGGGGTGGTCGACGACGTGGAGACGCATGTCCACAACAGTAACCGGGCCGGGTGCGCCCAGCGTCCTCACGCGCGGCAAGCCCCGGGCCAACACTTCACTCCTGTGCTGGCATCAAACCGCCCATCAGAGGGAAAGTGGGAGGGACGTACCGGGGGTAGTCCGGGGGTGGTGTGCCCGTGCCTGATCGTGAGTCCCCAGCGGACACCGCGCAGGATGAGGCGGACGCCGCACGTCGTCGGCGCCGTGCCCAGTTCCTGCGGGAACTCGCCGAGGCCCGCGCCCTGCGGGACCGCGTCCAGCCGCGCCGCGCCAAGGCGGCCCGGCTGCGCCACGCCCTGCGCATGCGAACCTTCCGCTGGTAGGGCGGGCGAGGTCCCGGGGAAGATCCGCACCCTTCGGAGGAGCCTGCGCGGTGAGCGTGCGTGGACAGCCGGAAAAGCCGCGTACGATCCGCACGTGGCGGCAACGAGTGTGCTGGTGAGTCCTTCACGGACATGCTCGCGGACCCCCTCGGGCCAACGCGATCAAAACTGCCGGACACAGGGAGCCGAAGACGTCCCCTGAACGCCTTGTTTCTGCCACGATTCCGAGTGGGTGGGCTCGGAGCACAGCTCTCCCCGCCCCAACCTCCGCCGGGGGGACCCCCAACCGGCACGCCTATGACCAGTGGGAGAGTCACGGTGTACTTCGCCGCACTGCTCGCGCGCACCGAAGACGGGTGGGAAGCGAGCGACACAGAGCTCGACGATGTGGAGACCCTGTCGGACCTGGCCGACCTGGCCCGTGAAGCCTCGCCGGAGGACGACACGGTGCTCGTGCTCATCGAGCAGGAGGACGCCTGGTTCGGGGTCGTCCGGATCGACGGCGAGGACGACCCTCGCATCTACGTCTCGGACGCCGCCGCCGCTGCCCGCAGCAGCTACGGGGAGATCCTGCTCACCGACGAGCTGCTCGGAAGGGAGCCCGGCGACGACAGCGCCGACCTGGACGCCCTGGACCTCGACGGCACGGAGGAGCCCGACGGCGACTCCGACGACGACGAGGACGGCGGCTCCGCCGAAGCCGTTCCGCACAGCCCCGTCGGCGATACCGAGATCCTCGACGACCTCGGCGTCGGCGAGAAGGAACTGAAGGCCCTGGACGCCGAGGACGCGCTCGGCGCGATCGCCGAGGCGCTGGGCGCCTCGGAGGTGCTGGAGACCGTCCGCTGACCTCGTCCGACCAGGGGTCGACGCCCGAGGTGCCCGACCCCGTACGCGACCGCTGGCGGGCCGCGATGCGGCTCGCCCTGGACCAGGCCGAACTGGCCGTCCGGGGCGGGGACGTCCCCGTCGGCGCCGTCGTGCTGTCCGCCGACGGCACGACCGTGCTCGGCGTCGGCCACAACGAGCGTGAGGCGACCGGCGATCCGACCGCGCACGCCGAGGTGCTGGCGATCCGGCGGGCTGCCGCAACGGTCGGCGAGTGGCGGCTGTCCGGCTGCTCGCTCGTCGTCACGCTGGAGCCCTGCACCATGTGTGCCGGAGCGATCGTGCAGTCCCGGGTGGACCGGGTCGTGTACGGCGCCCGGGACGAGAAGGCCGGCGCGGCCGGCTCCCTCTGGGACGTCGTACGCGACCGGCGGCTCAACCACCGGCCCGAGGTGATCGAGGGCGTGCTCGCCGCGGACTGCGCCCGGATTCTCACCGAGTTCTTCCGGGACCGGTGAGCCGAGGGCCCGCCAAGGACGGTGCTGGGACCCGGCGAAAACCGATTTCAGAGCACGGCCCGGCGTGCTGTAAGGTCTCCCTCGGTAGCGTGTCCGAGCGGCCGAAGGAGCTCGCCTCGAAAGCGAGTGTGGCGCAAGTCACCGAGGGTTCAAATCCCTCCGCTACCGCTCTCAGAAGGGCCCCGTCGAAAGACGGGGCCCTTCGTGCGATCATGTCCGGTCGATGGGGCAAAAGTGACAGGGGAGGCCGCCGTGGCGGTGAATTCGAAGAAGGTCGCCGTCTACGTCGTCGTGGTCTTCGTGTTCTACGTGATCATCACGGACCCGAAAGGGGCCGCCGGGTACGTCGAGATAGGGTTCCAGGGCATATCGGACGCCGCCAAGGCCATCGGCGACTTCATGACATGGATCGCCAACGGAGGCGAAAGCTAGGGAGTACGCACATGATCCGCCACCTGGTCCTCTTCAAGCTCGACGAGGGCGTCGAGCGCGACGACCCGCGGGTCGTGGAGGGCGTCGAGGCCTTCCGGTCGCTGGAGGGCAGGATCCCCGAGCTGCGGCACTGGGAACTCGGCTGGAACATCAGCGACCGCCCCATCGCCTACGACTTCGCGATCAACTCCGCCTTCGAGGACCCGGCGGCCCTGCGCGCGTACGTGGAGCACCCCGAGCACCAGGCGGGCGTCACGCTGTGGCGCGAGTTCGCCACCTGGGTGATCGCCGACTACGAATTCTGAGGCCCGGCGCTCCGGTCCGCCCGGAACCCCCCCCGAGCCCTCCGCCGGAACGGCGGGGGGCTTTCGCGTGTCTTACGCACCGATCCATTCCCAACACGGGATTATGCGGTACTTGAACACAATGAACTGTCTTGTGATGCTATGACCGCTTTTGACGGATGAGTTGATGGATCACGAGGTGGAGTTGACCGTGCCGGCCAGTACTGCGCCTCAAGCCCCGACCCACTCACCCCAGGAGGACACTCCCGCGGCCACGCCGCCCCGCAGCCGCGGCGCGGACACCCGGGCGCTCACCCAGGTGCTCTTCGGAGAGCTCAAGGAGTTGCAGCCGGGCACGCCGGAGCACAACCGCGTGCGCGGGGCGCTCATCGAGGCCAACCTCCCGCTCGTGCGCTACGCGGCCGCCCGCTTCCGCTCCCGCAACGAGCCCATGGAGGATGTGATCCAGGTCGGCACCATCGGGCTCATCAACGCCATCGACCGCTTCGACCCGGACCGGGGTGTGCAGTTCCCGACGTTCGCGATGCCGACCGTCGTCGGCGAGATCAAGCGGTACTTCCGCGACAACGTCCGCACGGTCCACGTACCGCGCCGGCTGCACGAGCTGTGGGTCCAGGTCAACAGCGCGACAGAGGACCTGACCACCGCCTTCGGGCGCACCCCCACCACCGCCGAGATCGCCGAGCGGCTGCGCATCACCGAGGACGAGGTGCTGTCCTGCATCGAGGCCGGACGCTCGTACCACGCCACCTCGCTGGAGGCCGCGCAGGAGGGCGACGGGCTGCCCGGACTGCTGGACCGGCTCGGCTACGAGGACCCCGCGCTGGACGGCGTGGAACACCGCGACCTGGTCCGGCATCTGCTGGTGCAACTCCCCGAACGCGAGCAGAGAATCCTGCTCCTGCGCTACTACAGCAACCTCACCCAGTCGCAAATCAGTGCGGAACTCGGGGTGTCGCAGATGCACGTTTCGAGGCTACTCGCGCGTAGCTTCCAGCGGCTGCGTTCGGCGAACCGGATCGACGCCTAACCGCAAACAGGAGCGACCGGTCACCGTCCCGAGCGAATCGCTCACCAGGGCGGATCCCGACAGTTCTGGGCCGAAAGGCCGTCAGACCCCCTTTATCCAGGGCCGATTCGAGTCTCACATGTCGACATGTCACTACAGCGTGTTGCCGACATGTGACATTCTTCGGGAAGCGCGTTTGCCGTGGCCTCGGCTCCGGTATTCAGGTGAAGGCTGGCGTTCCTCGATCGGAGCGTTCGCCACGACCGTCCCGCGACCCAAAGGGGGTGGCATGTCCGCAGACCAGGGCAGCTCGAAGGTGCTCACGCTCACAAAGAGCGAGTCCGCGCCCGACGCCGTTCTCGACGACGTCACGGCTCTGGAGGCCGTGCCGGCCCCGGCCCTTCCGACGTCGGATTCGATCGACACCCGCACCCTGTCCCGCTCCCTGTTCCTGCGGCTCGCCGCCCTGGACGAGAACAGCCCCGAGCGCGCCTACGTCCGGGACACCCTGATCGAGCTCAACCTCCCGCTCGTGCGCTACGCGGCGGCCCGCTTCCGCTCGCGCAACGAGCCGATGGAGGACATCGTCCAGGTCGGCACCATCGGCCTGATCAAGGCGATCGACCGCTTCGACTGCGAACGGGGCGTGGAATTCCCCACGTTCGCGATGCCGACCGTGGTCGGGGAGATCAAGCGGTTCTTCCGTGACACCTCCTGGTCGGTGCGCGTCCCGCGCCGGCTCCAGGAGCTGCGCCTGGCCCTCACCAAGGCCAGCGACGAGCTCTCCCAGAAGCTGGACCGCTCCCCGACGGTGACCGAACTCGCCGCCGTGCTGGGCGTGTCCGAGGAGGACGTCGTCGACGGCCTCGCGGTCGGCAACGCGTACACCGCCTCCTCGCTGGACTCCCCGGCCCCGGAGGACGACGGCGGCGAGGGCTCCCTGGCCGACCGGCTCGGCTACGAGGAC
Organism: Streptomyces sp. NPDC028907; assembly: GCF_055564995.1. NCBI lineage: Bacteria > Bacillati > Actinomycetota > Actinomycetes > Kitasatosporales > Streptomycetaceae > Streptomyces > Streptomyces sp. NPDC028907. The sequence goes on from NZ_JBVHVE010000022.1 coordinate 8,250, forward strand.
ACCGCCCTTGAAGGCGTCGAGTACCGCGAGTCCCTCAAGCCGCTGCTGGCCAAACTGCCGCCCCGCGAGCGGCGGATCATCATGCTCCGCTTCTTCGCCAACATGACGCAGTCGCAGATCGGCGAGGAGGTCGGCATCTCCCAGATGCACGTCTCCCGGCTGCTGACCCGGACCCTGGCCCAGCTGCGCGAGGGCCTCATCTCCGACTGACCCCGTCCGCTCCCTTCATATTTGACGGAGCGTCAGCCACCATGGCCCGATGCTTGGCCGGATGTGGACGACCACGACACCTGGCCGTCGGTGCGCCCTGATCGGCGCGTCGACGGCCGTCGTCTGCCTGGGCGGGGTGCTGGCCGCGTGCGGTGGCGGCGGGAGTGGTGACGGGTACGTCGCGACGGGGGCGGCGGGCGGTCCGCCGAGGGTGTCCGGTACGGCTGCCGCGCCCACCGGCGAGGTGACGCTGGTGCCGCTGGACGGGCCGGAGGGCGGCAGCGGTGAAGGTGGCGGTGGCGGTTCCGGCAATTCCCGGGGGCGGGGCGGGAGTCGGGCGCCGGCATCCTCTCAGGGAGCGGAACGCGAAGAGACGGAGAGTCCCGTCCACCCTTCGAGCGGCACCCGAGGCACCCGCGGCCCCGCGGTCACACCGTCCGCCTCGACCGCCCCGCCCAGCAGTCCACCCGACCCCTCGACCTCCGCTCCCTCGACCTCCGCTCCCACGGCCTCCGCACCCGCGACGTCCACGCCCGCGAAGCTGACCGTGAGCGACCCCGTACGGGAGCCCACCGACCGGCGCTGGTGCGAGAAGGTCACCCTCGACTTCCACAACTCGGGCGGCACAGCCGTGCGTTCCGGCACCGTCACCTTCGGCACGCACGTCATCGGCGCGCTCGGCATCGACTGGGCGACGGTCGAGTCCACGCGGAAGCTCCCGGCGCCGATCGGGGCCGGGAAGCGCGAGGAGCGGACCTGGACGGTGTGCGTCGACGCCATGGGGGTCCCCCCGCTCGAGCGCATTCGAGAGTGGGGGAGGGTGCCGCTGGGCATGCACATCGAGACGCGGGACGTCACCGTCCGGTGGCAGTAGCGGCCGTACGGTCTACTTGAACGCCAGCCACGCCACCGCGGCGACGACCGCCACGGCGACGACGACGCCGAGGATCAGGCCGATGCGAGGGCCGGAGGAGGCGGCGGCCTGCTGCTGACGACCGGCCTGGGGGCCCTCGTCGACGAACGCGCGGAACATCTGGGTGCTGCCTGCGGGGTCGTGGTTGCCCTGGGGGCCCTGGGTGTTAGCCATGGGCTGAGACCCTAGCGAATTCGCCCGTTCGGCCCAAGTGGGGGCTCCCGCCCTGCACAGGGGGTCACAGGACCCACCCCACCTGCACATTTACGGTCGCAATACTTGCCTTTGCCAAGTTTTTGCGGCGCACCCACGCCTATTGTTTGCCTGCAGCAACCAATCGCTTCTATGGTTGCCCTAAGCAACAAATGACGGAGGTGTGATGGCCGAGCAGGCGCAGTACGAGGAGCTGGTCCGTCAGTTCAGCGCCTTCGGTGCCGTGAAGCGGGAGATGGGACGGACGCTGCCGCCCGACTGCCCCGCCGGTTCCGCCGCCGTACTGACCTTGTTGAGCCGCCACGGGCACATGCGCATGAGCAAGCTCGCCGAGCTGCTGGCCGTGGACATGTCGGTCACCAGCCGTCATGTGGCCCATGTGGTCGAGCGGGGCTGGATCGAGCGGTCCCCCGACCCGGCGGACAAGCGCTCACGCATCCTGCGTCTCACGCCCGCGGGCGTGGCACAGGTGGACCGGTTGTCCCGGTGCACCACCCAGATGCTCGCCCGGCGCCTGAGCGACTGGACCGACGACGAGGTGGCCCAGCTCACCCGGCTCATGGCGCGACTGAGGTCGTGCTTCGACGAACCGTCCCCCCGTACACCCGCGACACCCGCGATCACCCAGTAAGAGAAGGAAGCCCATGGCAACGACCACACCAGCCGGTGTGCGGGCCCACGCCAAGCACTCAGGAGGCGCCCACGCCGACGGCGCTCCGATGTCGCACCGGCAGATCATGGAAGCGCTGACCGGGCTGCTGCTCGGCATGTTCGTGGCGATCCTGTCGTCGACGATCGTCTCCAACGCCCTGCCCGACATCATCAAGGACCTCGGCGGTGGCCAGAGCGCCTACACCTGGGTGGTCACCGCGTCGCTGCTGGCGATGACCGCGTCCACCCCGCTGTGGGGCAAGCTCGCCGACCTGTTCTCCAAGAAGCTGCTCATACAGCTGGCCCTCGTGATCTTCGTGGCCGGCTCCGCGCTGGCCGGTCTGTCGCAGAACGCCGGGATGCTCATCGCCTTCCGCGCCGTCCAGGGCATCGGCATGGGTGGTCTGTCCTCGCTGGCCCAGATCATCCTGGCCGCGATGATCTCCCCGCGTGAGCGCGGCCGGTACAACGGCTACCTCGGCGCCACCTTCGCGACCGCGATGGTCGGCGGCCCGCTGATCGGCGGCGTCATCACCGACACCGACTGGCTCGGCTGGCGCTGGTGCTTCTACGTCGGCGTGCCTTTCGCCGTGATCGCCCTCATCGTGCTGCAGCGCACCCTGCACCTCCCGGTCGTCCGCCGGAAGGTCAAGGTCGACTGGGCGGGCGCCTTCTTCATCACCGCCGCGGTCTGCCTGCTGCTGGTCTGGGTGACCTTCGCCGGTGACAAGTACGACTGGCTGTCCGGACAGACGTACGCGATGACCGGTGGCGCGCTCGCGCTGCTGCTGGTCTTCATCCTCGTCGAGTCCAGGGCGAGCGAGCCGATCATCCCGCTGCGCCTGTTCCGCAACCGGACCATCACGCTGGCCTCGCTGGCCTCGCTGTTCGTCGGCATCGCGATGTTCGCAGGCACGATCTTCTTCAGCCAGTACTTCCAGCTGGCGCGCAACGAGTCACCGACCATGTCCGGCGTCCTGACCATCCCGATGATCGTCGGCCTGTTCGTCTCCTCGACCGTCTCCGGCCAGGTCATCACCCGCACCGGCCGCTGGAAGGCCTGGCTGCTGGCCGGCGGTGTCCTGGTGACCGCGGGCCTAGGGCTCCTCGGCACGATCCGCTACGACACCGAGTACTGGCACGTCGCGATCTTCATGGCCCTGCTGGGTCTCGGCGTCGGCATGATGATGCAGAACCTGGTCCTCGCCACACAGAACCAGGTGGACCCGAGCGACCTGGGCGTCGCCAGCTCGGTGGTGAACTTCTTCCGCTCCCTCGGCGGCGCCATGGGCGTCTCGGCGCTCGGCGCGGTCCTCAGCCACCGCATCACGCACTACGCCGAGGAGGGGCTGACCAAGCTCGGCGTGCAGGGTTCGTCGGGCCACGGCGAGATCCCCGACCTCGACGCGCTGCCCGCGCCCGTCCGCACGGTCATCGAGAGCGCGTACGGCCACGGCGTCGCGGACGTCTTCCTCTACGCCGCTCCGCTCGCCTTCCTCGCCCTCCTGTTCGCCCTGTTCATCAAGGAGGTCCCGTTGAAGACGAAGGGCGCTCTGGCCCAGGCCGCCGAGGGCGGTGAGCCGGTGACGCCGGAGCCCGCCGAAGCCGCCGAGGCTGCCGCTGCACCGGCCGCCGCGCAGGAGCGGGTCCCGAGCTGGGCCACCGCCGCCTCCGACACCGAGGTCTCGACGGAGGGCACTCAGCAGCTCGCCGCCGTGGCCACGGTGGCCCGCCCCGAGGAGACCACCGGTTCGTCCGGCGTCCCGGTCCGCGGCTTCGTCCGGGGCGCCGAGAGCGCGCCCGTGCCGCAGGCGGCGGTCACGCTGATCTCGCTGGCCGGACGGCAGCTGGGCCGGTCGGTCGCCCAGGCCGACGGTTCGTACGCGGTCGACGCGCCGGGCGCCGGATCGTACGTCCTGATCGCCTCCGCCGACGGCTTCCAGCCGCAGGCCTCCACCATCGTCGTGAACGGCGACGAGCCGGTGGCGTACGACATCCTGCTCAGCGGCACCAGCGGCCTGAGCGGTGTGGTCCGGGCCGCGGGGAGCGCGCTGGCCGTCAAGGACGCGATGGTGATCGTCACCGACGTGCGCGGTGACCTGCTGGCCACGGCCGCCACCGGTGAGCAGGGCGAGTTCGGCTTCGCCGAGCTGGTGCCGGGTGCCGTGACCGTCGCGGTGAACGCCGCCGGATACCGGCCGCGCGCCCTGCCCGTCGAGATCGGCGGCACCGGAGTCACCCGGATCGAGGTCGACCTGGAGGCAGGTGCCCAGGTCCAGGGCGTCGTACGGGCGCCGCACGGCCCGCTGGCCGACGCGCGGGTCACCCTGGTCGACGCAGCCGGCAACGTGGTCGGCACGGCGACGACCGGGCCGGACGGGGCGTACGCCTTCACCGACCTGGACGGCGGCGAGTACACGGTCATCGCGACCGGCTACCCGCCGGTGGCGACGGCGCTGACGGTGACCGGCCGCGGCACGGACGACCACGACATCACGCTCGCCCACCCGGGCGATTAACAAGACCCCGGCCCGTGGTGCGCGGCGCGCTCTGAGCGGAGGTGCGCCCCGCCACGGGCCGGCTTCTTCATGGCCAATTTGTAAGTCTTTGCAGGGAGTTGGACGGGATGGGACTGACGGGGCTGACCGCGAGGATCCGTACCCGGGACGGGTGGGCCGTGTCGCACGCGGTCGTCACGGTGACCGACATGACCGGAACGCAGGTGCTGCGTGCGGAGGCGGACGCGGAGGGGGCCGTACGGGACGCGAACCCGCTGGCGCCGGGGGCGTACACCGTCATCGTCACCGCCGTCGGCTACGCGCCGGCCGCCGCGAGCGCGATCGTCACGGCGAGCGGGCGGGCCGAGGTCGGCACGGTGACCCTGGCCCGGCAGGGCGGCACGGAGCTGCCGCCGCCCGGACCGTGGACCGTCGACCCGGCGCACTCCAGCGTGGCCGCCGTCGCCCAGCACCTGGGGATCTCCAGCGTGCGGGGCCGTTTCACCCGCTTCTCCGGCGCCATCGAGATCGCGCCTGACGACGTCACCAAGTCCCGCGTGGAGGCGGTGATCCGGGCCGACTCGATCGACACGGGCAACGACATGCGGGACGGGCATCTGAAGTCGCCGGACTTCCTGGACGTGGAGCGGTTTCCCGAGATCACCTACCGGTCGACGGGGGTCACCGCGGCCGTGGGCTCCGACCGCTGGACGGTCCACGGAGAGCTGGGCATGCACGGTGTCGTACGGCCCGTGGACCTGGACCTGGCCTACCTCGGCACCGGCGCCGACCCGTGGGGCGGGACCCGGGCGGCGTTCCGGGCGACGACCGAGCTGCACCGGGACGACTTCGCCATGAACTACAACCAGGTCGTACAGGCCGGCATCGCGGCCATCGGGACGACGCTGAAGGTGGAGCTGGACATCCAGGCCGTGCAGGGCGAGTCGCTGCCCCTAGGCTGAGGTCATGGCACCGAACATCGCTACGAACACCCGCGTATCGCTCGAAGAGTTGCTGGACTTCGTACGGCCCCGTCATCGCGCCCTGCTGCTGACCAGGCGGGCCGACGGCAGCCCGCAGGCCTCGCCGTTGACCTGCGGGGTCGACGACTCGGGGCGGATCGTGGTCTCCACGTACCCCGAACGGGCCAAGACGCGCAACGCCAAGCGGGATCCCCGGGTGAGCGTCCTGGTCCTCAGCGACGACTGGAACGGGCCGTGGGTGCAGATCGACGGTTCCGCGGAGGTGATCGACTCGCCGGAGTCCGTGGAGCCGCTCGTGGAGTACTTCCGGAACATCTCGGGGGAGCATCCGGACTGGGACGAGTACCGGGAGGCGATGGTGAAGCAGGGGAAGTCGATCATCCGGGTCACGCCGGAGTCGTGGGGGCCGGTGGCGACGGGTGGGTTTCCAGCGCGGCTTGCTCCGCAAGGGTGAGCCGGTTCGCCTAGGAGCTCGGGGGTGCGGATCGTCTGGCGGCTGCGGGTTGGTTGTGGCTGGTCGCGCAGTTCCCCGCGCCCCTAGGGGCGTTGCTCGCGCCCCTCTTTTTCAACCATCGCCTCGATGCCTGCGACCAGCAGGTCCAGGGCGAACTCGAAGTCCCGTTGCCACATTTCCTCGACCGTGTCGCCGCCGCGGGCCTGCATGAGTTCCGCGGAGTCCTGGACGATGTCGGCGGTGTCGGGGGCCTGGGTGACCGTGCTCATGGCGTGCTTGAAGTAGTCGTCCGGGGTCATGCCGAAGGCGGCGCTGCGGGTGATGAAGTGGCCCTCCATCGTGCCGAAGCCGTAGACGAACTGGAATACGGCGGAAATGGCGGCCACCAGGCCGTGTGCGGGCAGGCCGGTCTGGCGGATGACGCGCTGGACGAGGCGGGAGAACTCAAGGCTGTTCGGGCCGATGTTGACGTAGGTGCCGATCAACGGCGACAGCCACGGGTGGCGGACCAGCAGGTCGCGGTAGCCGCGGGCCAGTCCGCGCAGCTGGTCCTGCCAGTCCGCGTCCGCCTCCGGGTCGGGCAGCGTCAGTTCGCCGAACGCGGCGTCGAGGGCGAGTTCGAGGAGGTCGTCCTTGGTATCGACGTACCAGTAGACGGACATCGCGGTCACGTTCAGCTCGGCCGCCAGTCTCCGCATGGAGAACTTGGCCAGCCCCTCGGCGTCCAGCAGCCGTACGGTCACCTCGGTGATCCGTTCCCGGTCGAGCCCGGAGGGCTGACTGCCCCCACGCCCGCCTCGCCGCTCCTTGCCCTCCAGCCAGACGCTGGTCCGCGCGGCCTGCCGACCTGCCCTAGCCATGGCACACCTTCCTAGACTCCATCAGCTGATCAAGATGCTAGGCGGCCGCGCCCCTGAGGGGCGCGGGGAACCGCGCGACCAGCCACGGCGGACCCGCGGCCGCCCAACAACCGTATGAACCGAGCTCTTAGGCGATATCTGCCCTCTCCGCCCGCCGCAACAACGCCCCGGCGACCAACCCACCGAGCAACACAGCCAACGCCCCCACCAGCAAACTGGTCTCCAGCCCGGAGGAAAACGCCGCCAGCACCCGTTCCCTCTCCCCGGCCGACCCCGCAGCCGCCAACGCCGCCGGCAGGGACGTCGCAGCCACCGGAATCAGCGCCGCGAACCGGGAGTTGAGCAACGCCCCCAGCACGGCGACCCCCAGCCCGGTGCCGAACTCCGCCACCGTGCCGTTGATCCCCCCGCCGACCCCCGCCTTCTCCGGCGGAATCGCGCTCATGATCGCGTGCGACATCGCCGGGCTCGCCACCGCCGCGCCGGTCCCGATGAGCACCAACCCCAGCAGCGTGCCGGTGTAACCGCCGGAGGACACCGTGGCGACGGACGCCAGACCCGCCGCCATCACCGCCATGCCGAGCCCGATGGCGAGCGGGGTGCCCAGCCGGGCCGCCCACCTGGCCGCCACGCCGGTGAAGTTCAGCGCCACGATCATCAGGGCGAGCGGTGCCGTCCGCAGCCCGGCCTCCAGGGGCTCGTAGCCGAGCACGAACTGCATGTGCTGCGTGAGCAGGAAGAGCGAGCCTCCCATCCCGAAGGTGATCAACACACCTCCCGCGATCGCTCCCGTGAACTGCCGGTTCCGGAAGAAGTGCAGGTCGAGCATGGGGTACGGGATCCGGCTCTCCCAGTAGCCGAAGGCGACCAGTACGACGACGGCCACGGCGGCCGTCAGCAGGACCTGGCCGGACAGCCAGCCGTGCTCCGGCCCGGAGATGATCGCGTAGACCAGCGAGGCCATGCCGATCGTGGAGAGCACCGCGCCCAGCAGGTCGGGGCGGTCGCCCTGCGGGTTCTTGGACTCGGGGACGAGCACTATGACGGCCACCAGGGCGAGCAGCGCGACCGGGATGTTGATCAGGAAGATCGCGCCCCACCAGAAGTGGTCCAGCATGAAGCCGCCGAGGAGGGGTCCGGCCGCGAAGCCCAGTGAGTTCACCGCGGCCCAGATGCCGATCGCCTTCGGCTGCTCCTCCGGCGTGAAGATCTGGATCGCCACGGCCAGGACGGTGGTCATCAGCAGCGCGCCGCCGACGCCCATCCCGGCGCGCGCCGCGATCAGCTGGCCGGTCGACTCGGCGAGGCCGGCCACGAGGGAGCCCACGCCGAACAGCGCCAGTCCCGCGGCCAGCATCTTCTTACGGCCGTAGCGGTCGGCCGCACTGCCCGCCGTGAGCAGCAGGCCCGACTGCACCAGCGAATAGGCGTTGATCATCCACTGGATGTCGGAGGTGGCCGCGCCCAGTTCGCTGGTGAGCGAGGGGATGGCCACGTTCAGGACGGTGTTGTCGAGCACCACGGTGAGCACCGCGAGGCAGAGGACACCGAGGATCAGCCAGCGCTGGGGGTGGCCGTCCTCGGCCGCGGCCAGGGTCTTTTCCTGGGGAGACGTCGACATGCCATACACCGTAGAACATCTCTCATACACTGTACAACGGGGTTACGAGAAAGGGCGGCGGCCATACACGGCCACCGCCCTCCTTCTCCGGCTACGTCAGCTGCTCGCCTTCTGCGTCAGGTCGTAGAACGTCGCCGAACCGACCGTCACCTGCTTGAAGTTGGCCAGGACCCATTCGCTGATCTGCGAGGAGGTGCCGTTGCTGCTGCCGCCCATGCCGCCGCCGCTGCCGCTCGCGATGAAGTAGTGGATCTTGCCGTCCTCCACGTACTTCTTGAACTCGGCCAGCGTCGGGGACGGGTCGGTGCCGTTGAAGCCGCCGATCGCCATCACCGGGTCGCCTATGGAGAGCTGGTAGCTCGCGGCGTTCTGGGCGCCGATGGCCGCGGCCGTCCAGGTGTAGTCACCCGCATTCTTCTCCAGGAGCGCCTTGGCCTCGTCGCTGACGCTGGCGCCGTTGAGCAGGCCACCCATGCCGCCGCCACCGCCGCCGTCACCCATGCCGCCGCCGGGCATTCCGCCCTGCTGGTTCTGGCCCTGGCCCTGCTGGTTGTTCTGGCCCTGCTGACCAGGCGTGCCGCCACCGGGGAAGCCGTTGCCGTTCTGCTGGTTCTGGCCCGGCATGCCGCCGCCGAAGCCACCGCCGCCACCACCGGGGCCGCCGCCACCGCCCGGGCCGCCCCGACCGCCCGCGACCGACGGGCCGGCCGTCACGATCGAGCCGGTGTGGCCCTCGTTCACCGTGGTGAGCGTGTACGCGGTCGGTCCGGCCAGCGCGGCGGCGAGGCCGAGGCCGACGACGCCCAGGGTCAGTTGACGGCCGAGCTTGCCGGCGAAGATCAGGCCCAGCGCCGCCGCCAGACCGCCGACCAGGACGAACCACTTCAGCCAGGGCAGGTAGTCGGAGGAGCGGTTGAGCAGGACGTAGCCCCAGACCGCGGTGGCCGTCGTCGCGGTCGCGAGGCTCAACGACGCCCAGACCTTGTCGCGCTTCTCCCAGAGCAGCGCCGCGCCCATGCCGATCAGCGGGGCGACGTAGGGGGCGAGGGCGACGGTGTAGTACTCGTGGAAGATGCCCTGCATATAGCTGAAGACCAGCATGGTCGTGATCAGCGCGCCGCCCCAGACGAGGAACGAACCGCGGGTCACCGATGTGCGCTTGGCCTTGCGCGTGGCCACCAGGCCCGCGATCAGCAGGATCAGCGCGGCCGGGATCAGCCAGGAGATCTGGCCGCCGATGGAGGAGCTGAAGAGGCGGTCCCAGCCGGTCTCGCCCCAGTTGCCGCCGCCGTTCCCGCCACCGCCGCCACCACCGACGCTGCCGGTCTCCTCGCCGTTGAGCCGGCCGAGGCCGTTGTAGCCGAAGGTCAGTTCAAGGAAGGAGTTGTTCTGCGAGCCGCCGATGTACGGGCGGGAGGAGGCGGGCCACAGCTCGACGATCGCGACCCACCAGCCGCCGGAGACGACGATCGCCACCAGCCCCGCGGCCAGTTGCCCGATGCGCTTCTTCACCGACACCGGCGCGCAGACCGCGTACACGATCGCGAGCGGCGGCAGGATCAGAAAGGCCTGGAGGGTCTTGGCGAGGAACGCGAAGCCGATCGCGACACCGGCCCACACCAGCCACTTGGTACGGCCGTCCTCCAGCCCCCGGATGACGAGGTAGCAGGCCACGGCCATCAGCAGGGCCAGCATCGCGTCCGGGTTGTTGAACCGGAACATCAGCGCCGCGACGGGGGTGAGCGCGAGCACCGCGCCCGAGATCAGGCCGGCCGCGGGGCTGAACCGGCGGCGTACGGCCGCGTAGACCACGGCCACGGTGCCGACGCCCATGAGGACCTCGGGGAGCAGGATCGCGAACGAGCTGAGGCCGAAGAGGCGGACCGACAGGGCCATCGGCCACAGGGAGGCCGGGGGCTTGTCGACGGTGATGGCGCCCGCCGCGTCCAGCGAGCCGAAGAAGAAGGCCTTCCAGGACTGGCTGCCGGCCTGGACGGCCGCCGAGTAGAAGGAGTTGGCGTAGCCGGAGGCGGTGAGGTTGTAGAGGTAGAGCGCGAGCGTGGCGAGGAGGAGGCCGAGGAAGGCCGGGCGGGCCCAGCGGGGGTCCTCGGGGCGGCCGCGCCACATCCGCCGTACGAAGGGCTGCTTGGGCTCACCGGAGGCGGGGGCCGGGGGAGGCGCCCAGGTGGCGGGGCCCGCGTCTCTGCCGTAGGTCTCGTGGGGTTCGTGGGTCTGCTGGTCGTAGTGGATGGTCATCGGGAGTCCCTCGGGTCGGTGTCGTGCGGGCGCACCGGCTGCAGCTGCATGGTGGCGTCCCGCCAGGTGCCGTCCGCGGCTTCACCGGCGCGGAACCGTGCGGTGTCGTACGTGTACGGGGAGAGCGGGCGGTGCCCGGCCATGGAGTAGGTCGATGAGGACGGGCCCGGCACCGGCAGGTGCGAGGCGACGACCGTCGAATCGGTGTCGTCGCGACGGTCGGGGAACACCCACGCCCGGAAGAGCAGGAAGCGCAGCACCGTCGCCGCGAGGTTGGCGGCGATGAGGACCGCGAGTTCGGTGGAGTGCGTGGGGTCGCTGCTGGCCGCGTTCAGGGCGGCGAGCGAACCGCTGGTCAGGGCGAGGCCGATACCGAAGACGACCAGGCCCTGCGCCTGGTGCCGTACGGCGCCGCCGCGGCCGCGCACTCCGAAGGTGAGGCGGCGGTTGGCGGCCGTGTTGGCGATCGCGGAGACCAGGAGGGCGAGCGCGTTGGCGGTCTGCGAGCCGGTGAAGACGCGGAAGCCGCTGTAGAGGAGGAGGTAGAACAGGGTGGACAGGGCGCCGACGACGCAGAAGCCGACGAGCTGGCGGGCCAGGCCCTTGGGTACGTCCTTGATCTCGCGGTCGCGCGGGTCGTCGCCGAAGGGCCGGGCGAGCCGGTCCAGCGGCAGCGAACCGGTGGCCAGGGCCCTGCCGACCCGCCACACGCCCTTGAGGTCGTCGGTCGCCGTCTTCACGATGTGGACGGTGGAGTTCGGGTCGTCGACCCAGTCGACCGGCACCTCGTGGATCCGCAGCCCGGCCCGCTCGGCGAGGACGAGCATCTCGGTGTCGAAGAACCAGCCGGTGTCCTCGACCAGCGGCAGCAGAGCCTGCGCGACATCGCGCCGTATGGCCTTGAAACCGCACTGGGCGTCCGAGAAGCGGGCCTGGAGCGAGCCGCGCAGGATGAGGTTGTAGGCCCGGCTGATGAACTCCCGCTTGGGCCCGCGCACCACCCGTGAGCTACGGGCCAGCCGGGAGCCGATCGCCAGGTCCGAGTGGCCGGAGATCAGCGGCGCGACCAGCGGGAGGAGGGCGTTGAGGTCGGTCGACAGGTCCACGTCCATGTAGGCGAGGATCGGGGCGTCCGAGGCGGACCAGACGGTCCGCAGCGCCCGGCCGCGGCCCTTCTGCTCCAGCCGGAAGGCCCTGACCTCCGGGAGCTCCGCCTCCAGCCGCTGGGACACCTGGGGGGTGGTGTCCGTCGACGCGTTGTCCGCGATCGTGATGCGGAACGCGTACGGGAATGTGCGCTTGAGGTGATCACGCAGTCTCAGCACACACGGCTGGAGGTCCTTCTCCTCGTTGTAGACGGGGATCACTACGTCCAGGACAGGCGTACCGGCGTCGCCGGCCGGGAGGTGCTCCCGCGCCGGCAGGGTGCCGGGAGAAGAGTCGGTTCGCATGGAACCGACTTTTGTCAGGCGCCCTGTTCCGCCCATGTGGTGACGCTGTGTTGTGCCTGTGAGTGCTGTTGCCAGCTCATTTCGGGCCGCGGCTGCGCGGGCAGCGCAGGCAGATGCACCGTAAACGCAGTCCGTCCCGGCACGCTGTCGACGGTCACGGCGCCGTCGTGCGCGGTCGCCACGGCCTGCACGATGGCCAGTCCGAGGCCGGTCGAGCCGGAGGCACGCGAGCGCGAGGAGTCGCCGCGCGCGAACCGTTCGAAGACGTGCGGGAGCAGATCGGCCGGGATGCCCTGCCCGTCGTCCTCCACGTCCACGCACATCCACGGACCCCGCCGCTGAACACGGGCTGTGACCGTGGTCCCGGGTGGGGTGTGGTTACGGGCGTTGCCCAGCAGATTGACGAGGACCTGTTGCAGCCGGGCCGCGTCCGCGGACACGAGCGCGGGTTCGTCGGGCAGGTCGAGCCGCCAGTTGTGGTCCATGCCGGCCGCGCGGGCGTCGCTGATGGTGTCGACGACGAGCGGGATCAGGTCGGTCTGCTCGAACTGGAGGGGGCGGCCCGCGTCGAGCCGGGCGAGCAGGAGGAGATCCTCGACGAGGAGGGTCATCCGCCCGGCCTCGGACTCGATACGGCCGAGCGCGTGCCGGGTGTCGGGCCCGACCTCTTCCCTTCCGCGTCTGGTCAGCTCGGCGTACCCCCGGATGGAGGCGAGCGGGGTGCGCAGCTCATGGCTGGCGTCTGCCACGAACTGCCGTACCCGCGTCTCGCTCTGCTGGCGGGAGTGCAGGGCGGCGTGGACATGGTCCAGCATCCTGTTGAGCGCCGCGCCGACCTGCCCGACCTCGGTGTGCGGGTCGGTCTCGGACTCGGGGACCCGCTCGCTGAGGTTCACCTCGCCGGTGTGGAGGGGGAGTTCGGAGACGCGGGTGGCGGTGGCGGCGACTCGGCGGAGGGGGCGGGTGGCCACGCTGATGAGGACGGAGCCCGCGATGGCGGCGGCGACCAGGCCGGCGCCGGTGACACTCACCTCCACGAGGATGAGGGTGCTGATGGTGGTGGTGACCGACTCGGTGGGCAGGGCGACGTAGTAGCCGCCTCCATCGGGTCCGGGGACGTACTGCACCCGGTACTCGCCGAGGCCGGGGACCTCGACGGTGTGCATGCCCGTGGTGGGCACCTTCGCGAAGGCGGACTTCTGCTCGTCGGTGAGCGCGATGGCCGAGTTCCGCTGGAAGGGACCGTCGTCGCTGGAGGCCTCGGCGATGAACGCCCGGGCGACCGTCCCGCTGGTGCCGACCTCGGCGGCGATGGTCTTCGGCTGCGCCGGTCCTTCGACGAAGCCGGTGAGTCTGTCCCTCCCGTCGGGGTCGTCCTCGGTGCCGGGCTTCATGGGTCCCGACAGACGATTGCCGACGTCGTCGACCTGGTCGTTCAGCTGCTCGTACAAATGCGAACGCAGCGCCAGCGTCGTCACCGTACCGATCACCGCACACACCACGGCGATCAGCACCACCGACGCGACGACGAGCCGCGCCCGCAGTGTGCGCGGCTGACCCGCTCGTCTCCTCTGCGTAAGCGGTCGTCGCCGCCCGCTCATGACGCGGCGGGCTTGATGAGATAACCGGCACCGCGCCGGGTGTGGATCATCGGCTCCCGGCCGGCGTCTATCTTCCGCCGCAGATAGGAGATGTAGAGCTCGACGACGTTGGCCTGCCCGCCGAAGTCGTACGACCACACGCGGTCGAGTATCTGAGCCTTGCTCAGCACACGCCGCGGATTACGCATCAGGAACCGCAGCAACTCGAACTCGGTGGCGGTGAGGTGGATGTTCTCCCCGGCTCGTGACACCTCGTGGCTGTCCTCGTCGAGCGTGAGGTCTCCGACGACCAGCATGGAGTCGGATCGCCGGTCGGCGGCGCCGGACCGCCGGATGAGCCCGCGCAGCCGTGCGACGACTTCTTCGAGCGAGAACGGCTTGGTGACGTAGTCGTCCCCTCCGGCGGTGAGCCCGGCGATACGGTCTTCCACCGCATCCTTGGCCGTCAGGAACAGCACCGGCACGTCCGGCAGCTCCCGCCGCAGCCGCCCGAGGACGGCCAGCCCGTCCATGTCCGGCAGCATCATGTCCAGGACGACGGCGTCGGGCCGGAACTCCCGTGCGGTCTGCACCGCGCCGGTGCCGTCACCGGCACTCCGGATCTGCCAGCCCTCATAGCGAAGGGCCATGGACAGAAGTTCGGTGATCGACAGCTCGTCGTCCACCACAAGCACTCGGACGGGGCTCCCGTCCGGCCTCAGCAGTTCGGTGCGCCCCTGGGGCGAGGTCGTGGTCATGCTGGACACGATGTCGAGGTCCTCTGAGAACACGCTTTCTGAAACCTGTGATTTCCCTGAGAAACGCACAGGAGGTTCTCAGGGAGTGCTGGGGAAGTCCTTGGCCAGGGGCGCATCGGCGGAATGGCGATGCTGCCGCCGTGAGGCGAGGACTCCGTGGTCGATGCCGCTGGACGGGTGCAGTTCGGCGCCTGACTCGGTGCCCTCCGACCGGAGCGGGGCGCCGGCGGATTACATGGGCCTGCGCCTCGGCGCGGGGCGTGCCGGTGTCCTTCACGGCCCCGGATCCGACGGATGAAAGAGCGCAATGGCAGAGCGCGACCCTCGCAACCGCACTGGCCGCAGCCCGCTACTTCGCGGGCTCGCCGCTGCCGTGCTCGCGGCCGGCATGCTGCTGGCCTCAGCGGAACCCGGATACGCGACCGGCGCGGCCACTCCGGCGCCCGGACACGGGACCGGTGCGACCACTCCGGCGCCCGGCGCACAGTTCACGCCGTTGACGGCGGCAGTGATGACCGAGCCGACGCCGTTCGTCGCCACGGACGGCAAGACGCATCTCTCGTACGAACTGCTCACCACGAGCTCACTGCCCAGCAGCACGCCGTTGCGGCTCGACCGTGTCGACGTCCTGGACGCCCGCACGCACCGGGTCCTCGGTTCGCTGAGCGGGCAGGCACTGGCCGCGGCAGCCAATCCGGTGGGCGACCCCCTGCCGGGCGCGGACGGGTACACCCCACCACCCCCGGCGCCGACGCCGACCGTCATCCAGGGCTCCCAGCAGTGGGTCATCTGGCTCGACCTGATCCTCGGCCGGGGTCAGCCGGTGCCCAAGGTCCTCGAACACCGTCTCTCGGGTGCGGTCCTGGCCCCCTCCGGCCCCTCCGCCTTCGCGGAGACGGTGCAGGCCACCCCGACCTCCGGCACCCCGCCGTTGAACCTGGGCCCGCCGGTCCGCCCCGGCACCTGGTACTCCAGCGAGTCGTGCTGCGGCAACACCCACCACCGGCGCGGCCTCGCCCCGATCAACGGCCGCTTCTCTGTGCCGCAGCGGTTCGCGATCGACTGGTACCGGGTCGGCAGGCAAGGGCAGACCTGGGAAGGCGATCCCACTCAGCTCACCAGCTACCTGAGCTACCGTCAGCCGGTCGTGGCCTCGGCCGGCGGCAGAGTCGTGGAGGTCCAGGACGGAATCGCGGACAACCCGCCGCCCGTCACGCCGCCCGTACCGCCGATCGAGAACACCGTCGGCAACCACGTCACCCTGGAAGTCGCGCCGGGCCGCTACCTGCTCTACGCCCATCTGAAGCCCGGTTCGCTCAAAGTCCGCGAGGGCGACCGGGTCGCCCCCGGCCAGGTCCTCGGGCTGATCGGCAACAGCGGCAACTCGACCACGCCGCACCTGCACTTCCAGGTGATGACCACAGCCGAGTTCTTCCCGACCGACAGCCCGCCGTTCACCTTCCGGCACTTCCGCGTCCTCGGGCAGGTCGAACCCCGGCTCTGGGACGACAACCTGGGCCTGCAGCCGACCGGCGTCCTGCCGATCACGCCCTCGCCGTACGAGGGCTTTCACCGTGCCCGGTATCCGCTCGACCGCGAGGTGCTGGAGTTCTGACCGGACTCCGGTCGAGCCGACGGCCGGGCGTAAGACTCTCGTGCTCCGTATGCGGGGGCCCAGAGGGGTCCCCCCTGGGCCCCCGCCGCGAACGCACAAGCCAAGCCCTTCAGAACAACCCGTCCTGCACCCCCACCCCCCGCTCCTCGAACTCCCGCACCGGCACCGTCACTCCCCCCACCGCACCCGCCGGCACCAGCTCCCACCCCGTCATCAACCGCGTATCAACCACGACCACCCCGCCCCCACCGTCTCCCCCGTCTCCACCAGCGCCCGTCTCCAGATGCAGATCCGGCCCCGCGGCGGCCACCAACCGCCCGCTCACCACCCCGCCCGCGACCAGCTCGGTCACCGCCCCGACTGCAGGTGGCAGGTCGGCCAGGCCGAACACCCCGGCGTGGTCGACCGGTTGGCAGGGCTCGCGGGTGAGGGACTCGGGCCAGCCCCGCAGCGCAACGGCGCGGGCGTGCAGGTCCGCCACCTCGGTCGCCCGCTCCTCCGCCGACGTCGGCAGCGCGGACCGTACGGCCCGTTTGTCGGCGTAGGGAATGCGGTCCGGTACCCGGAGTGCGGCCCGCAGGAGTTCCTCGGTGCGGCGGGCCGCCATCAGGGGGCCGACGCCGAGCCAGGTGAAGCAGATCGCCCCCTGTTCCAGCAGCCGGGCCGGGCCGCGTTCGAGGGCGGTGATGCCGACCTTGGTCATGCTGGGGCCGAACCAGGCCAGATAGACGTGGTAGGGACGGGGGTCGTCCGCGATCGTGTCGGCGGCGACCGAGTGCGCCCGGTCCAGCCGCGCGCACTCCTCGCAGCGCGCCCCCGTACTGCGCCCCGGCACGGTCGCCCGCAGCGGACACGCGTGCCCCCGCGCGCCCACGCAGGTCCGCACTCCCCCTTCCGTGACCGCGAAGGCCACCCGTTTCCCCCAGGTCAGCGGGGAGCGCCGACCGCCGTCCCACGCCAGTTCGGGGCCGTCCGCCGACCACCGCAACCCCGAGCATCTCCATGCCTGTGCCATCGCTCCCGAGCGTAGAGGCAGGCACTGACAACGCCCGTTCAGCGACCAGTCTCCGCCGCAGCCACCTCCGGCTCCCCCACCACCGGGGCCACGACCGCCACCTCAGCCGTACGCAGTTCCCGCCCCCGGCCCCGTCCCGCCAATCGGCACCCCCAGCACTCCGCATGCCCCGCCCGCGCGGTCAGGTCGCGTGCCCCCATCCGCCACTGGTCCCGCGGCCGTACGCCCGGAGGCTTGCCCCAGCCGGACAGGTGCAGGGCCCAGGTGACGAGGACGCTCGCCGCCGCGATGCCGAGTCCGCCCGCGATCAGCGGGGCCGACACCATGCACACCCCGGCCCCCAGCACGGCGGAACCGATCGTCGCGATCGCGGTTCCGGTCCATCCTGCGACCGTATGTCCCTCGTCATACTGGCTCATGTGCCTGCTCCCTCCCGTAGGCAGCAAAACTTCCTCACGATGTAAGAAGTTTAGAGACTAAATCTCTCACGAGCTAAGGCAATTAGAAAAGATGCAAGCCAAGCCGCCGCGTCCCACCGCCACCCCGGCCCAGGCGCTGGACGCGATGGACTCCCTCATCGCCGCCCACCTGCTCGGTCAGCAGGAGATGGCCCAGCGGCTGGGCCTGAACATCACCGACCTGCTCTGCTTCGGCTGCGTCCTGAAGGCCGGCGAGAACCTGCTCACGGCGGGCGACCTCGCGGAGCACGCCCACGTCACGACCGGCGCGATGACCGGCATCCTCAACCGGCTGGAACGCGCCGGCTTCGTCACCCGCCGCCCCGACCCGAACGACCGCCGCCGGGTCCGCGTAGCCGCCGTACCGGCCGCCGTCGCCCGGGTCGAGGAACTCTACGGCCCCTACTACGCGCGCCTGATCGACCTCTTCGCCGACTACTCCACCGACGAGATCGCCGTACTCACGGACTGGTTCACGCGGACGACCGGCCTCGCGCAGGGCTACATCGACGAACTCCGCGTGCAGGACAAGGCCTGACGAGCGGTCCGGCGAGTGGATACCCGACCTCTCGTGGTGGGGTCTGCCCCACCATCGGTTCGGCAGAGCACTCCATCGTTTCCACGGGCGGACAACGGAATCGTTGGCCTCGGTTGATCCCGGCCGAACCGGTCGACGCGGGCTGAAGCCCCGTTGATACCGGCTGAAGCCCGACTGAGGCACCGCTGAAGCCGCGCCGGGATGAGCTGAGTCCCTCAGAGGACAGGCCCGCCCGGAAGGAAACCGTCATGGAGTCGCAGCGCCCGTCGATACCGAGCCACTCGGTGATGGCGAGCCGATCGGTGAGGCCGAGCCCGTCGACACCCGGCCCCCTCTCCTCCTTCGCCCGCTTCGTCGTGTGCGGCGGCGGTGTCGGACTCCTCTCCAGCGCCGCCGTTCCCCTCCTGGCCGCCGCGATGCCCTGGGCGCTGGCGAACGCCCAGATCACCATCGCCTCCACCCTCCTGTGCACCGAGCTGCACGCCCTGTTCACCTTCGGCACCGGACGCCGCCCGGGCCTGCGGCAGCATCTGCAGTCCTCCGGGTCGGCCGTCGCCGCCTACCTCGCCACGACCGCCGCGATGTTCGTACTGCACACGGTCCAGCCGTCCCCCACGCTGCTCCGGGAACAGGCCGTCTACCTCACCGCCTCCGGACTGGCCGGCATCGGACGGTTCCTGGTGCTGCGGCTGTTCGTGTTCGCCGAGCGGGGGAGGAAGGCGGCCCCGGCCCGGACCACCCCGGCTCAGGCGGCACCGGCTCAGCCCTTCGGCGCCCTGACCGTCAACGCCCTCAACACCGGCCCCCACCGCCCCGCGTACTCCGCGATGACCCCGTCCGTCGCATAACCGCTGTCCCTCAGATACAGACCGGGCGCCGGCGTGATCGCGCCGAGTTCCACCAGGACCGGCTTGAGCAGCAGGTCCGGGGCGAGGGCATGGGTCGGGCCCGCGCCCAGCATGAGGGGCACCGCGACCACGTCCCGCAGGCCGTCGCCGGTCGCGAACTGGTCCAGGAACAGCTTGAGGACCCCGCAGTACGTCGCCTTGAAGGTGGGACTGGCCACGACCACCAGGTCCGCCGCCGCGACGGCCCGTACGGCGTCCGCCACCCGCTCGTCGCCCCGGCCCAGCAGCCCCGCGCCCAGGTCGATCACGTCGACGACCGTGGCCGGAGGCCGCCCGGCGAGCTCCGCCGCGAGCCTCGTGGCCGCGTCGAGGGTGCGCGAGGCGGGCTTGGGGTTGCCCGCGACCACCGCTGTCGTCAAGGGCGCCACGGCTGTCATGGGCGCTCCTCTTCCCGTACGGCTCCGAGGTACTCCTCGATCCGGGCCATCGGCCACACCTCACCGATCTTGTGCCGGATGTCGAAGAGGTTCGCCGCGTGCACGTCCGGGTCCCGGTCGCCGACCGCCTCCTCCGCCACGACCGGGACGAACCCGTGCTGCATGGCGTCCAGCGCGCTGGCACGTACACAACCGCTCGTGGTCAGGCCGGCGATGAGAAGGGTGTCGATTCCGCCCGCGGTGAGGTACGCCGCCAGCGCCGTGCCGAAGAAGGCGCTCGGGTACTGCTTGGTCACCGTCAACTCGTCCGGCGCCGGGGCGAGTCCGTCGATGAAGTCGCCGTACGGGCTGCCCTCGGCGAACACCCGTAGTGTCGGCACCTTGCGGAAGAAGACCCCGCCGTCGCGGCCGTCCGACCGGAACCGTACGCGCGTGACGACCACGGGAATCCCCGCTCGCCGCGCCGTCGACAGCAGCGCCCTCATCGCCTCCACGGCCGGTTCGACCCCGGCGTAGAGCGGGCATTCGCGGTCCACGTACGCGCGGGCCGGGTCGACCAGGAGCAGGGCGGGGGAGGTGCCGGGGGCCAGGTGCCCGGCGAGTCCGGCCCGCTCGTAGTCCGCGTCCGCGTCCGTCTGCCGCGGTAACCCGCTCACGCCTGGCGGCACTTCATCAGCGGCTGGATGCGCGTGCCGAAGTTCTCGATGCCCTCCAGGAAGTCGTCGAAGACCAGCATGATCCCCTTGGTGCCGTTGACCTCGGCCACCTCGTCGAGCATCTTCGCGACGGTCTCGTACGAGCCCACCAGCGTGCCCATGTTGAAGTTCACCGCGCCCTCGGGCAGCACGATGGTGCGGGCGGTCGAGGAGTCGTCGGCGTTGGTGTCCGAGGCCGATTCGCCCGCCATGTACGCGAGGGCGGCGCGGTCGGCGTTGTCGTGGTAGTCGCGCCACTTGGCCTGCGCGGCCTCGTCGGTCTCGTCCGCGATGACCATGAAGAGGGACATCGCGCCGACGTCCCGGCCGGTCTCGCGCGCCGCGTCCACCAGCGTGGCCGTGGTGTCGGCGAACGCCAGCGGGGTGTTGACGCCGCTGCCGAGGATGAAGTTGTAGTCGGCGTGCTCGGCCGCGAACCGCATGCCGGTGTTGCTCTGACCGGCCGCGACGATGTCGATGTGCCCGTCCGCCGGCCGCGGGGACAGCACGCAGTCGTCCATCTCGTAGAACTCGCCCTTGAAGTTGCTGACGCCCTCGCGCCACAGCTCCTTCATCACGGTGACGTACTCGACGGCCCGGTCGTAGCGGTTGCCGAAGTGCTCGTCGCCGGGCCACAGGCCCATCTGGGAGTACTCGCCGGGCGCCCAGCCGGTGACGATGTTGATGCCGAAGCGGCCGGGGGCGATCGAGTCGACGGTCGTGGCCATACGGGCGACGATCGCCGGGGGGAGGACCAGGATCGGCGTGGAGGCGTACAGCTTGATCCGGTCCGTCACCGCCGCCAGGCCCGCCATCAGCGTGAACGACTCCAGGCAGTGGTCCCAGAACTCGGTCTCGCCGCCGAACCCCTTGAGCTTGATCATCGACAGCGCGAAGTCGAGCCCGTGTTCCTCGGCCTTCTGCACGATGGCCTTGTTCAGCTCGAAGGTGGGCAGGTACTGAGGCGAACTCTTGGATATGAGCCAGCCGTTGTTGCCGATGGGGATGAATACGCCGATGTCCATGACACTCCTCAGCGGGTCGGGGGATCCCGGGTGATGCTAAGCGGAGTACATCAACTCAGCGTTGGATATTGGCTGTTGACGTCGTGTCGACCGGCCGGGTACGGGGCGTGAGGATCTTGCGAACGATCGATTCGGTTGAGTGCGGAACGGTAGGGTCCACAACATGAACGCTCGGCTGACCCTGCTTGGCACGGTGGCGCCCGGTGTCGCGGAAAGCGAGGTCTTCCGGCTGGCCCTGCAGCATGCGGTGGGCGAGCTGGGTGCTCTGGGCGGCATGATCCATCTGCGGGGACCGATGTCCGCGCTGCGCCTGGTGTCGACGGCCGGGCTGCCGGCCACCCTCACCCGTAGCTGGGAGATCATCGACCAGGAGGGCCCGCTGGCTCCGGCGCGTGCGCTGCACGAGGGGGGCGGGGTCTGGGTCCCTATGGGGGCGGCCGGGATGCCCGGGGCGAGTGGGGTGGCCGGGACGAGTCGAATGTCCGGGGCGAGTGGGGTGGCCGGGGCAAGTCGGTCGGCCGGTTCCAAGGCCGACTCCGCGCCCGGCTCATTGACCGGTTCCGTGCCCGGCTCACCGACCGGTTCCGCGCCCGGCACCCGCTCCGGCGGTCCGGCAGGCCCTGCGCCAGGTTCCCCGACCAGCTCGTCGGCGGGCTCCCGGACCGGTTCCACGGCGGGCCCTTCGATCCCCTCCCCGTTCAGCTCCCCGGCCCACTCCTCGACCGGCTCACCGCCCCACCCCCGCACGGGCTCCTCCCCGACCGGCACCACGACCGGGTCCATGACCGGCTCCCCGACCGGCTCCCCGACCGGCTCCCTGGCCGCCCCGACGCCCGACGCCCCGAGTCCCGCCTGGCCCGGCACCGGCATCGCCGCCCTGCCGATGTACCGGGGCAGGCGCAGCACCGGAGCCCTCAGCGTCCTGATGGGCGACCAGGGCGAACCGAGTCCCGAGCACTGGGAGTTCCTGCGTGCCGTCATCGCGTGGACCGAGGAACGCATGGTCCAGGCACCGCCGACGGCCGGCCCCTCCCGGCCCGTGCAGCCGGAGCAGAACGGCGAGCGGCTGCGCCAGGCCCTGAAGGAGGTCAGCGTCGGCTCCTGGGACTGGAACATCCAGACCGGCGAGCTGCTCTGGGACGAGGCCGCGCTGGAGCTGTACGGCACCCGGCCGGAGGAGTACACCGCCCTGGTCGAGAACTGGATGAGATGCGTCCACCCCGACGACCTGGCGCCCACGCTGGCCCTGGTGGACCGGGCGATCCTGGAGCACGGCGTGTTCGAGGCCGAGTACCGGGTGCGCAAGCTGGACGGCAGTTGGGGCTGGACGCAGGCCCGCGGCAGGGCGACGTACGACGACAACGGCGAGCCGCACCGGATGATAGGCGTCGGCTGGGACAGCAACGAGCCACGGTCCGCCCGTGACGCGCTCGGCCGGGCCCTGCGTCACATGAGCGATGGCTTCCTCGCGATGGACGACGACTGGCGGATCACTTTCGCCAACCTGGAGGCCGAACGCACCCTGGGCTTCTCCGAGGAGGAGCTGTTCGGCCGGCTGCTGTGGGATCTGCCCGCCGCCGAGCAGGTGCCCGGCCTGGAGATCCGCTGCCGGCAGGCCGCCGCCGCGGAGAAGTCGGTCAGCTTCGACGTACGGCTGCCCAACGGCCGCCTGTGCCACCTCCGGTTCGTGCCGGGCCCCGACGGCCGCACCATCTACTTCACCGACGTCACCGAGAAGCGGCGGCTGGAGGAGGAGCGCCGGTCCGCCGAGCGGGCGGCGTCCGAACGGGCGGCACGGATAGCGGAGTTGACGGCCGCGCTGGCCAAGGCGACGACCTCGAAGGACGTGGTGGACGCGGTCGCCCGCCGGGTGCTGCCGCCGTTCGAGGCGACCGGCCTGGTGGTGCAGGCCGTGGAGGGCGAGCGGCTGCACACCGTCGGATCCGTCGGCTACCCGCCGGACATCCTCGCCATCCTCGACGGCCGCGAGCGTACGGAACCCAGCCCGCTGTGGGACGCGGTCCGGGCCGGCACACCGACGTTCATGTCCTCCCAGCAGGAGTTCGCCGCCCGCTACCCCGAGCTCGCCGACCTGCCCGCCCGCGCCGGCAAACAGGCCTGGGCGCTGCTCCCGCTGACCGCCTCGGGGCACACCTTCGGCGTCTGCGCGGTCACCTTCGACCACCCGCGCCGCCTCACCAACGAGGAGCGCACCCTGCTCACCGCCACCAGCGCCCTGGTCGCCCAGGCGCTGGAACGGGCCCGTCTCTTCGACGCCGAGCACACCCGGTCCCGCGAGCTCCAGCGCAGCCTGCTCCCCCGCGACCTGCCCGACCTGCCCGCCTGCACGGCGGCCGCCCGCTACCTTCCGGCCGGGCAGGGCATGGACGTGGGCGGCGACTGGTACGACATCATCCCGCTGTCGGGTGGCCAGGTCGCCCTGGTCGTCGGCGACGTCATGGGCCACGGCCTGCCCGAGGCCGCGACGATGGGCCGGCTGCGCACCGCCGTCCACACCCTCGCCGACCTCGAACTGCCGCCCGACGAGATCATGAGCCACCTCAACGACATCGTCGGCGGCATGGGCGAGGAGTCGTACGTGACCTGTCTGTACGCGCTCTACGACTCCACGACCCGCGTCTGCTCCATATCCAGGGCGGGCCACCCGCCCCCGGCCCTGCTGCACCCCGACGGCACCGTGGTGTTCCCGCCCCTGTCGGCGGACCCGCCGCTCGGCGCGGCCGAGCCCCCCTTCGAGACGACGGAGATCCCGGTCCCCGAGGGCAGCGTGCTGGTGCTGTACACCGACGGCCTGGTGGAGTCGTCCAAGCGTGAGATGGACGAGGGCATGGCGGCGCTCGCGGACGTCCTGCGCACCGCGCACGCGGACGGCACGGTGACGAACCTCGAGCACCTCTGCGAGCGGGTCACCTCCGCCCTGCTGCCCGCCGACCACCAGGCGGCCGACGACGCGGCCTTCCTGCTGGCCCGCCTGCACGCGCTGCCCACCTCCCGCATGGCCTCCTGGCCCCTGCCCAAGGACCCCAAGGCGGCGGGGCAGGCCCGCAGCCTGATCCGCAAGCAGCTCGCGGCCTGGGGCCTGGAGGACCTCACCCCGACCACCGAACTCCTGGCCAGCGAACTCGTCGGCAACGTCATCCGCCACGCCAAGGGCCCCCTGCGCCTGCGCCTCCTGCACGACGCCAACCTGATCTGCGAGGTCTTCGACGGCAGCCTGACCATGCCGCGGATACGCCGCGCGACGGAGACGGACGAGGGCGGCCGCGGGCTCCAGCTGGTCACCGCACTGTCGCAGCGGTGGGGCACGCGGTACACGCCGACCGGCAAGTGCATCTGGACGGAACAGGCCGTACAGCCGACGGCGCCGGACCCCCTGGAGGGGATGTTCCCGGGCGTGGCGGGCCTGGGGGAGGACTTCGACGGCGATCTGGACGCGCTTGCTTGGGGGGACCAGGAGTTCTGAGGAGGGAGCCCCTCTCGTCACGGGAGTACCGTGAGAACGCCGCATATGGCGCGGCGCTCCGCAGGAACCGGAGTGTGATGCCATGGCCCACCGCCGCACCGATTCGGCCGGTGCCACCAGAGAGCTGCTCCAGAAGCTCGGGGATCTCACCGGCCGGATACTGGACCAGATCAAGTTCCAGCAGGCCCGCGTCGAACTCGCCGCCGCACTCCAGCGCCAGGTCCTCGCCGCGGAGCTCCCGGTGCTGCCGTATCTGCGCGCGGCCGGGCGGTACACGCCCGCACGGGTCGGGCTGGACATCGGGGGCGACTGGTACGACGGCTTCGTGATGCCGGACGGTTCGGTGGGGTTCGCGATCGGGGACGTCCAGGGCCATGACGTCGAGGCCGCTGCGCTCATGGGACAGGTGCGCACCTGTCTGCGCGCCGTCGCGACCGCCACCACGGACCCGGCGGAGGTGCTGGGCCGTACGAACGACCTGCTCGTCGCGATGGCCACCGAACTCTTCGTGACCTGCTCGTTCCTGCGTTTCGACCCGGCCACCGGAGAGCTCTGCGACGCCCGCGCCGGACACGTCCCGGCCGTCTGGGCCACGACCGACGGCCGCTGCGAGATCGTCCTGAACGAAGGCGGTCTGCCCCTGGGCATCAACGCCGGCGAGCACTACCCGTCGTCCCGCCGGATGCTGACCGAGCCGGGCGCGTTCGTGCTGCTCACCGACGGTGTGGTGGAGGGCCCCGAGTACCCGCTCGAGGACGGGATGAAGAAGGTGGCCGAACTGGTCGGCGACGCCTGCTGCACCGACCCGGACGAACTGGCCGCCGAGGTGATCAAGGTCGCCGACCTCACCGGCCACAACGACGACGCCGCCGTCCTGGTCCTGCGGCACGGAAGGCTCGGGGAACGATCGGGAAGCGGCGGCGAGCCGGGATGACCGACCTGGCGTCCGACGGGCGGCTCCGGCAGTACGGCACCGAGGCCTTGAAGCTGGCCGCCGTGACCGCCGCGTACTACGGCAGCGCCAAGCTCGGCCTGGAGCAGCAGCTCGTACGCGGTCAGGTCACCCCGTTCTGGCCGCCCACCGGCATCGCCCTCGTCGCCCTGATGCTGTGGGGCCTTCGGATGTGGCCGGCCATCGCGCTCGGGGCGTTCGTGGTGAACGTGACGCTCGGGCCGTCGATCCTCCCCGTCCTCGCCATCGCGGCGAGCAACACCATCGCCCCGATCTGCGCCTGCCTCCTGCTGCGGCGCGTCGGATTCCGCACCACGCTCGACCGCCTCCAGGACGCCCTCGCCCTGGTCTTCCTCGGCGCCCTGGCCGGGATGCTGCTCAGCGCGACGATCGGCACCGGCGTCCTGGTGGCCTCCGAAGCGCTGTCGGCCGACGACTTCTGGCCGACCTGGTCGGTGTGGTGGACCGGCGACGCCATGGGGGTCCTGTTCATCACACCGCTCCTGCTGGCCGCCCGCACCGCCCGGCTGCCCCGCGGCTCGCCCGTGTGGCGCTGGGCCGAGGCCCTGCTCCTGCTCGGCGGCACGGCGGCGGTCGCCGTGTTGGCCACCCGCACCTCGATCAACCTCCTCTTCCTCGTCGTCCCCTTCCTGATCTGGGCGGCCTTCCGCTTCCAACTCCTCGGCGCCGCGCCCTGCGCCCTGATCGCCTCGCTGATCGCGATCCACGCCGGTGCCATCGGCTCCGGCCCCTTCGTCGGCCACAACCTCCTCGCCAAGATGGTCATCCTCCAGGCCTTCAACGGCACCGTGGCCCTGACGGCCCTCCTCCTCTCGGCGATCGTCGCCGAACGCGACCAGACCCTCCGGGCCCTCCAGGATGCCTGCGACGACCTCGCGGAAGCCCTGTCACGACTCGTCCCGGACCAGCCACCGCCAGTGCGCCCGACCGCCCCGACGCCTACGGGGGACACCGGGGACACGGGGGCACGGCGTCGCGATGGCACAGAAAATCGAACACATGATTGAATCCAGCCATGCGACCGCGACCGTTCCCCGACGACCTGGTCCAGGCACAGCAGGAGTGGTGCCACACCTACCACCAGCTCGCCCAGCGACCCGGCCGAACCGAGCTGCGCCGCCGCCTGAACAAACTGTCCACCGCGGTCCTCTTCCACCCCTACTGGCAGGAGCGCGGCAGAACACCGGCGGCATGGTGGGAGCTCCGGAGCCTGGGCCGTGGGGAAGGGAGCTGGAGGTGAGGATCTCCACCGCGCACGGCGACGGTACGGGCGATGGCCGCGCTACCGCCTGACGCCCGACGCCTGCGGGCCATCCTGGCCTACCTCGAGGCCCGGATCGCCGAGAACGAGACCGTCGGCATCTATCTGCGACTCCAGAGCGACGCCGTACGCACGGCACTCGCCGGCGCCGAGGAGGCCCCCCGAACACCGCCCGCCCCCGAACGACGCCGGCCGACGCTCCCCTCCTTCGCTCCCGGCCACCCCGGCACCTACGTCGTCCAGCAGAAGCGCACGCCCGACGGCCCGGAACCCGCCGTGATCCACACGACCGACTGCACGATGACCGAGGGCACCCCCCACCCGATCAGACCCCACGAGGCCCGCGCCGCCCTCACCGACCCCAACATCGAACCGTGCGCGTTCTGCCGCCCCGACAGCGAGTTGGGGATCCTGGACTAGCCCCCGGCACCTCGGCACCGCCAACAGGCTTTCCGGCAACCCGAAAAACCCAGAGGCCCCGGATCTCTCCGGGGCCTCTGGTCTGTGTGCACTCGGCAGGATTCGAACCTGCAACCTTCTGATCCGTAGGCGGGTGCGTCGTCACCCATGTGTCACGGTGACGGCCTAAAGCGATGCCATGCAGGGCGTTGTGTCCACCAGAGCAGCCGGTCGACGTGCTTCAGTGTGCGCCGCTGTTGATGTCAGCCGCTGATGTCAGCGGATCCAACCGTGAGCACCCTGCAACTAACTGCGAATCGCGGTGATCAAGGCCGCCATGGCGGCGATCAGCCCTGTGACTGGTGGCAAGACAACCAGCCACAGCTTGCCCCACGTTGGCGCGCTGTCGTTACGCTCCTCGGTGGGAGGGCTTTGCGACTCCATCTTCCGTGTCCTCCTAACTCCGCGAGCCTGCTAGGTAACCGCCACGAGGCTCGTTCAGGTGAGGCCCCGCTCCAGTCAATGTCGAGAGCGGGGCTTTGCTGTCCAACAGGTATGCCTGTCCGCTTGCGCGACCGCGACCTAGGCGGCCACTTCCGGCAACACCCGGACTCCGTAGGGCCAGTTGGCATAGGCTCCAGCAGCCAAAGGCGGACGCCTCCGGACAGACCCGGACGGCCCCGGACGTCATCTGAACGGAGCCATGGATGGACCTGGCTGCTCAGCTCCGCGCACTGCGAGCTAGTGCCGGCAACCCCTCGTACCGGTCCTTGGAACGACTGATCGCGCGTCAATCCAGACGACAGCGCATGGCCCGGTCCACAATTCAGGAAAAGTTCGCGGGCGCCAGCTCACTAAACCTCCCACAGGCACTCTCAATTGTTGAGGCAATAGCTGAACACGCACGAGAGAACAACATCTCACTCCCCGCCAGAGAGACCTCCCAGGAGACTTGGCGAGAAAGAATCGTCATAGCTGCGGCGACCAGTAAAGCAAAGTCTCAACCTACCCAGCCCAGCGCAGCACACGAGAAAAGCGAAGTTCTGTACGACATCGGGCCGTTGAGGCAAGCAGAAATGCACGACCTAGTCGAGCTCATATCGCAGAATAGAGGAAATCCACCCGCCACTTGGCTTCCCTCCGTCATTCGAGGAATGCTTGACGCCGAGATGACGATCACAGACTTCTTGAAGAAAGCAGCTGAAGAATCCCCGCCCGCTGTCGTCCAAGTTCTTAGAGCGCTAGAGGATGAGTTTCCCTACCACGCAGCATCGGACATTCCCTGGGAACAAGACAGAAGGAATCACGAAAACACGGTTACAGTTGGTCAGCTAGTACGCCTAGTGGCCCCGAAGCATGGGGCTAGCGCCTCACCAGCCATCATCGTCGGACTCCGGCGACAGAAACTGGGTCACCATGTCGACGATTTTCTGACCCGAGCGGCGACCTGGTATTTAGCCCCCAATCTAGAAAAGATCATAAATCATTTGCGGGCGGCAGCACTAAAGAGCGACAGCTTGCGCCTCTTACGCGCCATCGGTTCAAATCGACGCGCAGACCGCGTCGCAGAGGTTTTGGAGCACTTTTCGAAGGCAGGAAAACAGGACGACGTAGATCAAATCCTGGTAGGAATCGGCTCCAGCGACAAGTACCGACTCCGAACTGTCGCCCAGGAGCTAGAAAAGTCCGGCATTTCCAACGAAGCGCGCCACAAAATCGCTAAGGCCATCGAGTACGATAAACACGAGGAGTACGCCCAGCTTCTCGATGAGTCCGGACTTGCGGATTGGGCAAAGGTCGTGAGAGAACATTCAGACGACCTCCCCTTCTAGAATTACCCGGCCGAAGTCACGATTTCTTTTGCGGAAACCGTGACTCAATGGCCCTCGTTGTGCCCCGCATGCCGATCGTTACACGCCAGGACGGGCAGCAACGTCGGTCGGCATGAGTCGGCTAGTGAAGCCGTCAATGCACAGCCGCTCATAGGCGGCTACGACGGCGGCCGGGACATCCTGCTCGATGGCCAGGCCCAGCCTCGGGAAGACGAGCACTCGTTGCAGGGCGCCCGCGATCATGTCGATCACCATGCGAGCGTCCCCGATGGAGTCGGCGTACTCCTCCAGGCCCATCGATGTGGACGCGCACACCACTTCGACCTCGGGCCACTTCTTCCGCATCATGGCGTACGAGCGCCGCTCTTCGTACGGCTTGCTCACGAGCAGGACGGACGAGACCTTGACGTCGACCTCCGCCAGCACCGCTTTCGTGAACTCGATGTTCTCGCCCGTGTTCGTGGCACGCGGTTCCAGGAGTACTGCGGAATCTGGCACCCCTAGCTGCAACGCCCGCTCTCGGTAGTGGACAGCCTCACCACGCGGCATGCGCGCCCGGGTCGTAGGGCTGGTGGCCCCCGTGAAGACGATGACCGGCGCCATGCCCTGGTGGTACAGATCCGCTGTCACGTCGGCCACACCGAGGTCGTGACTGCCCAGACCCACGGCCACCGAACACGGCCGTGGCTCGTGGTGCATGAAGTGGTAGTCCCACAGGAGTCGAGCATCCGCCCATGCCTGTGCCGAGATCATTCCTGCCCCTTCCTGTCCTGTGCCGAGTCGGGAACCTTGAAGTCGTACTCCCACGCGAAGCGGGAAGCTGCATGGAGGCCCACCGCGAACTCAACCACCGTGCCATCTGCCGTGTACGTGGTCCGGTGCAGCTCGACTACGGGCTCACCGACGGGGAGCTGCAGGAGCTGCACTTCGTCCGCCGTCGGGACACGGGCGAACAGTGCCTCCCGCATGTGGTCGATCTCGTATCCGGCGTCGTAGAGGACTCGGAATCCGCCGCCACGGCCGGCAGGCCCCGGGGTGGGGTCGACGATGCGTGTCCCCTCGACGTGCTCCGGCCTGTAGTAGCTGGTCAGGGTGTGAGTCGGCTGCGTCCCTTCCTTCACGAGTCGGGCGCGTGCGTACACATCGGAGCCGACTGGGACACCCAGCCCCTCCGCTACAAGGCTGTCTGCCTCGACACGACTCACGGTCTGCGTTTGCTCGTTGCGCTTGTACGCCCGTCCCGATGCGACGCGGTCAGCGATGAACGCGACTTCGTCGCCGTCGCGCCACTTCACCTTGTCGTACCGGGCGATGCCCAGCCGCTTGAGCGGAGTGCGTGGACGCACGACGGTGCCGTGTCCGCGCGTCGACGTCACGAGGCCTTCAGCCTCCAGGGCCTTGTATGCCTTGTGGACGGTCTCCTTTGAGCCTTCCCCGGCCTCGACTAGCTCTCTGATCTGGGGCAACTGGGCGCCCGGCGGGTACTGACCGCCCTTGATCTGCTCCGCGAACTTGTCCGCCAGCTCGCGCCACTTCGGTGCCACGCAGCACTCCTCTCGACGCGAACCAGTGAACCACAGTCCTAGGACTGTTGACAGTCCTAGGACAGCGTGCCATCGTCATCTCAGGCCGCTCGCAGTCCTAGGACAGCGGGTCGGAAGGGGCCTTCTTTGGGCTGCCTTCGGGCCACACGAATGCAGAGGGCGGGGACGCTGCAATCCCGCTAAAGGCCAGGTGGAACAGGGTTTCGGCCCGTACTGGCGAGGTGGCCCGGCGACCGCGAGCAACGGCCGGAGTGTGGGGACGTGGTCCCCCTTGCAGTGCAGTTCCTCGTTCCTTCGATCTTCAGGAGTTCCGATGCCTCAACGACAGCTTTGGGCCTCGCCGTGATGGACCGGCCGGCGTCGCCTGTGCAGTAGCTCGGTCCGCTTCTCTTCCAGCCCTCGCGGCGGCTCTGGCCGCGTCGGTTGCCTCCCCCGGCCGTCCGGGCCCGCACCTGCGGAGTCCGTACGGGCGGGGCGTGGGGAGCCGGATGTTCCGACTTCAACGGCAAGCGCCCCCGGTGCTCGAACACCGGGGGCGCGGTTCGGGCCGTTGCCACCTTGCAGGGAGAACACGACCCATGAAGCCCATCGTCACTGTTCAGGACGCTGTTACCGCGTTCGTCGACTTCATTGAGCCGACGGATGCGGAGCTGGACGCGATCGAGCAGGAGTTGCCCGTCATCCTGGCGGAGGTCGACCTGCTGGACGCGCAGATCATCACCCTCGACCGGACGCCGACCGAGCTGGACGCCCGCCGCATCCGCCGCGCACGCAACCGGGTGCTCACCGCCCGGCGCGACGTGGCCAACCGCACGGCTGGCGTGACCCTGCCGGGCGGTGCCGCATGAGCACCACCGTCCGGAGCCTGGCGGCCGCGCACGCTGAGGTGAAGGCGGAGATTGCGCGGACGGACGCCAAGGCGGGCCTGTTGCTGGCGTTCGTGGGTGCCGTGCTCGCCGGTACCTGGACGGTCGCCCGTGACCTCCCGCTGACCGTACCCGCCGCCGTCGTGGGCGGGCTCGGGATGGCGCTGCTGGTCACCGCTGCTGGTCTGCTGCTGCGCTCCACGCGGCCGAACGTGCGCGGTCGGCACGGCTTCCCGCTGTGGGCGACGCTCACGGCCGAGGAGATCACCTCCGCCGTCGCGACTGATTTGGCTGCCGACATCGCCGGGCTGTCCCGGCTCGCGGTCGTCAAGTTCACCTGCCTGCGCCGCGCGGTCGACCTCACGTTGACCGGTGGCGCCCTGCTCATCCTCGCCGCCCTGCTCACACTCGGGGGTGCCGCGTAATGGGTCGCCGGTTCAAGGACATGCAGACCCCGGAACTGCAGTGGGCCGCCCAGCAGGCGCCGCGCCTGCGTGGCATGGCCTACCAGGCTGAGCAGGAGTCGGAACGGCAGCAGATGACCGCCGACGTGTACGGGCGCCAGGGGCGTGACTACAGCGATCCGGTGAAGGCCGCCCGCGCTCAGCGTGAGGCCGACCGGCTGAGGTCGCGCGGCAAGGCGCTGCGGGACACCGCAAGCCGTGCCGAGACCGAGGTCAAGCCGAAGAAGCGGGGGTGGTTCCGTTGAGCGCAACCAAGCTGACCCGTGTTCAGATCGGTGTGCTGGCGGCCGCGTTCGTGCCGATGCTCGGCACGGGCGTGTTCGGCGGTATCGGCACGTACAGCAATATCGGGCACTCCTACGGCAAGGGGACCGCGCTCGGTGCGCTCGCTGCCGGTGAGGGCGCTACCGCCGTGCTCGCCCTGGTCCTGCTCGGTCTGACCATGCTGGGCCAGTCCTCGCCGCGCATCGTCCGCATAGGGTTGTGGGCGCTGCCTGCTGCTGCCGCTGTCATGGGCGCGATGGCCGCCCCCGATGCGGGCCGCACCGTGATCTACGCCCTGACCCCGATGGGCATGTCCGTATCGGCGGAGGGCATGGCCTTCCTCGCGCGGCGGATCGTGGTCCACACCGACGGGCGTGACGCTGAGCACGAGCGGCGCACCGCCGATCTGGTGCAGGCGCTCGCCTACCACCGGGCCCGCGCCACGCAGCATCCGAGCGACCGTGTCAGGAAGCGGTCCGATCGGACGTCGTGGCGTCTGGCGCGCAGGGTCGGTGTCGGGGATGTGGCGCTCGGATCGAGGCTGCTGGAGGTGCAGCGCGATCGGGTCACGGCCGGTGCTGATGCCGCGCTCGCGTCGATGTTCGGCGGCACGGCCCCGGCCCCCGCCCTCGATCCAGCAGTGGGGGCGAATGTGGATGAATCCACCGAGACCGCAATGAAACGGTCTATGGCTGAGCTGCGGGAATCGACCCCGGAACCCGTGGTGACGCTGACCCGACTGCCGGTGCCGGATCCGGTCCCGGTCGACCTGGGCAAGTCGATTCCCCCCATCAAGCCCCTGCCCGCCATCGCCGCCCCGATCGAGCCTGCGGTCGTGGCGCCCGTGCGCACGACAGTTCCGGCGGAGTCGACCCCGCGTCGACGGGCGACTGGTCGACTCCCCGAGGCGGCCCGAGCGCCCCGCCCGAAGCGCACCCCGGATCAGTTGCTCGATGAGGCACGCAAGGCCACCGCCGATTGGCCGGACGCGAAGGTGACCGGTGAGGGCATCCGTCGTGCGATCCGCACCTCGCCCGCGAACGCGCGCAAGCTGCGTGATGCCCTGCTCGCCGAGCGGGCCGCCGCCGCTTCGACCGGCTGATGGCGACGCTGCCGGTGTTCCGGTAACGCCTCGCCCCGAACGGCGTGGACACGCTGCCGTTCGACGACTGGGACTCCGGCTGTGATTCCAGCTGGTGCATGACGTGACCGGCTAGAGGTTGTCGAGGAACCTCCCGACCGCCGACAAAACCCCGTACCGCCGGCGATGTGCCCGGCTGCAGAACCGACGTCGACGCCAACGGCCCCGAGGCTGCTGGACCGGTGCATCGCACCACTTACACGGCCGCGTCTCGCGCTCTGGTCCCCCGCCCACATCCCAACCGTAGCGGGCCGTTGCCAGGGCGCCCCATCCACCGATCACTGACTTCTTCCCAGGGAGCACCTGACATGGGCAACGCCGACATCCGCCGCCTCGACAAGGAGATCCGGCGCACGCAGAACAAGCTGAATGCCGTCAAGCGGGGCGAGTGGTGGCCGCTGACCGCCCGCGAACGGCTCGACATGACCCGCGCCATGGCCGGTGGCGCCCGCAGCATCCACCAAGGCCGCAGCACGGCCGGTGCGGAGAACCGGATGGACTCTGTCGGCTCCGCCGTCGAGACGCGGCTGACCGCCGAACTGTCCGCCCTGATCGGCGAGCGTCAGCGGCTGATCACCGAGGCCGCGCGCGCCAAGGCGACCAAGAAGTCGTCGGGTTGGGGGTGGTGACCGTGGCCGTCAAGGAGACGCCTCCGGGTGAGTGCCCGCAGTGCTGGCAGCACGCCCACGACCGGCGCGCGCACCGCCACCTGAAGCCGCGTGAGGACTGCCCGCAGTGCGTGGACCACATGCGCAACGGCCACCCCTACCTGGTGCCCAAGCCGAAGTCCCGCTGGTTCTGACCAGCCACAACACCCGGGGTGGCCGCCTCTTTCCACGGACACGGCCACCCCGGAGCCTCCCGCAAACTCCCGCCCCACACAGGGGCAGTCAGGAGACATCTCAGCATGACCGAGAACGTCGTTCACCTGCACAAGAACACCGAACCGCCGACCGGTGAGGCGTCCGTGACCACGCTGACTGTGGTCCCCGAGGCGCCGCCCGCCCGTCCGGTGCCGCTGTGGGTGCGCTCCGGCCGTGCGGTGAAGACCGCCGCTACCCACGAGCGCACCAAGACGGCTGGCCGAGCTGTGGTCCGCCACGGCCTGTACACGTTCAACGGGGGTCGGATCGTGGCCCGCCGCGCGTGGGACGGCCGTACCGGTGCCCGTTACGAGCGCATGATCCGGGCCGCCGAAGCCGCGGGAAACAACGAGCTGGCGGAGGAGTGGGAGGAGCGCCTTCAGCGCTTCCGTGACGCCCGCCACCGCCGCCGCATGGACCTGCTGCACTCCCCGGTGGAGGTCGCCAAGGGGGCCGCCGTCGGCACTGGCATGGGCATCGGCACGCTGGTGGCGCTCGGGGTCGTGATGGCCATCAACAACGGCGACGTCAAGGACGTGATCACGCCGCTTACGGCCACCATCGACTTCATCGGCCTGCTGATCCGGATCGTGCAGGTGGTGTGGGGTCCGGCCCTCACGATCGGCCCGTTCCTGGCCCTGCTCGCGCTGTGGGCCGTCGGCAGCAAGCAGCAGGCCGCACCCCAGTGGGCGCTGCCCGCCAACGTCCGCTCCGGCGAGGGTGAGCCGATCACCCCGTCGATCGTGGTCAAGGCCCTGCGGGACCTCGGCATCGCTCCGCTGAAGAACGCCATCAAGGAGATGGGCGACGCCGGCGCCTCCATGCTGTCGCCGATCACCATCGCCGGATGCGGCGTGGAAGTCGACGTGACGCTGCCCTCCGGGGTGGCCACGAACGAGGTGCAGAAGCGGCGCCGCAAGCTTGCCGAGAACCTGACCCGGCACGAGCACGAGGTGTTCATCACCATCCCACCGGCCGCGCGGACGGTCAGGTTGTGGATCGCCGACTCCGGTGCGCTGGACGAGCCGATCGGCCCGTCCCCGCTGGTCACCGACGAGACGCTGACCGCGAACTACAAGACCGGCAAGGCCCCGTGGGGTCAGGACCTGCGCGGGGACGCCGCTGAGCTGAGCGTGTATCAGCGCCACCTGCTGGTCACGGGTCTGTCCAACCAGGGCAAGACCGCCGCGCTGCGCGCGCTCGCCCTGTGGCTTGCCCTGGACAGGTCGGTGCAGTTCTGGATCGCCGACCTGAAGGGCATCGGCGACTGGGCCATGTTCGACGGCATCGCGCAGATCCTGATCGAGGGTCCCTCCGATGACCACGTGATCCAGGCAACCGAGATGGTCGAGGACGCGGTGGAGGAGATGAACCGGCGGATCGAGGCACGCCGCCAGGACCCGGCCGTCGTGTTCCCGCCGCTGATCGTGCTGGTGGACGAAGCACAGCTGGCGTTCATGTGCCCGGTCGTGGGCGAGGACAAGCGACCCTACGGCGGCTCCAAGGCCACGTCCCGGTACTTCATGGCCGTCCGCAAGATCCACAACCAGGGCCGTGCGGTCGACGTGCTGATGTGGCAGGGCACGCAGGACCCCACCGACCAGAACCTTCCCAAGCTGGTCCGCGAGGGTGCCCACACCCGCGCGTCCCTCGTACTGGGCACCGACACGCAGTCCCGGATGGCGCTCGGGGACAAGGCCGTCAACGGCGGCGCCGCCCCGCACCTGCTGCGCCAGGGCCTGGACAAGGGAACCCTCGTGGTCGCCTCCGACGGGATCGCCATCCCGGCCGGGCAGGCGTCCATCACGGTCCGCACCCACTTCATCGACGACGAACCGGCCGCCGAGATCGCCGACCGGGCCAAGGCCCTGCGCGACGGCGCCACGACCCTGCGCGTCATCGAACGCGACGACGAGCGGGACGCACTCGCCGACGTCGCCCACGTGATCGGCGACGCGTCCCGGCTGCGGACCAACGAGGTCCTCAAGCGGCTGCACGCCCTGGACCCGAGCGCCTACGGCGACCAGTGGACCAACGACCGGCTCAAGAGCCTGCTGGAGGAGCACGGCGAGGAGCCGAAGAAGTCGCACGGGGTCATGGTCGTCCACCGCGATCACGTCCTGCGGGCGCTCGCCAACCGCGACGACGAGGGTTCCGCTTCCGCCGCCCAGTAGCGGGGAGGCACGGCCGTCCGGCCCGGGGAGGCGGGGAGAACTCCCCAACCCCCTCCCCGGGCCGCCTCCCCCACGTTGATCAGCGAAAACACCGCTTCGGGGAGGCGGGGAGGCACCGCAGGTCAACCCCCGAAAACCCCCTCCACAGCGACCCCGGCAGGGGGTGCCCCTGCCTCCCCAACCGAGCACCGGAAGGGATTCCACATGTACCCCGAGCACACCCGCCACACCGCCGCCCACGGGGCCGTGGAAGTCCACCAGCCCACCCCCATCACCCCCGCCGCCATCACGCCGGCGCCGCTCGTTCCCCTCCAGCCGGGCACCGTCCCGGCCGTGGCGAGCATCGTCCTCCCGGACGGCCGCGTCGTCACCGGCTACGCCATCAACCCCGCCCAGCCCGAACCGCTCGCGGCCAAGCCAGCCGTCTCCCGCGCGGCCGTCAACGTCGCACTCGGAGGTGTCGGGTTCCTCGCCGTGTGCGGCGGACTGCTGCTACTGACGACGTTCATCGCGGCGCTGACCGCGCTGGTGACGCAGCTCATCACGCTCGCCGCCGTGGTCTTCGGTGGATACGCCGCCGTGCAGATCTTCAAGCCTGTCGACGCCAAGAGCGGGATCACCTTCCATATCCGCAAAGCGATCTTCAAGCGCAACCACTTCAACGGCTGACAGGAGCCTTCGTGTTCGAGATTCGCGTCATCTGCGACCCCAAGGACGTCACGAGCGTCAGCACCGCGCTGACCCTCACGTTCAAACTGACCAGCCGGATCAGCGACCAGCCCGCCCGCGACGGCAAGCGTCGCCGCCTCTACACCGAGGCCAACCACCGCACCGTTCCCCCGGTGCAGTGCGGCCTCTGCGGTGAGGGCATCCAGCGGGTGGGCCACACCTCTTCGGAGGGCTGGTGGGTTCACGCCCACATGGACACGCCCGATCACGAGGCCGTCCCCGCTGTCTGGAAGAACGGCGACCGGCTCATGGAAACGATCGCCGCCGCCGTCCTCCACCACTGCCGCACCGACGCCAACGGGCTCGTGCACGCCGCCCCGCAGGACATCGCCGCCGTGGCCGCGTCCATCGCCCGTCTCCTGCCCGACGCCTAACTCCAGCAACGCCTAGGGCGGCCCCCTCGTCTCGCCAAAGTCGCGGGGCCGCCCTTGTCTCCGGTCCTCAACAGACCTGTGGAGGTCTCCCAGCATGACCCAACCGACACAGATCCGGCGAGCCCCCGGCTCGCCGCCGACAATCCCCAGCGTCGACCTGGAGTGTCTGCCGCTGCTCGCGTCCGCCCTCACGGCGGCCGAACACGGCTGGCCCGTCATCCCCCTCCAGCCCGGCAGCAAGCGCCCGGCGGGCCACGCCGAACGAGCCTGCCCCAACACCGGACGCTGCGCCGGCGGGCACCGCACCCCGGAGGAGCGGGCCACCACCGACCCCGAGCTGATCCACGCCGCGTGGGCCCACCAGCCCTACAACGTCGGGATCGCGACCGGCCCGGCCGGACTGCTCGTCATCGACCTGGACCCCCTCAAGGCGGAAGAACCAGAAGGAGCGCCTGACGGCGCCACTTCCTTGCAGGCGCTCTGCGAGCGCGCCGGGCAGGTTCTCCCCGACACCTACCGGGTGCGGACCGCGCGCGGTGAACACCTCTACTTCACCGCCCCCGCCGGGGTCAGGTTGAAGTGCAGCGTCGACCGCCTCGGGCCGCACATCGACACCCGCGCGTGGGGCGGCTACGTCGTCGCCCCCGGCAGCGCCATCCCCGACGGCACGTACGAGGTCGCCCACGACGTACCGGTGGCCGAACTCCCGGACTGGATCGCCGCGTTGCTCACGGAGCCGCACAAGCCCGCCCCGGTGCCTGTCCGCGTCCAGGACGGCACCCGCGCCGCACGAGTCGCCCTGCAACGCGAGTGCGCCGTCATCGCCTCCGCGTCCGAGGGCGGGCCGCACGGCCGCAACAACACCCTCCACAAGAGCGCCTGCAAGGTGGCCCGGTTCGTGGCGTGGGGCGACATCCCCCGGCACGTGGTGGAGCAGGCAATCCAGGGGGCGGGGGAGGCTACGGGCCTGCCGCCGGCCGAGTGCCGCACCACCATCCGCAGCGCCATGGACTGGGTCATCGCCCACGCCACCCCACGGGAGACGGCATGACCGCGCCGACTACCCCCGCCCTGGATTGCCCCACCACCACCCCGACCGTCCCGCACGCCGCACCACAGCATGCGGACGCCACGGCCGTGGGCGGCCGAAAAGGTGTCGCCGAAGGCGTCCCCATTGCTGTTCGCCCTGACCCTCGCCGCAATGACGGCCGCTACCCCGTGGCCTGGCTCCGCATCACCGCCCCCCGCGGTGCCACCCCCACCGCCACCTCGAAGTGCCTGTGCGGTCGCGACCGCAGCGCCATTGGTCGCCGCAAGGTGCTCGCCCTGATCGACGACCACGAAGCCCACCGCGACCTCTGCCCGCTCCGCAACCCCCAGGAAGGAAGGGCCGCCGCATGACCCCCACCATCGACGGGGCCGCGCTGCTCGACGAGGTGGAAGCCTTCCACCGCCGCTTCAACGTCTTCCCCCACGAAGCCGCCTACGTCGCCGTGACGCTGTGGGACGCGCACGCCCACCTGCTCGACTGCTTCGACTCCACCCCCCGGCTGGCGTTCCTGTCGCCGGAACCGGGGTCGGGGAAGTCCCGGGCGCTGGAAGTCGTGGAAACCCTCGTTCCCCAGCCCATGACGGCCGTCAACGCATCCGCCGCCGCCCTGTTCCGGTCCGTCTCCAACCCCAACGGGCGCCCCACGATCCTGTTCGACGAAATCGACACGATCTTCGGCCCCAAGGCAGGCGACAACGAGGAGCTGCGCGGCTTCCTCAACGCCGGACACCGCCGCACCGGGGTCACCTACCGGTGCATCGGCGACGGCGGCAACCAGACCGTTCAGGCCTTCCCCTCATACTGCGGGGTCGCGGTCGCAGGACTCGGCAACCTGCCCGACACGATCATGACCCGCTCGGTGGTGATCCGGATGCGGCGCCGGGCACGCAACGAACGCGTGGAAGCCTTCCGAGCCCGCATCCACGAGGCCGAAGGGCACGAGCTGCGTGAACGGCTCGCCAAGTGGGCCGAACACGCCCGCGGGTTCGTCATGGGCGCCTGGCCCGACATGCCCGACGGCGTTTCCGACCGGCCGGCGGACGTGTGGGAACCCCTGCTCGCCATCGCCGACGCGGCCGGAGGCGACTGGCCCGAGCGAGCACGCGCGGCCTGTGTGACGCTAGTGACCGCCTCCAAGGCCAACGACAAAGGCAGCCTCGGTGTCCGCCTGCTCACCGACCTACGCGACCACGTCATGGTCGGCATCGACCGCCTTCCCACCGTGGCAATCCTCGACCGGCTCAACGCCCTGGACGACGCACCCTGGGCCGACCTGCACGGCAAGCCGCTCGACAACCGGCGCCTGTCGAAGATGCTCGCGGAGTACATGACGGCCGACAACGAGCCCATCGCCTCCCGCAACATCAAGACCGCCGGAAGCGTCCTCAAGGGCTACTACGCCGCCGACCTCGCCGACGCGTGGGCCCGCTACTGCCCCCCACCCCCGGAAAGTCCGCTACCTCCGCTACCCGGCATCGAAAACGCGGCCTGACCTGCAACAACGCGGTAGCGGCAACCCGCCTCGATTGCCGCTACCGCCCCGCTACCCATCCGCTACCGCTACCCCTTCCCGCTACCTCCACCAGGCCCCTGACCTGCGAGGTAGCGGAGGTAGCGGAAGTAGCGGCCCTCAGAAGGGGGCCCAGGAAGGCCCTTCCGTCTCCCCGGAGGTTCCGCGTGCTTACCGCCGTCCCGAGCGACCCCCAAGCACTCACCGTCCCGGAGGTCATGACCGCGCTGAGGTTGAGCCGCAGCAAGGTCTACGACCTGATCCGCTCCAGGCAGCTCCCCAGCTACACGTCCGGCCGCGCCCGCCGCATCCCGGTCGATGCCGTCCGCCATTACATGCAAGACCGACTTGAGGAGAACGCAGCCTGATGGCCAAGCGACGCGCCAACGGCGAAGGAACGATCACCAAGCGCGCAGACGGCCGCTATCACGCCGCCGCGTACGTCTACCGTCCCGACGGGACCCGCACCCGGAAGTTCGTCTACGGCAAGACCCGCGACGAAGTAGCCGACAAGCTCACCGAGATGCAGGAGAAGACCCGACAGGGCATCCCTGCCGCTTCGTCCACGATGGCGTTCGGGGACTACCTCACGTACTGGCTCGCAGCCATCGCGCCGGAGCGACTCAAGCCGTCCACGCTCAACAGCTACGAGGGGCTCACCCGCCTCTACATCCGCCCCGCGCTCGGCAAGAAGAAGCTGAACCGGTTGACGCCGGCGGATGTGCGCCGCTTCCTCACCGAGTTCAAGACCGCCTGCCTGTGCTGCCTCCGAGGCGCGGACAAGGAACGCCCGGAGGACAAGCGATCCTGCTGCGCCGTCGGCCGGTGCTGCGAGCGCCGCCCGTCGGCCCGCACCGTTCAGTACATCCACGCCGTGCTCCGGTCCGCCCTACAGCAGGCGATGCGAGAGGAACTGATCGCTCGGAACGTCGCGCGCATCGTCGAAACGCCCACCGTCACGCCCAAGGAGGTGCGTCCGCTGAACGCCGCTGAAGCCCGCCTACTCCTCAAGACCGCCCGATCCCACCGCCTCTACGCCCTGTGGCTGCTGCTCGTGTCGACCGGCCTGCGCCGAGGTGAGGCTCTCGCGCTCACGTGGTCGGACGTCGACCTCACAAACGGCCAGCTCCGCGTCCGCCGGAACGTGCAGCGCATCCGGCGGGAGCTGATCTTCGGCAGCCCCAAGACCACACGGTCGATCCGCACGGTCCCCCTGCCGAAGCACTGCGTGCGAGCACTCACGCAGCATCGCGACCAGCAGGAACGGGAGCGCAAGGTCGCGGGCGAGAAGTGGCAGCCCACACCGGGGCAGCCGGACGGGCTGATCTTCACCACGACGACCGGTCGCGTCACGGACCCCCGGAGCCTGAACCGCATGCTGACCATCCTGTGCAGGGACGCCCATGTGCACCGCGTGCGGGTGCACGACCTCCGCCACACGTGCGCCTCACTCTTGCTCGCCCAAGGTGTCGACGCCCGCACGATCATGGAGACACTCGGGCACAGCACGATCACGATGACGCTGGACACCTACGCGCACGTGATGGACACGACGCTGAGGGCGGCCGCCGAGCGGATGGATGACGCCCTGAACCTTGACGGGTCCGACGAGAATTCGGAGGGCGAGGCGGAGTCGGATACCGACGGCTGAACGCCTTCTCCGAACGCGTTGATGTCAACCGCTG
The DNA here is from genome assembly GCF_055564995.1 of Streptomyces sp. NPDC028907. Lineage (NCBI taxonomy): Bacteria > Bacillati > Actinomycetota > Actinomycetes > Kitasatosporales > Streptomycetaceae > Streptomyces > Streptomyces sp. NPDC028907. The sequence goes on from NZ_JBVHVE010000022.1 coordinate 49,943, forward strand.
ATGTCAAAGGCCCCTTGGGATGATCCCAAGGGGCCTTTGACCTGTGTGCACTCGGCAGGATTCGAACCTGCAACCTTCTGATCCGTAGTCAGATGCTCTATCCGTTAAGCTACGAGTGCTTGTTCTGTTTTCCGTCGCTCCCGGCCCTTCCGGCCCGCTCGCGGCGACAGGAAGAACATTACATGACTGCCGCCGCCATGTGAAATCCGTTTGCCGCACCCCTTGCGACCTGCGAAAACAGTCATATGAGGCGTTGAGTGGGCAGGTGCAGAACGGTGGGAACGACGAAGCCCCGGTCCAGTGGACCGGGGCTTCGTGATCTGGCGCGGAGGCGGAGGGATTTGAACCCTCGATGGGCTTTAAGGCCCAAACCGCATTAGCAGTGCGGCGCCATAGACCGGACTAGGCGACGCCTCCAGCACAGCCGCCCGCGCGAGCGCGAGTGGTGCGTGCAGATGATGACACAGTCGAGCGTGCTGTCACCAATCGACCTCCACGGTACTAGGCGGGGAGGCCGCAGGGCAAAGCTCTTCCCGGCGTGCTTCGCGGCCGTCGGGGCGGGGGAGGCAACCAGGCCGGGGGTGGGCGCAACGTCCGGGGGTGTGCGGCGTTAGTCAGGTCATGTTGCAGGTCAACCGTTCCGCCGCGGCCGGGCGCCTTCGCCGGGCTCTCCTCGTCACCGCCGGTTCCCTCGCCGCCGTCGGCTCCACCGCCCTCGCGCCCGCCGCGCACGCCCACGCCGCGCCGCTCTCCCTCGCGTCCCCCTCCCTCCAGGACGCCGGCCGCTCCGGCGATCACCTCACCGTCACCGTCCGCGACGCCGGCGGCGCTGCCGACGGGACGTACGAGCTGTCCTGTCATCCGGCCGGGGGCGATCACCCCGACGCCGGCGGCGCCTGTGCCGCGCTCGATCGCGGTACCCGGTGGGGCAAGGACACCTTCGCCCCCGTACCGCAGGGCAGCCTCTGCACCATGCAGTACGGCGGGGCGGCCACCGCCCATGTCACCGGCACCTGGGCCGGGCGGCCCGTCGACGCGCGGTTCGATCGCGGTGACGGGTGCGAGATCGCACGGTGGGACCGGCTGGTGCCGCTCCTTCCCGACCTGCGGCAGACGGGACAGCCGTAGCTCAACCGGTCAGGCCGCCCCGTCAGGGAAGCGGGGGGTCCGGTACGTCGTCGCACAGACTTTCCATGGAGGAAGCACCGGCCCCGTAAAAGTCCCGCGAAGGTCTCGCGAAGCAGGACTGACAGCGGAAGTACCCAGGAAAGGACGTCGGCAGGGGCGGTCATACGTTCTGGTTCACTTCGTCGTGCGACCTGCCTCTCATCCGGCGTCGCGAGCGCAACCCCAGCCCTTAGACTCCCTCGCGTGACACGCCGCGGGCCGGTTGGCAAGATGGCCCGAGCGGTCGGCAAGGTGCGGTAACAGGGAGGAAGCGTCTCGTGAGCAGCAGGCCATCCCGAGGCGCTGCTCGCCTCGCAGCCATACTCGACGCGCTGCCCGACGCGTTGGTGCTGGTCAACGCCAATGGGACCGTCGTCAACGCCAACACCATCGCCCTGGAGGCCTTCGAGGCACCGGGCACGGCTCTGGTGGGGCGGGGGCTGCTCGATCTGCTGCCGCAGTTCGACTCGAAGCTGATTCCGGGGTCCATGCGGCGGCCCGACCACATGGACCCGCAGGGACGGACCAAGCCGACCCGGATGATGGCCCGGCGGACCGACGGCGGCGAGTTCCCGGTCGAGGTCACGTCCGCGAATCTGGAGAACAGCCAGCAGGCCTACGACAGCTACGGCTACAGCGGTGACGAGCTGCTGATGCTCGTCGTTCGGGATCTGACCGGGACCGTCGACACCGAGGCCGAGCTGGCGCGTTCGCAGCGGCAGACCGAGATGATCCTGCGCGCCGCCTCCGAGGGCGTCGTCGGTACGGACACCGACGGGCGGATCGTCCTCGTGAATCCGGCCGCCGCCCAGATACTGGGTTATCGGGCCAGCGACCTGGGCGGCCGGGAGCTGCACACGCTCGTCCTGCACTCCCGTCCCGACGGCTCCCCCTTCCCGTACGAGGAGTCCCCGCTCGCCGACACCCTGCGCTCCGGGCGCAAGCACCGGGTGCGCGGCCAGGTGCTGTTCGCCAAGAACGGCGACAAGGTTCCGGTCGACCTGACGACCGCGCCGGTGCGCGACGGGGACCAACTCGTCGGCGCCGTGATGACCTTCGCCGACCGCCGGCCCTTCGACGCCCTCGCCGAGGAGAAGACCGCCGCCGAGGAGCAGCACGCCGAGGAGCTGGAGCGGCTCGCCGAGGAGCACGCGTCCGAGCTGACGGCGCTGCGGCAGAAGCAGGTCGCCGAGCTCGAGGAGCTCAAGGAGCGGCACGAGGAGGAACTCGCCGCGGGCGAGGAGCGGTACGCCGCGCTCGGGGAGCGGGAGAAGGACCGGTACGAGGCACTGGCGGGCCGGCATGAGCAGCTGCTGACCCTGCTCGCCCGTTCGCTGCGGGGCCCGCTGGACGAACTCCGCCGGGAGCTGGCCGCGCTCGCCGCGGACGACGCGGGGCAGTTGTGGCCCGAGGCCAACCAGGTGCTGCACCATCTGTCGGCCGGCTATTCGCGCATCACGACGCTGATCGACAACGTCCTCGGCTACCAGCAGCTCGAAACGGGCGGCGACGCGATCGTCCGTACGAAGGTGATGCTCGACGCCGTCGTCGCCGCGGGTGTCGACGGGGCCGTCGAGCTCATCGGGCCCGGGCGGGTGCAGTTCGCCGTGCACGCGCCGCCCATCGAGGCCGAGGTCGACCCGCGGCGCCTCGCCACCGCGCTCGCGCATCTCGTCGCGGACGTGGCGGGAGTCGACGCGACCGGGAACTCTCCGGTGTCGGCGGGCGGTTACATGGACAACACCGTCGTGGTCGCGGCGGCGCAGCGGGGTGAGGTCGTACGGATCGAGGTGCGCGGGCCGTATGCCGGGGGAGACCCGGTGCACGAGCCGATCGTGCGCGGGATCGTGCGGTCCCACGGCGGTGTGCTCCAGACGCACGACGTGCCGGGGATGAGCGGCAGCGCGTACGTCCTCGAAGTGCCCATCGGGGGCGGTGCCGGTGCCGTTCCCGCGGCCCCCGGCGGACCTGCCGCCATCGAGGCGGGTGACGGGACCGAGGGCGCCACCCAGGGTGCCGAGCAGGGCTTGGAGCAGGGTGCCGGTGGCGGTCGGCGGCGGGCCAGGCGGTCCTCCGTGGACGCCTTCCTGGAGAGCGACACGCCCGGTGCCGACGCCGAGGGCGGCGCCGCGGATGCCGAGAGTGCGGCGCCCACCGGGCGTCGGCGCAGGCGCGCGGCGGCAGCGCCCGAACTGCCCCAGGGTGCCGAGGACGCGGTCGGCGAGGCGTCCGGCGGTACCGGACGGCGGCGCGGTCGGCCGGCCGAGGACGGCCAGGACGGCGCGGAGGGCGGTGACGGTGTCTCCGAGGGGGCGGTCGTCACGGCCGCCGAGCATGCGGCGGGGACCGCGGCCGCCGGGAACAACCTGGGCGGGACCGTGCCGCCGCAGGGCGTGCCCGCGCCCAGCGGACGACGTGCCCGGCGCGACGGCGGGGAGCAGCACGCTCTGCCGCCTGCCCTGCCCGCGGCCGGTGACGCCGCTCAGACTCCTTCCGGCGCCGGTACGGCCGGCCCGGGCGAGGCTCCTCAGCCGACGGGACGGCGCCGACGTGCGCTCGCCGCGGCGGCCGAGCGCAGTGCCGCGGCCGCGCAGGCGCAGGAGGCTGGGCCCCGCCCGGTGTTCGCGCTGCCGCCTGCCGAGGCGGACCGTGTTGCTGCCGCGCCCGCGGAGGGGCCGGGCGACGGCGGCTCCGAGCCGGCCGCGCCCGTGGCTCCGGCCGGCCACCCGAACATGACCCCGGCTTCGCCGGTGGCTGCGGCTCCGGTCCCGACTCCGGGGCAGGCACCGGTTCCGGCCCCGGTTCAGGTTCCCGGCCAGGGGGCTCCCGGGGACGTTCTCGCCGACGAGGGCCGGCACGATGCCGTGCCGCACGACCAGGCCGAGGACCACACCCCGCCTCAGCCCCACCCCACCAGCGCGCCGACGGGGCGTCGCCGACGGGCCGTGGGGCAGCCCGCGGAGGCGGTTTCGGCACAACCGGCTGTTGCACAGGCAGCCGCGGCAGCCCCGGTGCAGGCCGGGCAGGCTCAGCCCGCCCCGGGTCGGCCGCTTCCCGCCGAGGCTCCCGAGCAGGGCACTGGGGCGCAGAGCGCCCCGGCCCCTCAGCCGTGGCCCGCCGCGGACGACACCCCCGGCGCCGGTACCGCCGTACCGGCGAACGTCGCCGCCACCGCCGTGCCGCCGCATCCGAACGCCCCCCAGCCCGCCCCCGGCACTCCGGCGCCGGGCACGCCGCTGCCGCCGGAAGTCGCGGCGGCTGCCGGGGCCGGTCGGCAGGAGCGGGCGGCGGCCCAGCCGTTGCCGGCCGAGGCCGGTGCTTCCGGCGCCGCTGCCGCCGCACCGGTGGACCCGAACTCGACGCAGGGGCGCGCGATCAGTGTGCGGACCCTGGGGCAGGGTGTGCCGTTCACGCGGCAGGCGGCGCAGGTGCAGCAGCCCGCGCCGCCCGCGCCTTCGTCGGCGACGCCTCCCCCGCATCAGACCAACGGCGGTCGGCGCCGCAAGCTCGGTACGCCGCCCGACCCCGCCGCGCGGGCCGGTGCCTCGGCTGAGCAGGCGGCGCGCCCCCATCCGTCGGCCGAACAGCCGCCGGTGCCCGCGCAGCCACAGTCCCAGCCACAGGCGCAGGCCTCGCTCGGCGGGCAGCCTCAGCCCCAGCCGTCGTCGGCCGGGCAGTCGCGGCTCGCGCCGATGACCGAGGGTGCCGGACGCTCGTACGCCATAGGCGCCCCGGACGAGAACGCCGCCGAAGGGCCCGAGCCGTTGGACGGGCCGGGCGGGGCCGTCGAGGTCGCGGACACTCCGCGGCCGCAGCCGATGGACGACGAACTGCCGCCGGAGCCGCTCGACAACCCGCGGCGGCTGCTGGTGTGGCCCGCGCCGGACGTGACGACCCAGCAGGCGCTGAGCGACCGCGGCTACCGGCCGGTCATCGTGCACTCACGCGAGGAGGTCGACGCGCAGATCGCGGCGTTCCCGGCCGCGCTGTTCGTCGACCCGCTGACCGGGCCGATCACGCGGACCGCGCTTCAGTCGTTGCGGCAGGCCGCGGTCGCCGCCTCGGTGCCGGTGATGGTGACGGCGGGGCTGGGACAGGCCTCGCGGGAGGCGGCGTACGGCGCTGATCCCGCCGTACTCCTCAAGGCGCTGGCGCCTCGGGACAGTGAGCAGCACCCGCCGCGTGTGCTGCTGATCGAGGAGCACGCGGAGATCGCGCTGGCGCTGACCGCGACGCTGGAGCGGCGCGGGATGCAGGTGGCGCGGGCCGCGAGTGACGCGGACGCGGTGGCGCTGGCCGGTGACTTCCGGCCGAACCTGGTCGTGATGGACCTGATGCAGGTGCATCACCGCCGGGCCGGGATCGTCGACTGGCTGCGCGCGAACGGGCAGCTCAACCGCACCCCGCTCGTCGTCTACACCGCCGCCGTCGACCAGGCGGACCTGCCGCGGCTGGCCTCCGGCGAGACGGTGCTGTTCCTGGCGGAGCGGTCGACGAGCGGTGAGGTGCAGGGCCGGATCGTGGATCTGCTGTCGAGGATCGGTACGAACTGAGGGACGGTGCGGCAGCGCCCTCTGAGGGGCGCGGGACTGTGTCGATGTGCGGCTAACGCCGCGTGGGCGCGGCCGGCCACGGACAACCCGCGGCCGGCCGACGACAGTTCCCCGCCCCCGTGACGGCGCCCCGTCAGAGCTGGGTGACGTCCAGCCCACCCTCCGCGTACTGCCTGCGCAGCACCTTCTTGTCGAACTTGCCCACGCTCGTCTTCGGCACCGCCGCGATGACCGTCCAGCGCTCCGGCAGCTGCCACTTGGCGATCTTGCCCTCCTCCGCGAGGAAGGTACGCAGGGCCTCGAAGTCGGTGGAGGAGCCCTCCTTCAACACGACCGTGGCCAGCGGGCGCTCGCCCCACTTGTCGTCCGGAACGGCGACGACGGCGGCCTCGGCGACGTCCGGGTGGGACATCAGCGCGTTCTCCAGCTCGACCGAGGAGATCCACTCGCCGCCGGACTTGATGACGTCCTTGGCGCGGTCGGTGAGGGTGAGGAAGCCGTCGGGGGAGATGATGCCGACGTCGCCGGTCTTCAGCCAGCCGTCCTCGCTGAACTTGTCGGCGGGGCGCAGGGGTTCGGCGCCGGGGCCGTTGTAGTAGGCGCCCGCGATCCAGGGGCCGCGGACCTCCAGCTCGCCGGCCGACTCGCCGTCCCACGGGATGCGCTCGCCGCCGGGGCCGGTGAGGCGGGCCTCGACGCTCGTCGGGAAGCGGCCCTGGGTCAGCCGGTACGCGAACTCCTCCTCCGTGCCGACCGCGTGGGCCGGCGGCCGGGCGACCGTGCCGAGCGGGGAGGTCTCCGTCATGCCCCAGGCGTGGCAGACCCGCATGCCCAGTTTGTCGAACGCCTCCATGAGCGAGGGCGGACAGGCCGAGCCGCCGATGGTGACCTGGCCGAGGGTGGAGACGTCCCGTGGCTTCGCGGTGAGCTCGGCGAGCAGACCCTGCCAGATGGTGGGCACGGCGGCGGCGTGGGTCGGCTTCTCGCCCTCGATCATCTCGGCGAGCGGTGCGGGCTGCAGGAAGCGGTCCGGCATCAGCATGTTGACGCCGGTCATGAAGGTGGCGTGCGGCAGGCCCCAGGCGTTGACGTGGAACTGCGGCACCACGATCAGCGAGGTGTCCCGGTCCGTCAGACCCATCGACTGGGTCATGTTGACCTGCATGGAGTGCAGATAGACCGAGCGGTGGGAGTAGACGACGCCCTTCGGATCCCCGGTCGTCCCGGAGGTGTAGCACATGGAGGCGGCCTGCCGCTCGTCCAGCTCCGGCCAGTCGTACGTCGTCGGCTTCCCGGCGATCAGTTCCTCGTACTCGTGCACCTGCACGGCCGCGCCCGCCAGGCCGGAACGGTCACCCGGACCCGACACCACCACGTGCTCCACCGTCTTGAGGTGGGGCAGGAGCGGGGCGAGCAGGGGGAGGAGCGAACCGTTGGCGATCACGACCCGGTCGGCCGCGTGGTTGACGATCCAGGCCAGCTGCTCGGCCGGGAGGCGCAGGTTGAGGGTGTGCAGGATCGCGCCCATGGAGGGGATCGCGAAGTAGGCCTCGACGTGCTCGGCGTTGTTCCACATCAGGGTTGCGACCCGCTCGTCGCCGGTCACGCCCAGGTCCTCGCGCAGGGCGTGCGCCAGCTGTGCCGCCCGGGCCCCGACCTCGGCGAAGGAACGACGGTGCGGCTCGGCCTCGCCGGTCCATGTGGTGACCTGCGATGTGCCGTGAATCGTCGACCCGTGGGTCAGGATCCTCGAGATCAGCAGCGGTACGTCCTGCATGGTGCTCAGCACGGCGTCCTCCCGGGGCGACATTGCCTGCGCGGTAGTAAGGGTTGCGAAGATTCTGCGCGCATACCGCGCGGTATGTCACTAGGGGCGGGCGATCGATCATGTCACGTTGCGTTCACAGAGCTCTCCCGGTAGGGGTGGGGTGAAACCCGCCGAGCCTCTGCACTACCGGGCCAGCACCAGCTCAGGGTCCTCGCGCAGCTTCCCGAGCGCTCTCGACACCGCTGACTTCACGGTGCCGACGGAGACGCCGAGCACCTCGGCCGTCTGGACCTCGCTGAGATCCTCGTAGTACCGCAGGACGACCATGGCCCGCTGCCGCGCGGGCAGCCGCATGATCGCGCGCCACATGGCGTCGTGCAGCGCCTGCTGCTCGGCCGGGTCGTTGTCGTGGCCGGGCATCGGCTCCGGCTCCGGCAGCTCGTCGCAGGCGAACTCGTCGACCTTGCGCTTGCGCCACTGCGACGTCCGCGTGTTCAGCAGTGCCCTGCGCACATAGCCGTCGAGCGCGCGATGGTCCTCGATGCGCTCCCAGGCCACGTACGTCTTGGTGAGCGCGGTCTGCAGCAGGTCCTCGGCGTCGCTCGGGTTCGCGGTCAGCGACCGGGCGGTACGCAGCAGCACCGGCTGGCGGGCCCGCATGTACGACGTGAAGGAGGGATACATCGCGTTCGCAAGGGACCGCGTCGCGGCGTCGGAAGCGCTGGTGCAGACGGGTGTGGTCATGGCTCCACGCTATGAGCGGGCCCTGCTTCAGCGGATCGGCCGCAGGTGCCGAAGCCACGTCCGACTCAGGTTGTAGGGGTGGGGCTGACTCCACCTCCTGAAGGTGGACGAGCGGGGGACGGCTACTGCGGGATTACCCCTGGGGGTCATCGGTCGACAGTAAGGACCAGCCCCGACGTCGGCACCCCGGTCCCCGCCGTCACCAGCACTCTTTCCGCCCCGGATATCTGGTTCACGGACGTCCCGCGCACCTGCCTCACTCCCTCCGCGATCCCGTTCATCCCGTGCAGATACGCCTCCCCGAGCTGCCCCCCGTGCGTGTTGAGCGGCAACCGCTCCTCGGCCACGAAGCCCCCTCCCTCTCCCTTCCCGCAGAACCCGAACTCCTCGAGCTGCATGACGACGTAAGGGGTGAAGTGGTCGTACAGAATTCCCACGTCGATCTCCCCCGGCCCCAGCCCCCCGGTCCGCCACAGCTGCCGCGCCACCACGCCCATCTCGGGAAGGCCGGTGAGATCGTCCCGGTAGAAGCTCGTCATCTGCTCCTGCCCGCGGCCGGCACCCTGGGCCGCCGCCGCTATGACGGCCGGCGGGTGGGGCAGGTCACGGGCCCGCTCGACGGAGGTGACGACGATCGCCTGGCCGCCGTCCGTCTCCTGGCAGCAGTCCAGCAGCCGCAGCGGCTCGACGATCCAACGCGAGGCCGCGTGGTCGGCGAGGGTGATGGGTCTGCCGTGGAAGTAGGCGGCCGGGTTGGTCGCCGCGTACTTGCGGTCGGTCACCGCCACGTGCCCGAACACCTCCGGCGTCAGCCCGTAGGTGTGCAGATACCGCTGGGCCGCCATCGCCACCCAGGAGGCCGGGGTGAGCAGCCCGAACGGCAGGGACCAGCCCAGCGCCACGCCCTCCGCCGAGGGCTCCCGGTGCTGCACGCCCGAGCCGAATCTCCGACCCGACCGCTCGTTGAAGGCCCGGTAGCAGACCACCACCTCCGCGACGCCCGTCGCCACAGCGAGCGCCGCCTGCTGGACCGTCGCGCAGGCAGCGCCGCCGCCGTAGTGCACACGGGAGAAGAAGGACAGCTCCCCCATCCCGCAGGCCTGGGCCACGGTGATCTCCGGGCTGGTGTCCATCGTGAACGTCACCATCCCGTCCACGTCTCCCGGCGTCAGCCCGGCGTCGTCCAGGGCGGCCCGCACCGCCTCCACGGCCAGCCGCAGCTCGCTGCGCCCGGAGTCCTTCGAGAAGTCGGTGGCCCCGATGCCCGCAATCGCAGCCCGCCCGGCCAGGGCGTCCCTAGCGCGCACGCTCATTCCATGCCCTCCGACCGCGGCACCGTGACCGTCACCGTGCCGGTCACGTGCTTGCCGATGCCGTTCGCGCCGATCACCCGGACCGTCACGGTGTCTCCGTCGATCTCCTCGACGCGCCCCGTCAACACCATCGTGTCCCCCGGGTAGTTGGGTGCACCAAGTCGTATGGCCACCCTGCGCAGTTCGGCCGTCGGCCCGAAGTGGTCGGTGATGTAGCGGCCGACCAGGCCGTTCGTCGTCAGGATGTTCATGAAGATGTCCGGGGAGCCCTTCTGACGGGCCAACTCCGCGTCATGGTGGACGTCTTGGTAGTCGCGTGAGGCGATGGCCCCGGCGACGATCAGCGTGCGGGTGATCGCGATCTCCAGCGGGGGCAACTCGTCACCGGCGTTCATACAGCCCCTCCTGAGCGGTCCCCTCTTGGGCGCACCAGATCGGCAGCACCAACTCCTCGTCGCACTCCCGGAATTCGAGCCGCACCGGCAACCCGATCCGGACCTTGTCGTATGGCACGCCCAGCACGTTGCCGATCATCCGCACCCCCTCGGCCAGTTCGATCAGGCCGACCGCGTAGGGAGGGTCGAAGGCGGGGAACGGCGGGTGGTGCATCACGACGTACGAATAGACCGTCCCCTCACCGCTCGCCTCGACCGTGTCCCAGTCCGGTCCGCCGCACGCGTTGCAGCCGGGCAGCCAGGGGTGGCGGAGCGTGCCGCAGCCGGTGCAGCGCTGGATGAGGAGTCGGCGCTGCTGGACGCCCTCCCAGAAGGCGGCGTTGTCGCGGTTGACGACGGGGCGGGGACGTGAAGGCTTCTGCGACAGGTCGCGCCGGGTCGGACTGCCTCCCGGGCGGTCTGCCCGACGTCGCGGCGCGTACTTGAGGATGCGGAAGCGGTGGGTGCCCGCGAGGTCGGGTCCGACGCGGATGTCCATACGCGTCGTGACGAAGTACCCGGTGCCGAGCTTGGTCGCCTTCTTCTCCGAGACCGACTCGATCACCGAGTCGTAGGTGATCTCGTCCCCGGGGCGCAGGGGCCGTAGATACTCCTGCTCGCAGTCCGTGGCGACGACGGAGGTGTAGCCGGCCCCGTCGAGCAGGCCGAGCAGCTCGTCGTACGCGTGTGTGCCTCTCGTATGGCCGGAGAGGCCGCTCATGGTCCACGCCTGGAGCATGGTGGGCGGCGCGATGGCGTCCGGCCCCGAGTACGCCGGGTTGGTGTCGCCCATCGCCTCGCACCAGTGCCGGATCATGGGCACGTTGACGGGGTCCTTGCCGGCCCGGGCCACGGCGGCGCGCCGGCCCTCGTAGACCTTCAGCCGCGTCTCGAACGCCTCGGCCGCCTCGCCGGTCTCCACGTCCGCCTCATGGCTCACCACCGGTTCGTAGCTCACCGTCGCCCCCTCGCCCTCATCGCCCTCATCGCCCCACGGCGCATCGCACTGACACTTCTGGTACACCACGCACGCCGATCCGGTTCCCACGATTTTTCCCGGGTCCACGAAGATTTCTGACTGTCCGTCAGATATGGCGCACTGTCAAGGCGGCGAAGAGCAGCGGAAGGCAGTGGAAAGCAGAGGAAGGCAGCGGAAGACAGGGGAGGCAGCGGAAGGCAGTAGAAGCAGTGGAAGCGGTAGAAGGCAGTAGAAAAACGCCTGCGCGGCGGTACCGAAGTACCGCCGCGCCGACGCGTTACACCCCACAGAGCACACCCCGCACAAATCCGAGGAGGCCGGTGCTGAGCACCGGACACCGGCCCCCTCAGCTCACCACCAGAGAGGCGTGAAGTTGACGGACGTGTTGTCGTTGCCCTGGTTGACCGCCGTGAAGGCGGAGCCGTTGACCTGGGCGGTGTTGCTCTGGTTCGAGGCGCCCGAGCCGGTCGCCTGCTGCTGCGTGGTGGCCGAGTTGCCGTAGTTGTCGCCGCCGACCCCGCTGCCGATGAGGCCCTGCGCGGCGTTCGTGACGGCCGCGCTGGATCCGTCGTCCGCGATGGCACCGTTGTCCGCCGTCGCGACGCCGGCGAACAGGACGGCGGCCAACGGGAGGGCGGAGACGGCGGCGATGACGCGGGCGGTACGGATGCTTGCCATGTTGTTCCTCCAGAACAGGTGCGCCCAGGCTCCCCGCCGGACGCATTGGTGGTGCATGAAGTACTGCGCTTTCCAAGGCAGTTGGCCGACCGCCTCGGAGTTCTGCACGACGTCGCGAGATCAGAGTTGCCCACCGAATCCCCGGCGAACCACCCCGGAAGCCCCTATTCGCCCTGAAGCGTGATGACAAGTCGATAAACCCCTTTCGCCACTTCCGACGCTCACGTCAGGGCAGGACGGACAGTTCCACCCAAGCGCCCCAAGAGGGGAAAGGTTCCGGCACCCTTCCGGCCATGCACCAAGGACCGGCGCGTCGGCGCCAGGTCACACCCGTCACCTCTTCCCTTTTTCGAACACTCGTACGAACATAGAGGCATGGCCACCACCGACCGGCAGGCCACGACGCTGGCCCTCGCACACGCCCTGTCAGCCGCCGAGCGCGGACTGGCCGTCATCCCCCTGTCCCGGACGAAGCTCCCGGCCCTGCGTTCCCCGCACCGCGACGACCCCGACCCAGCCCCCTGCCACGGCGAGTGCGGCCGCTTCGGACACGGGGTCTACGACGCCTCCACCGACCCCGCCCGCATCCGCGAACTCTTCGCCGCAGCCCCCTGGGCCACGGGCTACGGCATCGCCTGCGGCCTGCCCCCGCACCACCTCATCGGCATCGACCTCGACACCAAATCGGGTACGGACGCCTCCGCCGCCCTGCGTGAACTGGCCCTGCGCCACCTGTTCACGATTCCGCCCACAGTCGTCGTCCTGACCCCGAGCGGCGGCCGCCACCTCTGGCTGACCGGCCCGCCGGAAGCCGTCGTCCCCAACTCGGCGGGCCGCCTCGCACCCGGCATCGACATCCGCGGCGCGGGCGGCTACCTCGTCGGCCCCGGCTCCCGCACCGACCACGGCGTCTACAGCACTGCCCCCGGCACCTCCCACATCGGCCCCGCGCCCTGTCCGCGCGCCCTCCTGCGCCTTCTGCTCCCTCCGCCCCGCACGCACCACTTCACGCCTCCCTCGGCCGGTGGCCACGGCCAGGGGCTCGTCCAGTTCGTGCTCGCCGCGCACGAGGGCCAGCGCAACACCCGCCTGTTCTGGGCCGCCTGCCGCGCCTACGAGGACGGCATCGGCCCCGCGCTCGTCGACCCCCTGGTCGAGGCGGCACTCAACACCGGCCTGACCGAACGCGAGGCCCGCGCGACGATCACGTCGGCGGCGCGGATGACGGGGCACCGGCCCTGACGGGCGCCGACGCCAGACGCCCGACGGGGGCTTGAAATCGCACGGGAGCACGATGCACCACCGCCCAAAGGCGCCGACCATGTCGCTGGCCCGCGTCGTCCTCGCCTCCGGCCGCTCGCTCGACCTCTCCGAGCTGCGGCTGTCCGCGACGTACGGCGGCATGCTCGGCATGCTCGGGACGCCGGAGGGCTACCCGTGCAAACCGGTCAACGACCTGAAGATCAAGGGCCTCGTCCGCGCCGCGGCGCGCGCCCACCCTTCCGTGCCGGTGCACCTCGTGCCGCCGCCGCGCGAGTATCCCGACCAGTACGCCGGCGTGTTCGGTCCGGTCGAGATGCTGCCCGCCGTGGCGTGTGTCGGCGCCTTCCACTCCACGGCCCTCGACCGCGGCCACGACCCGGCCCTGCGCCGCTCCGCCCTCACGATCGTCTGGTTCCAGCCCACCGCGCGCGTGCCGGACGGCTGGGACGCGGAGGAGACGCTGCGGGGTGTGGACTGGGAGGGTTTGGCGCGGGACTACGAGTTCTGAGGGCGCCGGGCTCAAGGCGGTACCCGGAACCGGCCGTACTGGAACCGGCCGGGGCGCAGAAAAATCGGCTTGCCCCGGAAGGGAGCCCCTGTGCCAGGCTCGGCCGATGAGCGCTTCCCGACGTGATCTGCTGCGCTGGCAGTTCGACCTGACCTGGGCGTTGTTCGAGTACCACCTGGAACGGCTGCGGCCCGAGGACTTCCTGTGGGAACCCGGGCCGCTCTGCTGGACGGTGCGTCAGGCCGCCGACGGCTCCTGGGTGCCGGACTGGGCGGACACCGAGCCCGACCCCGTCCCCGTGCCCACGATCGCCTGGGTGAGCTGGCACATCGGCTGGTGGTGGAGCGTGGCCGCCGACCATCTGCACGGCCGCCCGCCCCGGGAGCGCACCGCCGTCACCTGGCCCGGCGACGGCGAGTCGACCGTCGCCTGGCTGCGCGACCTGCGCACGGACTGGCTGGCCGCTCTGGACGCGCTCGACGCCGACACGGCCCTGGACGCCGAGGCCCAGTTCCCCTCGCCGAACGACCCCCAGTACACCCTCGCCCACATGATCGGCTGGGTGAACGCCGAACTGATGAAGAACGTCGCGGAGATCGGGCAGCTACGGCTGCTGCTGCGGACTCGGCCGGAGCGCTGAGCCGTCCACGCTGAGCCGCCCGCACTGGGCCGTCCCCACTGACGGCCACTGACGACCTCACTGACGACCACACAGGGACCGAGATGTCCCATTTGCCTACTCGCTCCAGAATATGAATGTCAGCTGTTCGCATGCTGGATCGGAGAGGCCATGACGGACCTCAAGTTTGAGCAGAAGCGCTCGCTGTCACGCCTTGAGGCGGCTGACCAGCTCACGGCGCTCGCGGCCGCGTTGCGACAGGGCGGGGATGCCGAGCTGGAGCTCGAACCGTGGAAGCTGAGCCTCCGGGTCCCCTCCGACCTGCACAGCGAAATCGAGGTCGAGGTCGGTGACGGGGAGATCGAGCTGGAGATCGAGCTGGAGATCGAGCTCAAGTGGTCGATCTCGCCGGAAACCCGGTCCACGGCGTCCCGGACGTCCGAGGGCACGGAGAAGGCCCGGGGCACGGAGAAAGCCGGAGGCAGGCGCAAGAGCGCGGCCGCCAGTGCCGGGGGGTCACGCGCCGGTGCAGGCAGAACCACGAAGCGGACTGCCGCGAAGAAGTCCTGATCGGTTCGGTCACAGCCGCTGACGCCGAAGACCCCGTCCGATTCCGCTGGTCAGGGGCCTTCCGGACTGCTTGTCGCGTTGTCGCGGTGAGTGGTGGCCGAGGTCGCGTGGGAATGCCGGCCGAGTTGTGGCGTGCGCGGGGAGCTGGGGTGAGGGGTGGTGAAGGCATGATGCCGTCTTCGGCAAACTCGAAGATCAGGGGTTGCCATGGGGGAGCCTGCTCGCGGGCCGCGTGAAATCAGATGTACGGGGTTGAGGAAGGCTGCCATGATCGCGAGATGCAGGAGGATGCGGCGTTCCAGGTCTCGCATGTGGTGGCTTCTACCGAACTGGCGACGATCACCGCCAGGCTGCTCGACCAACTCCCGGCATGGTTCGGTAGACCGGAAGCGAACGCGCAGTACGTGGAGTCGGCTCGTACTCTGCCCGGAGTCCTTGCCCGCAGCTCAGACGGCGAGCCGGTCGGGATCCTGCTGCATCGGCGGCACTTTGCGGAGGCGGCAGAGATCCACCTGATGGCGGTAGCCCCGGACTGGCACCGGCGGGGCATCGGGGCGGCACTTGTCAGTGCGGTGGAGGCGAAGTTGCAGACGGACGGTTGTCGGATGCTGCATGTGAAGACTCTGGGGCCTTCGCATCCTGACAGCGGGTACTCGCTCACGAGGGTGTTCTACCGGGCTATCGGATTCGTCCCGATCGAGGAGACGAACGATCTGTGGCCAGGGACACCGTGTCTGATGATGGTGAAGATGCTGCCAGCCCTCCATGGTCGATGACCTACGCGCGGGCTCGCAGCATGGGAGAGTCGGCGCGGCTGCGACCGCAGGCCGCGACATCGCGACGAGGATCTCAGTGGGTGATCAGAGGTACCTGCCCCTGCCGTGCCCGATCGACCGGTACTGACGGGGAACCACGGTGGTTGACGGACTGCGCGCACGAGAGCGGCCCCCGACCGATTTACCTGGTCAGGGGCCGTTTCGCCTGGCGGTGGGTGTGGGATTTGAACCCACGGTGACATCGCTGCCACGACGGTTTTCAAGACCGTTCCCTTAGGCCGCTCGGGCAACCCACCTCGCCCCGGCCCACCAGGGGCGGAGCGCGTACAGACTACCGGCCTCGCCCGCTGTACGGGGATGGTGATCCCCTCTTGTCGAAGCCGGACCGTACGCGCGCGTGGGCGGTCGGGTCAGCTATCGCCCGTGCGGGCGCCCAGGGTGACGTCGACGGTGCGGGTCTGGCCGCCTCGTTCGTAGGTGATCGTGACCTTGTCGCCGGGCTGGTGGGTCCAGATCTCGCCGATGAGGGTGGGGCCGGAGTCGATCACCGTGTCGTCGAGCTTGGTGATGACGTCGCCGGGCTTGAGGCCGGCCTTGTCGGCGGGGCCGCCCGCCTCGACCGCGTCCGAGCCGCTGGTGCGCTGCTCGATGATCTTGGCGCCGTCGGTGGTGTCCTCCAGGGAGACGGAGGCGCCGATCTTGGCATAGACCGGCTTACCGGTCTTGATCAGCTGCTGGGCGACGTACTTGGCCTGGTTGACCGGGATGGCGAAGCCGAGGCCGATCGAGCCGGACTGGCTGGTGCCGCCGAGGCCGTTGGCGGCGGACTGGATCGCGGAGTTGATGCCGATCACATTGCCCTGGGCGTCCAGCAGCGGGCCGCCGGAGTTGCCGGGGTTGATCGAGGCATCGGTCTGGAGGGCGCTCATGTAGGACGCGTTGCTGCCGGTGCCGTCGCTGGAGGCGACCGGGCGGTTCTTGGCGCTGATGATGCCCGTGGTGACCGTGTTGGAGAGGCCGAACGGGGCGCCGATCGCGATGGTCGAGTCGCCGACCGCCACCTTGTCGGAGTCGCCGAGCGTCAGCGGCTTGAGATCCCGCGGGGCGTCCTTGAGCTTGATCACCGCGACGTCGTAGCCCTGAGCGTGGCCGACGACCTCGGCGTCGTACTTCTTGCCGTTCGGGAAGGTCGCCGTCAGCTTGCCGCCGTCGACCGCGTCGGCCACCACGTGGTTGTTGGTGAGGATGTGGCCCTCCCTGTCGAAGACGAAGCCCGTGCCGGTCCCGCCCTCGCCCGCGCTGCTCTCGGCCTGGATGGTGACGGTGCTCGGCAGCGCCGTGGCGGCCACGCCCGCGACGGTGCCCGGGTCACGCTTGAGCGAGCCACCGCTGTCCGAGGCGGAGACGGTCGTCGAGGAGGTGTTGTCGTTCTTGGCCAGCGTGTAGCCGAGGCCGCCGCCCAGGCCGCCCGCGACCAGCGCGGCGATGAGCACCGCGGCGAGCAGGCCACCGCGCCCGCGGCCGGACTTCGGCTCCGGCTGCTGGTACGTCGCGCCCCAGCCCGGCCCCGCACCGGCTCCACCCGCTCCCGCTCCGCCCATACCGGCGGCGCCCATGCCCGCGGCGCCCATACCGGCACCGGCACCCGCGGGGGCACCGGCATCGGCGTACGGCGGCGTGCCGGGCGGCGGCGGGGGCGGCCAGGAGGCGTCGGGGGGCGAGCCCTGCGACGCGGTCGGGCCGGCCGGAGCGGTCGGCTGGGCTCCGTTCGAGGCGGGCGCGGCGTGCGTCGGCTGCGATCCGCTGGCCGGCGCCTCGGCGCCGTGGGGCTCGGCGCCGTGCGGCTGGGCGCCGTTCGCGTTCGCCGGTGCGTCGCTCGGCATCGGCGGCAGCGGGGTGGTCGGGGCGGCACCGGCCTCGGGAGCGGAGGGCTCCTGGGGCGCCGGAGCAGCAGGAACGTCGACCGGCACGGGGGGTGCGGACGGGGCCGGGGGTACCGCGGCGCCCTCGTTCTCGGTGCTCACAGCTTCTCTCCTCGATCCACGGCTGGTTTTTTCGGTCGCACTCGGTCACGCCCGTTCACGCTTGTCCACGGCCGGTGCGCTCAGCTGTGCATGCCTTTGTGTATGCGGTCAGCTTTTCCCACGGGCCGTCAGAGCACCATAAGCGGTTGCTGTGCGTCCACGGCCACTCCTTACATAGGTCATGTGCGACCAAAAAGGCACAATCTCAGTGTCCTCGTACCTTCTCCGCTCGCACGTCTACCCCTGTGCGGTGGCACCATGACGCGGTGACCCACGCACGGCAGCACCAGATCCAAGTCGTCGCCCATCGCGGAGCCTCCGAAGACGCTCCTGAGCACACCCTGGCCGCGTACAAGAAGGCGATCGAGGACGGTGCGGACGCCCTTGAGTGCGATGTACGCCTCACCGCGGACGGCCATCTCGTCTGCGTCCACGACCGCCGGGTCAACCGTACGTCCAACGGCCGCGGCGCGGTCTCCGCACTGGAGCTCGCCGAGCTCGCCGCCCTGGACTTCGGCTCCCGCAAGAACCGTGACTCGTGGAAGAACCGGGCCGAGGAGCCCGACTGGGAGTTCCGGCCGGAGGACCCGGAGGACACCTCCGTACTCACCCTGGAACGGCTGCTGGAGCTCGTCGCGGACGCGGGGCGGCGGGTGGAGTTGGCGATCGAGACCAAGCATCCGACCCGGTGGGCGGGGCAGGTCGAGGAACGGCTGCTGGTTCTGCTGAAGCGCTTCGGGCTCGACGCGCCCCCCACGGCCTCCGACTCCCCTGTGCGCGTCATGAGTTTCTCCGCCCGCTCGCTGCATCGCGTGCGTGCCGCCTCGCCGACGCTGCCGACGGTCTATCTGATGCAGTTCGTCTCACCGCGGCTGCGGGACGGGCGGCTGCCCGCGGGCGTGGACATCGCGGGCCCCTCGATCCGGATCGTGCGCAGCCACCCCGCGTATGTGGAGCGCCTGAAGCGAGCCGGCCACCAGGTGCACGTCTGGACCGTGAACGAGCCCCAGGACGTCGACCTCTGCGTCGAACTGGGCGTCGACGCCATCATCACCAACCGGCCGCGCGCGGTGCTGCACCAGCTCGGCCGCTGACACACGCGCGCGTGGGGTGCTCAAAGGCGGGTCTCAGGCAAAGCGTGCACTTGGAAACCACTGAAACCTCACCAATCCCTGCGCAACCTATTGACCCCTGAGCCCCTCCAGGCCCATCCTCCACTCTCAGCCACACCGACGGATTTCAGCCATCCCGATTACAGGGTGTGCTCCGGCGCGTTCGTTCCGTGTTCGATCGTTGCGAATGCGTCACCGGACCTTGATTGGCCGGTTTCCGGTACAGGCCAATGGGGCATCCACACCGTGGCGTGGGGCAAAGGAGGTCTCGGGGGTGGCGTTGGTGGTGGCACAGGAGGTGCCCACGTCGTCGAGCATGGCCGTACCCCATGGCCCTGCGGGCGTGAGGGAAGCGAGACACCGTATGCGCTCACAGTTGCGCAGGGGTGGCGTGGCGGAATCGGTCATCGACGATGCCGTACTGATTCTTTCCGAACTCTTGAGCAACGCGTGCAAACACGGCCGACCACTGGGTGACGCACTGGCCGGGGACGGCGACGTCCGGGCCGAATGGCGGGTGGACGCGAGCGGCAGGCTCACCGTGGAGGTGACGGACGGCGGCGGACCCACTCGCCCTGCTCCGGCCACGCCCTCGGTCACCGCACACGGCGGCCGCGGGCTGAACATCATCACCGCCCTGGCCGACGACTGGGGTGTCCGGGACGACGCCCGGGGCGAGGTCACGGTCTGGGTCGTGGTCCATGACGACGTTCACGATCCCGACGCGGGGCATCGTCGCACCGACTTCGCTACGCGCGTCGCGGCACCGGCGGTGAGCGCGATATCCGGCCTCGACTTCGCGGACGCCTTCGACAACCTGGACTGAAGGGCACCCGGTTGCCGAACCACCGTTTCCGGCACGACCCGTGGGTTGTCCACAGGCTCCCGTCGACGATGGCGTGAACGGCTAGGCTCGCGCCCGTACGAGACGAGCCGTAACCGGGAGACACCCACGATGGCCAAGAAGCGACCCCAGACCAAGGCCAAGCGCCCGCAGCTCAGCGACGCAGAGATCCCGGTGGTCGGCGCGCGCGAACCCTGCCCCTGCGGCAGCGGCCGGCGCTACAAGGCCTGTCACGGCCGGGCCGCCGCGCACGCGGTGACCGAGCTGGTGCAGCGCCCGTTCGAGGGACTGCCCGGCGAGTGCGACTGGGTGGCGCTGCGCGAGCTGGTGCCCGCCGCCACCGTCGAACTGCCCCTGAAGGGCGGCCTCCCCGAGGGCGTCCCGTCCGTCACGCTGGCCACGGTGCTGCCGATGGCCTGGCCGGCCCTGCGCCGCGACGACGGCTCGGTGCTGCTCGGCCTTCAGAACGACACGGCGTCCGGCGACATCAGCCGCGACCTCGCCGACACGCTCCAGCAGGCGCTCACCGCGAAGCCCGGCACCCCGGTCCAGGGCCGGCGCGCCCCGGCCGACGGTCCGCGGCTGCAGGATCTACTCGATCCCGAAGGCGCGTTCGAGCCAGTTGTGCACTCGGGCTTCGAGTTCTGGGTCCCGGACGCGGAGAACGCCACTCCGGAGGTGACCGCCTCCCTGGAGCGGGCCAACGCCGCGGCCATCCCGACCGTGAAGCTGACCGGCGTGGACGCCGCGTACTGGTGCGAGACGCCGGAGAAGAACCACCTGCGCTGGGTCATGCCGCACTCCGAGGAGCAGCTTCTGGACGCCCTCGCGCGGCTGCACGCGGCGGGGAAGTCGAGCCTCGGCGAGGGCACCCGTCTCGTGGGCTCCTTCCGCGCCCACGGCCTCACCGTGCCGGTCTGGGACCTGCCGAGCGGTGTCGGCGCCGAGGATGTGGAGAAGCCGGCGGCCGAGTTCGCCGAGCGCCTCGCGACCGCCCTCGCCACTAACGCCCCGCTCACTCCTGACGAGCGTCGCGCGCGGGGCGGCCTGACCAACCGGCAGGTCACGCTCAGCTGACACGCGCCGCGGAGATCGGGTTCGGCTGAACGGCCGTTCAGCCGAACCGGCCCGCGCCGAGAGGGTGAATCCGATCACAACTCCCATGCGGAGCAAGGGAATCCGTGACTGGAAAGCCCGGATCGAATTTGCGAACCGCCGATCTCTTGTTACCGTTCCATTAGCCCGGTTGCTGGTGCATCCCCCGTCGCCAGCAACCGGGTCTTTCCATGTGCACGTTCCTTTACGGAACGGCGCCACATGTCAACGGCCCTAGGACTCCTCGGAATTGTCCCGCTCGGCGTTGCTCGCGGAACGCAGCAGCAGCGCCCCGCGCCCGGCCCGCTCCGCGAACTCCGTGACCGCCGTATAGGCGTCCGAGCCTCCGCGAGTGCGCTCCCGAGGCGTCTCGCACGTTCCCGGCTCGTCCTCGGCGCCCACGACGCAGCGCATCTGAAGCGTGCGCCCCCCGGGCCCCATGAGGCTCAGCACGGAGTCCAGCGCACCGCCCGTCGCATTGCGGAAGTACGTGCGCGCCCAGGTCTCCTCGCCCTGGGTGAGGACACAGGTCTGCGCCTCGATGCCCTCGGGTGAGGTGAGTTCGGGACCGCAGCGCACGGCGGTGGACAGGCCGAGGTCGAGCAGCAGCGCGGTGCCGGTCGGGTCGGCGGAGGGCGCCTTGGCGTCGCCGCGCGGCGACGGACGAACGGCGCCGCCCTTCGGGGCGGGCGAGGAGGGCCGTACGGCCTCTCGATCGCTTGCCCCCACGGCGGCCCGGCCCGCGTCGACGACCTGGCCGGCGGCCGCCCAGGCCAGTGGCAGGGCGACCGCGGCCGCCGCGACGGACGCGAGGGCGATCAGACGGACTCTTCGGTGGTTCGGCCCGCGGCGATGCGACGACGGTGCCCTATTTCCCCTGGTATGACGCGGCATACAGCGGAATGTAACGACCGCACGGGCATGTGCCGTTCCGCGCACGCCGGATGGCCCTACAACTCGGGCGCGCTCACACCCGTACGAGTGAGGGCCTCGACCACGGCGTCGACCACGGCCTCGACATCGGGCACCCACGGGGAGGCCGAGCCGGGGAGGGGGGCGCGCTGCCAGGTGATGGGGCCCTGGCCGGTCTCGGACGGAGGGAGGGCGATGTAGCCGCCTTCGCCGTGGAAGCGCAGGGAGCCGGGGACGAAGTCCTTGGCGTACAGCAGTTCGCCCAGCTGTTCCATGGAGTACGGCTTCACCAGGATCGACCAGCGGGCGGGCGAGGCGACGACCGGGCCGAGGCGCATGCCCATGCGGTCGAGTGCGGTGAGAGCGTGCGCGGCCGGCAGGGCGGGCAGGCTGACCGCGCAGGGCGCCGTACCGCCGGTGGCGAGGATGATCGGCGCCGTCGGCCGGTTGGCCCACCACCAGCGCACCATGCGCTCGTCGGTCGAGGCCGCGAGGAGTCCGGGATCGAAGGGGTGCGCGCCGGGCACCGTGCAGTCAGGGTCGGGGCAGCCGCAGCGGGAGTGTCCCTGCGGGTGCGTCGTCACGCCCGGGAGTACGGGCCAGCGCCATTCCGTCGCGAAGGTCAGGGCCGCGCTGATCAACTCAGACTTCCCGTCGCCGCGCAGAAGCCTGCGTCGCCTTCCGAGGATCTCGCGCATGAGCGCTCGTTCCTTTCCGTTGCACCGCTGGCAACACCGTGGTCACATCACACCATGTGTCGATCACTTCACTGTGCGTACCTGTAGGCGCATCACACCCCTGCCGCGAGCAAGGGGATCCCCTATGGGCCGAGCGTTGGCTGCTTCAGCGGCAGCCTCGTCCATACGTCGTCCATCAAAAGCACGTGCGTGGGGTGGCGAAGTATGGCGTTTGCCGTCGCGCGTATTTCTCTTCGCCTCCGCCACGGGAGGATGGGGCACGATCGTCGGTGGCTAAGACGCCCGGGTCCGTCACCAGGTTCCGGGTGGTTGTCAACCACCCCTGGCCTTCACCGAGTACGTACCCATCACGACCGCTGTGACGCTCTGTGGAGCGAAACCAGTCGACCGCAATACCCCGTTCCCTGAGGCAGTTTTAAGCCAACTTTGCCTTTACGCAAGAGGTCTACGACGAGTGCTCAGGTTACCCACGGACACCAGGAATCCCAGCAGGACAATGCTGGACATCCCCTTACGAGTGCGTGTACATGTGGAGACACTGCTAGCGGCGCAGAATGACATGGGGGTTTGCGATGCTTTTGAGCAATACGCACCGGTCGGAAAGCCGGACGCCATGAACGCCCCTCACTCTTCGAAAGTGGCCGGAATCGATTCCACGGTTCCCTCGCCCGCACACACTGTCGCGCCCGCGCCCGCGGCCCCGGGAACCCCGGCGGTCCCCCCGCCGAACGCACCCGGCGCGGTGCTCCAGGACCGCCTCGCCGGCTGGGTCTCGGACCTCACGACCCTCCACGAACTCACCGAACGCCTGGCCCGTACGGACGCACTCGCCGACGCCCTCCAGGAACTGCTGCGCGCCGGATCCGCCCTCGTGGGCGCCCGGCGCGGCCTTGTCGTACTGGAACCGGCGGACGGACTGGGCCCGGACACCACCATCGGGCTGGGCCTCGCCCGCGCCGACCTCGGGCACATCGAGACCGTGCCGCGCAGCGCGATGTCGTACGGCAGGATCCTCGACGGACTGCCCGGCGGCGACGGCGAGATCGCCCAGCCGGACCTGCTCTCCGAGGACGGACTCGACCCCCGCCACCGCGAGGTCGCCGCCCGCCTCGGCTACGCCGCCAGTTACGCCCTGCCCCTGTCCACCGAGGCCGCCGGCCGCCTCGGCGCCGCCGTCTGGCTGTACGACGAGCCCGCCGAACCGGCCGAGCGCCAGCGCCACCTCGTCGGCCTGTACACCCGCTACGCCACCGAGCACCTGTCCCGGCTGCTGGAGATCGAGCGCACGCGCGCGTGCATGAAGACGATGGCCGAGGAGCTGCTCCCGTCCCGGCTGCCGCGGATGGCCGGTGTCCAGCTCGCCGTGCGTCACCGCACCGGTCCGCGCGGGGGCGGCGACTGGTACGACGCGCTGCCGCTGCCGGACGCCGCGCTCGGCCTGGCGGTCGGCTCGGTGACCGGGTCCGGGCCCAGCGCCATCGCCGCGATGGGACGGCTGCGGGCCAGCCTGCGGGCGTACGCCGTGATGGAGGGCGAGGACCCGGTCGCGGTCCTGTCCGATCTGGAGCTGCTGCTCAGACTCACCGAGCCCGCCCGCTGCGCCACCGCCCTGTTCGCCTACTGCGAGCCCTCCCTGCGCAAGATCACGCTCGCCGGGGCCGGCCACACCCCGCCGCTGCTGATCGGCGAACGGCGCACCGAGTTCGTGGAGACCTCCGTGTCCGCGCCGCTGGGCATGCTGGCCTGCTGGGAGGCGCCGAGCGTGGAGCTGATGACGGAACCCGGAGAGACGGTTCTGCTGTACACCGACGGGCTGCTGCACCGCACCGGCGACCCCACCGACCGCGCCTTCGCCCGGCTGCACGCGGCGGCGGCCGGCGCACCCAGGGCGATCCGGCACGACCCGGACGCCGTCGTCGACCACGTCCTGCGGACCGTGCTGCCCGACGGGATGGACCGGGCGGACAGCGAGGAGGACGTCGTCCTGCTGGCGGCGCGCTTCGAGTAGCGGTTCGTGGCCCTCGGTGACCCACCCATAACAGGCGCGTGGCCTGCGCCATAGCAGCGGTGGGCGAGCGGTCCTCCACCCTGGGCGCTCCTCTGCGCGACCGTACGATGGACGGGGTCGAATGCCGTATCGAGGAGGATGACCGTGGCGGACGAGCTCACCCCGGAGACCCCGGAAGCTGAGTCTGAGGAGCCGATCAAGCAGCGCAAGAACGGCCTGTACCCGGGCGTGTCCGAAGAGCTCGCCGAGAACATGAAGTCCGGCTGGGCCGACACGGAGCTGCGCGACCTGCGGCCGATCGCCCAGGCCGCCGAGACCGCTGCCCGCCGTGCCGCGCTGTCGGCGCGGTTCCCGGGTGAGCGTCTGGTGATCCCCGCGGGCAATCTGAAGACCCGGTCGAACGACACCGAGTACGCCTTCCGCGCGTCCGTGGAGTACGCGTACCTCACCGGCAACCAGACCGAGGACGGCGTGCTCGTCCTGGAGCCCAGGGGCGAGGGCCACGAGGCCACGATCTACCTCCTGCCGCGCTCCGACCGGGAGAACGGCGAGTTCTGGCTCTCCGGCCAGGGCGAGCTGTGGGTCGGCCGCCGGCACTCGCTCACCGAGGCGCAGACGCTGTACGGCATCCCCGCCTCCGACGTGCGCGAGCTCGCGGACAAGCTGCGCGAGGCCACCGGTCCCGTGCGGGTCGTGCGTGGCTACGACGCCGGCATCGAGGCCGCGCTGACCGACAAGGTCACCGCCGAGCGGGACGACGAGCTGCGGGTCTTCCTGTCCGAGGCACGGCTGGTCAAGGACGACTTCGAGATCGGCGAGCTCCAGAAGGCCGTCGACTCGACCGTGCGCGGCTTCGAGGACGTGGTGAAGGTCCTCGACAAGGCCGAGGCGACGAGCGAGCGCTATATCGAGGGCACGTTCTTCCTCCGCGCGCGTGTCGAGGGCAACGACGTCGGCTACGGCTCGATCTGCGCCGCCGGCCCGCACGCCTGCACGCTGCACTGGGTGCGCAACGACGGGCCCGTTCGCTCCGGTGACCTGCTGCTGCTCGACGCGGGCGTCGAGACGCACACGTACTACACCGCCGACGTCACGCGCACGCTGCCGATCAACGGCCGCTACAGCGAGATCCAGAAGAAGATCTACGACGCCGTGTACGAGGCCCAGGAGGCCGGTATCGCGGCGGTGAAGCCTGGCGCGAAGTACCGGGACTTCCATGACGCCTCGCAGCGGGTGCTCGCCGAGAAGCTGGTGGAGTGGGGGCTCGTCGAGGGGCCGGTGGAGCGGGTGCTGGAGCTCGGGCTGCAGCGGCGATGGACGCTGCACGGGACCGGGCACATGCTCGGCATGGACGTGCACGACTGCGCTGCCGCGCGGACCGAGACGTACGTCGAGGGTGTGCTGGAGCCCGGGATGGTGCTGACCGTCGAGCCCGGGTTGTACTTCCAGGCCGATGACCTGACCGTGCCGGAGGAGTACCGGGGGATCGGGGTGCGGATCGAGGACGACATCCTCGTGACGGGGGACGGGAACCGGAACCTGAGCGCTGCGCTGCCTCGGCGGTCGGACGAGGTCGAGAGCTGGATGGCCTCTCTGAAGGGCTGACGTTGGACTGATGGCCGGATACCGAAGTGGTGTCCGGCCATCGTTGCGGGGTGCCGGCCCGTGGGGGCTGGTCGCGCCCGCGCGGCGGTAGCCGCAGATTCAGCGCTGTCCCGCGCCCCTGAGGGCGTCAGACAGCCGTCGCCAGTCCCATGACCGGCAATGCGTCCAGGAAGAGCGCGCCTGCCAGGAGGCCCGCACTCCCCCGTGGGCTCCACGCGCGCGCGTGCAGGTCGGCGTCGAGTGCCGTCAGGGCCGCCGCGCCCGCCTCCGTCGCCGTGCCGCCCGCTTCCATGACTCCCCGGGCGCCCGCCTGGACGTGCCGCAGCCCGATGGGGCCCGCCGTGTAGAGGAGTTCGGTGTCCTGGAGGGTGGACATCACGGTGAGCAGGGCGTCCAGCCGGGCCTGTTCCTCGGTGGCGCCGGCCGAGCGGACTGTGGCGAGGGTGTCCAACGCACGGCGTACGTGCGGGAAGCCGGCCCGGGCCTCGCCCCGCGCCCCGGCGGCGCCGTACTTCGCGGACACCGAGGAGCCCCGGGAGGGCCTGCGCGGGGCGCGCTTGTCGGTGTGGGCGGCGATGCGCTTGGCGGTCGCCGCGACGTCCCGCGCGCCGGCCCGCGGGTCGAGCGCGGCCGCGGCGACCAGCAGGCCCAGCGACCACAGTGCGCCCCGGTGGCCGCCGCCCGCGAGGTGCACCGAGTGCTCGGTGCACCTGCCGATCGCGCCGAGCTCCGCGCGGAGCGAGGGCGTCGGCTCGCCAGTGCGGCGGGCGGCAGCGGCCATCGCCGCGAGGCCGGGCGCGAGCGCCTTGGCCGACCAGCGCAGCATCCGGTGGTCCCGGCGGCTGACACGGGCGCCCAGGTCGCGCGGGTCGGGCAGGCCCGGCTTGGGAGCCAGGGCCAACTGCCCGACGAGCGCGGTCACGGCGGTCTGCGCGAGCGCCTCGTCCTCGCGGCTGCTCATGGCCGTATCCCCTACGAGGAGGTTGAGGCCGAGGCCGACGGGGCGTCGCTGGGCGGGGTGCCCGTCGGGGCGCCGCTCGGCGGGGTGCCGCCCTCGCCTCCCCCGCCGCCGCTGCCCGCGCCCGTGTTCTCGGCGTCGGGGTCGACGGCGACCGTGAGGAAGCCCTTGTAACCCCTGGACGGGTCGGCCTTCTTGACCGGCTTCAGGGTGAGCAGACCGCTGGAGGCGCCGCCGCCGTCGTAGACCATGTCGTTGTCGAGGGTGGTGTAGCTGCCGGAGTGCTTCGAGTAGGGCTCCAGCGTGAAGATCTCCTCGGCGATGTCGTCGGCGAAGAACAGCTGGCCGGTGTAGTTGACCTTGCCGCCCTCGTAGGTGCCGTCCTCCTTCTGGCCGCCCGTGTGCACCTTGAGGTGGATGTGGCAGGTGCGGGGCGTGTACCAGCCGGGGAAGATCGTCTCGAACTTGACGACCCCGTTGGCGTTGGCGATCTGGTAGCCACGCAGATATGTGTTGTCGTTCGCGGTCGAGCCGTCCTCGCTCTCGGCGGGCGCGGAGCCGCCGGGGTTGGCGGTGGTGTAGCCGGAGTAGTAGCCCCAGGCGTCGCAGTGCCAGATCTCGACGGCGGCGCCCTTGACCGGGGTGCAGCCGTCGGCGGCGTCGACGACGGTGAGGCGCAGCGTCAGCGGGACGCCGCTCTTGCCCTCGGTGATGTCCTTTCGCACCAGGGCGCCGTCGAGGTAGTACGGGCCCTCGGTGACGCTGGACGTCAGCGTCATGCAGCCGGTGCTCTCCGAGGCCGTCGTGGTGGCCGTCGCCGCCATGCCGGTCGCGGTCGTGCCGGCGTCGGCGAAGGCCGCCTGGTAGCCCGCGACGGCGAGCCCGCCCGCCGCGACCGTGCCGCCGGTCACCGCGATGGCGCGGCGCCGGGTGATCGACTTGTCCTTGTGGTTTCCCGTCATGGCCAGGAAATTAGGAACGTCGGCCGTCAGGACCATGGGGTGGCGCTGTGCGGGGGCTGTGAGTCCTGGGAAAGCTGAATCCGGCGGCGCCTGCCGTGCGTGCCGTGCCCTACGGGCGGGTCGGGCGGGCGGTCCGTCGGCGCTACACCGCCATCAGCGACGGGTCCTTCTTCCACTTGAGGATCTTGTCGAAGCTCACCACCGCACCGCTGCGGCCCGGCTTGTTGCCGATCGAGACGTGGTCGGCGAGTTCCTGGATGAGACAGAGCCCCCGGCCGTGCTCGGCGTCGGAGGTCGCCGGGCGGGGCGGGCGGTGCGGTGCGGTGAAGCCGGGGCCCGAGTCGGTGACCTCGATGTGGCACTTCTCGCCGTCCAGGTACGCCGTGACGCGGTACGCCGGTGGGGAGCCGTCGAGCGTGGTGTCACCGCCGTGTTCGACGGCGTTGGCGCAGGCCTCGCTGAGGGCGACGGAGAGGTCGTAGGACACGTCGGGGTCCACGCCCGCGGTCTCCATGGTGCCGATCAGCAAGCGCCGGGCGAGCGGCACGCTCGCGGCTTCCCGCCGCAGATGGAGTGACCACCAGATGCTCATGCTCCAGCCTCCTGGCTGCGGCTCGACATACCGTTACGTATTGCCGCGAGTGCCCGGCTGTAAGCACATCATTGACGTGATGCCGCCCATATGGTCGATGCGCCTACGAGGGAATCGGTGTATGTGGGGTCGGGCCACACCAGAGAGTGACCTTCCGGTCGTACAACCCCTATGCCCCCGTACGTCCCCAAGCGCTCGTTCGTCATCTTGCGGACCTGCCGTATGGCGGCCATAAGGCCAGTGCGATGATGAGCCCGCCATGAGTGCCCCCCACCCGCGCACGACGCGCTCCGGACGTGATCTCCGGATACTGCGGGCCGCGGTGTTCGCCGCGGTCTGCGTCGTGCTGGCCGGGGTCGGGCATGTGCTGGGCTCCTGCGCCGCGATCCCGCTGTGGACGCTGGGCGCGGGGTTCCTGGGAGTCCTGCTGGTCACGGTGCCGTTCACGGGTCGCGAACGCTCGCTGCCCGGGATAGCCGCGCTGCTCGCGGCCGGCCAGACCGTCCTGCACACGCTGTTCGGACTCGGACAGCACGGGGCGGTCGCCGGTGCGTCCGCCGCGTCCTCCGCGTCCGCAACCGCCTCCGACGCCGCCCTGGTCGAACAGGCCGCGCGGCTCCTGTGCGGGACCGCAGCGGCGGCGATCAGCCCGGCCCAGGCCCAGCGGATCCTCACCGAGGCACGGATCGGCACGGGGACCGGCACGGGCGCGGGAGCGGGGGCGCATGTCGCGCACCGGTCGGCCGACGCCATGTCCGTCGCCGCCGACTCCTCCGCCTCCTCCGTCGCACTGCTGCCGTCCCTGCCGATGCTGCTCGCCCACGTACTCGCGGCGGTGGTCGCGGGGTGGCTGCTGCGCCGCGGGGATCTGGCCCTGCTGCGGATCGCCGAGATGTCCACGCTGTCGGCGCATTCGGTCGCCGAGGGCACGTTCGTACGATCCCTGCGCGGGGCGCTCGCGCTGGTGCGCGCTCTGTGTGCCGGGCTGCCGGGCGCGCCCGAGGCGGGCCCGCGCTTCCTGCGCACCGAGTCACTCGCGCGCCCCGCGCCCCGTACCGTCGCCCTCCAGCACACGGTGATCAGGCGCGGGCCGCCGGCCACCGCGCTCATCCTCGCCGCCTGACACGACGCGACCGCCACTCCACTTACGTGGGTTGAGGGCCGCCGTCGTGCGGCACGCGCGCGTACCCGTGTTCTCGATCGAGGGACGACTCCTTGCCGTCTTTTCCGTCGGTCCCGCCTGATCGGGCACCCCCACGCACGCGTACTCCTCTTCACCACCGGAATCCGAATCTCACTCACAGTGGAGTGCTCCGAATGAAGGCCTCTCGCCTCGCCGCCGCCGGCGCCCTCGCCGGCACGGCCGTGCTCGCCCTGTCCGCCCCCGCCTTCGCCCATGTCAGCGTGCAGCCGGAGGGCACGGCCGCCAAGGGCGGTTACGCGGTCGTCGACTTCAAGGTCCCCAACGAGCGCGACAACGCGTCGACCACCAAGCTCGAGGTCAGCTTCCCGACCGACCACCCGCTGGCCTCCGTGATGCCGCAGCCCGTTCCCGGCTGGAAGCCCGAGGTCACTAAGTCCACGCTTGACAAGCCGCTGGAGATGCACGGAAAGAAGATCACGGAGGCCGTCACCAAGGTCACCTGGACCGCGGACGGCAAGGGCATCGAGCCCGGCTTCTTCCAGAAGTTCCCCGTCTCCATCGGCCAGCTCCCCGAGAACACCGACGAACTGGTCTTCAAGGCGATCCAGACGTACTCCAACAAGGAGGTCGTCCGCTGGATCGAGGTGCCGCAGGAAGGCCAGGAGGAGCCCGAGAACCCGGCGCCGGTGCTCGCGCTGTCCGCCGCCGAGGACGACCACCACGGCTCGTCCTCCGCCGGCAAGGCCTCCGACTCCGACGATGCCGAGGCCGCCTCGGCCAAGACCGACGCCGCCGAGCCGGCCGACAGCACTGACACCACCGCCCGCGTCCTGGGTGTGGTCGGCATCGTCGTGGGCGCGCTGGGCGTGGCGTACGGCGTGCTCGCCGGCCGTCGGCGCACCGAGGCCTGACAAGCCCCTCTGTTCACGGCGCGCGCCGGGGCACGCCCCCGGTGCGCGCCGGAGCACTCACCACTGGGATGTTTTTTCATGCGTAAGAAGAACTGCCATGCGTAAGAAGACCTTCGCCGCGGCCGCACTGCTCGCCGCCGCCACCCTGACCCTGTCCGCCTGCGGCAACGGCGACGACAGCGCCTCGCCGGTGACCGTGGTCTCCGAGGAGGCCGGCTCGGACAAGGCCGCCATCGTCCTCGACAAGCCGTTCGAGAAGCCGGACCTGGTCCTCACCGACACGAACGGCAAGAAGTACGACCTCCGCAAGGAGACCGAGGGCCGGCCGACGCTGATCTACTTCGGCTACACCAACTGCCCCGATGTCTGCCCGCTGACGATGAACAACATCGCCGTCGCCAAGAAGCAGCTGCCCAAGGCCGAACAGGACAAGCTGAGCGTGGTGTTCGTCACCACCGACCCGGAGCGCGACACCGCGTCCGCCCTCGGCGAGTGGCTCAAGGGCATCGACCCGCAGGTCGTCGGCCTGACCGGCGACTTCGACACCATCCAGGCCGGCGCCCGCACCCTCGGCATCTCCATCGAGCCGCCGCACAAGGACAAGAACGGCAAGATGGTCTCCACCCACGGCACCCAGGTCGTCGCGTTCTCTCCGAAGACCGACGCCGGGTACGTCCTGTACACCGAGGACGCGACCGTCGACGACTACATCAAGGACCTCCCCAAGCTCATCAAGGGAGCAAAGCCGTGAGGCGGTCCGCCCCGGTGACCGCGGCCGCGGCACTGGCCGGAGCGCTCGTCCTGGCCGGCTGCGGCTCCGAGGACTCCCCGGCCGACTCCAAGGCGGAACTGTCCGTCAGCGGCGCCTACATGCCGCAGCCCGTCTCCGACTCCATGGCGGCCGGCTTCCTGACGGTCACCAACAAAGGCGGTACGAAGGACGAGTTGACCTCGGTCACCAGCGACGTCGGCGAGGTGACCGCGCACGAGACCGTCGGTTCGTCGATGCAGGAGGCCACGGACCTCGCCGTCCCCGCCCACGGTCAACTCGTCTTCAAGAGCGGCGGCAGCCATCTGATGTTCGAGAAGCTGAAGCACAAGCCCGAACAGGGCGAGAAGGTGACCGTCAGGCTCCACTTCGCCGAGTCCGGCACGGTCACGGTCGAGATGCCGGTGAAGTCGGCGACGTACAGCCCGAAGACCGGACACTGAGGGAGAGATCGCCTTGACCCAGACCATCGTCCCCCACGTCCGGCCCCGGGTACTGCCGAGCGTCCGGACCCTGGTGCTGCTGCTCCTGGCCGCCACCGGCCTGCTTCTCGCCGGTGCCGGGCCGGTCTCCGCGCACGCCGCGCTGACCGGCAGCGACCCCCGGCAGGGGGCGGTGGTCGACAAGGCGCCCACGCAGGTCTCGCTGACCTTCTCCGAGAAGGTCGCCCTGTCCAACGACTCCCTGCGCGTGCTCGACCCCAAGGGCAAGCGCATCGACCGCGGCGACCCGGCCAACGTCAGCGGCACGACGTACGCCGTGAAACTCCACAGCGGCCTGCCCGACGGCACGTACACCGTCACCTACCAGGTGGTGTCCGAGGACAGCCATCCCGTCGCCGGCGCCTACACCTTCTCCATCGGCGCGCCCTCCCAGACCACCGTCTCCGTCTCCGACCAGACCGCGGGCGGCGGGGTCGTCGGCGCGCTCTACGGCTTCGGCCGGTACGTGTCGTACGCCGGCTTCATCGTCATGGTCGGCGGAGCCGCCTTCGTGCTCGCCTGCTGGCAGCGCGGGTCGGGTGTGCGGGTCCTGCAGCGGCTCGTCGTCTCCGGCTGGCTGGCCCTCACCGCCGCCACGCTCGGACTGCTGCTCCTGCGCGGCTCCTACACCAGCACCGGGAAGGTCGGGGACATCTTCGACCTGGAGCTGCTGGGGCAGGTCCTCCAGACCAAGACGGGTGCCGCGCTGGTTTCCCGGCTGCTGCTGCTCGCCGCGGCGGCCCTGTTCATCGCCGTGCTCTTCGGCGCGTACGACAAGCGCGAGGACGACGAGAAGCGGGACCTCACCTTCGGGCTCGCCATCGGCGGGACCGTGGTCTCGGCGGGGCTCGCGGCCAGCTGGGCGATGTCCGAGCACGCCTCGACCGGACTCCAGGCCGGGATCGCCATGCCGGTCGACGTCGTCCACCTGCTGGCCGTCGCCGGCTGGCTCGGCGGGCTCGCCGCGCTCCTTGTCGCCCTCTACCGGGCGCCCGTGGACACGCCGGTCGACGGGACCGCCGTACGACGGTTCTCGCGCCTGGCCTTCGGCAGCGTGATCGCGCTGGTCGCGACCGGGATCTACCAGTCCTGGCGCCAGCTCGGCTCGTGGTCGGCGTTCACCGGCACGCGGTACGGACAGCTGCTGCTGATCAAGATCGGGCTCGTGGTGCTGCTGGTGGGGATCGCGTGGATCTCCCGGCGCTGGACGGGGCGGCTGGCCGAGAACGAGGACGGGACAGCCGAGCAAGAGGCAGTGGCGAGCAAGGCGGCCAAGGACAGGGCGGTCGAGAGCGACAAGGAGCACGCGGCCGCCCGGGGCGGCACCTCGGCCTCCGCAGCCTCCGCCTCCGCCTCCGCCTCCTCGGCAGCATCCGTCTCCTCCTCCGCCTCCGCCGGCGGCCAAAAGGGCGGCGCCTCCAAGGGCGGTGGCTCGCAGCGCGCCGCCCAGCTCGCCCGGCAGCAGGCCGCGATCGACACGGCACGGCAGAAGCAGCGGCGCGACGCCGACCCGAACCGCTTCGGGCTGCGCCGCTCCGTGCTCGCCGAGGCGGGCGTCGCCGTCGTCCTGCTCGCCGTCACCACGATGCTGACGTCGACCGAACCGGGACGTACGGAGGAGGAGGCCAAGGCCGCCACGGCCGCGTCGTCCGCCGAGGCGTCCTCGACCGGGGCACTGACGCTGGACATGTCCTTCGACACCGGTGGCCAGGACGGCAAGGGCGTCGTACGGATCGACATCGATCCCGCGCGCGTGGGCGGCAACGAGATGCACGTCTACGTACAGCGGCCCAACGGCCGTGCCTTCGACATCCCCGAGGTGAAGGTGGCCTTCACCCTGGAGTCCCAGGACATCGGGCCACTGCCCGTCGTCCCCGACCACATCTCCACCGGACACTGGTCGGCGAGCGGAGTGCAGATCCCCATGGCGGGCGAGTGGAAGATCGCCGTGACCGTGCGGACCTCCGACATCGACCAGACCACCGTCTCCAAGAACGCGCAGATCGGCTGAACGACACCATGGCTGACCAGTCCATTCCGGAGGCCCGTACTCCCGCCACGGCCGAAACGGCACTTAATGACGGCGTTTCCGAAGGCGCCTCCTCGAGGAAGGACCCTTCACGCAAGGAGGGCCTGTCGCGGCGGCGGCTGCTCGGGACCGCCGGTGCAACCGGGCTGGTGCTCGGTGCGGCCGGCGCTGCCGTGGGATACGCCGCTCGGCCGGCCGAGGCGACGCCGCTCACCTCGCTGGGCGCCGATCAGGTGATGTTTCACGGGAAACATCAGCCCGGCATCCTCCAGGGCCTCCAGGCACGCGGCCACGTCGTCGCCTTCGACCTGGCGGCGGGCGCGGGCCGCAAGGAGGCGGCCGCGTTGCTGCGCCGCTGGTCGGAGACGGCTCGGCGACTGATGGCGGGTGAGCCGGCCCAGCAGGACGACACGGATGTCGCCCGGGACGCCGGGCCCTCGGCGCTGACGATCACCTTCGGCTTCGGGCACAGCTTCTTCGCACGGACAGGCCTGGAGAAGCAGCGTCCTGTCGCCCTGGACCCGCTGCCCGACTTCTCCTCCGACCAGCTCGACAAGACGCGCAGCAACGGCGACCTGTGGGTGCAGATCGGCGCGAACGACGCCCTGGTGGCCTTCCACGCCCTGCGCGCGATCCAGACGGACGCGGGCAACGCCGCCAAGGTGCGGTGGCAGATGAACGGCTTCAACCGGTCGCCGGGCGCCACCGCGCACCCGATGACTGCGCGCAACCTGATGGGCCAGATGGACGGCACGCGCAATCCGAAGCCGACCGAGTCCGACTTCGACGAGCGGATCTTCGTGCCGGAGTCCGGCACGAAGGACCCCGCGTGGATGGCGGGCGGCTCCTACGCCGTCGTACGCCGCATCCGCATGCTCCTCGACGACTGGGAGCAGCTCTCGGTCAATGAGCAGGAGGACGTCATCGGCCGCCGCAAGTCCGACGGGGCACCGCTGTCCGGGGGCACGGAGACCACCGAGATGGACCTGGAGAAGACGGACAGGGCCGGAAACCTGGTCGTCCCCCTCAACGCCCACGCGCGCATCACCCGGCCCGACCAGAACGGCGGCGCGGCGATGCTGCGGCGCCCGTTCTCGTACCACGACGGCATCGACGCGGACGGCGCCCCCGACGCCGGGCTCCTCTTCATCTGCTGGCAGGCCGACCCGCTGCGCGGCTTCGTCACCGTCCAACGCAAGCTCGACCGGGGCGACGCGCTCTCGAAGTACATCCGCCACGAGGCGAGCGGACTGTTCGCCGTGCCGGGCGGAGCGGCGGAGGGGGAGTACGTGGGGCAGCGGCTGCTGGAGGGGTGACGGTGACGGGAGGGTCGTACGGTGGTGCACAGGTGTACGACGGTGAGGTCGCCCTGGGGAGTGGCCCTCGGTCGAGAGTCGTGCGCCGCTCCACGCCAGGCCCATTAGGGTGAGGTCATGCCAGCGAGCTATGCCTATCTAGGCCCCGAAGGCACCTTCACCGAGGCCGCCCTGCGCACCCTCCCCGAGGCCGCGACCCGGGAACTGATCCCCTACGTGTCCGTGCAGTCCGCGCTGGACGCGGTGCGCGTCGGCGAGGCCGAGGCCGCGTTCGTGCCGATCGAGAACTCCGTCGAGGGCGGCATCACGACCACGCTCGACGAGCTGGTCGCCGGCGCACCGTTGATGATCTACCGCGAGGTGCTGCTGTCGATCACCTTCGCGCTGCTGGTCCGGCCGGGCACGAAGCTCTCGGACATCAAGACGGTCTCCGCGCACCCGGCCGCACAGCCGCAGGTGCGCAACTGGCTCAAGAACAACCTTCCCGACGCCCACTGGGAGTCGGCCGCCTCGAACGCGGACGCCGCCCGCCTGGTCCAGGAGGGCCAGTACGACGCCGCTTTCGCGGGCGAGTTCGCCGCCGCGCTGTACGGCCTGGAGGCCCTGGAGACGGGGATCCACGACGCGGAGAACGCCCAGACGCGGTTCGTATTGGTGGGCCGGCCGGCCCGGCCCGCGGCGCCGACCGGCGGGGACAAGACGTCGGTCGTGCTGTGGCAGCGCGACGACCATCCCGGTGGGCTGCGCGACCTGCTGGGCGAGTTCGCCACGCGTGGCATCAACCTGATGCTGCTCCAGTCCCGGCCGACCGGCGCGGGCATCGGCAACTACTGCTTCTGCATCGACGCCGAGGGCCATATCTCCGACCGCCGGGTGGCCGAGGCGCTGATGGGGCTCAAGCGGATCTGCCTGGAGGTGCGCTTCCTGGGTTCGTATCCGCGCGCGGACATCAAGCCGGCGGACGCGGAGCGGCCGCGCCTCGGGACGTCGGACGAGGAGTTCGTGTCGGCGGCGGACTGGGTGGCCCGGTGCCAGGACGGGCGGTTCTGAGCGAGCCGTGAGGCCGTGGCAGGCGGTTCCGGGAGACCTTGACAGGCGCCCCTGACAGGCGACTCTGACAGGCGGTTCCGGGCGGCTCCGACGAGCGTCTGGGACCGGATCCGGCATGCTGTTGCGGCCGGTACTACCAGCTGATTGTCGTTATCCACAGAAGTTATCCACAGGTACTCATCTCGACCTGGGGACAAGTCGACAAGCAAGGGTGAGTCTGTCGACAAATCGGTCTCTGGAGCCCCTCTGTGTCCACCGCCACGCAAGTCACCCTTCGTCCACTCTTTTCCTTTGAGCAATCCTTTGGGGCGACCGCTTTCCACTCGAACGTGGGGATGAGGGGGGTTTGTCCTGGGAATCCTCGACTTGCTCGGCACGTCACGGAGTGATCAATTCCGAAGTCCACAGTCCATCCACACACCCTGTGGATAACTCTCGGGAGGCTGGGGATCCCTGTGGACAACCGAAGCCCAAGTCCCGTTCCCCACAAGGGAATCGAGTCAACCTGCCGCCTCGCACCTGCCCCGTTCCAGGGAGTGAGACGCCTTTTATTGACACGATTGGCAATTCCCCCACGACGGAACGTAAGCCATCTAAGCCGCAGCTCGGAATAGTGAGTCGTTCGCTGTCACCCTGCCCCGGTAGCCTTGAGCGCGTGATTGACCTTCGCCTGCTTCGTGAGGACCCCGACCGAGTGCGCGCCTCGCAGCGCGCCCGTGGAGAGGACGTCGCGCTCGTCGACTCCCTCCTGTCTGCCGACGAGCGGCGCAGGTCGTCCGGCGTCCGCTTCGACGAGCTGCGTTCCGAGCAGAAGTCGCTCGGCAAGCTCATCCCCAAGGCCTCCCCCGAGGAGCGCGCGGAGCTCCTGCAGAAGGCGGAGCAGCTCAAGGCCGACGTCAAGGCGGCCGAGGCCGCGCAGAACGACGCCGATGAGGAGACCAAGCGCCTCGCGCTGCAGCTCGGCAACCTCGTCCACCCCGATGTCCCGGTCGGCGGCGAGGAGGACTTCGTCGTCCTGGAGACGCACGGCACCATCCGCGACTTCGGCGCCGAGGGCTTCGAGCCCAAGGACCACCTGGAGCTCGGCGAGGCGCTGGGCGCCATCGACGTCGAGCGCGGCGCCAAGGTCTCCGGCTCGCGCTTCTACTACCTCACCGGCGTCGGCGCCCTGCTGGAGCTGGCCCTGGTCAACGCGGCGATCGCCCAGGCCACCGAGGCCGGGTTCACCCCGATGCTGACCCCGGCGCTGGTCCGTCCGCGCGCCATGGAGGGCACGGGCTTCCTCGGCCAGGCCGCGGAGAACGTCTACCACCTGGAGAAGGACGACTACTACCTGGTCGGCACCTCCGAGGTCCCGCTCGCCGCGTACCACATGGACGAGATCCTCGACGCCGACAAGCTGCCGCTGCGCTACGCGGGCTTCTCGCCGTGCTTCCGACGCGAGGCCGGCACCTACGGCAAGGACACGCGCGGCATCTTCCGCGTGCACCAGTTCGACAAGGTCGAGATGTTCTCGTACGTCGCCCCCGAGGACGCGGAGAACGAGCACAAGCGGCTCCTGGAGTGGGAGAAGCAGTGGCTCACCGGCCTGGAGCTGCCCTTCCAGGTCATCGACGTGGCCTCGGGCGACCTGGGTGCGTCGGCCTCCCGTAAGTACGACTGCGAGGCGTGGATCCCGACCCAGGGCAAGTACCGCGAGCTGACCTCGGCCTCCAACTGCGACGGCTTCCAGGCACGCCGGCTGTCCGTGCGCATGCGCGACGGGAAGAAGGTGCAGCCGCTCGCGACGCTCAACGGCACGCTGTGCGCCGTACCGCGCACGATCGTGGCGATCCTGGAGAACCACCAGCAGGCCGACGGCTCCGTCCGGGTGCCCGAGGTGCTGCGCCCGTACCTGGGCGGCCGAGAGGTCCTGGAGCCGGTCGCCAAGTGAGCTCCGCCTCGCCCATCGCCGGGTTCCCGTACAAGCTGATCGCGACCGACCTCGACGGAACGCTCCTGCGCTCCGACGGGTCGGTGTCCCGCCGCACCCGGGACGCCCTCGCCGCCGCCACCGCGGCGGGCGCGGCGCACATCGTCGTCACGGGCCGGGCGGTCCCCTGGACCCGCCCCATCCTCGACGACCTCGGCTACGAGGGCCTCGCCGTCTGCGGCCAGGGCGCCCAGGTGTACCACGCCGGGGAGCAGCGCCTGCTGACGTCGGTGACCCTGGACCGGCAGCTGGCGGGCGTGGCCCTGGCCAAGATCGAGGCGGAGGTCGGGCCGCTGTTCCTGGCGGCGAGCCGCGACGGCCTGGACGGCGACGTCCTGGTCGGCCCCGGCTACGCGGTGACGGGCCACCTCCCGTCGGTCCCTTTCACGGACGCGTCGGATCTGTGGAGCGCCCCGCTGAACAAGATCTACATACAGCATCCGGAGCTCTCTGACGACGAGCTGGCCGAGGCCGCCCGCCAGGCCGCGGGCGGCTTCGTCACGGTGGCGATGGCGGGCGAGGGCATAGTGGAACTGCTGCCCCTGGGCCTGTCCAAGGCAACAGGCCTGTCCCTGGCCGCCCGCCGCCTGGGCCTCAAGGCCGCGGACACGATCGCCTTCGGCGACATGCCGAACGACATCCCGATGTTCGCGTGGTCGGCCCACAGCGTGGCGATGGCCAACGCCCACGCGGAGCTGAAGGCGGTGTCGGACGAGGTGACGTCCTCCAATGAGGAGGACGGGATCGCGGTGGTGGTGGAGCGGTTGCTGGGCGCCTAGAGGCGCGCGTGGCCGAGGGACAGCCGCGTCCCGGTCCCGCGGTGGCTG
Source organism: Streptomyces sp. NPDC028907 (assembly GCF_055564995.1). Taxonomy (NCBI): domain Bacteria; kingdom Bacillati; phylum Actinomycetota; class Actinomycetes; order Kitasatosporales; family Streptomycetaceae; genus Streptomyces; species Streptomyces sp. NPDC028907. The sequence goes on from NZ_JBVHVE010000022.1 coordinate 88,625, forward strand.
AGGACAGCAGCGTCCCAGCCGCGTACGGCAACCACGCCGTCGACACCCGCGGGCATGCGTGCCTCCCGGGACGGCACGGGTGGGCGCGGGCGGCAACCCGGAACGCCGGGCCGCACAGCCGACCTCTCGGCCGCGGCGCCGGGCGCCTTCTCGACGCGCCCCAGCTCCTGGACCACGGCCCAGCCCCTGTGACAACGTCTTGCGGAGGATGCACGAATCGAACGTGCGCGGGCCTTCAGACCCGACCTTGGCTTAGCAAGCCAGTGCCTTACCACTCGGCCAATCCTCCGGGTGGGCGACCCACGCGAGAGCGACATCGCGTGCTCGAAGCGGCCGCCCCGGGCAGCTCCCCGTGCGGTACGGACTCTGCGGAGGGGTAGCGATTACTCCGGAGTCCGCCGCCGGCTGCCCTGTCGGGAGCTCGACGTACTGCCGTGCATGGACATCGTCGCGCTCCTCTCCCAGAACGTGGCGCCGAACTCGTCGTCCGGCGGTGTGGACACAACCACTGTGCCTGTACGCCGAGTTGAGTGCCACCGATTTAAGGGCCGGTGAAAGGCCGCGCACGCCCCTCCGCACGCCTCCTGCGCACGCCCCTTACCGGCGGCGCCACTTGCGTCGGCGCCCCTTGCTGAAGAACCATCCGGCAGGCGGCTCGTCGGCCCGCCACGGCTGCGGCTCGGGGTCCTCACGGCGCCAGCGCGCGGCCAGCATGCGGGCGCGGGCGGACGGCTCGGCGGTCTCGGCCGCGCGTATGAAGTCGTCGTCCAGGACCAGGTTGCTCCAGGTGTCGTCCCCGGACTGTTCGCGATCCTCGTGCTGCGCCATGCCGCCTGCCATCGCCGTCCTCCAGTTCGTGCCGTGCATCCCCTTTGCCCAGTGTGCCCGGGCGCAGGTGAAGCCCCCGTCAAGAGCGGGCCCGTTCAAGGGCCCGGCTCCTTATCTCCTCGCCCGCTCCACTCCCCGCCCCCTACTCCTCGCCCGCCTTACTCCTCACCGGCCAGCGTCAGCGACCGCAGCTTCTGTCCCGCGTACCAGGTCGCGAGGACGGTGACCACGGCCAGCAGCACCGTCGCCGTGGGCAGGGCGACGTCCGACGTCACCAGGTCCCCGCCCGCGACCTTCTGAGCCACGGCCAGCGCCCACTGCTGGACGCTCAGCGTGCGCGCACCGGACACCAGGGAGCCGAACAGGGCCTCCCAGACGAGCGCGTAGACGAGGCCGAAGACCACCGCGTGCCGGGACACCGTGCCGAGCAGCAGGAAGATCGCGGCGTAGGCGATGGAGGCGACGAGTGCCGCCACCGTGTAGGCGACGGCGATCTGCTGGCCGTTGCCGTTGAGGATGAGGCCCGCGATGAAGATGGGCAGCGCCGAGAACACCATCGTCACGGCGATCGCGACGATCAACTTGGTGAAGATGATCGTCGGCCGCTTCACCGGCTTGGACAGCAGGTACACCACCGAGCCGTCGTCGATCTCGGGCCCGATCGCGCCGGTGCCGGCGATGACGCCGATGATCGGCACCATGGTGGCCAGCGCCAGTCCGCCGAGCAGGTCGGACGCGGTCTGGTCGTCGGCTCCGGCGAGGCCGCGCACGACTACGGAGATGCCGATGAGCAGCAGCGGCAACGCGCCTAGGATGAGGGCTCGGCGGCGGCCGAGCAGGGCTCGATAGGTGAGCCGGGCGACTGTGGGGTCGTACATCTTCGGCCTCCTACGCCGCGACCAGATACGAGAAGACGGACTCGAGGGACTCGTCCGACGGCGAGACCGTGAGCAGTCGGATGCCGTGGTCACGCGCCACCTTCGGCAGCAGCGTGGTGAAGCGGCCGAAGTCGACGGCCTGGATGTGCAGCGCGCCCTCCGCCAGGTCGACCTCGATGCCGGAGGTCGACGGGTCGGCGATCAGCGCGGCCGCGAGGGTGCGGTCGTCGCTGGAGCGCACCAGGTAGCGGTGCGGGCGGTCGGTCATCAGACGGCGAATCTTGCGGAAGTCGCCGCTCGCGGCGTGCCGTCCGGCGACCACGACCTCGATGTGCCAGGCGAGTTGCTCGACCTCTTCGAGGATGTGGGAGGAGAAGAGGACCGTGCGGCCCTCGTCGCCCATCTTCCGCAGCAGGTCCATCAGCTGCATGCGCTGGCGCGGGTCCATGCCGTTGAAGGGCTCGTCGAGCAGCAGCAGCGAGGGGTTGTGGACGAGGGCGCTCGCCATCTTGACGCGCTGGCGCATGCCCTTGGAGTACGTCTGGATCTTGCGGTCCTGCGCGTACTCCATCTCGACCGTGGCCAGGGCCTTTTGGGCCGCCTTGGCGCCCAGGCCGTGCAACTCGGCGTTGGCGACGACGAATTCGCGCCCGGTGAGGAAGTCGTACATCGCCTCGCGCTCGGGGACGATGCCGATGTGCTTGTAGATGGACTCGTTGCGCCACACCTGCTGGCCGTCGAGGGTGACCGTGCCGGTGGAGGGGGCCAGGAAGCCGCCCATCATGTTGATGAGGGTGGACTTTCCGGCGCCGTTGGGGCCGAGGAGGCCGGTGACGCCGGGGCCGATCGTCATGGTGATGTCGTTGACGGCGACCACGTTGCCGAACCAGCGGGAGACATGGTCGATCTGGAGCGTGGTCACAGTCCCACCTTCTTGTAGCGGCGCATCAGGAGGCCGTAGCTGGCGGCGATCAGGCCGAGCGTGACGAGGACGTAGACCGCGCCTTCCCCATTGGTGGGGCCGACTCCCCCCGGGAAGGCGGAGGTGGCTCCCAGGAAGGCGGACTGCACGCCGTCGATCAGTGTGACCGGCGAGAACAGGCCGATCCAGGCGATGGCGCCCGAGCTGTTCTGCACCTCGGCGATGGCCTGGAGCGTGGACACGGCACCGTAGGAGATGGTCAGCACGGCGATCACGGCCGCGATGCCGAAGCCGCGGCGGGGGGTGACCGACGCGATGACCAGGCCGATGCCGGCGAAGAGCAGCGAGAGCAGTGCCACGGAGACCAGTCCCTGCGCGAATCCCTTGGTCTGGTCGGCGAAGTCGAGCTTGGCCAGCAGCGCGCCCACGTAGAGCACGATCAGCGGTGCCGCGGTGAGGATGAACATCGCGGAGGCCAGCGCCGCGAACTTCGCGCGGACGTAGTCGGCGGTCTCGATGGGCCGCGAGAAGTACAGCGGCACGGTCTTGAAGCGCAGGTCGCGGGAGACGGACTGGGGTGCCTGCGAGGCGATGTACAGGCTGATCACGGCCTGCATGACGATCGCGTAGCGCGTGTAGTCGACGGGGAGGTCGTTCGCCTTGGTGGCGACCGCCACGGCGACCATGATGGCCGCGGGCACGCACATCACCACGAACAGCAGCATCGGCAGCACCTTGGACTTCACCGAACGGCCGAGGCCGTAGGCGCCGCGCAGGGACTGCGAGTAGAGGGACCGCGTGGCATACGAGCGGCCGAGGCGGGGGCCGTCGTAGCTGCGGTAGCCGATGTTGTGGATGCGGGTCTGGTCACCCGGCTGTGCGGCTACGGGGTGCTCAACTGCCATGGCCGACCGCCTCCTTCCGCTGTGCTTCGGTACTCTGCTCGCCGCCCTGCTCGCTGTCGGTGAAGACCTCCGAGATGTGGTGCCGGCGCTGTTCCATGCGGACCAGGCCGAGACCGAGGTCGGCGACGACGTCGCGCACCAGGTCGTACGTCTCCTCGCCCTGCGCGGTGAGCAGCAGGATGTGACCGGCGCCGGGGAGGCCGCCGCTGCCGTCGAGGACGTCCACCCCGCGCGCGTGGAGCGCGTCGCGCACCGCGCGGGTGCCGTCCGGGTGGTCGTCGCTGTCGGTGACCTCGATGGCGAGGGTCGTCGTGGTCTGCGTGAAGTCGGTTGTGGAGCTGGAGCGCAGCAGCTTGCCGCCGTCGACGACGACCACGTGGTCGCAGGTGCGCTCCAGTTCTCCCAGCAGGTGGGAGGTGACCAGGACCGAGATGCCGAAGTCGGTGTGGATGCGGCGGATCAGGCCGAGCATCTCGTCGCGGCCGACCGGGTCGAGGCCGTTGGTCGGCTCGTCCAGGAAGACCAGCTGCGGGTCGTGCACCAGGGCCTGGGCCAGCTTCACGCGCTGCTTCATGCCGGTCGAGTAGCCGCCGATGGGGCGGTAGCGCTCCTCGTACAGACCGACGTGGCGCAGCGTGTCGGCGGTCCGCTCGCGCGCGGCGGTGGGCGGCAGGCCGGACATGCGTGCCATGTGCACGACGAACTCGGTGGCCGAGACGTCGGGCGGCAGACAGTCGTGCTCCGGCATGTACCCGACCCGCTCGCGGATGGCGGCGCCGTGGGTGGCGACATCGAGTCCGAGCACTTCGGCTCGGCCCTCGGTGGCGGGGGACAGACCCAGCAGGATCTTGATCAGTGTGGACTTGCCGGCTCCATTGGCTCCGACGAGTCCGGTCACACCGGGCCCGACGTCCACGGAGAGCCGGTCAAGCGCGGTCACCCTCGGGAACCGCTTGCTCAGGCTTTCGGTCGCGATCACAGTCACGCTTCGAAGGTAGTGACACGGACCACGCCGGTCGTCACCCCGCAGAGCTGTATTGAAGTCAGACTCCAGGACTACGGGGCCCTAGGGGTCACCCCCGAGTCGAACACCGCGCCCCTGATTTTCCACATCGACGGGGAGCCGGCGGGGGCGTCGGCGGAGTTTTCCACAGCCCTTCGGCAGCCCTATTGACGCAGCCTCTAACAACTGTCACATTCGCCAGTGTCAAGTTACGGGCACGTACCGCAGTCAGCGTGGACAAAGTGGGGCGGTGGCATGACTACGGCGGTGACAGGCGAACTCTCCGTGGACTCGGCGCAATTGCGCGGGTTCAGGCGGGTCCAGCAGCTGGCCTACGAATGCGCGGAGGCCGTCGCGGCGCGGCTGGAGCCGGGCATCACCGAGCGTGAGGCGGCGCGGATGCAGCGCGAGTGGCTGCGCGAGCGCGGCGTACGCGACTGGTTCCATCTGCCCTTCGCCTGGTTCGGCGACCGCACGGCGTTCGTGAACTTCCGGATCCCGCTGCAGTTCTTCCCCACGAACCGCCGGCTGGAGCCCGGAATGCCGTTCATCCTCGACATGGCCCCGGTCTACGACGGCTACACGGCCGACATCGGCTACTCCGGCTCGCTCGGCATCAACCCCGTGCAGGACAAGCTGATGGCCGACCTGGAGGCCCACCGGGAGGTGATCCTGCGCGAGGTGCGCGAACGGCGGCCGCTGCGGGAGATCTACGAGGACGTCGACCGGCTCATGGTCCGCCAGGGCTACGCCAACCGGCACCGCGCCTATCCCTTCGGTGTGATCGCCCACAAGGTCGACCGCGTCAAGGAACGCCGCTGGTCACCGCATGTCTTCGGGTTCGGCACGCAGTCCCTGAAGGGCCTGGCGGGCGACGCGCTGCACGGCCACCGGGACGGCTGGTCCCCGCTGTGGTCGCCGTACCGCTTCTCCGACCACCCGCCGCAGCCGGGCCTGTGGGCGGTCGAACCGCACCTCGGATTCCGGGGGACGGGTGCGAAGTTCGAGGAGATCCTCGTCGTCACCGACTCCAGGGATCCCGAGCAGAGCGCCTTCTGGCTGGACGACGATCTGCCGCACGTGCGGCGCTGGGCGGAGGAGAAGTGACGGTGCCGGTGACTCTTGAAGGCGCGCGTGAGCGTCGGGTGCGGACCGGCGGGGTCGAGCTGTGCGTCGCCGAGCTGGGCGATCCCGGGCAGCCGACGGTGATCCTGATCCACGGCTATCCGGACAGCAAGGAGGTCTGGTCCGAGGTCGCGACGCGACTGGCCGGCCGCTTCCATGTCGTGCTGTACGACGTCCGGGGCCATGGCCGGTCGACGGCACCGAAGCCGCTGCGCGGCGGGTTCACGCTGGAGAAGCTGACGGACGACTTCCTGGCCGTCGCCGACACGGTCAGTCCGGACCGGCCCGTGCACCTGGTGGGGCACGACTGGGGCTCGGTGCAGGCTTGGGAGTTCGCCACGGTCAAGCGCACCGAGGGCCGGATCGCCTCCTTCACCTCGATGTCCGGACCTTCCCTGGACCACTTCGGCCACTGGATCAGCAGCCGCCTCAAGCGCCCCACCCCGCGCCGGATCGGCCAGCTCCTCGGGCAGGGCGCCAAGTCCTGGTACGTGTATCTGCTGCACACGCCCGTGCTGCCCGAGCTGGCCTGGCACGGCCCTCTCGGCAAGACCTGGCCGCGCATCCTGGAGCGCGTCGAGAAGGTCCCCGGTGACGGCTACCCGACCTCGTCCCTGCCGACGGACGCGGCGCACGGGGCGTGGCTGTACCGGGACAACGTCCGGGCCCGGCTGCGCCGTCCGCGCCCGGACGCGTACTCCCACGCGCCCGTGCAGCTCATCACGCCCCTCGGAGACACCTTCCTCTCGGAGCGGCTCTACGACGAACTGGAGCTTTGGGTTCCGCAGTTGACCCGGCGCACACTGCCGGGGAAGCACTGGATCCCGCGCTCCCGCCCCGACCAACTCGCCTCCTGGGTCACCGAGTTCGTGACCTCCGTGGAGGGCGGCCGACCGGAGGGGGTGACGACGACCGGGAAGTACGCCGACCGTTTCGGCGGGCAGCTCGTGCTGGTCACGGGCGCGGGCAGCGGCATCGGCCGGGCGACGGCATACGCGTTCGCCGAGGCAGGCGCGCGCGTGGTGGCCGTCGACCGCGACGCCGAGGCCGCGATCCGCACCGCCGAGATGTCACGTCTGATCGGCGCACCCGAAGCCTGGGCGGAGACCGTCGACGTCTCCGACGAGCAGGCCATGGAGAAGCTCGCCGCGAAGGTCGCCACCGAGTACGGCGTGGTGGACGTTCTGGTGAACAACGCCGGGATCGGCTTGTCGGGCTCCTTCTTCGACACGACTTGCGAGGACTGGAAGAAGGTTCTCGACGTCAACCTGTGGGGCGTCATCCACGGCTGCCGGCTGTTCGGCAAGCAGATGGCCGATCGCGGACAGGGCGGCCACATCGTCAACACCGCGTCGGCGGCGGCGTATCAGCCCTCCAAGGCGCTGCCCGCCTACAGCACCTCCAAGGCGGCCGTGCTGATGCTGAGCGAGTGCCTGCGCGCGGAGCTGGCGGGACAGGGCATCGGCGTGACCGCGATATGCCCCGGCCTCGTCAACACCAACATCACCTCGACCGCGCACTTCGCCGGGGTCGACGCCGAGGAGGAGAAGCGGCGCCAGAAGAAGTCCGCCCGGCTGTACGGGTTGCGGAACTATCCGCCGGAGAAGGTCGCCGACGCGATCCTGCGGGCGGTGGTGCGCGATGAGGCAGTGGTTCCGGTGACGCCGGAGGCACGGGGCTCGTATCTGATGTCGAGGTTCACGCCGAGGGCGCTGCGCAGGATCGCGCGGCTGGAGCCACCCCTGTGAGCGAGGGCGGCCGCCCGGCCGAACAGCGCGGTGAGGGCGGCCGCATGGCCGAGGGGGCGCCCCCGCCCGCCTACCGGATCGAGGACCTCGCCCACCTCAGCGGCGCCACCGTCCGCACCATCCGCGCCTACCAGGACCGGGGCCTGCTCCCCCGCCCCGAGCGCCGTGGCCGCGCCAACCTCTACTCCGACGCCCATCTCGTCCGTCTGCGCCAGATCGCCGACCTCCTCGACCGTGGCTACACCCTGGCCTCCATCAAGGAGCTCCTGGAGGCCTGGGACGCCGGTCGAGGCCTCGGCGGGGTACTCGGGCTCGTCGCCGAGGTCGACGGGCCCTGGACCGACGAGGAGGCGGTACGGATCTCGCGCGCAGAGCTGGACCGGCGCTTCGGCGGCAAGCCCGACGACGCGGCGGTGGCCGAGGCCGTGGAGCTCGGCGTGCTGGAGCCGGCCCCCGACGACCAGGACACCTTCGTCGTGCCGAGCCCTCAAGAGCTGGCCGTGGCAGTCGAGTTGCACGCGGCAGGAGTCCCGTTGTCCGCTATCTCGTCCCACCTAAGGGAGTTGAGGGGCCAGGTCGAGCACATCGCCGCCCGTTTCCTGGAGTTCACCACCGAACATGTCTTCGCCCGCTACCTCGACGGAGCGCACCGTCCGACAGACGCGGAAGCGGCCGAGGCGGCCTCTCTCGTACGACGGCTGCGCCCACTCGCCCAGCACACGGTGGACGCCGAACTGGCCCGCGCAATGCGTACGTTGGCCGTACGCCATCTACGGCAGCAACTGGGGAGTCCAGAGGCGCCGCTTCCTCGAAACCGAACTAGAGCGGTGCTCGTTCCTGAGGAGACAATGCGGGCCGTTGAGGCCCTGGTTGGCCCGCAGCATGTCGCGACGTTCGTCGCGCTTGCCGCCGAACGGGAGGTACGCGCCCGCACCTTGGACCACATGGCCTCAAATCACAGCTCATCAGCTGATCTTGACGAAACCCCTTGAGTGGACGGTTCGTTGTCCACAGAATCACCAATTCCCCTGTGGATAACGTTACTTGCTTGTGGATCAAACATCCGGAGCGAAATCGTTCGCGTGATTCGTGCCGCTCCCGGCAGGCTGGTGGCATGGACGAAAGACGCACTGTGAAGGTGTCGAAGTACCTCTCAAAACACCTTCGCCACCAGCCCGTGGGGGCCCCTCCCACGCCATCAAGGCAGTGGGGGAGCATCGGGCTCACTCTCGACGACGGCGGCTGGGTCGAGATCGACACGCTGATCGCCGCCGCCACCGCGCACGGATTCCGGTTCACCCGGGAAGAGCTGGACCATGTGGTGGCCGCCAACGACAAGCGGCGCTTCGCGATCGAAGGCTCCCGGATCCGCGCCAGTCAGGGCCACAGCATCGACGTCGACCTCGGACTGGCCCCCGCGACGCCGCCGCCGTACCTCTACCACGGCACCGTGGCCCGCAACCTGGACGCGATTCGCAGCGTCAGCCTCAAGCCGATGAACAGGCACGATGTGCACCTCTCGGCCGATCGCGAGACCGCGACGCGGGTCGGTGCCCGGCGCGGGCGCCCCGTGGTGCTCTCCGCGGACGCCGGCGCCATGCACCGCGACGGCCATGTCTTCCACCTCAGCGCGAACGGGGTGTGGCTGACGAAGGCCGTGCCACCGGAGTACCTGCGCTTTCCCGAGTCGCACTGATCTGCCTCCGGGCCCACCGCGGCAACGGGAGTGCACCCGGCTCCCCCGCGGCCTCGCTCCGTGGCGGGGCGGCCGCGCGCGGTGACTGTTTCACGTGAAACCCGTTCGGCCGCATAGGCTCGACCATATGAGTCTGCGCCTGAGCACCGTGATCCTCCCGTACCGCCGCTGGTCCGAGGGGGGCCGCGAGGCATGGCAGCGCGCGGAGCAGCTCGGCTTCCACGCCGCGTACACCTACGACCACCTGTCCTGGCGGAGCTTCCGTGACGGTCCCTGGTTCGGTGCGGTGCCGACGCTGACCGCAGCCGCTGCCGTCACCGATCGTCTGCGGCTGGGCACGCTGGTCACCTCGCCGAACTTCCGGCATCCGGTGCCCTACGCCAAGGAACTGATCTCTCTGGACGACATCTCCGGCGGCCGTTTCACGCTCGGTGTGGGCGCGGGCGGCTCCGGCTTCGACGCCACCGTGCTCGGCCAGGACCCTTGGTCGCCGCGCGAGCGGGCCGACCGGTTCGCCGAGTTCGTGCAGTTCCTGGACCGACTGCTGACCGCGGACTCGGTGTCCTACGAGGGCGACTTCTACTCGGCGCACGAGGCGCGCAACATCCCGGGCTGTGTGCAGCGCCCCCGGCTGCCGTTCGCGGTGGCCGCGACCGGGCCGCGCGGGCTGCGGCTCGCGGCGCAGTACGGGCAGGCCTGGGTGACCACGGGCGACCCCAAGCTGTACGAGAACGGCACTCCTGAACAGTCGGTTCAAGCCATTCGCGGACAGGTCGAGAAGCTGGCCGACGCCTGCGCCGCGATCGGCCGGGACGCGGCTGCACTCGACAAGGTCCTGCTCACCGGATTCACCCCGGATCGTGCCCGGCCGCTGGAGTCCCTCGACGCGTTCGTGGACTTCGCGGGGCGCCATCAGGAGCTGGGGTTCACCGAGATCGTGGTCCACTGGCCGATCCCCGACTCGGACTTCGCGGCCGACGAGAAGGTCTTCGAACAGATCGCGATGGAGGCGGCGGCGCAGCTGCGGTGAGATCGACTGGTGTGACAGTGCTGGTCAGGGCCCCGGGAGCAGTGTGGTCAGGGGCGGTTTCTCCTCAGCCGGCCCCTCAGATGTGCGGACTCCCGCACGGTCGTGCAGGCATATGCGGGAGAATGAGCCGGTGACCTCAGCGACTCGACAGCCCCAGACCCCGGCGGCCGCTGTCCGCCCGCGGCTCATCGCCACCGACCTGGACGGCACCCTGCTGCGGGACGACAAGTCCGTCTCCCCCCGCACGATCGCCGCGCTGGCCGCCGCCGAGGAGGCGGGCATCGAGGTGTTCTTCGTCACCGGCCGCCCGGCCCGCTGGATGAACGTCGTCAGCGACCACGTCCACGGTCACGGTCTGGCGATCTGCGGCAACGGCGCCGCCGTCGTCGACCTGCACGGCGGCCCCGGCACCCACCGGTTCGTGAAGGTGCGGGAGCTGGCCCGGGAGAACGCGCTGGACGCCGTACGGCTGCTGCGCGACGCGGCTCCGGGCACGGTGTACGCGGTGGAGCAGACGTACGGCTTCTACCAGGAGCCGGACTATCCCAAGCTGCACATGGAGATACCGGACAGTCTCGCGCCGGCCGAGGACCTCCTGGCGCCGGACGCTCCCGGGGCCGGCGAACCGGTGCTCAAGATCCTCGCCTACCACCCCTCCCTCGATCCCGACGCCTTCCTCACCCTCGCCCGGCTCGCCATCGGCGACCGCGCCGACGTCACCCGGTCCAGTCCCAGCGCCCTGCTGGAGATCAGCGGCCCCGGCGTCTCCAAGGCCAGCACGCTCGCCCTGTGCTGCGCCGAGCGGGGGATCTCGCACGAGGAGGTCGTGGCCTTCGGCGACATGCCCAACGACGTCGAGATGCTGACCTGGGCGGGCCAGTCGTACGCGATGGGCAACGCACACCCGGATGTGATCGCCGCCGCGTCGGGGCGGACGGTCGCCAACAACGACGACGGTGTGGCGGTCGTGATCGAACAGCTGCTGGCGGAACGGCAGTAGGCCTGGGCCTAGCCGACCGGCGCCTCCCGCTCCGTCAGCCACGGCACCGGATCGACCGCCGAGCCCATCTCCGGCGTGACCCGCACCTCGAAGTGCAGGTGCGGGCCGGTGGAGTTGCCGGTCGTGCCCGACTGGCCGATCCACTGCCCGGTGTCGACCCGCTCGCCCTGGTCCACCGCGACGGACGCGAGATGGGCGTACTGCGTGAAGTAGCCGTCCGCGTGCCGGACGACGATCTCCATGCCGAAGGCGCCTCCGCACGCCACCTTGACCACCCGGCCGTCCCCGACCGCGCGCACGGGCGTACCGATCGGCACCGCGAAGTCCTGTCCGGTGTGCCGGTGCGCCCACCGCAGCCCGCCGGTGCCGAACGCGGCGGACAGTTCGTACTTCTCCACCGGAGTGACCCATGCGCTCGCGCGGTCCGTCTTCTTCTGGTCGAGCCGCACGGCACCCGGGCAGGAGCCCGCCGCCACAGAGGCGTCGGCCTGTCCCTGCAACTGCCACCGCGCCTGTTCGAGCTTGTCCTCGATGCCCTGCTTCAGCCGGGCAAGCTCGGTGTTGCGCTTCTCCAGCGATTGCCAGGCCGCCGCTGACCTGGCCTCGTCCCGGGAGAGCCGGGCCTCGGCGCGGCGGCTCTTCTCGATGGCGTTGCCGACGGCCAGATTCGTCTGCGAGAGCACGTGCTGGCCGCGCATCAGCTGGTCCGGGCTCGTCGCGAGGATGATCTGCGCGGTGAGCGGCATCCCGCCACCGCTGCGGTACTGGGCACGCGCGAGCCGGCCCAGGTCCTCGCGCAGGACGCCGATCTCCCGTCGCTCCCGTTCGAGCAGCTTCTCGATCCGCAATGCCTCCGCCCGCTGTGCCTCGGCCGCCTGGCGTCCCGCCTGGTACCGCTCCGCCGCCAGCGCCGCGTCCTCGTACAGCTGCACCACCTGCGCGCTGAGAGCCGAGTCACCGCCCGTTCCGGAGCCGTTGCGGTTCGGTCCGCCCTTGCCGTCGCCGACGGCGTCGACGGGTCGGGCGACGATGGAGGTGATCGCGCACAGGAGCGCCGGAACGACCAGGAGGCGACGGCGATGTGAGCGCATGCCAGCGATCCTGGCTCGCGGATCGGGTCTGGGCCTTGTTCAGGTCGTACGCCCGGGGGACGGGTTGCTGCGGATGGGTCAGTACGGCCGTTGACGCGGACTCCGGCAGAAGCGCGAAACCGCCGGAGCACCGAAGCGCGGGCGCTACGGCGCCCCCACCAGCAGGTCGGCCTCCTCCTCCCGCGCCACCATCGTCCGCAACGGCCCCTCCACCACGGCCAGCTCCGCGAATGCCCCCCGCTGCGCCACCCGCCCCTGCTCCAGCACGACCACCTCGTCCACGGCGTCCAGCCCGGCCAGCCGGTGGGTGATGAGCAGTGTCGTACGGCCCTCGGTGGCGGCCAGCAGGTCGGCGGTGAGGGCGTCGGCGGTCGGCAGGTCGAGATGCTCGGCGGGCTCGTCGAGGACAAGGACGGGGAAGTCGGCGAGCAGGGCACGGGCCAGCGCGAGCCGCTGCCGCTGGCCGCCCGAAAGCCGTGCCCCGTGCTCGCCCACGAGCGTGTCCAGCCCGTCGGGCAGCCCGTCGGCCCAGTCGAGCAGCCGGGCGCGTTTCAGCGCGTCGCGCAGTTCGGTCTCGGTGGCGTCCTTCTTGGCGAGGAGCAGGTTCTCGCGCACGGAGCTGTCGAAGAGGTGCGCGTCCTGCGCGCACAGCCCGACGAGCCGCCGTACGTCGTCGCCGTCCAGCGCGTACGCGTCCACGCCGCCCAGCGTGTACGAGCCCGCGTCGGCGTCCAGGAAGCGCAGCAGCACCTGCGCCAGCGTCGTCTTGCCGGATCCGGACGATCCGACGACGGCGATCCGACGGCCCTCCTCCAGGGTCAGGTCGAGGCCGGCGAGCGCGTCCCGGCCCTGGCCCGCGTGGCGGGCGGTCAGACCCCTGACGGCGACCGGGAACGGCGACGCGGGCGCCTGCCGGGGCTGCTCCGGTTCCCGTACGGGCTCGGGCGCGTCCAGCACCTCGTACACGCGCTCGGCGCTCTTGCGCACCCGCTGCCGGTACTGCACGGCGAGCGGCAGGCCCAGGACGGCCTCGAAGGCGGCCAAGGGGGTGAGGACGACGACGGCCATCGTGACGCCGCCAAGCCGTCCGTCGGCGACCGCCTGGGCGCCCACGAAAGCGGTGGCGGTGACGGTGAACCCGGAGATCAGCGCGGTGAGTCCGTCGCCGAGCGCGGTAGCGGTGGCGGCCCGCGAGGCGATCCGGGTGAGCGTCCCGTCGGCCCGCCGTGCTTCGGCGGTACGGCTGGGCAGGGCGCCGGCGACGGTCAGCTCCGCGGTGCCGGTGAGCAGATCCGTCACGCGGGTCGCGAGCAGACCTCGGGCGGGGGCCAGCCTGCGTTCGGCGCGTCGGGCGACGGTGCCCGTGACGAACGGGACTCCGGCGCCGGCGACGAGCAGCCCGGCCGCGAGTACGGCACCGGCCTCGGGCAGCAGCCAGGCGGTGAAGCCGACGGCCGCGGCTGACACGACGGTCGCGGAAGCCGCGGGCAACAGCCAGCGCAGCCAGTAGTCCTGGAGCGCGTCCACGTCGGTGACGAGCCTCGCCAGCAGATCGCCCCGCCGGGTGCGGCGCAGTCCTGCCGGTGCAAGCCGCTCCAGCCTCCGGTACACGGCGACCCTGGTGTCGGCCAGCATCCGCAGCACCGCGTCATGCGACACCAGGCGTTCGGCGTACCGGAACACGGCCCGCCCGATACCGAAGGCCCGCGTCGCCGTGACGGCCACCATCAGATAGAGCACGGGCGGCTGCTGCGAGGCCCTCGAGATGAGCCACCCGGAGGTGGCCATGAGCCCGACGGCGCTGCCGAGCGCGAGGCTCCCGAGCAGCAGCGCGAGCACGAGGCGGCCGCGCCGGGGACCGGACATGGCACGGACACGGGCGAGGGCGCCTCGCGGGTCCGCCGTGGGGGACACGATCTCAACGTCGACCGGAGCGGTCCGGGCCCTGTCCTCAGCGGCGCCGTCGTTCCCTTCCGGTTCGATCGGGCGGCCGGCGGACACGGACGTCTCGGGCGATGCGCTCGCCCGCCCGGGCGACTCCGCCTCCGTCAGCCGCACCACCCGGTCGGCCACGCCCAGCAGCGCCGGCCGATGCACCACGAGCAGCACTGTCCGCCCGACCGCCAGCCTCCGTACGGCCGCCACGACCTCGGCCTCGGTCGCCCCGTCGAGAGCGGCCGTCGGCTCGTCCAGGAGCAGGACGGGCCGGTCAGCGAGGAACGCCCGTGCCAGCGCCAGCCGCTGCCGCTGCCCTGCGGACAGCCCGGCCCCGTCCTCGCCCAGCACGGTGTCGGTGCCCTGGGGCAGGCCGCCCACGAACTCGAGTGCCCCGGCGTCCACCAGCGCCTGACGTACCGCGGCGTCGTCCGCGTCGGGACGCGCCAGCCGTACGTTCTCGGCGATCGTCCCGGCGTACAGATGCGGCCGCTGCGGAACCCAGGCGATGCGCGAGCGCCACTCCTCGAGGTCCAGCTCGGCGAGATCGGCGCCTCCGACCAGGACGCGCCCCTCGGTCGGCCGTACGAACCCCAACAGCACATTCAGCAGCGTCGACTTGCCCACGCCGCTCGGCCCCACGAGCGCGACCGTCTCACCGGGTTCGACGGCGAAGGACGCGCCCGACACGGCATCGAAGGACCGCCCGGGGTAACGGACCGCGACGCCTTCGAAGGACACCGCCCCCGTCGGCACCGCAGCGGTCCCCGTCGCCGGCGCCACAGTCTCCAGCACCTCGAAGATCTCCTCGGCCGCCGACAGCCCCTCGGCGGCCGCGTGGTACTGCGCGCCCACCTGGCGCAGCGGCAGATAGGCCTCCGGCGCCAGGACGAGGATGACCAGGCCGTCGTACAGATGCATCTCGCCATGCACGAGCCGCATGCCGATCGTCACCGCGACCAGGGCCACCGAGAGCGTCGAGAGCAGCTCCAGCGCGAAGGAGGAGATGAAGGCGATCCGCAGGGTCCGCATGGTCGCCCTGCGGTATTCGCCGGTGATGCGCCGGATCGACTCGGCCTGTGCCTTGGCCCGCCCGAACACCTTCAGGGTGGGCAGTCCGGCGACGACGTCCAGGAAGTGCCCGGACAGCCGGGACAGCAGCTGCCACTGACGGTCCATCCGGGACTGGGTGGCCCAGCCGATCAGCATCATGAAGATCGGGATGAGCGGAAGGGTGCCGACGATGATCGCCGCCGAGACCCAGTCCTCGGTCACGATCCTCGCCAGCACCGCCACCGGCACGACGACCGCGAGCCCCAACTGCGGGAGGTAGCGGGAGAAGTAGTCGTCGAGGGCGTCGACCCCACGTGTGGCCAGGGCGACCAGCGATCCCGTCCGCTGTCCGCTCAGCCAGCCGGGCCCAAGCGCGGCCGCCCGCTCCAGCAGCCGCCCCCGCAGCTCCGACTTCACCGCCGCGCTCGCACGGTGAGCGGCGAGCTCGGTGAGCCACGCGATCACCGCGCGGCCGACGGCGACAGCCAGCAACAGCAGCAGGGGAGTGCGCAATTCGGCTGGGGACATCCCGTGCTGGAACGCCCCGACCACCGCCTCGGCGATAAGCATGGCCTGAGCGATGACCAGTGCCGCGCCGACGGCGCCCAGGCCGACGACCGCGATCAGGAAGAGCCGGGTGGCGTGGGCGTATCGGAGGAGACGCGGGTCGATTGGTTTCACGTGAAACACACCTCAGTGCACGGTTTCAGCAATGTGCTGCGTACCGATCCGCTTGCGGAAGACCCAGTAGGTCCAGCCCTGGTAGAGCATGACGATCGGCGTGGCGATCACCGCGCACCAGGTCATGATCTTCAGGGTGTAGGGGCTCGACGAGGCGTTCGTGACCGTGAGGCTCCACTCGTCATTGAGCGAGGACGGCATGACGTTCGGGAAGAGCGTCAGGAAGAGCATCGCCACGGCGGCCACGATGGTGACGCCGGAGAAGGCGAACGACCATCCCTCACGCCCGGCTTGGTTCGCCACCAGTGCCGCCACCAGCGCGGCAACGGCCACGGCCAGCGCGACGAGACTCTTGCCGTCGCCGTTCTCGATCTGCGTCCAGAGCATGAAGATCAGCGCGAACACGGCCGCGACCAGGCCGACCCACAGAGCCAGCTTCCGCGCCCGCTCCCGGATCTCCCCGACGGTCTTGAGCGCGGTGAACACCGCACCGTGGAAGGTGAACAGCGTCAGCGTCACCAGACCGCCGATGAGCGCGTACGGGTTGAGCAGGTCCAGGACGTTGCCGACGTACTCATGGTTCTGATCGAGCTTCACGCCCCGCACGATGTTGCCGAAGGCGACGCCCCACAAGAACGCCGGGATCAGCGAGCACCAGAAGATGGCGTGCTCCCAGTTGCGCTGCCAGTTCTCCTCGGGTCGCTTGGCCCGGTATTCGAAGGCGACACCCCGGACGATCAGGGAGACCAGGATGACCAGCAGCGGAAGGTAGAAGCCCGAGAAGAGCGTGGCGTACCACTCGGGGAAGGCGGCGAAGGTGGCGCCGCCCGCCGAGAGCAGCCACACCTCGTTGCCGTCCCAGACGGGGCCGATGGTGTTGATCAGCACCCGCCGCTCGGGCCGGTTGCGGGCGAGCAGCTTGGTGAGGACACCGACCCCGAAGTCGAAGCCCTCCAGGAAGAAGTAGCCGATCCACAGGACGGCGATCAGGACGAACCAGACGTCGTGCAGTTCCATGACTTGTGCAGCTCCCTCGGCCTAGTACGAGAAGGCCATCGGCTTGTCGGCGTCACGGGAGTCGCCGCCGATCTTCGTGGGCGGGTTCAGGTCGGCCTCGGTGAGCTCGGGCGGGCCGGCCTTGACGTACTTCACGAGCAGCTTGACCTCGACGACGGCGAGGATGGCGTAGAGCGCGGTGAAGACGATCATCGAGGTGAGGACCTCGCCCTGGGAGACACCGGGGGAGACCGCGTCGCGAGTGCGCAGGACCCCGTAGACGACCCATGGCTGACGGCCCATCTCGGTGAAGATCCAGCCCCAGGAGTTGGCGATCAGCGGGAAGCCCAGGGTCAGGACGGCGATGCGCCAGTACCACTTGGTGAGCTTCGGGCCGAGGGCCTTCTTCGGCAGCAGCACGAGATGCGGCACCTCGTCATCGCCGACCCTCAGGTGCTGCGGCAGCATGAACTTCTTGCGGGTGAGCCAGAGTCCGAGCAGGCCGATGGCGAACGACGTCATGCCGAAGCCGATCATCCAGCGGAAGCCCCAGTAGGCGACGGGGATGTTGGGCCGGTAGTCGCCGGGGCCGTACTTCTCCTGCTCGGCCTTGTTGACGTCGTTGATGCCGGGGACGTACGAGCTGAAGTCGTCCTTGGCCAGGAAGGACAGCAGGCCGGGGATCTCGATGGCGACCTTGTTGTGGCCCTTGTCGACATCGCCGTAGGCGAAGACGGAGAAGGGCGCCGGCGCCTCACCGTCCCACAGGGCCTCGGCGGCGGCCATCTTCATCGGCTGCTGCTCGTACATGATCTTGCCGAGGACGTCGCCGCTGATCGCGGTGAACATGCCGCCTATGACGACGGTGACCAGGCCGAGCCGCAGCGAGGTCTTCATCTCGCGGATGTGCTTCTTGCGCAGCAGATGGAAGGCGGAGATGCCGACCATGAACGCCCCGCCGGTGAGGAACGCCGCCGAGAGGGTGTGGAAGGCCTGGGCGAGCGCGGTGTTCTGGGTCAGTACGAGCCAGAAGTCGGTGAGCTCGGCCCGCCCCTTCGCCTCGTTGATCCGGTAGCCGACCGGGTGCTGCATCCAGGAGTTGGCCGCGAGGATGAAGTACGCCGACAGGATCGTGCCGATGGAGACCATCCACATACAGGCCAGATGGATCTTCTTCGGCAGCTTGTCCCAGCCGAAGATCCACAGGCCGATGAAGGTCGACTCGAAGAAGAAGGCGATCAGAGCCTCGAAGGCCAGCGGCGCACCGAAGACGTCACCGACGAAACGGGAGTAGTCGGACCAATTCATGCCGAACTGGAACTCCTGCACGATGCCGGTGACCACACCCATCGCGATGTTGATCAGGAAGAGCTTGCCCCAGAACTTCGTCGCCCTGAGGTACTTCTCCTTCTCCGTGCGCACCCAGGCGGTCTGCAGACCGGCCGTGAGGGCGGCCAGCGAGATCGTCAGGGGGACGAACAGAAAGTGGTAGACGGTGGTGATACCGAACTGCCAGCGCGCCAGAGTCTCCGGCGCCAAAGCCAGGTCCACGTCGCCGCTCCTTACTACCGCTTGTGAAAGCGTTCACATTCACAAGCAATTATGCAGCACCCTCCTCCAGCCCCTCAAAGGGGGGTCCCTCCTCCATCTCGCCCCCTTGGCGCGAACTTCAACATATTGTTGAATCAGCAGCATGCAGACACCTACGCCGACACACATACGGATCTCCTGGCCCGCAGGCCACCTCACCGCGACCCTCGACGACACCCCGACCACACAGGCCCTCGCCAAGGCCCTGCCCCTCGTATCCACCGCGTGCACATGGGGCGAGGAGGTCTACTTCGACACGGGCATCGCCGTTCCACGTGAAACCAACGCCCGGCAGGTCGTCGAGCCGGGCACGGTCGCCTTCTGGACGGACGGCGACGCGCTCGCCCTCCCCTACGGACCCACACCGATCTCGCGAGACGACGAGTGCCGCCTCGCGAGCCCGTGCAATGTCCTCGGCCACCTCGACGGCGACCCCCGACTGCTGGCGACCGTCCGCGCCGGCGACCCCGTGCGCGTGGAACTCGTGGACGCATAACCTGCCGACGGAGCCCTACAGCTCCTCCTGACAGGCCCTACCGCTCCTTCTGACCGAGCCCTACAGCTCCTTGCGGAACCCTTCCGCCACCTTCAGGAAGATGTCGTTCGCCTCGGCCTCCCCGACCGTTACCCGCACACCCTCGCCCGGGAACGGTCGGATCACCACGCCCGCCTGCTCACAGGCCTGAGCGAAGGCGACCGTGCGCTCCCCCAGCCGCAGCCACACGAAGTTGGCCTGGGTCTCGGGCACCGTCCAGCCCTGAGCGCGCAGCCCGTCGACCACGCGGTTGCGCTCGCACACCAACGAGCCGACCCGGCCGATCAGTTCGTCCTCCGCACGCAGCGAGGCGATGGCCGCTTCCTGCGCGATCTGGCTCACGCCGAAAGGAACGGCCGTCTTGCGCAGCGCCGCCGCGACCGGCTCCTGGGCGATCGCGAAGCCGACACGGAGGCCGGCGAGGCCGTACGCCTTGGAGAACGTCCGCAGGACACAGACGTTGGGCCGCTCACGGTAGATCTCCACACCGTCCGGCACCTCGGGGTCACGGATGAACTCGCGGTACGCCTCGTCCAGCACCACCAGCACATCGCCGGGCACCCGGTCGAGGAACCGCTCCAGCTCGGCCCGCCTGACCACCGTGCCCGTCGGGTTGTTGGGGTTGCAGACGAAAATCAGCCGGGTGCGGTCGGTGATGGCGGCGGCCATCGCGTCCAGGTCGTGCACATCGCCCGGCGTCAGCGGCACCTGGACGGACGTGGCGCCGCTGATCTGCGTGATGATCGGGTACGCCTCGAAGGACCGCCAGGCGTAGATGACCTCGTCGCCGGGGCCGGCGGTGGACTGGATCAGCTGCTGGGCGACGCCGACCGAGCCGGTCCCGGTCGCCAGGTGGGCGGCCGGGACGCCGAAGCGCTCGGACAGCTCGTTCATCAGCCCCGTGCACATCATGTCCGGGTAGCGGTTGAAGGACGAGGCCGCGGCCGTCACGGTCTCCATCACGCCGGGCAGCGGCGGATAGGGGTTCTCGTTGGAGGACAGCTTGTAGGCCACCGGCCCACCGGCCGCGGCGGGCTTGCCCGGCTTGTAGGTGGGGATACCCTCCAGCTCGGCGCGCAGCTTGGGGCTCGTCTCGCTCACCGCAGTCCTCCTCGCGACCACCGGCGGCCCATCACCACCGCCGGCTCCAATACTTCTCACCTTATGAGGATTCGGCGCCGATGCGTACAGGTGCGGGCGCCCGTCTGCTGACCTCGTGCCGACCCCTGCTCAGTCGTATTGAGCCTGCGGATCCCAGCTGTCACACCTGCATCAGGGGCATCGGCGTACGAAGGCATACGAATTAGGGGGCGCATCACACATATATCTATGCGCCGGTGGCTCACGCCGTGGCGCGCATCACCCGTGAAGGTGAGTTGAGACCTCTTCGAAACATCGGGCACTTGGCAGGCCCAAGCGTGCCGACAAGTCACGTCTTGCCATTGGATCGTTCAACTCCCTTGCATTCCACGGTTTTTGACGCCTGATGACCTTGCAGAAACGTGCCTGTCAACGGCTGCATATGCGTCCGCACTACCCCACCGAATGAGCCCTACTATCGGCTCGCCATGACAGCAGCAGGGAAGCACCAGGTGAGCCGCGCGGAAACCTCACGTCGAGGCAGTCGGCCCGGTCGGGCGGGCATCAGAGACGTGGCGGCCGCCGCCGGGGTCTCCATCACGACCGTCTCCGACGCCCTCAACGGAAAGGGCCGGCTCCCCGACGCCACCCGACGCCATGTCCGCGAAGTCGCCGACCGGCTGGGCTACCGCCCCTCGGCCGCCGCCCGGACACTCCGTACCGGCAAGTCAGGACTCATCGGCCTGACCGTGACGACCTACGGGGATGAACCTTTCACCTTCACCGAGTTCGCGTACTTCGCCGAAATGGCCCGCGCCGCCACCTCGGCCGCGCTCGCCCGCGGCTACGCCCTCGTGATCCTCCCCGCGACCTCGCGGCACGACGTCTGGTCGAACGTCGCCCTCGACGGCACGGTCGTCATCGACCCGTCCGACCAGGACCCCGTCGTCAGCGAGCTGGTCAGACAGGGCCTCCCAGTCGTTTCCGACGGCCGCCCGGCCGGCTCGCTCCCGGTCACCGCCTGGGTCGACAACGACCACGAGGCCGCCGTACTCGGCATCCTCGACCACCTGGCCGACGCCGGCGCCCGACGGATCGGACTGCTGACGGGCACCACTACCGACACGTACACCCATCTGTCGACCACCGCTTATCTGCGCTGGTGCGAGCGGGTCGGCCAGGACCCGGTGTACGAGGCCTACCCGGCGCACGACCCGTGCGCGGGCGCCGTCGCCGCCGACCGGCTGCTCGCCCGCCCCGACCGGCCCGACGCGGTCTACGGCCTGTTCGACCCGAACGGCACCGACCTGCTCGCCGCCGCGCGCCGCTACGGCCTGCGCGTACCGGACGACCTGCTTCTGGTGTGCTGCAGCGAGTCCACGGTGTACGCCAACACCGAGCCGCCCATCACCACGCTCTCCCTCAAGCCGCGCCGTATCGGCACGGCCGTGGTCCAGCTCCTCATCGACGCCATCGAGGGGGTCGACTCGGACCACCCGGTCGAGCAGGTGATACCGACCGAACTGATCGTGCGTACCTCGTCCCAGCGACGCCCTCCGCGAACGACGGTCAGCCCGCCCCGGTCGCCCGAGGAACGGTAGGAGCGGGCCCCGCGGGGCGGCTGAACCCAGGTCGAGGGGCAGCGCGAGCGAGGGCGAGGGGCGGCGGGATCGAGGCCATCGAGCGGCCTAAGCCCGGCCCAATCGGGGCGAAAGCCGCGGTGAACAGGAGTCCTGCTCCGATTCACCACCCCTGGGTCATCACATGGCGCGATCGGCATTCCTATGATGGGCGGACGACACCCGCGGGCCGCTGCGACCAGGCAGTCCGATGCGGTGCAGCTGCGGCGCGATGGTGGAGGGGTCTGATGACTCAGGGGGCCGGTCAGGGACCCGAGGTGGAGCGGACGGCGACGTTGCGCGACTTCCGGGTGCCCGCTTACGTGCACGAGACCGGTCCGTACGCCCACAGCACACACACGGGCGAGGTCGCCCCGCCCGCCGACGAGGCCTACCCGGAGGGGTACACGCCCACCCAGCGGGACCTGCCCGTGATCAATCGCGGCGACACGGTCCAGGTGCACGTCGACCCCGCCTCCCTGCCGGCCCCGCAGCCGGTGGACGGTCCCGGCCCGCTGTTCGTCGTCGGCGATGTGCACGGCTACCTCGACGAGCTGGTGGCCGCCCTCCAGGAGAAGGGCCTCATCGACGCGGCGGCGAACTGGTGCGCCGGCACCGCCCGCCTGTGGTTCCTCGGCGACTTCACCGACCGCGGCCCCGACGGCATCGGCGTCATCGACCTCGTGATGCGGCTGTCCGCGGAGGCCGCCGCGGCCGGCGGGTACTGCAAAGCACTGATGGGCAACCACGAGCTGCTGCTGATCGGCGCCAAGCGCTTCGGCGACACGCCCGTCAACTCCGGTGCGGGCACCGCCACCTTCCAGGCCGCGTGGTTGCTCAACGGCGGCCAGAAGACCGACATGGACCGCCTCCAGGACCACCACCTGCAGTGGATGTCCCGGCTGGACGCCATGGAAGAGGTCGACGGTCACCTGCTCGTGCACTCGGACACCACCGCCTATCTCGACTACGGCGACTCGATCGAGGCCGTCAACGACACCGTCCGCGAGACACTCACGCGCAACGACGCCGACGAGGTCTGGGATCTCTTCCGCAAGTTCACCAAGCGCTTCTCCTTCCGCGACGAGGGCGGCGCCGACCATGTGCGCTCCCTGCTCGATACGTACGGCGGCACCCGCATCGTTCACGGCCACAGCCCCATTCCGTATCTGAAGGGCGAGGTCGGCTCCGAGGAGGGCGAGGACAGCGGCGGGCCCCTGGTCGAGGGACCGCACGTCTACGCCGAACGCCTCGCCATCGCGATGGACGGCGGCGTGACCATGGCCGGAAAGCTGCTGGTCCAGCAACTTCCCCTGGATATCTGAGCGTTCACGGGGCAGACGCCCCCTCATAGCGCAGTGACGGAAGACGGCGCAGGCCAGGGCCCAATTTTGGCAAACCCCCTGTCACCGTGTGCCGTCACCGCTCTACCATCGGCTTATCCGTAGCAGGCTCCCCTCCGTTTCTGCCCGACGGCTCGTTGGCATGCGAGCCCCAAGCCCTACGGAGCATCGGGGGATGCACATGAACAGCGTTCCGCAGCACCTGCACAGCGAGGACCGCCAGGAATACGAGCGGATCCTCGATGAGGCGCTGCGCTCCGCACCACACCGCCCGGAACTGGCCGCTGTCGGACAGCGGCTCAACCCCGAACAGCTGCGCACCATGGCGCTGAACGCCACCGCACTCATCACGGCGGCCGCGGCGACCGAGTACCAGCACTATGTGAAGGTCCGCGAGGAACTGCGCCAGCCGACGCCGTCCACCCCGTCGTCCGCCCGCGAGTCCGGCTCCTCCGAGTCGGGCACGGGCGCGATGGGGCTCGCCACCACCGTCGGAGAAGTCGCCGAGACGGCCGGGCCCGGCGTGGTCGCCGTGCTCGCCGTCCTGGCACCCGTCCTCGCCGGCACCGCCGCGGCGATCTTCCTGCTCGTCGGTTACATCCTGAAGATGTTCGACCCCGAGCCGGCGTTCGCCCAGACGATGCTCACCACCGGATGGGTGTTCGGCGCCGTCGCGGCGGCCGCGATCCTGGTCGCCGCCGTCGGACTCCTGCTCACCGCCCTGCGCAATCGGCCGGCGTTCGACGGCGGCCCGTACGGCGAACTGAGCGAGGAGGTCACCCGAGCCCAGGAAGCCTGGCGCGAGGCCCTGCTGGAGCGCGGCATCCTGCCCTTCCTCCGGGAGGCACTCGCCGACCCCGGCACGGCCTCGGTCCTGCACCGCACGCCACCGTCGACGCCGGCCGGCCGCATCCCGAACCTCGGCTACGACCGCCCGGGCTTCAGCAGCCCGGACGACGGCGCCTCCCGTGGCTCACGGCCGAGCTACACCAGCCCGGACTACACGAGCCCGGACTTCGGAGGGCCGGAACACCAGCCGGAGTGACGTCGGCCGAAAATGCCCTCGGCTTGCGCCCCCGTCTTGGGGAGCGCAAGCGCGAGAGCGGACACGCCGGGGCAGCAGCCGCGCGGATGTGGCCTGCGATGAACCGGAGGTTGCGGTCGACTATGCCCTGGGGCGTGGCCTTGCCCGGTGCTACAGGCGCCGTAGGCACTGCGCTTCCACGCGTTCCACGAGCGTCCTGCTGAAGGCATGCACCAGGGACAGATGGAACAGAGCCGGAGCCAGGGGAGCCCACCGATGGACCCGGTCCTCACGCAGCAGGTACTTGACCACGGTGGCCGGCCGGAAGGGCACGTACTCGATGGTCTCGTGCTCCCACCGGTCCGCGACGCCCCGGCTCATCCGCGCCTGGAGATCGGAGCTCTTCAGGTCCTTGAGCCTGGCGTGGAAGTGTCCGCTCCAGTGGCGTTTGTGGACGTCCAGCACGAACGCCAGTAGTTCGAGGGTGTACTCGTGCGGCTCCAGGGCCAGTTCCTCCCGCATGCCGCGGCGGGCCACCGCGTGCAGATCCGGTGCGCTTCTGCCGGAGGAGTCGATGTGCCGCGACAGGCCCTCGTTGACGGAGGAGTTCCATACGCCCGGCGCCATGCGCACCCGGTCGCTGCGTCGGCTGACCACCAGCATGTCGTCGGCGGTGACGACCGCGACGTTGACGGCGAAGCTGCACTGGAGGAAGTCCGGTGCCTGGAGCGGCTTCTCCGGATCCAGGTAGCGGGAGCGGGGAGTCGTGCCGTCGGGCAGCCGACGGTCGAGTTGCTGAGCGGCCAGGAACGTGTGGTAATCCGTCGGCCGCAACCGCAGATGTACTTCGGGTGACTCCTCAAGGGCGGTACGTGAGATGTCGACCGACTCGACCGCGTACCGAGGCCCGTTCCACAGCGGGGTACGCCCCTCGGCCCTCAGCCGCTCGCTCTCCTCGGCGATCTCCGCACGCCACCCGGCCATGTCCGACGGCAACTCCACCTCACCGTCCAGCACATGGATGTACACCGCTTCCGGAGGTATCGGCTTGTCGCCGTCTCCCTCGACGATCAGCGCGGACGTCTGCAGCGGCCCGAGCGAGAACGTACTCCAGGCAGGACCGGATTCCTCCTTGCGCCGCATGCTGCGCAGCGCACTGGCCGACCGCCTTCGCAACCGGTACCAGCCGTTCTGCAGGGGCTGCTGGAACAGCACCGCGAACAGCATGCCGATGAAGGCGCCGACCACTCCGTTGGTGACATCGATCCCACTCACACGAGAAACCCTAAGGATCTTGATCAGGCGGAGCGGCGTCGTGCCCGTTCCGTTACGGGCGGCCGCCTTGCCGCGTGCGGCGGGCAGGGGTGACGCGGTGTGCGTGCCCTTCCCCCTGCCCGGCCGTCACGCGCTCAGTCCGCCATCGGCAGGTACACGCGGTTGCCCGCCGCCGCGAACTCCTTCGACTTCTGAGCCATGCCCTCCTCGATCTCCTGCTGGGACCCGCCGTGTTGGCGGCGGATGTCCTGGGAGATCTTCATCGAGCAGAACTTCGGCCCGCACATC
The DNA here is from genome assembly GCF_055564995.1 of Streptomyces sp. NPDC028907. Lineage (NCBI taxonomy): Bacteria > Bacillati > Actinomycetota > Actinomycetes > Kitasatosporales > Streptomycetaceae > Streptomyces > Streptomyces sp. NPDC028907. The sequence continues at coordinate 114,270 of NZ_JBVHVE010000022.1, forward strand.
GAGCAGAAGTGAGCCGTCTTGGCGGGCTCGGCCGGCAGCGTCTCGTCGTGGAACTCCCGTGCCGTGTCCGGGTCGAGCGCCAGGTTGAACTGGTCCTCCCAGCGGAACTCGAAGCGGGCGTCGGACAGCGCGTCGTCCCACTCCTGCGCGCCTGGGTGCCCCTTGGCGAGATCGGCCGCGTGGGCGGCGATCTTGTAGGTGATGACACCGGTCTTGACGTCGTCCCGGTTGGGCAGGCCCAGGTGCTCCTTGGGCGTGACGTAGCAGAGCATGGCCGTGCCCCACCAGGCGATCATCGCGGCACCGATGCCGGAGGTGATGTGGTCGTACGCCGGAGCGACGTCGGTCGTCAGCGGGCCGAGCGTATAGAACGGAGCTTCATCGCAGATCTCCTGCTGAAGGTCGATGTTCTCCTTGATCTTGTGCATCGGGACGTGTCCCGGGCCCTCGATCATGGTCTGTACGTTGAAACGCTTGGCGATCGTGTTGAGTTCCCCGAGCGTCCGCAACTCCGCGAACTGTGCCTCGTCGTTGGCGTCCGCGATCGAACCGGGCCGAAGGCCGTCGCCGAGCGAGTACGTGACGTCGTACGCGGCGAGGATCTCGCAGAGTTCCTCGAAGTTCTCGTACAGGAAGCTCTCCTTGTGGTGCGCCAGGCACCACGCCGCCATGATCGAGCCGCCGCGCGAGACGATGCCGGTCTTGCGGTTGGCGGTGAGCGGGACATACGGCAGGCGCACGCCCGCGTGGACGGTCATGTAGTCCACGCCCTGCTCGGCCTGTTCGATGACCGTGTCCTTGTAGATCTCCCAGGTCAGCTCCTCGGCGCGGCCGTCGACCTTCTCCAGCGCCTGGTAGAGCGGCACCGTGCCAATGGGGACGGGGGAGTTGCGCAGCACCCACTCGCGGGTCGTGTGGATGTTGCGGCCGGTCGACAGGTCCATGACCGTGTCGGCGCCCCAGCGGGTCGCCCAGGTCATCTTCTCGACCTCCTCCTCGATGGAGGAGGTGACCGCGGAGTTGCCGATGTTGGCGTTGACCTTCACCAGGAACCGCTTGCCGATGATCATCGGCTCGATCTCCGGGTGGTTGACGTTCGCGGGCAGCACGGCCCGTCCCGCGGCGATCTCCTCGCGGACCACTTCGGGGGAGACGCTCTCCCGGATGGCGACGTACTCCATCTCCGGGGTGATCTCACCGCGGCGGGCGTAGGCGAGCTGTGTCACCGCCTTGCCGTCACGGCCGCGCCGGGGCTGGCGCGGACGTCCGGGGAAGACCGCGTCGAGGTTGCGCAGGCCGCCACGCGGCGAGGTGTGCTTGATCCCGTCGTCCTCGGGACGGACGGGACGGCCCGCGTACTCCTCGGTGTCGCCGCGGGCGATGATCCAGTTCTCCCGCAGCGGGGGCAGCCCCCTGCGGACGTCGGTGTCGGCGAGTGGATCGGTGTACGGGCCGGAGGTGTCGTACAGCGTGACGGACTGCCCGTTGGTGAGGTGCACCTGGCGGACCGGCACCCGCAGATCGGGGCGTGAGCCCTCGACATACGCCTTGTGCCAGCCGATGGACTTCCCGGCCTCCTCGGACTTGTCGTCCTGAACGGAGGCAGGCGTGCTCGCGTCCTTGATGGTCATGAGACCTACTCCCTACGCCGGCATTACCCGGTAACAGGTTCGGCGGTCGACGCAGCGGCTTCCGTCTGCCGACGTTTCGTGTGAAACATCACTCGCGATGGGTGATGTTTCATGTGAAACATCGCTGGGACGGAGGTCAGCGCCCTCTCAGCCCGGTGCTCCGAGCTCCCGCGTGTACAAAGGTGGCACCACGCTAGCGTCAATTCGGGCGCGGTGAACAGAGGGCCCCGGTCGTTCTTGCGATGATCGGTCGGTGACCACGACGCATGAACCTCCGTACCCACCGCCCGAGCCGCGGCGCGGCTCCGGCTCCGGAATCGGCCCCATGCGGGGCAACGGCCGTATGGACGGCCGGGGTTCGGGCGTGCCCGGAGGCAGATTCGACGGTGAGTACGGCCGTGCTTCCGGAGGCGGCCACGATGATCACGCGGCTGGAACCGGGGGGTGGCACGAACACGGCACCGGGCCCGGTGGGATGGGTGAGCGCGAAGGCGGGGCCGGTGACTGGCAGGAGCGCGGGGCCGGGCGGGATGGGATGCCCGCGCAGGGGGGCCGCGTCGGTGACCGGCAGGAGCGCGGGCCCGGGTCCGGCAGTCCGTACGACCACGGTGCCCATGCCGGTGGCTCGGCGGGTCAGGGGCAGGCGCACGGTCCGGGCGACCGGTCCGGCCACGATGCCGGCGGCGGCCATGGTCACGGCTCCGGATCCGGCGGGCGGCCGGGAGGTGGTGGCGGGGGCGACGGCCATGGCCACGGGCACTCGCACAGTCACGCCCACGGCCCGGCGGCACCCGTGTCCCGGCATCTGCGCAAGGTCATCGCGGCGATCCTGATCCCGTTCGCCGCGGCGGTGGTGGTGGGGCTCGCGGTGCTGTGGCCGGGCGGTGCCCCACCGCACGAGCGCACCGGGGTCGGCTTCGACCGGCAGACCCAGCAGGCCACGGTCACCAAGGTGGTCGAGCTGAGCTGCAAGGAGGTCAACGCCTCTGGGGTGCCCCCGACCGGCGACACCTCCACCGCCGAGGGTTCCTCCGCCGTGCAGCAGGAGAGCGGAACCTGCAAGAAGGCGACGATCCGCGTCGACACGGGCCAGGACAAGGGCCGTACGTTCACGGAGATCGTGCAGCCCGACCAGTCACGCCAGTTGCACGAGGGCCAGGAGGTCGTGGTCGCGTACGAGCCCTCGGCGCCGAAGGATCTTCAGTACTCGGTCACCGACGTGAACCGCAAGTTCCCGATGGCGCTGCTCGCCGGAATCTTCGCGCTCGCGGTCGTGGTGGTGGGACGGATGCGCGGTGTCATGGCGCTGGTCGCCCTGGCCATCAGTTTCCTGGTGCTGACCTTCTTCATCCTGCCGGCGATCCTTCAGGGCTCGAACCCGCTGGTCGTCGCGGTGGTGGGGGCGAGCGCCATCATGCTGATCGCCCTCTACCTGTGCCACGGCCTGTCGGCCCGCACCTCCGTGGCGGTGCTCGGCACGCTGCTCTCGCTGCTGCTGATCGGTTTCCTCGGCTCGGGCTTCATCGACTGGGCCGCGCTCACGGGCAACACCGACGACAACACCGGACTGATCCACGGGCTCTATCCGTCGATCGACATGAGCGGTCTGCTGCTCGCCGGCGTCATCATCGGTTCGCTCGGTGTCCTCGACGACGTGACGGTCACCCAGACGTCCGCGGTCTGGGAGCTGCACGAGGCCAACCCGACGATGGGCTGGCGCGGGCTGTACCGGGCGGGTATCCGCATCGGCCGCGACCACATCGCGTCCGTCGTCAACACCCTCGTCCTGGCTTACGCGGGTGCCGCGCTGCCGCTGCTGCTGCTCTTCTCGATCGCGCAGAGCGGTGTGGGGACGGTCGCCAACAGTGAGCTGGTGGCGGAGGAGATCGTGCGCACACTGGTGGGCTCCATCGGCCTGGTCGCGTCGGTGCCGGTCACTACGGCCCTCGCGGCCCTGGTCGTCTCGGCCGACCGTCCGGAGAAGGAGACTGCGTCGGCGGGCACCCAGCCGGCTCCGGCCGGGGCGTCGTCGGCTTCGGCCGGCGCACAGTCGGCTTCGGGGCGCGGTGGACGGGGGCGTCGGCGGAAGCGGTGACGAGCGAAGGCTCCCAGCCCGTCCGGCGACGCGGCGATCGCTCCGCCCGTCCGGCGGAGCGTGAAGCACACCCGGCGTGAGGAAGCGCTCCCACGCGCCCCTTGCGCCCCTTGCGCCCGCTGAAGCGTTACGCCACTCCCGCCCCGGGCTGCCGTAACGCTTCAGCCCGCGCTCTGCTCTTCCGCCAGGATGCGGTCCAGGGCCTCGTCGAGGTGGGCGTCGAAGTCGGCGAGCGCGCCCTCCTGGCCGAGCGGCACCAGCTTGTCGGTGCGATCGAGGAAGGCCACGAGCGGCGCCACCGAGGAGCGGAACAGTGCCTGGTCGGCACCGACCTGAAGGCGGATCAACACATCGCCCAGCGTCTCGGAACCGGCCGGCGAGACCCGTACATCTCCCTCCCCGCACGGTCTGCCCACCCCGTCGACCAGCAGTTCCCGGCCGAATGCCCAGGTCACCGGGGCATCGCCGGGCAGGTGGAAGGTCAGCCGTACGGCATAGGGATCACAGGTCTCGTAGCGCAACTCCACCGGGATGCGGAAGGAGAGCTCCTCGGACACGAGAAAGCTCATCATGACCTCTGCCTCTACGGACTCGCGCATCGCCTACCCCGTCGGTTGCCGTCGACTGGCCGGGACCGGAGCCCGACACTGGTGGAATCTTGCTGAACGTACACGAGAGATCACAAGGAGTGAGTTTTCAGATACTGATAGAGATCGCGAGTGACCCCAGCAGCCGCCCGATCTCGTCCTGCAGTTGCCGAGCCGCGGACAGCAGTCGGTCGGCCTGATGGGCGGGCAGGGAAATGGCCATCGTCGCGGCCGTGGTGCCGACCGTGATCGGAACCGCCGCGCACACCGTGCCCAGCGCGTACTCCTGACGCTCGGTCACCGGCTCCATCCGACGGGTGCGTTCGAGGCGTCGCAGCAGGGTGCGGCTGTCTCGCACGGTGTACGGGGTGATGGCCTGCACGGGATGGCGGTCGAGGTGATCGCGGCGGGCTTCGTCGTCGAGCTGGGACAGCAGGCACTGACCGATGGCGTGCGCATGGCCGGTCTCCCGGAAGTCGGCCCATTCCTCCACCGCGGGATTGCCCGGGGTGTCCGAGACGCACATGACCTCGATCTCGCCGTCACGGTACTGGGCGTAGTAAACGGGGACACCGATGACATCACGCCATTGAGCGAGCGCGTCGGCAACCGTGCTGCGACGTTTCTGCTGGGCCGCGCTGCTGCTCAGCCGTACAGCTGCCTCGCCGAGGAAGAACAGCCCTTTGTCACGGCGCAGATAGCCCTCGTGCACCAGGGTGCGCAACAGGTGGTAAGCGGTGGGCAGCGCCAGGCCCGTCTCGCGGGCGAGTTGCTTGGCGGGGGCGCCGTACTCGTGCTCGGCGACGCATTCCAGCAGGCGCATCGCACGCTGGACGGATCCGATGAGCGTCGCGGACTGCGGCTGCTCGGTGGAGGGCGAGGAAGCCTGCCGCGGTACCTGGGGCACAGCGGAACGCGGTCGCCCGAGGGGTGGGTGGGGGTCTGAAGGTGCGGTGTCAACCGTGGCCATGGGTCACTCCCGGAGCGCGAGGGGGGAGCCCGTGCGGGGAACACGGGTGGGGTGCACGCCGCTCGCGGGGGCGTCCCCCCGCGTCGATTTCCGGACTCTATTCGTCGGCCACCGCTCGCCGACGCCCTGCCCGGGAAACTTCCCCCGCCCGAGGGAACCGGTGATTCCTGTTACCGCCCACCGGTCCCCAAGACCCTCATGGACCTCACCAGTCGCTGCGTGACGAGGAGCTCGACGTGAACTTCCGTACGACGTAGATCAGTCCACCGACCAGTGCCACGAAGACCAGCACCTTGAAGAGCAGTCCGATGACGAATCCGACGACGCTGGCTATCAGCCCGCCGAACACGACCAGGGCGATGACGGGCACCGCGATCCACTTAACCCACCACGGCAGTCCTGCGAAGATCTCACGCATCGCCCTCGTCCTTACCTCTCCGCCCGTCTCTGTGCCGGGTTCTGATCCTTCGAATCCGCCGACTCGAGTCCATCGAGTCGAATCCGCTGATTCCCTGCCCTCGATGCTAGGTCCGGCAGGTGCCCCGGCGGGGGCCTCGCAGCCCTTGTCCTCCCCTGATCGATCCCCTAGGGAACCCCGAGGCCTCGGGTCAGCTCTCGGGTGGAGAGAACACCACGAGCACCCTCAGGTCCTCGCTGATGTGGTGGAACTTGTGGGCGACTCCGGCCGGAACGTACACCACGCTGCCGCGCGCCACCTGTGTGGTCTCCATTCCGACCGTGATGTGGGCGCGGCCGCTCACAACGAAGTAGACCTCGTCCTGGTTGTGCGGCTTCTGTGGATCGTGCTCTCCGGCATTGAGCGCGTACAGACCCACCGACATATTGCGCTCCCGCAGAAACTGCAGGTAGGCGCCCTCGTTGGCGGCGCGCTCCGCCTCCAGTTCGTCCAGCCGGAAAGCCTTCATCGCTCTTGTCCGCCCTCGTCCCCGTGCTCATGGCCGATTTCGTCTGCCACGATCAGACACATGAAGAATTTCGTAGTCAAGACGATCGCCAACGCGGGTGCCCTGGCGGTCGCCGTCTGGCTGATAGACAAGATCACCCTCACCGGTGACAGCACGGGCAAGAAGATCGGCACCCTGCTCCTCGTCGCGCTGATCTTCGGCCTGGTGAACTTCGTGGTCAAGCCGATCGTGAAGCTCCTGAGCCTCCCGCTGCTCATCCTGACGCTCGGCCTGTTCACCCTGGTCGTCAACGCGCTGATGCTGCTGCTGACCTCGTGGCTCGCCGACAGGTTCGATCTGAGCTTCCATGTCGAGGGCTTCTGGACGGCTGTGCTCGGTGGCCTGATCATCTCGATCGTCTCCTGGGCGCTGCATGTCGTCATGCCCGACGGGGACTGAGCATCCGATGACCTACCGCGTCTGCTTCGTCTGCACCGGCAACATCTGCCGCTCTCCGATGGCCGAGTCCGTCTTCCGCGCCCGCGTGGCGGAGGCCGGGCTCGACGGACGGGTGGAGGTCGACAGCGCCGGCACCGGTGGCTGGCACGAGGGCGACACGGCCGATCCGCGAACCGTCTCCGTCCTCGAGGAGAACGGTTACGACAGCGGCCACACGGCCCGGCAGTTCCAGACGTCCTGGTTCGAGCGCGTCGACCTCGTGATCGCGCTCGACACCGGCCATCTCAAGGCCCTGCGCCGCCTCGCACCCACGGCGGAGGACGCGGCGAAGGTACGGCTGCTGCGTTCGTACGACCCCGCCGCGGGTGACGACCTCGATGTGCCCGACCCGTACTACGGGGGCCTGGACGGGTTCGAGGAGTGTCTTGAGATGGTGGAGGCGGCAAGTACGGGCCTCCTCACGGCGGTCCGCGAACAGGTGGAGGGACAGGCGGCATGAGCGGTACGGAGGACCAGGGGCGGGCGCCGGGCATCGGAGACGGCACGCGCGCGGTGCGGGCCGGGCTGCCCGAGCCGGTGGCGTACGAGCCGACCCTGCCGGGCCCGGTCTTCGCCGCCCACTTCCACCTGCCGGGCGAGCCCACGGGGCCGTACACCTACGGCCGGGACGAGAACCCGACCTGGACGCATCTGGAGCGCGCCATCGGCGAGCTGGAGGCGCCGGGGGAGGACGGCGTCGAGACGCTGGTCTTCGCGTCGGGCATGGCCGCCACGTCGTCGGTGTTGTTCTCGCAGCTGCGGGCGGGGGACGCGGTCGTGCTGCCCAGCGACGGCTACCAGGCGCTGCCCCTGGTGCGCGCGCAACTGGAGGCGTACGGCATCGAGGTACGCACGGCGCCGACCGGCGGGGACGCCCAGCTCGGCGTCCTGGACGGCGCGAAGCTGCTGTGGATCGAGACACCGTCCAACCCCGGCCTCGACGTGTGCGACATCCGGCGGCTCGTCGAGGCGGCACACGCGCGTGGTGCCCGCGTCGCCGTCGACAACACGCTCGCGACGCCGCTCGGGCAGCGCCCGCTGGAACTCGGCGCCGACTTCTCGGTGGCCAGCGGCACCAAGCAGCTGACGGGACATGGCGACGTGCTGCTGGGATACGTCAGCGGTCGCGACGCCGAGGCCATGGCTGCCGTACGGCGCTGGCGCAAGATCGTCGGGGCGATTCCGGGGCCCATGGAGGCCTGGCTCGCGCACCGTTCCCTCGCCACGCTCCAGCTGCGGGTGGAGCGGCAGAACGCCACCGCCCTCGCGCTCGCCGAGGCGCTGCGGGACCGGCCGGAGGCGCTCGGGGTTCGTTATCCGGGGCTGCCGGGCGACCCTTCGCACAAGATCGCCGCGCAGCAGATGCGGCGCCATGGCTGCGTGGTGTCCTTCACGTTGCCCACGCGCGCCCGTGCCGAGCGTTTCCTTGAGGCGCTGCGGCTGGTCGACGACGCGACCAGCTTCGGTGGGGTGCGCTCCACGGCCGAGCGGCGCGGACGCTGGGGCGGCGACGCCGTGCCGGAGGGCTTCATCCGTATGTCCGTCGGTGCCGAGGATCCCGAGGACCTGGTGGCGGATGTGCTGCGTGCGCTGGACGAATCGGATCGGTGACCGCGGAGTACGGGCGGTCCGAACCTCCCCCCTCGTGGCTCGGACCGCCCTCGGTTCCGCGCGCGAAGAACCGCGCGAACAAGGCTAGTTGACTCTCTGTCAGTGTCCAATCACAGTAGCGACAGCGACCTATCGACATATTTATAGTTGGGCCCTGCCCTGAGGGTGGGGAGAAGGGCGGGGAAGGGGAGGGTGTGGCATGGATCTGGCCTTGTTGCGCACTTTTGTGACCGTGCACCGGGCCGGCTCCTTCACCCGCGCCGCCGCGTTGCTCGGGCTGTCGCAGCCTGCCGTGACCTCGCAGATCCGCACCCTGGAACGGCAGCTGGGCCGCCCCCTGTTCCTGCGGCAGGCCCGCGGCGTGACGCCCACGACCATCGGCGACGAACTCGCGCACAAGGCAGCCCCGCATCTCGACGCCCTGGTGGAGATCACCGAGACCGGCCTCGACGACGAGTCGTCCTTACGCACGCTGCACCTCGCCGGTCCTCCTGAGTTCACCGCCGAGCGGGCGCTGCCCGCGCTCACCGAACTGACCGGCGAGGACGGACAGGGCTTCGCGCTGCGCGCGTCCTTCGGCAATGCCGAGGAGACTCTGGAAGGGCTGGCCGCCGGGCATCACGATCTGGCCATCACCACGGCCCGTCCGCGGGGCGCCCTGCTCACGGCGACTCCGCTCTGCGACGAGGAGCACGTCCTCGTGGCCGCCCCCCGCTGGAAGGAACGGATCGGCTCGGCGACGCTGCGCAGCAAGGGGGCGCATGCGCTGGAGGACATCCCGGTGGTCGAGGTGCACGAGTCCTTGCCCTTCGTCTCACGCTACTGGGCTTCGGTCTACGACTCCCGTCCCGCCGCCCCCGGCACCGTGATCGTTCCCGACCTGCGCGCGGTCCTCGCCTGTGCGGTCGCGGGGGCGGGGCTTGCGGTGCTGCCCCGCTATCTGTGCGCGGCCGCCCTGGAGCGCGGTGATGTCGTCCCCCTGCACGATCCGCCGGTGCCACCGCTGCGGACGTACTTCCTGGTGGCCCGCACCGGGACGCTCGCGATGCCACACATCGCACGGGCCCATGAGTGGCTGCTGCGGGCTGCTGCCGACTGGGCCTGAACAGTGCCTGCCGACCGAGCCCGAGCAGTGACTTCGCCCAGGCCTGATCAGGGCCTTTCAACCGGGCCTCACCATGCCTTCCATGGCCGTCACACCAAGAGATCGACCAGTGACGTCTCGCGATGTTTCACGTGGAACCAGCCGGGCCACATTTCCTCCATGACCGTCCGACCCGTGGTCAAGCGCACCGCCCGCGCCGTTCTGCTGGACGGTGACGACCTGATCCTGATCAAGCGCACCAAGCCCGGCATGGATCCTTACTGGCTCACCCCCGGTGGCGGGGTCGAGCCGACGGACACGACTGTCGTCGACGCCCTGCATCGAGAGGTGTACGAGGAGCTCGGCGCCAAGATCACCGATGTGGTGCCCTGCTTCGTCGACACCGTCGAGCACATCGGCGAGGACGGCGGAGCGACCGGCGTGAAGGTGCAGCACTTCTTCGTCTGCCACCTCGAGTCCATGGACCCGTCCTTGCGGCATGGACCCGAGGTGGACGAACCGCTCGGTGAGTACGAGATCGTGCGGGTGCCGTTCACCCGGGTCGGGATCGCGTCCGTCCATCTCGTACCGCTGTCGCTGCGGCACTACCTCGACGGGAACATCGAGGGTGTCCGCGCCATGCACGCCCCTGACTTGGGCTGATACCGACCGTCGGTTCGCCCTCGACACCATCGGCTTCGCCCTCGACGACGTCCGGTCAGTCCCCGGTGACGACGACTTCCTCCACCGAGTCATGCCGTATGCGCTCGGACGGGATGCCGACGCCTCGCAGTGCGTCCACGCCGCTGCGGATCATGCCGGGCGGTCCAGACACATAGGCGTCGGTCTCGGCCCAGGGCCCGTACTCGCGTATGGCGTCGGGGAGCTGCAGTAGTCCGTGCCGGTCGACCACGGGGCGGACCGCCAGCCAAGGATGGGACTGCTGGAGCCTGAGCATCGTGTCGATGTCGTACAGGTCCTGGTCGGTGCGGGCACCGTAGAAGACCTCGACTGTTCGCCGTTCGCCGTGCTCGGCGACGTCCTCGACCAGCGCCTTGATGGGTGCAATGCCGGTGCCTCCGCCCAGGCAGAGCAGGCCGCTGTCGCTGGTGTGGTCCACGGTCATCGAACCGGAAGGCGGGCCGAGCCGGACGATGTCGCCCGGCCGGGCGCGATGCACCAGCGCGTTGGAGACCCAGCCCGCGGGCACCGCCTTCACATGGAACGTCAGCAGTCCGTCCGAGCGGGGCGCCGAGGCGAAGGAGTAGTGCCGCCAGATCCGGGGCCACCAGGGCGTCTCAAGGCTCGTGTACTGCCCGGCGAGAAAGGGGTAGGGCTGGTCGGGGCGGACGGTGATGACCGCGACGTCGGCGGTTCTCAGGTCGTGTGCGACGACCTCCGCGTACCACCAGGCGGGGGCGCGTAGTTCATCTGCCGCCGCCGCGTCGATCATGACCTGCGAGATCGTCGTGTACGTCCGGACCCAGGCGGCCTCCGTCTCCCCGCCCCAGACGCCGGTGGCGTACTTGCTGAGCGCGCCGATGAGGCACTCGCCGACGGCTGGGTAGTGCTCGGCCCGGGTCCCGTACTTGCGATGGCCGCGGCCCAGGTTCTGAAGGTAGTCGACGAGAACCGGGGTGTTGTCGATGTGCTCGGCCGCGGTGAGCAGCGCCTTCAGCAGCCGGTCGCGCTGGGTGTCCATCGCGGCAGGGAACAGGGAGCGCAGATCGGGGTGGCGTACGAAGAGCAGCGCGTAGAAGTAGGAGGTGACCTTGTCGGCCACGGGCCCGATCTCTGCCATCGTCCGGCGGATCAGGATGGCGTCGGGGGAGGCGGTGGGTGCCGTTGCCGGGCGCTGGGGCGGCACGCGTACGTGTGGGGCGGGCGGGGCGAGGGAGGTGAGGCTTGATGCCTCCGGCCGTGGCGCACCGGGCGATATATGGCTCGGGGCGGGTGTGCCGAGGGGTGATATCGCCGCCGGTGTCTCCCGCTCCGAGGTCTGGGGTCCAGTGGGCGGTGGGGTGGCGGAGAAGGAGCCGGCGTCCGCCGGAGTGGGGCCTGCCGGAGTGACCGTCGTGGTGGACTCTGCGCCGTCCTGGGGCGGCGATGTCGGGTCATCGGCTGTCGTGGTCCTGCCCACCGGGCGCATCGCCGCCAGGCGGCTGCCCTCGGCCGTCTCCTGTTCGCTGCCCGAAGCCGTCGCCGGCTGCTTGCGCGGCGTGAACCAGCCGTCCCCGCCGCCGGAAGTGCCGTTGTCAGCCGGCGTGGTGGTCGGAGCGTCCATGGTGTGCCTCGCCTCGAACATCTTTCGATCGGTCTGCGCACTTCCTCGATCGGAAGGTGCCTGCTTCCCCCGCGACGGCTTGCATTCCCCGTTCGTTGCCACAACCAATACGGCGACATTCAACCAGTATTCACACCCGGTACGGACAAGTAAGGTGAGAGTGTGATATCGGCCGCAGCACTCTCACCGCAGCATCCCATCGCGTGTGGACGCTCGGCCGCATAACCGAGAACGCGGGTCTTCGATCTCTCCGCCCCGATAGGCTGCATTGCCTTGCGCTCGGTCGCCGCTGTGAGCCTCGATCACAGCTCGGACACGAACCGGAGTCGACCATACCGGCAGCCACGCCGATCACAAGTCCCCCCTTCCTTCCTCACGAATGGGTCGAAGGGCGAACGCGACGCAATTCCTTCAATTACCGGCGGCTGGGCACCAATTCATGGGCTTCCCACAGATCCATCACCATGGAACAGCGGGTTGCATACACCTCAGACGCGAGGGTCTCCGATTCCAGGCCGAGTTGCCGTGATGACGTCCCACGTTCGCCCGTGTTTCACGTGAAACACCCGACGTCCATCGGCGCGCAACGCAGTGGACCATGACATGGCCAAAAGCTCGTACGTCTCCCCGGAAACCGCTGGACGACCAGTGCAGTCGTCAGACAGCCTGACCTGCGTGCCGACTCCTTCCCTCGCCGCTCTGCCCATCCGTCGTCTGTCGCCTCGCGACCTCACCGCCTGCGCCGACTTGTCCGAGGATCGGGGCTGGCCCCGTGAGGAACACAAGTGGAGCTTCCTTCTGACAGCCGGGAAGGGCTACGGGATCGACGACCCCGCCGGCGGACTCGTCAGCGCCTGCGTCATCACGGAGTACGGACCGCGGGACCACCCCGACCTGGCGGCCATCGGCATGGTCCTGGTCGCCGAGCGCCACGCCCGCCAGGGCATCGGACGCCGCTTGATGCAGCACGTCATTTCCGCGATGGGCACGACACCGCTGACGTTGCACGCGACGCCGTACGGACGACCGCTCTACGAAGAACTCGGCTTCAAGGCCACCGGCCGAGCGGAGATGCTCCTGGGGACCTTCACGCCCGGCACCTGGAAGTCTCCGGTCGCCACGCGTGCGGCCACCGCCGAGGATCTCAGCGCGATTCTCCGCCTCGACGAGGAGGTGTTCGGCGCCGATCGCACGCACATCATCACGCGGCTGCCCGCTTTCCTCGACCAGCTGCGAGTCGCCGAGGAGAACGGCCGGATCATCGGCTACGCGGGAGCCTGGCCCAACATGGCGACGCAGGTCGTGGGACCGCTGATCGCTCGCGACACGGAGACCGCCAAGGCACTCGTCGCCTCCCTCGCCGCCCAGACAGACCGACCACTGCGCACAGATGTCGACGTGCGTCATGAGGAACTGCTGACCTGGGCGAAGGAACACGGCTTGGCCTCTGTCGCCTTCAACTCGGTCATGACGTCCGGTCTCTCGGAACTCCCCGGCGACTGGACCCGGCGATTCGCTCCCCTGACGGTTGCAGCGGGCTGACGTCCTCGGCTGCCGGACTGCGGCACACGTGGGAAACGCCGGTCCCCCGTCGGGGGCCGGCGTTTCGGCATCGACGCGGCGGGGTGCTGGTCGAGCGGGCGACACGGAGATGTGCCGTCAGGCGAGTGTCTCGATCGCGGCGGTCGCGAACTCGTGGTCCTGGTGCGGTGCGCCGCCGCCCACCCCGATCGCTCCGATCAGCCGGCCGTCCCGATGGATCGGCGCACCGCCCGCGATGAAGAGCAGCGGCCGGTCGAGCGCGGTGGGCAGGGTGTGGAAGGGGCCTCCTGGCTGTACGGCGTCGACGAGATCGGCGGTGGGGGCGTCGAGCTGGAGTGCCGTGTAGGCCTTGCGCGTGCTGGTCTCCCCGGAGATCAGCACGGCTCGGTCGTCCCGCCGGAAGGCGAGCAGCTGGCCTCCGGCGTCCAGAATCGTGACGCTGACCGCCACCCCGGCGGCCTCGGCCGCCCGGTGGGCGGCCTCGACGAGGACGTCGGCGTCCTGGGTGGTCAAGGGGGCGACGGCGGGGGTGGTGCTCACAGGATTTCTCCTTGCGTGTGGTGGTGCCGAGGTGGACTGTCACGGGCCCGGATGTGCGGGGGCGGCCCGGACCCCGCACTCGGGTCGGACGGATCAGTGGTGGACGACGGCTCGCTGCTCGACGGGTGCGGCACCCGTGACGACGGTGCCGGAAGAGGCTTCGGCGCGACGCTCCAGCGCGGCCGAGAGGATGGCGAGCAGCAGCGCGGTCGCGGCGAGGGCGGCGCCCACCCAGTTGGGGGACGTGTAGCCGAACCCGGCCGCGATGACCATGCCGCCGAGCCAGGCGGAGAGGGCGTTGCCGAGGTTGAAGGCGCCGATGTTCACGGCCGAGGCGAGGGTCGGAGCGCCGTGCGCCTGGTCGAGGACCCGCTTCTGCAGCGGGGGCACGGTGGCGAACCCCAGAGCGCCGATCAGCGTGATGGTGACGGCGGCGAGGACCTTGTTGTGGGCCGTGAGTGTGAAGAGCGCGAGCACGACGGCGAGGGCGCCCAGGGAGACGTAGAGCAGGGGCATCAGGGCGCGGTCGGCGTACTTGCCGCCGACGAGGTTGCCGCCGACCATGCCGAGCCCGAACAGGACCAGCAGCCAGGTGACGGATCCGTCGGCGAAGCCGGCGACATGGGTCATCATCGGCGCGATGTAGGTGATGGCCGCGAAGACGCCGCCGAAGCCGAGGACCGTCATCGCCATGGCGAGCAGGACCTGGGCGTTCTTGAACGCGGCCAGTTCGTGGCGCAGGCGTACGCCCTGCTGCTTGGGCATGTCGGGGACCAGCTTGGCGATTCCGGCGAGGCCGACGAGCCCGAGGGCGGCGACGATGCCGAAGGTGACCCGCCAGCCCGCCGCCTGTCCGACGAACGTTCCCAGCGGGACGCCGACGACGTTGGCCACCGTCAGGCCGGTGAACATCATCGCGATGGCTCCGGCCTTCTTGTCCGGGGCGACCAGATCGGCCGCGACGACGGAGCCGATGCCGAAGAAGGCGCCGTGGGCGAGCGAGGCGACCACGCGGCCGATCAGCATGACGGAGAAGGCGGGGGCGAGAGCGGACAGCACATTGCCGACGATGAAGAGTCCCATCAGCAGCATCAGCATCCGCTTGCGGGAGATCTTGGTGCCGAGCACGGTCATCAAAGGGGCGCCGAGGACCACGCCGAGCGCGTAGCCGGTCACCAGAAAACCGGCGGTGGGGATGGAGACCCCGAAGTCGCCCGCGACCTCGGGCAGCAAACCCATGATCACGAACTCGGTCGTTCCGATTCCGAAGGCCCCGATCGCGAGGGCCAGAAGCGCGAGAGGCATGAAGGGGTACACCTTCCCAGAAGATTGCAGGAGCGCTTTACATTCGAGGACAATACTTGCAGACGCGTCATACTTGCAAGCGCAGGCTATTGCGGCCTTGCTCTACTCTGGCCTCAGCCGCTCCGGGACGGAGGAATACGCCATGACAGCGACGGACCCCGCGCTCACCGCCCTCGCGCAGGGCTGGTGCGCTCTCTCCCTGCTGCACGGGAGGATCGAGGCGCACATCGAGCGCGCCCTCCAGGC
>NZ_JBVHVE010000023.1:0-79440 GCF_055564995.1 Streptomyces sp. NPDC028907
GATGCACCCCCCCCCCCCCCCCCCCCCCCCCCCCCCTCCCCCCCCCCCCCCCCCCCCCCCCCCCCCCCCCCCCCCCCCCCCCCCCCCCCCCCCCCCCGCCCGCCTTCAGCCGCGCTCCCGTCCCTTCGGGGGATGCTGCGGCTTCTCCTTCTTCGACTGCGGCTTCGGTGTGTTGCGCACGGCTTCCGCGCGCAGCAGGGCGCGCAGGACCGCGTAGTGGTCGGTGGGCATGACTGTGTTCCTGCTCCTTGTGTCGTACCGCTCGTACTGACTGACCTGGTGACGGGGTCGGTCAGCAGCGCAGGACCACAGTGCGCAGGACGTGCGGGAGACGGGGGAGGTGGGAGGCGTACGACGGCCGTGGGGGCGCGGGGCGGGCCGGGCACGGCCGTGCGTCGCGTGCCGCTCGCGGCAGTGGGCCGGGGCCCGGTCGTCCCGGGCGGGTCGTGCTGCGCCGGTCGGGGCGGGCCGATGGCCGCAGGACCGTGTCGAGGACGTCGTGCTCGGCGAGTTCACCGGACGGAACGGAGGAACCCGACACGCCGGCCGCGGTGGGCAGGGCGGCGTGTGCCTGGGTGTGGGCGCCCGGTACCAGGAGGGCGAGCAGCAGCACGAGGACCCGCAGCCAGGCGCGGCTGCGCGAACGGCGTCGTGCGGTACTCGCGGTACTCACGGAAGGTCATCTCCCCGGTGGCCGTACGGGGTTCATCCCGTTCGGGGCGAGAACCGCCCGCTCGGCGTACCGGTGCGGGGCGCGTATCGCGGTACCTGTCACAGCTCGCGTCACCGTCCGTGTCAAAGTTCGCGCGGGACCTGGCGGGCCCGCCCCCGGATCCGGAGCGCCAGAACGATCTCGACGACGCCGACCGCCACCAGCCAGCAGCCGCCGATCACCATCAGCACCGTGACCGACTCGATCGGGGAGTCGATCAGCACGATTCCGCCGAGGACGGTGACGATGCCCAGGAGCATCTGCCAGCCGCGCGCCGGCATGGACTTGTCGGAGGCGGCGGCCAGCAGCTGGGAGATGCCGCGGATGAGCCAGCCGATGCCGATCCACAGGGCGAGCAGCAGGACCGACTGCATCGGGCGGCGGAAGCAGAACAGACCGAGGACGACCGACAGGATGCCGCTGATGAACGCCAGCACCCGCAGCGAGGTCGTCCGGTGTGTGCCGAAGGCCGCGACCAGCTGGAAGACACCGCTGATCAGGAGGTAGAGGCCGAAGAGAACCCCGGAGACGAAGAGCGGGGCGCCCGGCCAGACCAGGACCAGGACACCCAGGACCAGCGAGCAGACGCCGGTGCCGAGGACGACCTGCCAGGCGGCGCGGGAGAGGGCGTGCAGGGGGCCTTCGAGCGGCGGCTCGGGCTCATGGACGGCCGTGCGGGTCCCCGGCCCGGGTGTGTGCCCGGCGTGCACGTGCCGGTCGTCGTAGTCCCGACCCCACGGGGAGCCGGTCGGTGACTCGCTCATGATCCATGCTGAGAACGACCCGGCCCGCCTCGCCATCGGGGACGGGCCACTCGAATGACAGCACGGGGCGGGCAGGCGAGGGGCCACGGCCGCGAAGGCCGCCGTATCGGCTCATCTGCCCCCCTTCCCTGCCCCCTGCTCTACTTCCCCGCGCTCTTCGCCGCCTTCGCGGCCGCCTTCATCTCCTGCTTGTGCGCCCGCACCTTGGCCAGTGACTCGGGGCCGGTGATGTCGGCGACGGAGCGGAAGGACTTCGTCTCGCCGTAGGCGCCGGCGGCCTCCTGCCAGCCCTGGGGGCGGACGCCGAGCTGCTTGCCCAGCAGGGCGAGGAAGATCTGGGCCTTCTGCTTGCCGAAGCCGGGCAGGTCCTGCAGCCGGCGCAGCAGTTCCCGGCCGTCGTCGACGCCCTTCCAGACGAGCTCGGCGTCACCGTCGTAGTGCTCGACGAGGTACTGGCACAGCTGCTGGATCCGTTTGGCCATGGACCCGGGGTAGCGGTGCACGGCCGGCTTCTCCGAGAGCAGGGAGGCGAAGGCGTCCGGGTCCTGCGCGGCGATGTCATGCGCGTCCAGATCGTCCGCGCCGAGGCGGTCCGCGATGGTGCGCGGCCCCTTGAACGCCCACTCCATCGGCACCTGCTGGTCCAGCAGCATGCCGACCAGCGCGGCGAGCGGGCTGCGGCCGAGGAGCGCGTCGGCCTCGGGGTCCTGGGCGAGGTGAAGGGTGACGTCCATGCCCCCGATCATGCCCCCTCGGTCCATGGCCCGCAGCCGTGGACGCTGTTGTCCGCCGGGGACAGGTCGCCTGCGCGCGGAGTGCCACGGATTTCCGGAAACCGTCGCACTGCGCGCCCACCCGCCCCGAGGCCGCGGCCCTGGCGGGCCGGGCGCAGCGGCCCCGGCCGGTCAGGCGCGCCAGTACCCCAGCGCGTTCACCCGCTGCTTCGGCAGGCCCAGCTCCTTGCGGACGTACGACGTCAGGGCCCGGGTCGTCGCCGTGTCGCAGGCGATCCAGACGTACGGGTCGGAGGTGCCCTTGAGGAGGTCGGGCAGGGCCTCCTTCACCTCGGCGACCAGGTGGGCGCCGGCGTCGCGCCTCGGCAGGGTCCGTACGTCGTGGCGGGAGGGGGTCGTGCGGAAGGGGAGGCCGTCCTGCTCGCCGCCCTCGAACCACACCGTGGCCGGGGACGGGTCCAGGGCGGTGAGGAGGGAGTTGAGGGCGGGGAGGGAGGCCGGGTCGGCGACGGCGAAGACGTGGGAGGGGGCGGGGTCGGGCTGTTCGAAGCCCGTGCCGTGGATGGTCGCCTCGATCGTGTCGCCGGGCTTGGCCGTCCGCGCCCAGTCGCTGGCGCACCCCTCGTGCAGGGCGAACTCCAGGCTGAAGGTGCCGGCCGCCGGGTCCGGGTCGACCAGGGTGTAGGCGCGCTGGTGCGGCTTGCCCGCGTTGTCGAACCACAGGCGCACCCACATGGTGGGGTGGACGCCGGTCGCGGCCAGCATGCCGCCGTCCGTGAGGTGGACCCGGCGGTACCGCGGCGTGACGTCCTCGGCGCCCGTCACCGTGAACACGAAGTCCTTCGCGCGCAGCAGCTTCAGGACCGCGCCCTCCCAGCCGTGCCCCTGCCCCATGGCGTCTTCACCCTTCACGTACCATTCCTGCACCAATGACTTAGGCAAGGCTAACCTAAAGCAAAGGAGGGGCACAGGTGACCGGCGAGATCTTCCGCGATGCCTGGGGCATTCCGCATCTCCGCGCCGACGACGCGAGACAGCTCGCCCGCGTACAGGGCCGCGTCACCGCCCTCGACCGGGCCTGGCAGCTGGAGGTGGAGCGGCACAGGTCCCAGGGCACGTCCGCGTCCTTCCTCGGTGCCGAGGCCCTGCCCTGGGACCGGTTCGTCAGACGGGCCCGCCTCGACGACACGGCGAGACGCTGCTTCGCCGAACTGGAGGGGCGGGACCCGGAGACGGCGGAGTGGGTGCGGGCCTACGTCGACGGGGTCAACGAGGGCCTGGCCGAGGGCGCCCGTCGGACGCCGGAGTTCGTGCGGACCGGGCTGGTCCCCGGCCGTTGGGAGCCCTGGACCCCGTTCGGCGTCTGGCTGGGCATCCACATCCTGTTCGCCGGCTTCCCGGCCAAGCTCTGGCGTGAGCAGGTCGTACGGCATCTCGGCGCCGACGCGGTCGCGCTGTTCGCCACCGACGGGCC
This sequence comes from Streptomyces sp. NPDC028907, assembly GCF_055564995.1. NCBI lineage: Bacteria > Bacillati > Actinomycetota > Actinomycetes > Kitasatosporales > Streptomycetaceae > Streptomyces > Streptomyces sp. NPDC028907. Next base: position 3,685 of record NZ_JBVHVE010000023.1, read on the forward strand.
GGCCACCTCCGGCAGCAACGGCTGGCTGGTGAGCGGCGAACGGACCGTCACCGGGCACCCGGTCATCGCCGGCGACCCGCACCGCTTCATCGAGGAACCCGGCGTCTACCAGCAGATCCACCTCTCCTGCCCAGAGTTCGACGTCATCGGCCTCGCCGTCCCCGGCATCCCCGGCATCGCCCACTTCGGCCACACCGGCAGCGTCGCCTGGGCCATCACCAACGCCATGGCCGACTACCAGGACCTGTACCGGGAGCGGTTGCGGCGTACGGGGGCGGGGGTGGAGGCGCTGGACCCGGACGGCGTCTGGCGGCGCGCCGCACGGCATACCGAGGTCGTCGAGGTCGCCGGGGAGGAGTCGGTCGAGGTCGAGGTGATCGAGACGGAGCGGGGGCCGGTGGTGATCGGGGGGCCGGAGGGGCTGCCCGATCTGCAGGAAGGTTTCTCCGAGGGGGCCGATGGCGCCGTACGGTTCGATGGAGCCGAGGGCTCCGAAGAGCCCCCCGGCCCCCTGTACGACAACGACCCACCCCTCGCCGTCACCCTCCGCTATCCACCTCGCGTCACCTCCGACCTCGGTTTCAGCGCCCTCCTCCCGCTCCTCCGCGCCCGCCGCGTCGCCGACGTCGACCGTGCCGTCGACCTCTGGGCCGAGCCCGTCAACGTCGTCCAGGCCGCCGACACCGAGGGCGGCCTGCTGCACCGCGTCGCCGGGAGCGTGCCGGTGCGGTCTGAGGCCAACCGGGTCCGGCTCGTTCCGGCCTGGGAGCCCGGCCACGACTGGCAGGGCCGGCACGAGACGCCCCGGGGCGGGCTCACCGACGGCGTCGCCGCCATGGCCAATCAGCGCGGCCTGGCCGCGCCCCTGGGCGTCGAGTTCGCCCCGCCGCACCGCGCCGACCGCATCACGGCCCTGCTGGGGGAGAAGGAACGCTGGTCGGCCGCCGACATGCCGGCGATCCACATGGACACCCAACTGGCCTCCGCGGAACCCCTGTTGGACATCGTGGCCGCGATGGACGGCCTCACCCCCGAAGCCGCCCGCGTCCGGCAGACCCTCCTGTCCTGGGACCGCCGCATGGACGCGAGCAGCGCGCCCGCGGCGGTGTACGCGGCGGTGCGCGGAGCGGTCGTACGGCGACTGGCCGCACACCCGGCCTTCGCCGCGCTGTCCGCCCCACCCGCCTACCCGGAGGTCCTTCTGCCCTGGCTGGCCCTGCTCCCCCGGGTCGGCTTCGCGCTGGAACACCTCCTGCGCGCCGAGGAGTTGTACGGCATCGACCGCGCCGGGATCGTCCGCGCGGCGGTCGAGGAGGTGGCGGACCAGTCCACGGGGGCAGGGCACGGCACCTGGGGCGACACCCACCGCCTCGCCCCCTGGCGGGCCCTCGCCGACCCCTCGTACGACGCACCCGGCCTCTCCGGCGACCACGACTGTGTGCTGTGCACCTCGGCGGTCCCCGGCCTCACCGACCTCAGCGCGCGCGGCCCCGCCGCCCGCTACGTCTGGGACCTGGCCGACCGCGAGGCGAGCCTCTGGGTGGTCCCGCTCGGCGCCTGCGGCATCCCCGGTTCGCCCCATCACCGTGACCAACTCCCCCTGTGGCTGGCGGGGGATCTGGTCCCGGTCGTCACCGATTTCACGAGGCTGGAGAAGGAATCCGATGTCTGAGATCTCTGCGTTGTCCGAAGTATCGGAGCTGGTACACGAGGAAGCGGTCGAGGGCTTCGGTACCGTCCGTATCCGCCCCCTCGACCCGCACGCCGACGCCGATGTCGAGGTCGTCCACGGCTGGGTCGGCCAAGAACGGGCGTCCTTCTGGGGCATGAACGGCCTGACCAGGGACCAGGTGGCCGGGATCTACGCCCACATGGCCACACTGGACACCCACCACGCCTACCTCGTCCTGCGGGACGCCACCCCCGTAGCGCTCCTCCAGACCTACGAGCCGGAGGCGGACCGTGTCGGCGAGTGCTACGACGTCCTGCCCGGCGACATCGGCATCCACCTGCTGCTCGCGCCCGCCGGCCCGGAGGGCGGGCGGCCCGGCTGGACCTCGGTGCTGGTGGGCGTCGTGGCGTCGTACGTCTTCCGGACCCTGGGCCGCCGCCGGGTGGTCGTGGACCCGGACGTGCGCAACGACAAGGCCATAGCGCGCTTCCTCAGGCAGGGCTTCACGGCCGGGCCGGTGGTCGTGCTGCCCGAGGTCGACCTGCCGGACGTGTACATCCCGCAGAAGAGGGCCCAACTGGCCTTCCTGAGCCGGGGGTAGCCTTCCGGGCGTGACTCCGGAAGAACTCGTCGCGCACTACTCCCTGGAGCCGATCCCGCGCGAGGGCGGGCTGTTCCGGCAGACCTGGGCGGGGCCAGAGCGGTCCGACGGGCGGCCGCAGGGCACCGCGATAGTGGTCCTGCTCACCGCGGACGACTTCTCGGCCCTGCACCGCCTGCCGTCCGACGAGGTCTGGCACTTCTATCTGGGCGACCCCCTGGAGATCCTGCTCCTCGCCCCGGACGGCACCTCCCGCACCGCCGTCCTCGGCCCCGACATACCGCTCGGCCAGCACATCCAGCTCACCGTCCCGGCCGGGACCTGGATGGGGGCGCGGGTGGCCGCGGGCGGTTCATGGACCTTCTTCGGCTGCACGATGGCGCCCGGCTTCACCTACGAGGGCTACGAGCACGGCGACCTGGCGGAACTGACGGCGCGCTATCCCTCCGAAGCCGCCCGGATCGCGGGACTGTGCCGCCCATGAGCGGACTCCTCGGACTCCTCGAAGGACAGGTCGCGCTGGTCACGGGCGCGGGCGGCGGCATCGGGCGCGGGATCGCGACGCGGTTCGCGCAGGAGGGCGCGGCGGTCGTGCTGCATTGCCGTACGGCGGTGGAGGCGGCCGAGGAAGTGGCGCGGGGCGTCCGGGAGTCGGGCGGGCGGGCCCTCGTCCTGCGGGCCGACCTGACGGATGAGGACGCGTGCCGGCGGCTGGTCGGCGAGGCCGCCGAGTGGGGTGGCGGCCGGCTGACGGCGCTGGTGAACAACGCTGGCGTACAGCCGACGCGAGCGCTGCCCGGGATGACGGTGGAGGAGTGGCGGCAGGTCGTCGACACCAACCTCTCCAGCGTCTTCGCCTGCACGCAGGCCGCGGCCGAGGTCATGCGGGAGCAGCAGGGCGGCGGTTCGGTGACCCACATCGCCTCCATCGAGGCGAGCCGCCCCGCCCCGCTGCACGCCCACTACTCCGCGTCCAAGGCGGCGGTGGTGATGCATGCCCGGGCGGCGGCCCTGGAGTACGGCCCCTTCGGGATCCGTGTGAACACGGTCTCGCCCGGGCTGATCGACCGGGAGGGGTTGGGCGAGGCGTGGCCGGACGGCGTACGGAAGTGGCGGGAGGCCGCGCCCGTCGGGAGGCTCGGGCGGGCGGAGGACGTGGGGGACGCGTGCGTGTTCCTGGCCTCGGGGCTCGCGTCGTGGATCTCCGGGCACGATCTGGTGGTGGACGGCGGGGTGTCGGCTCGGCCTACGTGGTGAGCGGTGAGCTCTTCGCATCCAGTCGAACTCACTCGAACAACTCGAAGATCTCGTCCCAGAACGCGGAGCCGTCCACGAGCGGATCCACGCCGGTCATGCGCCTTCGCAACTCGGTGGCGGCGGCGACGCGCACTGCGTCGTCAGCCGAGTCCAGGGCGTCGCTCGACTCGGCGACGAGAGCGAGGAGCACAGCCAGATCGGGGAGGCTGTCGGCGGCCTCTCCCTTCCAACCGGCGCCGTGATCCCACCCGTTGGGGTCGTAGTGGGTGATGCCACCGAGGTCCGCGCCGAGCATCAGGTGCTGGTCGTACCAGGTGGCCATGGTGAAGCAGAAGTTCTTGGGCGGGGAGTCGTCGTCGGGGTAGCGCTCGCCGTAGATCTCGTCGGCGTCGAACGGTTCCATCCCGTCCTCTTCCCGCAGGTGCCTCGTGTCGATCCCCACGACTTCGAGGTGGACGGCGGGGAATCCGACCGTGAGCAGGAACTCCCGCGAAGAGGCGTGGGTCAGTTCGGCCGGCAGATCGCCCTCGCCCGGTCGCCAGAGCGAGCCCTTGCCCAGCCGTTCCTCCAGCCATTCCGCGTCCGGTATCAGCGGAACTTCGTTGCTCTTCACGTCGTGGCCCCCATGCATCGCAGGTCGTTGGGTCATCGCGGACCCGGTCAGTCGGATGGAAGATCCTCCCAAGGCGTGGTCGTTGCGCAAAACCCCGTCGCGGCGCTGAGCCCCCAGGCCTCCGCGTCCGTACCTATCCCCGAGGCCTCGAGTCCGACGACGGAGATGTGACACACGTGGGGTGCGATGACCGACGACAGCCGCGGCGCCGATCCGGCGGACGGCGGGGGCTTCAACGGCTGGTGCTGCTGGGCCCCCTGCTGGTCCTGTTCCTCCTCGGCGGCACGGGACCCGCGTCGGCCCACGCGGCCCTCCGTGCCAGCGACCCCGAGGACGGCGCCCTCCTCAAGTCGGCCCCCCGCCACCTCACCCTGACCTTCACGGAGTCCGTCGGGCTGCTCGACGACTCCTTCCGCGTCCTGGACCCCGACGGGCGGCGCCTGCGCACGGGTGAGCCGACGCACGGCCCGGAAAGCAGCCGGACCGCCCGGGTGACGTTGCCCGGGAAGCTGGCGCAGGGGACGTACACCGTGGCCTGGCGGGTGGTGTCGGCGGACAGTCACCCGGTCTCCGGCGCGTTCACGTTCTCGATCGGCAAGGCCACCGTCACCACGGCCACCGTGGATCCCGGCCCCACCGAGGACCCGGCGACCAAGGGCCTCTACAACATCGCCCGCTATCTGGCCTACCTCGCCGCCACCCTGCTCATCGGCACGGCCACCTTCGTGGCGCTGTGCCGTCCGCCGGACGCGCCCGTGCTCCGCAAGCTGCTGCGGGCGAGCTGGTGGACGCTCCTCGGTGCCACCCTCGCCCTGCTGGTGCTGCGTGCCCCGTACGAGACCGGCGAGGGACCCCTGGGGGCGCTGAGCGCCGACTCCTTCAGCCGGACGCTGAGCAGTCGGTCGGGGGTCGTTCTGCTGGTGAGGCTGGGGCTCCTGGCCGTGGCCGCCGGGTATCTCGTACGGCAGGCCAGGCGGGGCAAGCCGTACGGCTGGGGCGGCGCGGGCCTCGCCGTCGGGCTCGCCGGGACCTGGGCGGCCGGCGAACACGCCTCCGCCGGCATCCAGGTGCCGGTCGCGATGACGTCCTCGGCGCTGCATCTGCTCGCCACGGCGGTATGGCTGGGCGGGCTCGCTGCCCTGCTCGTGACGCTGTACCGCGCCCGCCTGACCCCGGCCGCGGTGACCCGTTTCTCCCGGCTCGCCTTCGCTTCCGTGACCGTCCTCGTCGTCACCGGCGTCTACCAGTCCTGGCGGGGCCTCGGCTCCTGGGACGCGCTCACCGGCACGACGTACGGCAGGCTCCTGACCCTCAAGCTGGCCGCGGTCGCCCTGCTCCTCGGGGCGGCCGCCCTCTCGCGTCGCTGGACGGCGCGACTGGCGACGACGGCCGACGCGGAGGCGGTCGTACGGGAGCGGGAACCGGAGCGGGAGCGGGAACGCGAGCGCGTTCCGGAGGTGGTCGGCGGGCCGGCGCTTCCCGATCCGCCGGAACGGGCCGACGGACCGGCTGCCCCGGACCCGCACCGCCGCGCCCTGCGCCGTTCCGTCCTCGCCGAAGTCGCCGTCGGGGCCGTGGTGCTGCTGGTCACCACGATCCTCACCAGCACGCTGCCCGGCCGGGCGGAGGCCGACGCGGCCGCGGGGGCGCCCACCGTCGTCGGGGCCTCCGTCACCGACGTCCCCTTCGACGTCGGCACCCCCGGCGGCCACGGCAAGGTGCAGGTCACCCTCGACCCGGGGCGGGTCGGCGACAACTCGATCGAGGCCCTCGTCTACGGCCCGGACGGGGGCGTGTCCATCGTCCCCGAGCTCCGTATCTCCTTCACCCACCCGGCCAAGGACATCGGCCCCCTCGACGCCGAGCTCACCGACAAGGGCGGCTACTGGGGCAACAGCTTCCTCAACCTGCCCATCGCCGGCACCTGGGAGATGAAGGTGACCGTGCGGATCTCGGAGGTCGACCAGGTGAGCGAGACCAAGTCGGTGATCGTGCGCTGAGACCGCGCCGGCGATGCGATCTTCGCCGGGGGCGCGGGGGTCGCGGGGGCGATCAACACATTGTTGAGCGTTGGTTCGAGATGTCGGTCACGTTTCCAAAACGGCGATCGACATCTCTTGACGCATGACCTGACAAACGGCTGTTATTGCGCCACCGTGTTCGGTCAAGTTGATTTCTGATCGGTTACGACGGACTTCAACACGCCCAAACCCTCATGATCGAACCTTGTCACCAGGAGCCGTAGATGCCGCACCTCTCTCCTTCCGGTCTCTCACTGCCTTCGCCGAGCCGCCGCTCCCTGCTGCGCGGCATAGGCGGCGCCGCCGTACTCGGCGCCGGCATCCCGCTGCTGAGTGCCTGCGGCGGCAGCGGTACGGCGAGTGACCCGAAGACCGTCTCCCTCGGCTCCAAGGCGTCCGACCCGGTGCCGAAGAAGGCGTTCGCCGACATCTACGCGGCCTACAAGAAGAAGACCGGCATCACGGTCGACGTGAACACCAAGGACTCCAACACCTTCCAGGAGCAGATCAACTCCTACCTCCAGGGCACGCCGGACGACGTGTTCACCTGGTTCGCCGGTTACCGGATGCAGTTCTTCGCGGCCAAGGGCCTGGCCACCCCGATCGACGACGTGTGGAAGACCATCGGGGGCAACTTCCCCGAGGCGATGCAGAAGCTCTCCAAGGGCGAGGACGGCAAGTACTACTTCGTGCCGCTGTACACCTACCCCTGGGCGATCTTCTACCGGAAGAGCGTCTTCAAGGAGAAGGGCTACGAAGTCCCCACCAAATGGGACGACTTCGTCGCGCTGTGCAAGCAGATGCAGAAGGACGGCCTCGTCCCGATCGCCTTCGGTGACAAGGACGCCTGGCCCGCGCTCGGCACCTTCGACCAGATCAACTTCCGCCAGAACGGCTACGACTTCCACGTCGAGCTGATGGCGGGCAAGGCCTCCTGGACCGACGCCAAGGTGCGCAAGGCCTTCGACCTGTGGGCGGAGATCCTCCCCTACCACCAGGAGGGCGCCGTCGGCCGCACCTGGCAGGACGCGGCCCAGACGCTCGCCTCGAAGAAGGCCGGCATGTACCTCCTCGGCACCTTCGTGGCCCAGCAGTTCACCGACCAGGCCGCCCTCGACGACCTCGACTTCTTCGCCTTCCCGGAGATCGACCCGGCGTTCGGGCAGGACACGGTCGAGGCGCCGACCGACGGGTTCATGATGAGCAAGAGCCCCAAGAACAAGGCCGAGGCCGTCAAGCTCCTGGAGTTCCTGGGCACCCCGGAGGCCGAGGACATCTACCTCAAGTCCGACCCGAGCGTGGTCCACGCCTCCACCAAGGCCGACACGTCGTCGTACACGCCGTTGCAGAAGAAGGCGTACGACATGATCTCCGGCGCCAAGTCCCTGACCCAGTTCATGGACCGTGACAGCCGCCCGGACTTCACCTCGACGGTGATGCAGCCCGCGCTGCAGAAGTTCGTCCGCGACCCCAAGGGCGTCGACAGTCTGCTGTCCTCGATCGAGCGGCAGAAGAAGACGATCTTCGCGTCCGGCTGATCCGGCTGATTCGAGAGATACGGCTGACACGGCTGATTCACATGACTACCGACATCACCAAGGAGAACCCGGAGGCGGCCGCCGCGCCGCCTCCGGGCGCTGCCCCCGCCGAGAACCCCAAGAAGGTGCCTCAGGGGCACCGCCGTCTGCTGACCCGCCGCGACCGGTTCACCCTCGGCCTGATGGCGGGCCTGCCGACCGTCCTGCACATCGCCCTGGTCTGGGTGACCGCGCTGGCCTCGATCGCGCTGGCCTTCACCACCTGGGACGGCATCGGCTTCGACTCGATCAAGTGGGTCGGGCTCGAGAACTTCAAGGTGCTCTTCGAGCAGAACCCGCAGTTCTGGCCCGCAGTCCAGCACAACGTCATCTGGTTCGTCGTGCTGATCGTGATCCCGACGCCGCTCGGCCTGTTCCTGGCCGTGCAGCTGGACAAGAAGATCCGGTTCAGCAGGGTCTACCAGACCGCGTTCTTCCTGCCGGTCGTGCTGTCCATGGCCGTCATCGGCTTCGTCTGGCAGCTGATCTACAACCCGGACACCGGCCTGATCAACAGCATCATCGGGGCCAACGAGCCGGGCAAGTACATCGACTGGATCGGCGACCCGGACCTCAACCTCTGGGCGATCCTCGTCGCCGCGTCCTGGCGGCACACCGGCTACATGATGATCCTGTACCTGGCCGGCCTGAAGGGCGTCGACCCCTCGCTGCGGGAGGCGTCCGCGCTCGACGGGGCAAACGAGTGGCAGACGTTCAAGAACGTCATCTTCCCGACCCTGCGGCCGACCAACACCGTCGTCCTGGTCGTCACCATCATCGAGGCCCTGCGCGCCTTCGACCTGGTCTTCGTCTTCAACAAGGGCGCCGAGGGCACCGAGCTGCTCTCGATCCTGGTCACCAACAACATCATCGGCGAGTCCAGCCGCATCGGATACGGCTCCGCCATCGCGGTCGTCCTGCTGCTGATCTCCCTCGTCGTGATCATCCCCTACCTGGTGGCCACCTTCCGGAAGGAGCGGCGCGCATGAGCACCGCCACCGTCGCGCTCAAGAAGCGCGCCCCCGTCCGCCCCGGCCGGATCCTGCTGCACCTGTTCCTGGCCTCCATGGCGCTGGTCTGGATCGGCCCGCTGGCCTGGGCGATCTACTCGGCGCTGCGCCCGTACTCCGAGACGAGCGAGAAGGGATACGTGTCCTGGCCGGACACGCTGAACTTCGACAACTTCACGAACGCGTTCACGCAGTCCGACATGAGCCACTACTTCGTCAACACGATGATCATCGCCGTCCCGGCGGTGCTGTTGACGCTGTTCCTGTCCTCGATGGTCGCCTTCTACGTCAGCCGCTTCGACTTCCGTCTCAACCTCGCGCTGCTGCTCGTCTTCACGGCCGGCAACCTGCTCCCGCAGCAGGTGATCATCACCCCGCTGTACCGGCTGTACCTGCTGATCGACCTGCCCGGCATCACCATGAGCGGCAAGCTCTACGACTCCGCGCTCGGGCTCGTCCTCATCCACGTGGCCTTCCAGTCCGGGTTCTGCGCCTTCGTGCTCAGCAACTACATGCGCAGCCTGCCGCACGAGCTGACCGAGGCCGCCCTCGTCGACGGCGCCTCGGTGTGGCGGCAGTACTGGCAGATCGTGCTCCCGCTGTGCCGCCCGGCGATGGCCGCCCTGGCGACGCTGCTGTCCATCTGGATCTACAACGACTTCTTCTGGGCCCTCGTGCTGATCTCCACCGGCGAGAACATGCCGATCACCTCGGCGCTGAACAACCTCACCGGCGCGTACTTCACCGACCCCAACCTGGTCGCCGCCGGCGCCCTGCTCACCGCGATCCCGACCCTGATCGTGTACTTCGTGCTCCAGCGGCAGTTCGTCAGCGGCCTGACCCTGGGCGCCAACAAGGGCTGACGGCCCCTTTCTTGAAAGAGACACCCGTGCACCACCCCTTCACCCCCGTCGCCTCCGTGCCCGTGGACCCGGCGGGCGCCCGCGTCCACGAGGAGGGCTGGCAGTCCTGGAGCCCCAGCGGCGCCTACGCCCTCGGTGACAAGCCGTACCGCCCGACCAACGACAACTGGGCGACGGTCTGTTACCGCCCCGGTGTCACCGTCCCCGAGGGCACCTTCCAGGGCGAGGGCCTGCTGGCGCTCGACCCCGGTGACGGCTCGCCGGTCCGCCTGTGGGCGGCGGTCGACCCGACGCGTGAGGTGCCCTCGATCCGGCTGGTCGTGACGGACGGCGCCGTCGCCGAGGTCAGCGCCGACGGCCCGGTGAAGGAGTGGACGGGCGCCTCCGTCCGGTCGGTGCTCGGCGAGTGGGCCGACAGCCTCCAGCTGCCCGCTCCCCGCCCGGCGCCGACGGTCTGGTGCTCCTGGTACGAGTACTTCACCGCCGTCACCGAGGACGACATCCACGAGAACCTCCGTGCGATGGACACCCTCGACCTGCCCATCGACGTCGTCCAGATCGACGACGGCTACCAGAAGGCCCTCGGCGACTGGCTCACGCTCTCCGGCCGCTTCCGCTCCCGCGCGGGCATCGCGGACGCGATCCGGGCGCGGGGCCGCCGCGCCGGCATCTGGACGGCACCCTTCCTGGTCGACCCGGCGAGCGACCTGGCCGCCGAGCACCCCGAGTGGCTGGTCCGCGACGCGGACGGCGGCTTCACGCACGCCGGCCGCAACTGGGGCCACGACCTGCGCGTCCTGGACACCACCCACCCCGAGGCGGCGGGGTATCTGACGGAGGTCTTCCGGACGCTGCGCGCCGAGGGCTACGACTACTTCAAGGTCGACTTCCTCTACGCGGGCGCCCTGGACGGCGTACGGCACGACGCGGAGACGGACGCGCTGACGGCGTACCGCGAGGGCATCCGGCTGATCCGCGAGGCGATCGGCGCGGACGCCTACCTGCTGGGCTGCGGGGCGCCCCTGCTCGCCTCGATCGGCCTGTTCGACGCGATGCGGGTCAGCCCCGACACGGCACCGCACCGCCGCCCCGAGGCCGACGACTACAGCCAGCCCGGCCAGGACCCCGCCGAGTTCACCGGCGTCGGCCGCCAGTGGCAGCACGGCCGGCTCTGGATCAACGACCCCGACTGTCTGATGGCCCGCCCGGCCGTCGAGACCCGCGAGCGCTGGGCCGCGCACGTCGAGGCGACCGGCGGCCTCATGGCCTCCAGCGACCGGCTGCTGTCCCTGGACGAGTGGGGCGTGACCACCACCCGTCGTCTCCTCGGCGGAGGTGCCTGATGAAGCGCGAACTCTCCGTCCCCGGACAGCACAGCCAGGGCCGGCCCGGCGGGTCAGGCCGCTGGATGTCGACGGCTCCTCATCAACGCAGGACCGCGACTACCTCTTCCTGATCAACCACACCGACCGCCCCGCCCATGCCGCCGTCGCGGCGGGGGAGACGGCGGTGGTGCGCGAGCCGTGCTGAGTGGCAGGGTGGGAGGACATTCGCAGGGGGGCTTTCGAGGGGCGGGGGCGGCATGCCGGAGCTGAGCAAGGGCGGGAACATCGTGGTGGGCTCCGGGCCTCTGGTCGCCGAACTGCACGCCGTGGGCGGCACCGTCGATCTCAGCGCGCTGCTGGTGGCGGCGGACGGCAAGGTCCGGTGCGACGACGACCTGGTCTTCTACAACCAGCCGTCCGCCGAGTCCGGTGCCGTACGGCACCTCGCCGCCGACGCCGAGGGCCCGGAGCGCGTCGAGATGAACCCGGCCGCGCTCCCCGCGGACGTGGACCGCGTGGTCCTGGTCGGCAGTTGCGACCCCGACGACGCGAGCCGCACCTTCAGCGAGGTGAAGGACGTCACGGTCCGTGCCTGCCAACTCGGCGCGGAACCCGTCCACTTCCGACCGCCGGCCCTCACCGACGGCGAACGCGCCGTACTCCTGATGGAGCTCTACCGCAGGGGCGAGACCTGGAAGCTGCGCGCCATCGCCCAGGGCTACGCCGACGGGCTGGCGGGACTCGCGACGGACTTCGGCATCGAGGTGGCGCACGAGGAGCTGGAGACGCCGGAGGAGCCCGCGCGACAGGCGGCAGAGGCACCAGTACGGCCGGCCCCGGCCCCGGCCGCGCCCCCCATGAACCTGCGCAAGCCCCCGCTCGGCAAGATCAGCCTCGACAAGGGCGGCCAGGTCTCGATGAGCCTGGACAAGGCGGACCGCGAGCTGGTGGTCACCGCGACCCTGGAGTGGGACGGCGGCAGCGACGAGCGCCGCAGGCGGGGCGCCGACCTCGATCTCTACGCCCTGTTCGTGCCGGCCTCCGAGGCGGTACGCGGCGAGCAGCCGCCCGGCACCCTCGTCACGCCGAAGAAGAAGTCGCGCCCCGCGGCCGCCCCGGACACGGCGCACAAGGGCAAGGGCGCGGACGTCGTCTACTACAAGAGCCTCGGCTCGCTGAAGAACCGTCCCTTCATCCACCTCGACGGCGACGCCCGGGTCCCCGGGCGCGAGACCCTCCGTATCGTCCGCCCCGACGAGCAGGGCTATGTCCTGCTGTGCGCGTACTCCGCGGTCAGCAACGGCTTCGGCTCCTTCCGCAGCTTCGGCGCGCACGTCGTGGTCACCGACGGCCGCGGCTCGACCGTCACCGTGCCGCTCTTCGAGAACACCAAGACCCGGTACTGGGTGGCCATCGCCCTGGTCGACTTCACCGAGTCCGACGGGGCCGCGATCCACCACGTCGAGGCCTACAGCGGCCGGATGACCGAGCGCCGCCCCGTGCTCCACGCGGACGGCACGGTGGAGATGAACGCGGGGCCGGTGGAGTTCAAGAGGCGCTGACGCGGGGCAGGCCGGGCCGAGTGCCTCCCGAGGTGCAAAGCGTCTCTAAACGGGGCAAACAGTAAAGATGTGCGGCATTCACGCTCCGAAGGCCGACCCTCATGCCTGAGCTGCCGGACGTCGAGGGCTTCCGCAAGGTGCTCCGGTCCTGCGCGCAGGGCAGGGTCATCCGTCGCGTCGACGTGCGCGACGCGGGTGTCCTGCACGGCGTGAGCGCGCGGGGCCTGCGGGACGCGCTGGAGGGCCGCCGGATCACCGGGACGCGGCGGCACGGCAAGTGGCTGCTGGCCCGCACCGGCGGCCCCACCCTCGCACTGCACTTCGGCATGACCGGCCTGCTGCTCTGCGCCCACCCGGACGACGCACCCGAGCCCCACGACCGGGTCCTGTTCACGCTGGCCCGCGACCGCCAGCTCCGCTACCGCGACCAGCGCAAGCTCCAGGGCCTCTGGCTGGCCCACGACGACTCCGACGTCGTACGGCTGCTGGCGCACCAGGGCCCCGACGCGCTGACGGTGGACCGCGCGGAGTTCGAGTCCGCGCTCGCCTCGCACCGCGGCCGCGTCAAGGCGGTCCTGATCGACCAGTCGGTCCTGGCCGGTCTCGGCAACCTCCTGGCCGACGAGATCCTGTGGCGCGCGAGACTGCGCCCCGCCACCCCGGCCAACGCCCTCACCGAGCCGGAACGACGGCGCCTCTACACCCAGCTGCGCCGCACCCTGCGCCCCGCGGTCACCGCGGGCCGGGTGCCCCCGCGCCCCGGCTGGCTCACCGGCCACCGCGACAGCCCCGACCCGCACTGCCCGCGCTGCGGCACGGCTCTGCGCCGGTCGCGGGTGGGCGGTCGTACGACGGTGTGGTGCCCCGGGTGTCAGGGGCAGGCGAACGGGGATGGGAAGGAGGGAGAGGCGTGAGCCGTGTGCGGTGCCGGGGCCCCCGCGATACCGAAGCGAGATGAACGATCATGGACGAGCCCGTCATCACCGGCCGGACGACGACGCGGCCGCTCGACGAGGTGGTCGGCGAGGCCCTCACGGCCCGCGTCACCGTCGACGAACGCTCCACGGTGACCGGGTGGAACACGGGGGCGGAGCGGCTGCTGGGGTACGCGGCCGACCAGATCGTGGGGCGCCCGGCGGCCGGGCTGCTGGCCGAGCCGGTCCCCGCCGGGGAACTGCCTGACTTCGCGCGGCTGCCCCGATGGCACGGCGAGGTCGCCGTGCGGCACCGCGACGGCCGACGGCTGCAGATCAAGGTCCTGGCGCACCACAGGACCCCCGAGACGGGCACCGGGGCCGGTGCGGACGAATGGCTGCTGGTCTCCGCCCTCAGCGGACAGCGGCCCGAGCCGCTCGACGACACCTTCGTGACCTGGAGCTTCGCCCAGTCCCCGTGCTGCGCGCTGGCCCTCTACGACACCCGGCTCCGCCTGCGCCGTGCCAACGCGGACATGCAACGTACGACAGCCCTCACCGAGCGGGACATGATCGGGCTGCGCGTCAGCGAGATCGTGGACGGCCCGGCCGGCGACCGGGCGGAACAGAGCATGGCGCGGGTGATGGAGACCGGCGAGCCGCAGTACAACGAGAACTTCCTGCACACGGCCGGTGAGACCCGCGAGCACGTCTGGTCGGTCCACATGTCGGCGCTGCGCGACACGACCGGCGAGGTGCGCGGCGTCTGCCTCACCGCGCGCGACATGACCGAGCAGTACTGGGCCCGCAAGCGCCTCCAGCTGATCGCCGAGGCCGGCCGGCGGATCGGCACCACCCTCGATGTGATGCGTACGGCGCAGGAGCTGGCGGACGTGACGGTCCCGGAACTGGCCGACTTCGTCAGCGTCGACCTGCTGGCCTCCCTCGACGACCCGCACGAGCCGCTCCCGGACACCGGCGCCCCGGCCGGCCCGCTCGCACTGCGCCGGATCGCGCACCAGTCCGTGACTCCGGGCCTGCCGGAGGCGGTCGTCGCCCTCGGGGCGGTGGACGAGTACCCGGAGGGCACCGTCCAGGTCGAGACCCTCCGCTCGGGACGGGCGAAGGTGTACGAGATCACGCACCCCGCGATCACCGCACTGGTCGCCCGCGACCCGGTCCGGGCCTCCAGGGTCCGCGAGTTCGGCATGCACTCGGCGATGGCGGTGCCCCTGTCGGCCCGCGGCACCACCCTGGGCGTCGCCGTCCTCGTCCGCCACCGTCGGCCGCAGAACTTCCAGCAGGACGACGTGGTGCTGGCCGAGGAACTGGCGGCCAGGGCGGCCGTCTCCATCGACAACGCCCGCCGCTACACCCGCGAACGCGGTACGGCGGTGATGCTCCAGCGCAGCCTGCTGCCGCAGCGGCTGCCCGAGCAGGCGGCGGTGGAGGTCGCCTCCCGCTATCTCCCGGCGGGCGCGCACGCCGGTGTCGGCGGCGACTGGTTCGACGTGATCCCGCTGTCCGGGGCGCGGGTGGCGCTCGTCGTCGGCGACATCGTCGGCCACGGCATCCACGCCTCCGCCACCATGGGCCGGCTACGGACCGCCGTACGCACCCTCGCCGACATCGACCTGCCCCCGGACGAACTGCTCACCCACCTCGACGACCTGGTAGCCCGGCTGTCCACCGACCGGGAGGACGACCGGCCGGCCGCCGGCCGGTCCCCCGAGACCGGCGCCGGCGGTGAGGTCGGGGCGACCTGCCTGTACGCCGTGTACGACCCGATCTCCCAGCGCTGCACCCTGGCCCGGGCCGGGCATCCGCTGCCGGCCGTGGTGAGCCCCGACGGCACCGCCGACCTCGTCGACCTCCCGGCCGGCCCTCCGCTGGGCCTGGGCGGCCTGCCCTTCGAGTCGGCCGAGATCGACCTGCCGGAGGGCAGCCTGCTCGCCCTCTACACCAACGGCCTGATCAAGTCACCCGACCGCGACGTCGACGAGGGCATCCTCCGCCTCCGCCACCTGCTCACCGGCCCGGAGCCGACCCTCGACGCCCTGTGCGACAGCATCCTCACCGACCTCCTCCCGCCCCGCCCGCCCGACGACGTCGCCCTGCTCATCGCCCGCACCCGCGCCCTGGACGCGAGCCAGGTCGCGACCTGGGCCGTCCCGTCCGACCCCTCCGCCGTCGCCCAGACCCGCAAGGACGCGCTGGCCCAGCTGGAGGCCTGGGGCCTGGAGGACGCCGCCTTCGTCACCGAACTGGTCGTCAGCGAACTCGTCACCAACGCCATCCGGCACGCGGAACCCCCCGTCCAGCTACGCCTCATCCACCTCACCCACGACACCTCCCTCATCTGCGAGGTCTCCGACGGCGGCACCACCGCCCCCCACCTCCGCCGCGCCCGCACCTTCGACGAGGGCGGCCGCGGCCTGCTCCTGGTGGCCCAACTGACCCAGCGCTGGGGCACCCGCCAGACGTCCAAGGGCAAGACGATCTGGGCGGAACAGCACCTGGAACCGGCACGACCGGGGTACTCCTGACGAGCGCTCACCCGCTGCTGGCACTCAGGGGGAACGGGACCGTCGTCTCGTGGGTGCGCGGTCTGGACAGACATGCTGGAGCCGTCATTCGCGCGGTCGGCGGTCTGGTGAACCTGGCTGACATCTCAGGGCATTCCGCGATGCCGTCAGGGGGCGTCCGAAGCTGGGCTGTCCGAAGGGGCGAGGCGTCCGCGGGGTCGGCCGAATGACCGAGCAGCCCGGCCCGGACGCTGGCCGTTCGGCCGAGGCGGGCGGCGGTGTCCGCGGGCGAGGCTGGAGCCACTTCCTCTCCCTGGACATCAGGAGTCCGTGATGCGGCGCAAGTTCCTCGGCAGAAGGTCTCCGACGTGCGCTGTCCGGCCGGCCTCAAAGCCGTCCGGGGCGCCACCCTCACCTGCACCGGCAAGCAGGACGACGGCAAGGCCGTCGACATCCCCGTGACCGTGGTCAAGGCGACGGAATCCTCCGTCACCTGGACATTCCAGCGCTGACACTCACCCCGGAGTAGCCCCATCATGAGCATCGTCCTGGCCGGACACGGCCTGATCAAGAAGTACGGCTCCACCACCGCGCTGGCCGGGGTGGACGTCCAGGTCGGCGAGCGCGACTCGCTGGCCATCATGGGCCCGTCCGG
Source organism: Streptomyces sp. NPDC028907 (assembly GCF_055564995.1). Taxonomy (NCBI): domain Bacteria; kingdom Bacillati; phylum Actinomycetota; class Actinomycetes; order Kitasatosporales; family Streptomycetaceae; genus Streptomyces; species Streptomyces sp. NPDC028907. The sequence continues at coordinate 20,280 of NZ_JBVHVE010000023.1, forward strand.
GTCCGGGAAGTCCACCCTCCTGCACACCCTCGCCGGGATCATCCGCCCCGACGGCGGCCAGGTCCTGCTGCGCGGCGAGCGCATCGACAACCTCGGTGAGAACAAGCTCAGCGCGCTGCGCCGCAAGCGGTTCGGGTTCGTCTTCCAGTTCGGCCAGCTGCTGCCCGAGCTGCCCGCCGAGGAGAACGTCGCGCTGCCGCTGATGCTGGAGGGCATGCCCCGCAAGCAGGCCGTCGAACGGGCCCGCCGCTGGTTCGCACCGCTCGGCCTCACCGGCCTGGAACAGCGACGGCCCGGCCAGCTCTCCGGCGGCCAGGCCCAGCGCGTCGCCATCGCCCGCGCGCTGGTCATCGAGCCGGACGTGGTCTTCGCCGACGAGCCCACCGGCGCCCTCGACCAGACCACCAGCGAAGAAGTCGTACAACTGCTGACCTCCGTCACCCGCGAGCAGGGCGCCGCCCTGGTCATGGTCACCCACGACGCCGACATCGCCGCCCACTGCGACCGGATCCTCCAGGTCCGCGACGGCCGCATCAGCAGCCACACCCAATACACCGTCGCCTGACCCTTCCCGCCCGCCCTTCTCAGCGGAGATGCCGATGCCTTCCCCCGTCCTCCCCCTGACCTGGCATCTGACCAGGTCCTCCGGCCGCCGCGGCCTGCAGAGCCACCTGCTGGCGGCCGGCGCCGCCGCCGTCGGCGCCTTCGTGCTGCTGGTGATGCTCGCCGTCGGCCTGGGCTCCGGCGTCCGCGCCGACCACACGACCTGGCGCACCCCGGCCGCCGTGCCCGCCGAGCGGGCGACCGCCGTCCAGGCCCTGGCCACGACGTACGTCCGCCACGACGTCGTCTCCGTGGTGTCGCTGGCCCAGCTGCCCGGCCGCGCGGCGACCCCCGCGCCACCCGGTCTGAGCGCCTTCCCGAAGAAGGGCGAGGTGTACGTCTCCCCCGCCCTGGCGAAGCTGCTGCACAAGCTGCCCGCGAGCCAACTGGCCGACCGTTTCCCGAAGCCGGCGTCCTACGGCACGATCGGCGAGGCCGGACTCGCCTCCCCCGACGAGCTGGTGGCCGTGGTGGGGCGGGCGCCGTCCGACCCGGCGGTGTCCAAGGCGGCCGGCGGCGGCAACTGGTTCGACGAGGGGCAGACCGAGCGGGCCGGCATCGCCGGGTTCTCCGCCGCCAAGCCCAAGCCGAGCATCTTCACCGGCAGCGACCAGCAGACGGCGGTGATGGGCGTGACGCTGCTGGTGGCGCCCGTGATCGTGCTGGCAGCGGCGGCCGGGCGGCTGGGCGCAGCCCGGCGCGAGCAGCGGCTCGCCGCTCTGCGGCTGGCCGGGGCCACCCCGGGGCAGATCGTCGCGATGACCGCCGCGGAGGCGGCGGCCGTGGGCGCGGGCGGAGCACTGACGGGCGCGCTCGCCTACACGGCCCTGCTGCCCGCTCTCGCACAGATTCCCTACGGCATCGGCAGCTGGTACACCGGCCAGCTGTGGGTGGGCCTGCCCTGGCTCGCGGCGGTGGTGGCGGCGGTCACCGGGCTCATCACCGTCAGCGCCGTGTCGATGCTGCGCCAGGTGGTCACCTCCCCCCTGGGCGTCGCCCAGCAGGCCGATCCGCGCCGCACCCGCATGATCCGCCTCGTGCTGTTCGCCGTGGTGTTGGGTTACGTCCTGTTCTCCACGCAGGGTGGCCAGCTCAAGATGCCGCAGCTGATCGCCCTGCTGGCGCTGTTCTACGGCGCGTTCTGGCTGTTCGGCCCGTGGGTGGTGGACCGGCTGGGCCGGATCGCTGGCCGTTTCGCCCGCCGCCCGGCGACTCTGCTGGCGGCCCGACGGCTCAGCGACGACCCGCGCGGCGCCTGGCGCACCGTCAGCGGCCTGGTCCTGACCGGATTCGTGGCCGGCTTCTTCGCCGTCATCGGGCTGGACATCGACGGTTCCGCCAACCACGGCCAGGTCGCCGTGGCGACCGAGGACAGCGCCGCCGCCCGGCACAGGGCCACCGAGGCCCGTACCCTGCTGCGCGAAGCGGGCGTCACCGCCACCGTCAGCGTCGCCTCGGAGGACGACTTCGACAATGTGCTGGGCGGCAACGCGGGCCTGATCGCCCATGTCTCCGGGGGCCAGGACCAAGTGGACACCGCCGTCACCGCGTTGACCCATCTCAGGACGGGCCAGCTGCCGTTCACCCAGGACTACGTGAGCGGCCCGGACAACGTGGGCGCGGACCGCGTCGGCGTGGTCGGCATCGCCACCCTGGTCATGAGTTTCCTCGTCGCGGCCGCCTCGGCCGGGCTGACAGCCGCCGCGAACGTCCTCGACCGACGCCGCGTCTACGGCCTCCTGCGACTGGCCGGCACCCCGCTGAAGATGCTGGACCGGGCGCGGGTCCGCGAAACGGTCCTTCCCCTGGCCGTCCTGGCCGGCGGCACCACCGCGATGGGCGTCTACGGCGCGTATCAGTTCAACAAGCTGGCCGGGGTCTCGATGAACACCACCGGTGCCGTCCAACTCGCTGTCTGCGTGGTCGTCGGCGCGCTGGCCATGTTCGCCGCGATCGCCTGCAGCAAGCCGCTCCTGCGGAAAGTGACGACCGGCGCGACACAGACGGCGGACTGATGACCACCGCTCGGGCGGTCTGACCCCGGGCGGTCCGCCACGGAAGACCACGATGGGCTCCGCCGGTGATCGGCGGAGCCCATCGTGGGTCGTGCGGCTTTCGCGGTCAGCTCTGCGGCGGGCTGATGTCGACCATCCAGGGGATGCCGAACCGGTCCGTGCACCGGTCAGAACCGACATGTCCGGGCCCTGGGTGCGAGGCGGACTGGTGCGCGTCACAGTTTTGGCGACACCTGGGAGAACACCACAGGCCCTAGGCGCGGCAGGTGATGTCGGCGCTGGGCAGGCGGCCCGTGACCAGGTAGGTGTTGACCGCCTTGGTGGCGCAGGCGGGGGTGCCGGGGATGCCGTACACGCCGTGATCCCGTCCGCCCTGGACCATGACGAGGCGTGAGCCGCGCAGGGCACGGTGCATGGCCCGGCCGCTCGCCGCCGGTGTCTGGGAATCCCACTGGTTCTGCAATATGAGCGCGCCCACCGTGTTGTTGACACGCGTGGCCGGTTCGGCGCCGCGCGGCCAGAAGGCGCAGGGAGTGATGTTGGAGGTGAAGTCCCCGTAGAGGGGGAGGCGAGCACCGTCGCGGAGGGCGTCGTACCGGTAGCGGGACGGGTCGCGGGGCCAGGAAGCGGAGTTGTCGGCGCACATGACCGCCCAGTGGAGCGCGTTGACGCCGGCGTCGAAGGGGTCCGCGGGGCCGTCGGACGGCTGCGGATCCGGGCGGGTGGCCCGGGCCTTGCGGAGGCTGACGACGTCACGGGCGGCCTGATAGGGGTCGTAGAAGAACATCGACCGCATCGACGCGCGGATGTCGGCACCGGTGACGGCCCGGTCTGCGAAATCGGGGTCGCTGCCGTTGTACTTGAGCGGCGTGCGGTCGGCGCGGGCGATCAGCTTGAAGAACGCGGCGCGGACCTCCGCGGGAGTGTCACCGAGGTGGTAGGTGCGGTCCCGACGGGCGACCAGGCGGGTCCAGTCGCGGAACGCGGGCTCGACGCTCTCGGCCAGGGCCTGGTACGTGCCCCGGCCGAAGCGGTTGGGGTCCACCGAGCTGTCGATGACGATTCGGTCGCTGCGGGCCGGGAAGAGCTGGGTGTAGACGGCGCCGAGATAGGTGCCGTAGGACAGGCCGTAGTACGAGATCCGCTTCTCACCCAGGACGCCGCGGATGACGTCCATGTCCCGTGCGGTGTTACGGGTGGTCAGATGCGGCAGCCGGGCGCGGTCCCGGGCGACGCACTTCGCGGCGAAGCTGCGGGCGAGAGCGGTGTCCCTGCGGAAGGACGCCGGCTGGTACACGCGTGGCCAGTTCAGCTCGTTCTTGGTGAGACCGCAGTTCAGGGGGCTGCTGGCGCCCGTACCGCGCGGATCGAAGCCCACGAGGTCGTACCGGTCCCGGACGCTCTTGGGCATGACTTCCTTGTACGTCACGGGAGTTCCCAGACCCCCGCCCCCCGGCCCTCCCGGGTTGGACAGCAGCACACCACGCCGTTTGCCGGGCACGCTTGTGCGCAGCCGGGAGATCTCCAGGCGCAGCGTGGGTCCGGCGGGCCGCTTGTAGTCGAGGGGCACCTTGATGGTCGCGCACCGTAGGTCGGCGGGGTACTCCCCGTCGGCGCCGCAGCGGTGCCAGGCGGGGCGCTGGTCGTAGTAACGGTCGAGGGCGGAGGCCGGGGGACGGGCGGGTTCGGCCGCTGTCGCCTGGGCGGTGGGAATGCACAGGCTGACGATCAGTCCGGCCGCGAGGGCGGCCTTGTGTGCGGTAGGCATGACAGGGACTCTGCTTCACCACCCGACCGCCCCGCCTCGGCCGAACAGCCAGGAACGAAGGCGATCGCCGGGGCCCCTCTGGCCGAAAGGCCGAGGGACGCGCGCCCGGTTCGTGGCCGCTGGTGCGTCTCCTGGATCGGGGTGAGCCCTCGGGTGGCCGAGGTCCGGCAATGCGTCAACTTCCTTGCCGCACGGTGGGGATGAGGGCGATGACTTCCCAGCCGTGTTCGTTGCGTGGGCCGGTGTGCAGTGTGCCGCCGAGGGCGGTGACGCGTTCGGTGAGGCCGACGATGCCGAAGCCTCCGCCGCGGGCGGCGTACGGCACCGGGGCGCCTGCGCGGCCGTTGTCGCACACCGTCACGCGCAAGGTGTCGTCGGCGTGAGCGAGGGCGACGGTGACTTCGGTGGCGTCGGCGGCGTGGCGGCGTACGTTGGTGAGGGCTTCCTGGGTGACGCGGTAGGCGGCGGCCTGCACTTCGTGGGGCAGGTTCCGGGGCAGTGAGGCGTCGCGGTGCAGTTCGGCCTTGAGGCCGGTCGGTCCGCTGAACGCGTCGACCAGTTCCGCGAGGGCGTTCAGGTCGCCCACCGGGCGGCTCTCGCCCGGCTGGAGCCGGGCTGTCTGCTCGGGGCCGTCGCGCAGGATGCCGACGGTCAGGCGCATGGAGTCGAGGGCTTGGGTCGCGGCATGCTCGATTCCGGCCAGGACCGGGTCGAGGCGGCCGGGTTCGGTGGTGGCCATCATGCGGGCCATCTGCGTCTGGACGAGGATGCCGGTGACATGGTGGGCGACGAAGTCGTGCAGGTCGGCTGCCATGGCGAGGCGTTCGGTGCGGCGGGTCTCGGCGACCGCGACGCCGCGTCTGTGGTCCAGGCTGCGCAGGTAGCCGCCGAGGCCGGCGGTGATGCCGGTCAGCAGCGCCACGGCCAGCGCCAGCCCGAGGATCAGGATGTCGTCCTGGGTGCCGGTGGCGTAGAAGCGCAACGGCGCCGCGATGGCCGCCGCGCCGGTGAGTACGGCGCACAGGCCCGCCCGTCGTGGTGGGCAGGTGCGGACGGTGATCATCAGCAGGCAGAGCAGGATCGCCACCTCACCGGGGCCGAACATGCGTACCGGCTCGGTCGTCGTGGCGACGGCGGTCAGCGCCAGGGAAGCGCCCGCTGGTGCGGCGGCGCGCAGTTGGGGGGTGAGCCACGCGGGCCGGTGGGCGCGGGGCCACAGGACGGCCGCGAGGCCGAGTGACAGGAGCAGGAGCACCGGCCAGAGGGTCTTGCCGTTGGTGACGGCGATGAGCACGTCCGCGGCGGCCAGCAGGACCAGCGTGGTGCTGCCCGCCACACGCAGGCAGGCCTGCCGACGGGTCCGCGTCGTGGTGAGGTCGGCTGTCGCGGGCGGGAGATTCACATCGGTCACCTTAGGAGGAGCCGTCGGCTCTGCCTCGGCCGAGGCAGACGGCAGGCGTGGACGGCCCGCAGGTGTGTGCGGCGGGCCGTTCCCGGTGACGGTGCTCAGTCGGCCGTCTGGGCCGGGTCGGCCGTCACCTTCCGCAGCAGGGGTCGGCTGGCGCCGATGGCGGCGAACATCGCCAGTGCCCCGAGGACCAGGCACACGACCAGTTGCACGGCGCCGGGGTTGTCGATCAAGGAGTCGGGCGGCTTGTTGATCTGGTAGGAGCCGTAGATGCCCATGGCGGTGGTGCCGCCGGCCAGGACGACCAGGGGGAGGGCCGTCTCATGGACCCGAGCCAGGTTCAGCACCCGCAGCGGGGTGCCGGCCAGTCGCAGGAGGCCATAGACGCGTCGCCGGTCGAGGACGTTCGCGGCGGCGGTGAGACCGGCGGAGGCGGTCGCCAGCGCGAAGCCCAGAGCCAGGGTGGCGATGGTGACGTCGGAGACGCTGTCGGCGAAGCCGCGTTCGATGCCGGTCGCGTAGTCCTTGGAGTAGGGCGGGTGACCCGTGCCGACGTGGGTGAGGGCGGTGAGGGCGGCGTCGATCTGCTCCGGGCCGCCGGGGACCTCGGCGATCACGCCGGGGCTCCCGCTCAGGAGACCGAGGTAGTCGTCCTTCTTGCCCACGGTCACGGTCGCGGTGACACCCGCCCGGTGCAGCAGTGTGCGCACCTCGGTCGCGGAGTGCCGTGCCTCGGCGGTGTTCGCCGTGAGGACGGCGACCTGGTCCCGGTACTGCGAGCTGTCGGGGCCCAGCATGTTGACGGAGAAGAATCCGGCCGCGAACCCGGCCAGGACCAGGCCGCTGACGGTGCGCCAGGCGCCGCGCGGGTCGTCGCTGAGCCGTCGGGCCGCCAGCAGCGTGGCCGGATGCTTGGCGAAGCGGCCCGCGATCCGGCCCAGCCGGTCCACCACCCACGGGCCGAACAGCCAGAACGCGCCGTAGAACATCAGCGGTAGGGCGATTATCAGCATGGGGTTGAGCTGGCCGTCACTGCTGAGGGAGTACTGGACGCAGGCCAGGGCCATCACGAACAGCACCAGCCGGATCATCCGGGTGCGGCGCGGGTTCGCCTGCTGGGCGACGCCGAGCGGCGAGGTCGCCACCTGGCGCAGCATCGACACCGCGCTGAAGGTGATGAGCGCGACGACTCCGAGGACGACCACCGCCAGACAGGGCAGTCCCACCCACAACTGGCTCGTGTACCAGCCGCCAACGCCGAACGGCACCTCGGCGAGCGCGGGCAGCAGCGCCACATAGGCCAGCGCGCCCGTCAGAGCCCCGGCCGCGCCGACAACCGCCGCCTCCACGGCGGTCATCGCGAGGATCTGCCGCGGGGCCGCCCCCGCCAGCCGCAGCGCGGCGAGCCGCTGCTCGCGCCGGGCCGCCCCGAGCCGTCCGGCCGCCGAGGACAGCACGATCACGGGCATCACCAGCAGCCCCACGCCCAGCACGGCCACCAGCTTCTGGTCGCCGTCGGTGAACACGCTCGGCTTGCTCCCGGTGAACCCGGAGACCACGGCCCGGGCGGCCTGGCCCTCGCCGAACCAGTTCGGGTCCTGCGCGCTCGCCGAGGACATCGCCGGGTCGCCGGGCGCCCGGCCCACCACGGCGACCAGCTCGTCCGGGAAGGCGAGACCGGCCGCGCCGATCGTGCCGTAGGACGCCGGTTTCGGGAAGCGGTCGGCCAGTTGGCTCGCGGGCAGCTTGTGCAGCAGCTTGGCCAGGGCGGGGGAGACGTACACCTCGCCCTTCTTCGGGAAGGCGCTCAGACCGGGCGGGGCGGGGGTCGCCGCACGGTCGGGCAGCTGCGCCAGGGAGACGACGCTGATGCGCTCGCCGCGGACGTACGTCGTGGCGAGTGCCTGGACGGCGGTGCCGTGCTTCGCCGGCTGGGGTACGCGCCAGGCCGTCTGCTCGGCGCGGGCGCCGGAGCCGAGGGTGGCGGCGATCATTACCAGTAGTACGAAGGCGCCGACGGCGGCGGCGCCGGCTGCGAGGAGGTGGCTTTGCAGGCCGCGGCGGCCGGAGGACCTGGTCAGATGCCAGGTCAGGGGGAGGACGGGGGAAGGCATCGGCATCTCCGCTGAGAAGGGCGGGCGGGAAGGGTCAGGCGACGGTGTACTGGGTGTGGCTGCTGATGCGGCCGTCGCGGACCTGGAGGATCCGGTCGCAGTGGGCGGCGATGTCGGCGTCGTGGGTGACCATGACCAGGGCGGCGCCCTGCTCTCGGGTGACGGAGGTCAGCAGTTGTACGACCTCCTCGCTGGTGGTCTGGTCGAGGGCGCCGGTGGGCTCGTCGGCGAAGACCACGTCCGGCTCGATGACCAGCGCGCGGGCGATGGCGACGCGCTGGGCCTGGCCGCCGGACAGCTGGCCGGGCCGTCGCTGTTCCAGGCCGGTGAGGCCGAGCGGCGCGAACCAGCGGCGGGCCCGTTCGACGGCCTGCTTGCGGGGCATGCCCTCCAGCATCAGCGGCAGCGCGACGTTCTCCTCGGCGGGCAGCTCGGGCAGCAGCTGGCCGAACTGGAAGACGAACCCGAACCGCTTGCGGCGCAGCGCGCTGAGCTTGTTCTCACCGAGGTTGTCGATCCGCTCGCCGCGCAGCAGGACCTGGCCGCCGTCGGGGCGGATGATCCCGGCGAGGGTGTGCAGGAGGGTGGACTTCCCGGACCCGGACGGGCCCATGATGGCCAGCGAGTCGCGCTCGCCGACCTGGACGTCCACCCCGGCCAGCGCGGTGGTGGAGCCGTACTTCTTGATCAGGCCGTGTCCGGCCAGGACGATGCTCATCATGTGCCGTGGCCCTCTTCCGGCGCTCGCCAGGGCCTTGTGCCCGCCGACCTGCCTGTGGTCCGGGCCCCGGACAGCGAGTGGGTGCCGACACCGAGAAGGGCGGTGACGGCAGCCGCACCCCCGACGGCACCGATGAGCAACCTGCGCCGCATCACGTACTCCTGATGTCTGTGGCGCCCCGAGAGTCGGGGCGGAGGAAGTGGCTCCACCCTCGCTCGCGGCTGCGGGCGCGCGCCTCGGCCATACGGCCAGGCTTCGGGTGTTGCCCTCGGCCGTTCGACCGATACCGCCGCGGTCGGCGCCGCCGGCGTAAGTGCCATGACGTGGGCGCGTGTCCGTGGCTCTGGCGCCGTGACCGGACACGGCTGTGCAATGGCGCCGCACATGTCGGGCCGGGAAGAGGGGCAGCCCGTGGACCCTGCCGCCGCCGTGCCGCCCGCCGACGCGCGCATTCGGCGGGCTCGGCCTCTTCCTCAACAAACGCTCGCATGCGGGCAGGGCCGCGTAGGAGGGGCCGCCAAATCCCATCGGCCGCAGACACCTCATCACCGCGGGCATGCCGCAGCAGGCGGCCACCGTCGCCTCGTCGCCGCCGGAAGCACCTTCACCGCGTGGGCCACCGCCCAGATCCTGCTCGGCATCGGCATCGGCATCGGCACCGCGCTGCTCTCCCGAGCCTCCCCGCCGTCATCGCGACGTCGCCCACCCTGCCTGACGCGCCCGCGCGCCGGTCGCCGGAGTCCTTGCCGAGTGCAACTGATGGACGGTGCTGGACGGCAGCGAACGCAACCAGAACCGCAACCAGGGGATTCAGTTCCCGCTCACGTCCTGAGCCAAGCGCTGAGCAGTTCGTCGGGACCGTACACCGCCTGAAGGCCGGAACAACCGACCCCGCTGCGGGAGACCGCCACGAGCGGTACCGGCTCGTCGGTGATCGCTGCGCGGTGCTTCTGCAGCGCGGCCAGGTCGTGGCTGTCGAACGCGGAGTTCTCCAGCCACTTGACCGAGCCGAGAAAGAGCAACTTCTTGGCCACCGGCTGTCGGTCGGCGCCCACCAAGTCGATTTCGACGTCGTTGCTGCGGGTCCAGTACCCGCCGATCGCCGGAGCGGCGGGCAGGGAGTCGTCCGGAAGGAGGCGGGCGAGGGAGTCCCGGACCAGGGGTTCGATCGCGCGGCCCCGCCAGCTCGTCCACTGCTCCTTGATCCGGCTCAGCGTGAGATCTCCCCGCATCCGCTCGATCTCCGCCATGTGCGGATCGAGGAACGCGAGCCAGAAGCGCAGGTAGGGGTCGGCCACCCGGTAGCGACGTTCCTTCGACGGCCTCAGTGAGAGCGGCAACTCGGCGGCCACGACCCTTTTCGCGCTCAGAACGTCGGTGGCTCGGGTGAGAGTGGTGTGGGCGATACCGCCCGCCGCGCGAGCGATGTTGGTGAAGGTTCGTTCCCCGGATCCGATGGCCCGCAGAACCTCCCTGCTCATTGCCTGCGGTGGAAACTCCGCGGCCAGTGACCGTTCGGCGGAGACCAGCAGCGCCGAGATGGGGTTGTCCAGCGAGTCTCGGAGGAACTCCCAGACGTCCGCTCCGGCCCGCCATTCGGCGCAGATCAGGGGGAGTCCCCCCGTGATCAGAGCGGCGTCGAACGCGGCCGCCGGAGACAGGCCGAGCATGTCGCCGATGTCGGCCGGGTTCAGGGGTCCCACGATCATTTCCCGGCCCCGCTGGTGAAAGGGGCGGTCGTAGCTGTTCAGCGCCTCCATCATCGACAGATCGGACCCGACCAGGAGAAGAAGCACCGGCTTACGGCTGAGCAGTCGGTCCCATGCCCGCTGGAGCATGCCCTCGAAGGCGTCGATGCGGTCCATGAGATACGGAACCTCGTCGATGACGACCACGCTCGGGGTGTCGTCCGGAAGGATCTCCGCGAGCAGCCTGAACGCCGCGTTCCACTGCCCGGGGGTCTCCTCCGAGAACAGTCCCCGCTCCGGCAGGGTGGATCTGGCGACGGCGTCGAGCAGCTCAGTCAGTTCGTCCTCCGCCGTGCCGCCCGACGCGGTGAAGAAGAGGTACGGCGTTTCGGTGCGCCGCAGGAACTCCTCGACGAGGCTGGACTTGCCGACCCGCCGCCTTCCGCGCATGAGGATGCATCGTCCCGGTTTCGCCGACCCGACGGCATCGTGAACCGCCTGCAGTGCGTTGCCGAGCACGTTCAGCTCGCGGTCCCGCCCGATGAAGCGATGCATGGAAAAGCCTCCGGTGCCGATAGTATCGGCAGAGATACTATCGGCATCGATACTCTTCCCTCTCTCCCCTGGTTCGGGCATGAGGCCCATGACGCTCCGGATACGGAGAGGGGGCAGATGGCTCGCGCCCCCGGCGACGGCCGATGTCCGTCGCGAAAGGCATTGGCTGCCGAACGGGGTCGGGTCCCGGTGCGGTCGGCGTGGCCTTGAGCAGCCGGTCGAGGCGAGCTGCCGCAGGGCGAGCTTGGGCACCTCCGCGCTGCGGGCGCGATCGCCGATGCCACCTAGGGACCCCGGGAACACCCGCTGTGGACAAAAACCAGGACAACGAGGTCTGAGGACAACGTCGAAGGGCCCTACCTTGCGGTGGGGCCCTTCGACATCGTGCCCGGTGAGGCACTGGCGGAGGATACGAGATTCGAACTCGTGAGGGGTTGCCCCGAACACGCTTTCCAACTGTGGTGGTGGGGTGGTGGGCGTCGTTCGGGGGCGTTCACCTGGGTTCATGGGCGGTTGGCCACCAGCGTGGGGACGGCTCCGGGTCTCGCCTGAACGGCCGTGAATGGGGCTGAATGAGACGGAAACTGAGACGGCCGCGTTCCTTCGCAGCACCGGAGACGGCCCGTGGCCGACTGCCGAAGTCACCGCCATTCGTGGAGCTAAGCCGCCTTGGAGCGCGCCGCACTCATGCCTGAGGCGGGCTCCTGCGCATCGTCGAGTAGGAAGATCTCGTCTTCCCTGAAGTCTGGGGCCTGGAAGGGGTTTGTCGTCGGAGGCGGCGATGCTGCAGTGGAGCAGTGGGGTTGCTCTTCCGGAGCGGAGAACAGCGACGTTGGCTCGATGAGAGGTCTCTCTTTCGGTACAGGTCCCTGATGGGGCCTGGCGTGCCGTGACCGGGCACAGTGGTCCTACAGCTTGGTCATCTTGGCGTACGGGCTCAAGATCCGCATTTGCGCCGAGCCGAAATCCACCAGCGCCGCGATTCCGTCCTCGATGCCGGTTACCCGGCCGAGACCGTACACGTCATGTGTGACCTGGTCGCCCGTGGCGAAGTGCTTGGGAGCCGGTGTGACCGGGGCCTTGAAAGGGCTGGTAGGCAAGTGACGCTTCAGTGCAGCAGGCTTTGTCATGACTCAGTATGAGCCTACGTTTATCCCGCTCGCTGTGGCCGTCGGCACAGATCCGGACGAGAGTAACCGCGTCATGCCACTGACCTGCGGTTTCGAGACCTGGTGAGGCGAAACTCGGTCCTAACCTCCTTCGCTGACCGTGGCTGATCTCTGCACCTGGCACGGTTGGGGCACGAACCTCAGCCGACGACAGTCAGCCACGATGGTGAGGCGCCGACCGATCAGGCGGGCGGGCGCTCCAGCCACGCCCACCGGCTGCGGTCAGCTACCGGCTCGTGTCGTCGACCAGAGCAAGCCGTGGCGGCCGGCCCGTGAAAGCAACTCAGAGGGTGCCTGACCCGCAAGGCTCTCAGCTTGGGAAGCTGCGGGCATCGAGGGTCTGCTGTAGGCGCTGACCTGCTCGAACGGCCGACTCGCCACCCTTGCGGGCGCGGCTGCTTTCACCGTGATTCCCTCCTGTTCCCCGCTCGTTCTGGTGCGCTTGTGGTGCGGTCACTGTCGACGTGGGGCTCCGTGAATCGTCGTCTCTGGAAGCGCCTCAGAGGTGTTGCTTGGCTGCTCTGACCAGTCGGCTGATGTCGTCACGGGTCCGTACCCTGGCACCGTCGAGTTCGGTTCTGCTGTCTCTCTTGGAGAGCGCCGTGACGTCTGCGAGCACGTCCTCTGCGGCACGGCTCAGCGTCTCGTCATCGGTGAGCATCTGCACGCGGAACAGTGCCTCTTGGGCGATGGAGCGTAGGTCGTAGGCGCGGATCCGCACCGTGTCGGGGTCCTCCGGTGGGGGCTGTTCGTGCTCGCAGAACCAGAGGTGAACCAGGCAGCGGCGGTAGTTGACCAACGCGCCGGCGTAGGCGGAGTAGGCATCGAGTCGTTCTTGCCGGAGCTTCTCGCGGCGGGTGAACTGGTGGCTTCTGTCGGTGGTGCGCTGCTGGAATGCCAGGGTGATCCCCGACCCAAGCAACGTCCCCAGAACGGCTATGCCGCTGGCGATGATGGTCTCCACACCTCAAGCTGATCACGCACAATCGACCTCCGCGCCCAGCAACCCAACTTCGATGCCAACACGCTTTCCAACTGTGGTGGTGGGCTCCGGGGCTGTGAACGGGGCCGTTCACCTGCGTTCATCGGCGGTCGGCCGTGGAAGCGGCCACCGCCTTCGGCCGCGTCTGAACGGCCGTGAACGGGCTGAATGAGACGGAAAGTGAGACGGTGCCGCCGGGCCAGGCGCTCAGATCTTCCCAGGTCTCGCTTAGCCTGCCTGTGCCTCGTCCGCCAGCGAGGCGAGGTCGGCGGTGTCTTCGGACGGTGGTGCCTCGACGGTCACCGGCTGGTTGATGTCGAGGAATGTGATGGTCAAGTCGAGGGGGGCACCGTCGATGAACTCGAGCGGCTTGCCCTCGGTGCCGCCCCGTGTGGCGCGCGTATCGCCCCGCATGCGGAACTGCTTGGTGTCGTTGTCGTCGCCGATCCACAGATCCATGGTGAGCGTGTCGTCGATGCGCAGCATCATGAACTGATCAAGGTTGTCGATCTGGCGCTCCCGAGCCGCCTTGTTCGCGGCAGCGTCACGAGCGGCACTGATACCGCGACCGGTGACCGTTCCTCTGTAGTGAGTGGTCCGGGTGCCGTCGATCGTCTCCGTCCCGATCCTCCGCACGTCCTTGGAGGCGGTCAGGATCGTGGACTGCACGGCTGGGTTACCTTCGATCGGAGTCGGCAGTACCCGGTAGGACTTGTTGTCCATCGCGCCGCGTCCCCATACAGCCGGACCGGCGCTGAACCAGCTCTTGCCGTCCAGCTTCTCGGAGTCGATCCCGCTCCCGCTGACGTACATCAACTCGTCGACGAACCGGATCTCTAGCTGGCCGTCTCTGCCCTGGTCGGTCGCGTTCATCTTCATCTTCATGACCGGCGGTTCTGTGTGCATGGATGCCTCGGCCTCCAGCCGGCCCTTCTCCGGCACGGTCCCGGTGACCCGGTAGTGGAGCGACGTGATGCGCTCGGAGTTCGCCGCCGCCTTCGCCACGGCCGTCGCGGGCGTCACCCTGGGCGAGCTCTCATTCGCGGAGTCACTCGCCGAGCCCCCTCCGCAGGCGACCGTTCCCCCAGCGAGCAGCACAGCGGCGAACGTCGCGCTCGTCACTCTGCGCGGTACGCAACCATGCGATGAAATCCTCACAATTCCCCCCGGAATCATGGTGCTGACCTATTACCAATGGCGGTGAGCGTATCCCGGCGTGAGTCCTGTGAGTCGCTGGGTTCTGGTGAGTCATGCGCGACGCCGCACATGCCTGCCCACGCGAGCTGCTGCGGCTTCGGGCTCTCAGCTTGGGAAGCTGCCGGCATCGAGGGCCCGTTGTAAGCGCTGACCTGCTCAAACGGCACGTTCGCGGCCTCTGCGGGACCGGCCGCTTTCCCTGTGATTCCCCCTGTTCCCCGCTCGATCTGGTGCGCTTGTGGTGCAGTGCTCAGGGCACGTTGTCATCAGGTTGCCGGTCTTGGCCGAGGCTTCTGCCTCTCCTGGCGGCTGCGCAACGACCGGCGCAGGTCGATCTTTCCACGACGGCAGTCGGGTCAGTACTGTCCCCACTAGCGTCTATCTGATCGGCAGGGGGACATGTCAGGAGAGCTGTTCACCTTGATGGGTGTGCTCGTCGGCGCAGCTGCTTCCTACGTCGGCGGAGCGTTGATGGAGAGGTCACGGTGGCGCCGCCAACTCTCGACGAGGTGGGACGAACGCCGCTTGGAGGCTTACCTCCGATATGCCGACGCCATCAAGAGGTTCACGTCGGTGGCCGGCCGCCTGGCAGCAGGTAAAGGGCTCTTCGACTTGCCCCAACCACTGCCCCGGGACGTCGGTTTGGAGCGCTTGGCTGACGCTGAACTGGAGCGTGGGTACGCCTTCGAGGCCGTCCTCCTCATGGGAGACGCCGACACCATCTCGGCAGCAAGGACGCTGCAACGCCATGCGTGGGTCCTGGAGCAGTTCGTTCGTGAGATGCGCTCTGGTACGGAGGAAGACTGGACGCGGGCATTCAGACAGTTCCAGGAGAAGCGCGACGAGTACTACATCGCGGCGCGTAAAAGCCTGGGCGTGTACGCAGCGTTTCGGCTGCGAGCCGAGGACCCGGTCATCCTCGGACAGGACCCTCGCCAGCTGTAGAGCAACCGAGGCGCAGCGCGGATGGATCGGCTGCGAAGGCTCTCCAGCCGACGACAGACATGATCGTCCACACGCTTTCCAACTGTGGTGGTCGGACATCGGGGTGGGTGCAGGGGCGTTCGCCTGCGTTCATGGGCGGTCTGCTCATGGGCTGCACCCGACTCCCGGTCTCGTCTGAACGGCCGTGAACGGGACTGAATGAGACGGCAACTGAGACGGGCGGGCTCAGGGGCAGAGCACGGTCGCCCGCCACCACCTGTCATTGCCCGCTTCATGGTCACGCTGTTCGCCTCTACCGTGTCCAGATGGAATGGTCCGCACTTGCTAGCACGGTCCTAGGAGGCATGATCGCTGCAACCGCCGGGCTCCTCGCGGAGGGTCGTCGCTGGAAGCGGGAGCGTGGCAGCCAACGTGCCGAGATACGCCGTACCTTGTACGGCAACTACTTGGCGAGCCTCAGCCAAGCCAGGCATACGTGCAGTCTGATCGCCAGGGACCCCAACGTATCGCCGGCGGAGAGACGAAGAGCGATCCACCAGGCATTTGAACCCTGCAATGCTGCTCGGGCACAGATGATCATTGTGGCTTCCAGTTCACTGGTGGCTCCGGCGCGGCAGGTGTACTTCGAGTTACGCGAGTTCGGTGAGCAGATCGTGGGAGGCCTGCGCTTCGAGGACCCTGAGTACGGGACTCGGCGCGTCAAGTACGACGAACTCGTTTCGGAGCTCATCGCTGCAATGCGTGAGGACTGGGACGACGCAGCATGAGAGTCCCCGGCGCCGCGATCCAGACTCCCTCACACCTATACGAAGCGCGCAGACCAGGAAGTACCCCATGGTGTTCCCCGAGCGATCTGGCACGCGTCTGGCACGGGCACGGCAGTCTGCCTGGCAACCTGACTTGCCGGTCTACTGATCACCGGTTCCGCTGACCAGCGAGACGGACTTGTGATCCGTAGGAGGCTGGCGAACATGTGCGCCAGTGTGCCGTCGTTGCCGTCAGGGCTGCCGTCACCTCCGAGCGATGCTGTAACAGCATTCCGACCTGACCTCGCGCACCAGGCGCGGACCCGCAGCGACTAGGACGAGTCGGATCACGTGGGCGCACTCGGATGTCGAGGACGGCACCAGGGGTCATGGCCCGGCCTGCTTCAGCAGCCCATGGACGGAAACCTCACGGTTGACGCTGACCCACCAGATGCCGTACCTCTTCCTCTCCGTTTCCAAATCCTTCGGATCCAGTTTTTCATAGGCGTTGAGGATCGACGTCCCTTTCTTCTTGAAGTCATAAGAGGAAACGAAGATGTCCGCTGCCGCTTCCGGTGACCAGTGAGCCAGGACATATCGCGGCTTGCGCGTCACGTTGATCAAATTGTTGTTGTAGCTCACCCTGCTGTGGTACAAGAGATGCTCTACACATTTTTCGGGCTGGCAGTAATATCTACCCTCGTCTTTCTGCCAGGAGGGCCTTGGGAAAAACGAATAGTCATTGACCCTGCCTCTGTCCTGCCTCATTACGGCGATTTGCAACTTGGCATCAAGCGTCTCGAATGCGGTGTCCTTGGGTAGCGTGATCATCCTTTCCATCCTGAATTCTTCCCCCATATCAAGTACGGTGCCCGGCCCTTGGAATTGCCCGGACGCGACTACCTCGCCTGCGGCTTCACTCTCATAGCTTTCCGCCTCCACGGGCTCGTAGTAGTCCTCATAATCCTTCCATTCCTGGAGCCCCTGACCATCACGGGAGAACTTCGACAAGTAGCCGGAAACGGTGTAGTCGTCGACGACGATGTAAACCGGAACCTGCCCGTCATTTTTGGCATAAAGAGCCAGCGGAACATGGATGTAGGGCTGGTCCCAGCTCGTTCGTGGGGTACCGAAATCGGCCCTCAGTTTGAAATGCATGGGAGCGGCCGTGGGTGCGTAAAGGGTCGAATATCCGAGACTAACGGCTGACAGGAGAGCCGTTACGACGACCCCGGCGGCGAATCTCTTCGGGTGCGGTATTCCCCTCCACGCCTTCTGGTGGATGACGACGAAGGTGGCCCATATCGACCACCCCCACAGGGAAACGAAGAATGGGAGGGCTGGTATGAATTCCCGCTCCTCAAGCCACAGGAAGAGCAGAAGGCTCGTGGTGGCCAGCGCGATGAGCACGCCGAGAAAGACAAAAGCGCCTGATATCCTGAGCTGCCGTCTGCCCCAGTAGTCGATGACCGCGACCGCCGCTAGGCCCTCCACTGCGGCTGCTACCAGGATCAGGACGCCGATCAGACGCTGCGCGAAGGTGAGCGCCCCGAGGGCGTCCGGCCAGCCGATGACAACGTGCAGTCCCAGCGAGGCGAGCAACCCCAGGGCCATGAGAACCATGACCGCATACCGCCTCCAGCCCTTGCCCGGCCATGTGCTGCTGCCGCCGCCACGCCAGAGGACGCACGAGGGGTCGTCCAGGTCCATGTCGTCCGGGTAGCCGAGGCGACGGAGCACCTTCCGCAGTTCGCGAAGGGACCAGGCACTGTCGACCTTCTCGCCGTGGATGGTGATGGCGCGAAGACCGCGACTGTCAGGCGACTCCACGATCACCCAGGGCCGTATGCTCATGGGTCCACGCTCGGCCCCGCATCGGTCATGCGCACGCCGAGCCGCTCCGTTCGGTGACTGGTACATGTGAAAGGGCCCCTGCCTCGCACCCACCGGGGGCCTCGTCGATCAGGGCAGGAAGCTTCTGCCACTGGAGCGAGTCCACCGTTGGGCAGATGGAAGCCCTGTTCTGACCTGCGCCACCGAAAGTCAGCCACGGTGGCGGGCTCGCCGAACGAGCACCCGTCACGTATGCCTCCGGTAACCCCGTACGGAGCTCAGCCACGCTTCCTCGATACGTCACGGTCTGTGCTCCCTCCTGCCGACGCGTTGTGGACGTACGGAGAGCATTTCGGCTCGGTTCCGCGCCCTCTCCTGACGGCGCGGAGGCGGTGTGGTGTGGGCGTCAATCCGTCATTGGCCTGGTCCTGGCTCTCGGGTCAGTCGGGGTGCTTCCTGCTCTGGCTGTGGGCCTTGGCAGTGTTGCGCGTTGAGTGGCGGCGGGCCGCCGAAGCGGCGGCGAAGACATGGAGCGGCGGCGGCCCGTGGCCGCCAGCGCGCGCGGCACGCCGCAGGCGGGCCGCCTTGATGCTTGGCGGTTCCGTCCTTGGCTTGGCTGTGTGTCTGGCCTGGATGGGTGCGATGACGGGGGTGCCGGTTGTCAGATGTGCATGGCAGGATCCCCGGATGAGTCTTTCGCCGCGCCCTGTCGAAGCCGTGGCCACGGTGGCAACCGACGCTGGAATGCTTGCCCTGTGGGACCCCAAGCGCTTCACCGGCATCGTTGACTACGACACCTGGGACGCGCAGCTCGGCGAGGACGAGGACATTGAACGGCACATCCGAACTGGTGCTCTGGCCCCCATCAACATCCGAAGTGATGGGGCCTTCGGAGTCGTGGTCCGCATCGGTGGGGTCGATCAGCCTGCCCAACTGACCGAGCGGGAGACCAGGCACTGCCTGGTCACCTCGGACGCTTACCTCCTTCAATCGTCTGGGCAGGTGTGGCTCAGTGGCATCGAGGCCGTGGGGGCCGAAGCAGGATCGGAAACCGTTCGGTTCGATCTGCCCGCGGGGCGCTGCTCGGTGGTGATCCACTTGATTGCGTGGGAAGACGAACCTGGCAGTGTCAACGAGGACGGCACTCCGTCTGAGACTGCGCTCTCCGACTTCGTAGCCGTCATCAACCCCGCCGCGCCGGA
Organism: Streptomyces sp. NPDC028907; assembly: GCF_055564995.1. Lineage (NCBI taxonomy): Bacteria > Bacillati > Actinomycetota > Actinomycetes > Kitasatosporales > Streptomycetaceae > Streptomyces > Streptomyces sp. NPDC028907. Next base: position 39,226 of record NZ_JBVHVE010000023.1, read on the forward strand.
GCAGGACAACTTTCGCTCCTCTGTGGAGACCTTCGACCGCCCGGAAGACTGACTTGTCGAGGACAGGCGTCAAGCATCACCCGATGCCATCCTGCTAGCCATCGGTGACATCTGAGGCGTAGGGCTTGAAGTCGTACGTGCAGGCTGAGAGTTCGGCGCCTTTGCGATGGGCGAGCGGCACGAAAAGCACCGGCCGGATCGTCCACGTGACGCGGATGCGGTCCTGAGTGATGGACACGGTGCAGGGCTCAGACCGCAGGAGGGCTCGCCGTGTTTCGATGCGGCCCTCGTACAGCCAATCCCATGCCTCGTCGGAGGCTTCAAAATCCAGGGCGGGTGTGATCGTGCGTAGGGCGACCGCAACCCATCTGTCAGCCTGAGGCGCCGAGTACGAGTCGATCGACGCCAGAAGCGTCGGCCCCGCTGCCGGTCCAGGTCTTCAGTCCAGCACTCGCACCAGTAGCCCCATTGCGGCTTGTCCATCAGCACGGGTGGCCTCCAAGGCGCGGGTGCGTGAAGAGTTCCGTGGTGACGGTGTGGCCGCCGTCGGTCTCGTGGACCACGACCCGGTGCGCGATGACGCTGACCATGCCCAAGCCTCGGCCGTGCTCGGCGTCCTGGTCCCGATGCTCGACCTTCGGGGCCATGCCGGTCTGCCTACATCGCCAAGTAACGCCACCAAGGGCGCCGAGACCGCCACGGGAGCTCTCGACCGCCCGCTCAAGTTCCTCGCCGAACTCGCCCAGCTCGACATCACCGAACGCGCCCGCCGTCTGATCCGAACGGCCTGGACCCTCGGCGCACGCAAGGACCTCGAACATCTTCGCCTGCGCGCCTGGGCCCACATGCTTGGCTTCCGCGGCCACTTCTCCACCAAGTCTCGTCGCTACTCCACCACCCTCGGAGCCCTTCGCGACGCCCGCGCCGAATGGCGCCGAGCCCAAGCCGCAGCAGACAGCAGCCCCGAGCCCGACTCGACATACGTCCTCGCGCACTGGGTCTTCGCCGGAACCGGCCTCTCTGACGCCGAAGCCTGGCTTGCCGCATCTCTCGAACCCGCCCCTGGCACGGAAGGAGAACCGACGAATGGCTGAGCAGCAAGCCACCGTCACGCTGCTGGAACCCTTCGACCCGTCCTTGGCCCTCCTGACCGTGGAAGAGGCGGCGGCCCGGCGGGCTCCGTATCGGCCGTACGACGTGCTTCCGGCTCGTCCTCGCCGGAGAGATCGAGTCCGTCACCGTCGGGCGGCTCCGCCGTGTCCCCGCCGATGCTGTGCCCGCGTATGTGGCCAAGCTGCGCCACCGACCCGACCGAGCGGCCTGAGGGGGATGTCATGGCAGACAAGAAACGCACTCGCCAACCGAACGGTGCCTCCTCGATCTACTTCGGCAAGGACGGCAAGTGGCATGGACGAGTGACGGTCGGCGTCCGGGATGACGGCAAGCCGGACCGTCGACACATCGAGCGCAAGACCAAGGCCGAGGTCACCAAGGCCGTCCGCGAGATGGAGCGGGCGCGGGACGACAAGAAGCTCAGGAAGCCGGGGCAGAGCTGGACGCTCCAAGCCTGGCTCGAGCACTGGGTCGAGAACATCGCCAAGCCGTACGTCTCCGAGAACACGTACGACGGGTACGAAGTCGACGTTCGCGTTCACCTGGTCCCCGGCCTGGGCGCCCACAAGCTCGACCGCCTGGAGCCCGAGCACCTCGAACGCTTCTACCGGAAGATGCAGGCGTCCGGGAGCTCCGCCGGCACCGCACACCACGCCCACCGGACGATCCGGGTCGCTCTCGGGGAGGCCAAGCGGCGTGGGCACGTCGCCACCAACGTGGCTGAGATCGCCAAGGCTCCGCGACTCGAAGAGGAGGACATCGAGCCGTTCACGATCGAAGAGGTTCAGAGCGTCCTCGTCGAGGCCGCCAAGCTCCGCAACAGCGCCCGATGGGTCGTGGCCCTGGCGCTCGGTCTCCGCCAAGGAGAGGCGCTCGGGTTGCACGGGGAGGACGTCGACCTCGACGCGGGCTACGTCCGCATCCGCAAGAACCGGTTACGCCCCAAGTACGCCCACGGCTGCGGAGACGACCCCTGCGGTCGGAAGGCCGACTACTGCCCCCAGAAGCAGCAGACCCGCCGCGAGCACAAGTCCACCAAGTCTCGCGCCGGGCGTCGCACGATCGGGCTGCCCGACCCGCTGATCAAGCTCCTCCGCCAACACCAGGAGCAGCAGGAGAAGGACCGCATCGAGGCCGGCACCGACTGGGAGGACAAGGGATACGTCTTCGCCTCCCCGATCGGCGGCCCCCTCAGCCCGAACACCGACTTCCACATCTGGAAGCGGCTCCTGAAGGACGCTGGCGTTCGAGACGGCCGTCTCCATGACGCTCGCCACACCGCAGCGACCGTGCTCCTGATCCTCGGCGTCCCGGACGTCGTGGTCGACGCGATCATGGGTTGGGAGCCCGGGGGAGCGGCCCGCATGCGCGCCCGCTACATGCACGTCACTGGAACGCTGCTGCGGAAAGTCGCCCAGCAAGTAGGCGACGCTCTCTGGGAGCCGCCGGCAGACGAACTGAGACGGAAACTGAGACGGACAACGTCGAAGGGCCCCACCGCGAACGGTGGGGCCCTTCGACATCGTGCCCGGTGAGGCACTGGCGGAGGATACGAGATTCGAACTCGTGAGGGGTTGCCCCCAACACGCTTTCCAAGCGTGCGCCCTAGGCCTCTAGGCGAATCCTCCGCCGCAAACAATACAAGACGTTGAGGAGTGCTCGCGAACTCGTTCCCGGCCCCTGCCATCGGGTACTGTTTGGGCAGCCCCTCACGCGGCGCTATCTGACTGAACTCCCCCAGGGCCGGAAGGCAGCAAGGGTAGGTCGGCTCTGGCGGGTGCGTGGGGGGCGCTCGCGTTCCCGGGCGGGGTGGGTTGTCAGTGGGCGCCTATAACCTCGTATGCGTGTCGTCTCTCGCGCTGTACCGCCGCTATCGCCCGGAGTCGTTCGCCGAGGTCATCGGGCAGGAGCATGTCACCGACCCGTTGCAGCAGGCGCTGCGGAACAACCGGGTCAATCACGCGTACCTGTTCAGCGGGCCGCGCGGATGCGGGAAGACCACCAGCGCGCGGATTCTGGCCAGGTGCCTGAACTGCGTGCAGGGGCCGACGCCGACCCCGTGCGGGGAGTGCCAGTCCTGCCGTGACCTGGCGCGGAACGGCCCTGGCTCCATCGACGTCATCGAGATCGACGCCGCGTCCCACGGTGGTGTGGACGACGCGCGTGAGCTGCGGGAGAAGGCCTTCTTCGGGCCTGCCGCCAGCCGCTACAAGATCTACATCATCGACGAGGCCCACATGGTCACGTCGGCCGGCTTCAACGCGCTGCTGAAGGTCGTCGAGGAGCCGCCGGAGCATCTGAAGTTCATCTTCGCCACCACCGAGCCCGAGAAGGTCATCGGGACGATCCGGTCGCGGACCCACCACTACCCCTTCCGGCTCGTGCCGCCCGGCACCCTGCGCGACTACCTCGGTGAGGTGTGCGGCAAGGAGAACATCCCCGTCGAGGACGGCGTGCTGCCCCTCGTCGTGCGGGCCGGCCAGGGCTCCGTGCGTGACTCCATGTCCGTCATGGACCAGCTCCTCGCCGGAGCGCGGGAGGAGGGTGTGACGTATGCCATGGCCACCTCTCTGCTCGGGTACACCGACGGCTCGTTGCTCGACTCCGTCGTGGAGGCCTTCGCGACCGGTGACGGGGCCGCTGCCTTCGAGGTCGTGGACCGTGTCATCGAGGGGGGCAACGATCCGCGGCGTTTCGTCGCAGACCTGCTGGAGCGGCTGCGTGACCTCGTCATCCTCGCCGCCGTGCCGGACGCCGCCGAGAAGGGGCTCATCGACGCCCCGGTCGACGTCCTGGAGCGCATGCAGGCCCAGGCCGGAACCTTCGGCGCCGCAGAGCTCAGCCGCGCCGCCGACCTGGTCAACGAGGGACTGACCGAGATGCGGGGCGCCAATTCGCCCCGGCTCCAGCTGGAGCTGATCTGCGCGCGCGTGATGCTTCCCGCGGCGTACGGGGACGAGCGTTCCGTGATGGCCCGGCTCGATCGACTGGAGCGGGGTGTCAACTTCTCGGCGGGTGCGGCCCCGGCCGCGGGCGGCGGTGGCATGCCCGCGATGGGATACGTGCCCGGCCCCGACGCCCACGCGGGGGCGCCCGCCGCACCGGTTCCGCCGGGTGGCGGGCCCGCGGCGGCGCGGGCTGCCGTACGGGCTTCCGGGGGGCCGGGGCAGATTCCGCCCGCCACCGGTCCCGGGGCGGCTGCCGGTACGGCTCCGGTCGGGCAGCCCCCCACCGCACCTCCTGCCCCCGCGGCCCCCGTCGAGCCGCCTCAGCCTCAGCCTCAGCCCCAGTCCCAACCCCAGCCTCAGCCCCAGTCCCAACCCCAGTCCCAGTCCCAGTCCCAGTCCCAGTCCCCTCAGGCTCCGCCGGCCCCTGCGCCCGCGCCCACATCCACTCCCGCCCCGGGCGCCTGGCCCACCGCAGCCCCCGCGGGCGGTGGCCGACGCCCCGGCGGCTGGCCCACGGCAACCCCCGCGGGCGGCGGCACTCAGCCCCCCGCGCCGTCCAGCGGCACCCCCGCGCCCGCGCCCCCGTCCCCGGCCGCGACGCCCCCGTCCGCTCCCCCCACCGGTGCCGCGCCGACCTACGCACCCCCCAGCGGCGGCCTCGACCCCCGCATGCTCTGGCCGAACATCCTGGAGGCGGTCAAGAACCGTCGCCGCTTCACTTGGATCCTGCTCAGCCAGAACGCCCAGGTGGCCGGCTTCGACGGCACCACCCTGCAACTCGGCTTCGTGAACGCCGGCGCGCGTGACAACTTCGCGAGCAGCGGCAGCGAGGACGTGCTGCGGCAGGCGCTGGCCGAGCAGTTCAACGTCCAGTGGAAGATCGAGGCGATCGTCGATCCGTCGGGCGGCGGTTCGGCTCCCCCGCCACCGGGCGGCGGCTCCTCCGGCTTCGGCGGAGGCGGCGGCGCCGGCGGCGGTCACGGCGGTGGCGGCAACAGCGGCTACGGCGGTGGCGGTACGTCCGCCCAGCGCCCGGCCCCTCCCCAGCCGACGCCCTCGACACCCACCCCGCCTTCGTCGTCCCCCGCGCCGTCCGCCATCCCCGCGCCGGCACCCGGGCCCTCCGCCACGCCGGAGCCGCCGCCTCCGGTGTCCATCGAGGACGACATCCCGGAGGACGACGACCCCGACCTCAACGAGTCGGCGCTGTCCGGCTACGAGCTGATCGTGCGGGAGCTGGGGGCGACGGTGGTGGAGGAGTTCACGAACGAGTAGTGGGAGTAGCGGGAGTAGCGCGAGGAGCGGGGGGCCGTGACTTGGAGGAACATACAGGTCACGAACCCCCGGCCCCTCATCACCCTGTACGAAAACCCCGTTAGGCTGACCCCCGTGAAGGTCCTCGTCATCGGTAGCGGCGCCCGCGAACACGCCCTGTGCCGCTCCCTGTCCCTCGATCCCGACGTCACCGCGCTGCACTGCGCCCCCGGCAACGCCGGCATCGCCGAGGTCGCCGAGCTGCACCAGGTCGACGCCCTGGACGGCGCGGCCGTCACCGCGCTCGCCGAACGGCTCGGCGCCGACCTCGTGGTCGTAGGGCCGGAGGCGCCGCTCGTCGCCGGGGTCGCCGACGCCGTGCGCGCGGCGGGTATCCCGGTCTTCGGCCCCTCCGGGGAGGCCGCGCAGATCGAGGGCTCCAAGGCGTTCGCCAAGGACGTGATGGCGGCGGCCGGTGTCCCGACGGCCCGCTCCTACGTCTGCACGATGCCCGCCGAGGTCGACGAGGCCCTCGACGCCTTCGGCGCCCCGTACGTCGTCAAGGACGACGGCCTCGCCGCCGGCAAGGGCGTCGTCGTGACCGCCGACCTCGACGCGGCCAGGACGCACGCCAACTCCTGTGAGCGCGTCGTCATCGAGGAGTTCCTCGACGGCCCCGAGGTCTCCCTCTTCGCCATCACCGACGGCGAGACGGTGCTCCCGCTCCAGCCCGCCCAGGACTTCAAGAGGGCGCTCGACGGGGACGAGGGCCCGAACACCGGCGGCATGGGCGCGTACTCCCCGCTCCCGTGGGCCGACCCGAAGCTGGTCGAGGAGGTGCTGGAGACGGTCCTCCAGCCGACCGTCGACGAGATGCGCCGCCGCGGCACACCGTTCTCGGGGCTGCTGTACGCCGGTCTCGCGATCACCTCGCGGGGCGTACGGGTCATCGAGTTCAACGCCCGCTTCGGCGACCCCGAGACCCAGGTCGTGCTGGCCCGGCTGAGGACCCCGCTGGCCGGCGTCCTGCTGGCCGCGGCCAAGGGTGACCTCGCGGACCTGGAGCGCCTGCGCTGGAGCGACGACGCCGCGGTCACCGTGGTCGTCGCCTCCCACAACTACCCCGGCACCCCGCGTACCGGCGACCCCATCACCGGCCTCGACGAGGTGGCCGCGGAGGACGCCCCGCACGCGTACGTCCTGCACGCCGGTACCAAGCAGGACGGCGACACGATCGTCAGCGCCGGCGGCCGTGTCCTGTCCGTCACGGCGACCGGCAAGGACCTCACCCAGGCCCGCGACCGCGCGTACCGGGCCGTCGCCCGCGTCAAGCTCGACGGTTCCCAGCACCGTACGGACATCGCGGCGAAGGCGGCGGAAGGCTCGTAACCGGCCGGAGTGCCGGGAGTGCCGGCCCCGGATAAACCCCGAAGGCCCCGAATCCGTCTCAGGATTCGGGGCCTGACGCATGCCGGGACCAGGTCCTCGAAACCCGTCCGGATCAAGGGCCTGATCCTCGCTGTCCGTCATCCACCTTTCCCCAAAGCCATTCCATCGAGTGACCGATGCCCCATCCGGCTGACGTGGGCCGAAGCCCCAACTAGGGTGCGGCGCAAGCGTTCCGGCACTTGGCCCACCGGCATTGCGATGTCAGTGGTGGGTGCCACAGTGGGGGAGTGAGCAAAGCCAGGACAGTTCGGACAGCCAGGGCAGCGCGGAGGGGGTGAGGTCCGGCGTGACCGGTATGGGTGTGGAGGTCGGTGCGCAGGCAGCGCGCGCCCGGGCCATGGCGGTGCTGCGGGTGCGCAGCCGCGCGCTGGCCGTCGCGGTGCTGCCGGCGGCGTTCGCCGTGGTGCTGCTCGCCGGTGCCTCCACCGGTCACCTCGTCGGACCGGGCTGGCACGCCGCGCGTTGGGTCGTCATCCCCGTCGCCGTTCTCGTCCTGCTCGCCGCCGCCGTCATCGCCCTGGTGGTCGCCCGGGCCCGGCCCGCCGTCAGTCCCACGGTCCCGATCGGTGAGGGGCAGGCGCCGGACCTGTACCGGATGGTGCGCGACCTCGCCGACCGCCTCGATGTCCCCGCCCCGTCGGCGATAGCCCTCACCCCGGACTGCGACAGCTGGCTGGAGGACCGCACGCACCTGTCCCACGGCCCGCCCGCCGCCGAAGGCGGCATGGAGGACGGGCTCAACGGCCTGCACGGCGGAAGCCGGGGCGGCACCCATCGCCGTACGCCGGACGCTCCTGTTCTCGTCATCGGCTCCCCGTTCCTGTGGTGGATGCGCGTAGGAGAGCTGCGCGCCGTCCTCGCCCCGGTCGTCGCCGGTACGGGACCGTCGGCGCACCCGGACATAGCCCAGGCCCGGCGCTTCGTCCGGGGCCTGGACGCCGCCGTGGCCGTCGCCTCGACGCGCGGCCGCTGCCCAGGGTCGCGGGCGGTGTGCGCGGGCATCGGCTGGGTCGCGCGCGTGCTGCTGCGCAGCTGCCGGGACCACGCGGCCGAGATGGAACGGGGGGTGGCCGCCGCGGCCGCCGAGCGTGCACAGGCTGTGGATTACGGTCTGCGGATCGTCGCCCAGGAACAGGTCGGGCTGGCGTACGCGGGCTGGGACCGGCTGCTGACCCGGGTCGCGCTGCCCGCCTGGCGGATGGGCCGCTGGCCGTCCCGGCTGGACGCGGGTGTCGTCGCCGCGCTCACCGAACTGTCCCGGCGGGACCGCCTGGCCGAGGGCTTCGCCTCCCGGCTGGGCGAGCGCCCCGCCTGCGACCTGCTCGAAGAGCCCGGCGCGATCGACGAGGCCGCCTCGCTCCTCGCCGCCCGCCTCTTCCACGGCGGCCCCGCCGAACCCGGCCCTGACTGGTCTCCGGTGGACTGGCAGGAGTACCCGGAAGAGGTCGTCGACCGCAAATGGCGCACCGACGCGGCCCGCCTCCACCGAGTCCTCGACACCCTCGGCGTCCGCCGCACCACCCAGGGCACACCCGCCCACTCCGACGGCCCCACCCTCTCCCGGGTCCTGGACCACCTGTCGACCCCACCGGACACCCCACCCACTTGGTCCCGCCAAGAGCAGGCCGCCCCTCACGGAGGCCCCGCTCCCCGCACGGGCCCCGACGGGCCCTCCGAGGCGGAGGCCCACCGGAGCTCCGCCCCACCCCCCGGCCCCGACGGTGCCTCCGATGCGCAAGCCCACCGGAGCCCCGAGCGCCACACGGCCCCCGACGGGCTCTCCGATGCGCAAGCCCACCGGAGTTCCGCCCCTCACACGGCCTCCGACGGGCCTTCCGAGGCACAAGCCCCTCAGAGCCCCGACCTCCAAACCGGCCCCGACCGAACCCCCGAGGCCTCCGCTCATCCGGATCAGCCTCCCGGGGCGCACACCAGCCTGCCTCAGGCGGCCCCCGGCACGCCCCCCACCGACGGGCAAGCGATTACCGCGCCCCCCGCCGAGGCCCCACCCACAAGCCCCGTCGAGCCCCAGCAACCCCCGGAATCCGTCCGGTCCCCGGAGGCCCCGGAACCCGTCCGGTCCCTCGGGGACCCGAAGCCCCCCAAGCCCCCGAAGGCTCCCTACGCCGCCATGGCCGAGGACCACCCCGGCGACGACGATCAGGAGACCGAGCGAAGCTCCGCCCTCGCCGCCGGCCTCACCGCCGAGTTGGCCCGCGAGGAAGCCGCGTCCCCCGTGGAGCGGAACGCGTCCCTCGCCCCCGACACCACTCTCCTGGACATCGGCACGCTCCCCCTCTTCCCGCTCCAGCCACCCCGTACCTCGCGCGAGCTGCTCACCGACCACGTGACCGCGATGGTGTGCTGCGCCGCGATGGACACCGCCGGGGCGACCCCGGGGCTGGACTGGCTCGACGGGCCCACGCTTCTCATCAACGGCACACGGGCGGCCGACCTCGCCCCCAGAGTCCTGAGCCTGATCGAGGACGGCGACCCGGCGCCCCTGCGCGCCTGGCTGGTGGAGTCGGGGATACGCCCGGAGAAGCCGGTACGCCTGGTCTGACGGCCGCCTTTCCGGCCGTCACAGCCCGCCCCGCGTGCCATATGCGGCCGGAACCCCTGGTTCCACTTTCGGCCAATTCGCAACGAATAGTGACAGGATGCGTGCGCAATGTGATGTGCTGGGATCGATAGCGCACATGGCAAGGGCTTGCGACATACGACAGGTACACAAACGCCCATGTCGCACGAGGCACGACGCACCACCACGGACGCACGGCCACGGGGGAACGAGGGAGGGGTAGGGCCATGGGGTCGGAGCAGATCCGCCGCTGGGAGTCGGGGGCACTCGCGCACGCCGTGACGGACCCCTTCGGTCAGGGCCCCGTCCCCTGGCTGCGGGGCAACGTGACGTACTTCGACGACACCGGCCAGGTGGTCCCCTGGTACGTCGACGGGCAGGCCCACCCCCCGACGGCCGGCACCCCCAGGATCCCCGGGCCGCGCACGGCCGGAGGCCCCCGCTCAGCCGACGACGTCCACCGCCAGATCAAGGGCTTCACCTCCACCGGCGCGGTCGCCCCCGGCGAGGCCGTCGACTTCCACATCACCGTCGACCCGCCCCAGGAATTCGCCGTCGACGTCTACCGGATCGGCCACTACGGCGGTGACGGCGCCGCGAAGATCACCACCAGCCCCCGTCTCTCCGGCATCGTCCAGCCGCCCCCGCTCACCGCCGACCGCACCGTCTCCTGCCACCACTGGTGGCTGTCCTGGCGCCTGCAGATCCCCTCGTACTGGACCATCGGCGCGTACGTGGCCGTCCTCACCACCGCCGACGGCTACCGCTCCCACATCCCCTTCACGGTCCGCGACAACCACCCCGCCGACCTGCTCCTGCTCCTCCCCGACGTCACCTGGCAGGCGTACAACCTCTACCCGGAGGACGGCCGCACCGGCGCCAGCCTCTACCACGCGTGGGACGACGACGGCCGCCTGCTCGGCGAGAACGACGCCGCCACGACCGTCTCCTTCGACCGCCCCTACGCGGGCGCGGGCCTCCCGCTGCACGTCGGCCACGCCTACGACTTCATCCGCTGGGCCGAGCGCTACGGCTACGACATCGCCTACGCCGACGCCCGCGACCTGCACGGCGGCCATGTCGACCCCACCCGCTACCGCGGCCTGGTCTTCCCCGGCCACGACGAGTACTGGTCGTCGAACATGCGCCGCACGGTCGAGCTCGCCCGCGAGAACGGCACGTCCCTGGTCTTCCTCTCCGCCAACTCCATGTACTGGCAGGTCGAGTTGGGTCCGTCCCCGTCCGGCGTCCCCGACCGCCTGATGACCTGCCGCAAGCGCCGGGGCCCGGGCCGACCGGTGCTCTGGCGCGAGATCGACCGCCCCGAGCAGGAGGTGATCGGCATCCAGTACGCGGGCCAGGTCCCCGAGCCGCACCCCCTGATCGTCCGCAACGCCGACCACTGGCTGTGGGAGGCGACCGGCGCCGAGGAGGGCGACGAGATCGAGGGCCTGGTCGCGGGCGAGGCCGACCGCTACTTCCCGCGCACCCCGCTCCCGGACCACGAGGAACGCATTCTGCTCGCGCACTCCCCGTACCCGGACAAGGAGGGCACCCTCCGCCACCAGGAGACCTCCCTCTACCGCGCCCCCTCCGGCGCCCTGGTCTTCGCGTCCGGCACCTTCGCCTGGTCCCCGGCACTGGACCGCCCGGGCCACGTCGACGCCCGCGTCCAGCGCGCCACGGCCAACCTCCTGGACCGCATCTGCAAACGTGACTGAGCCACCCAGCACAGCCCCAGTCCCTCACCCAGCACACCCCCAGTCCAAGGTCAGCGGCCCATACGGGACAATCGACGCTGTTGGACAGAACCACGGGGAGGAACCGTGTCCGGATTCGTAGAAAAGCCCGAGCCGATTCAGGTTCCGGGCCTGGTGCACCTGCACACCGGCAAGGTGCGCGAGCTGTACCAGAACGAGGCGGGCGACCTCGTGATGGTCGCCAGTGACCGTATGTCCGCCTACGACTGGGTGCTGCCGACCGAGATCCCCGACAAGGGCCGCATCCTCACCCAGCTCTCCCTGTGGTGGTTCGACCAGCTCGCCGACCTGGTCCCCAACCACGTCCTGAGCACCGAGGTCCCCGTCGGCGCCCCCGCCGACTGGGCGGGCCGCACCCTCGTCTGCAAGTCGCTGAAGATGGTCCCCGTGGAGGCCGTGGCCCGCGGCTACCTCACCGGCTCCGGCCTGGTCGAGTACAACGAGTCCCGCACCGTCTGCGGCCTCGCCCTCCCCGAGGGCCTCGTCGACGGCAGCGAGCTGCCCGCCCCGATCTTCACCCCGGCCACCAAGGCCGCGGTCGGTGAGCACGACGAGAACGTCTCCTACGAGGAGGTCGCCCGCCAGGTCGGCCCCGACACCGCCGCCCGGCTGCGCCAGGCGACCCTCGCCGTCTACGCCCGGGGCCGGGACATCGCCCGCGAGCGCGGCATCATCCTCGCGGACACCAAGTTCGAGTTCGGCTTCGACGGGGAGACCCTGGTCATCGCCGACGAGGTCCTCACCCCGGACTCCTCCCGCTTCTGGCCGGCCGACCAGTGGCAGCCGGGCCGCGCGCAGCCGTCGTACGACAAGCAGTTCGTGCGTGACTGGCTGACCTCGCCGGCCTCCGGCTGGGACCGCAAGAGCGAGCAGCCCCCGCCGCCGCTGCCGCAGGAGGTCGTGGACGCGACCCGGGCGAAGTACGTGGAGGCGTACGAGCGTCTGACGGGCACGAGCTGGAGCTGACCTACGGGCCCCATGACAAAGGCCCCGGTCGATGACCGGGGCCTTGATCTGGAGCGAACGACGAGGTTCGAACTCGCGACCTCAACCTTGGCAAGGTTGCGCTCTACCAACTGAGCTACGTTCGCATGCGCCGTGGCGCGAGACCCACTATACCCAACCCCGCTCCCGTGCGAGCCGCACCGCCGCGTGGCGGTTCTCCGCGCCGAGCTTCGAGACGGCGGACGACAGGTAGTTCCGTACGGTCCCCTGCGACAGCGCGGCCCGCTCCGCGATCTCCGCGACGGGTGCCCCGTCGGCGGCGAGTTCCAGCACCTCGGCCTCCCGCGAGGTCAGCGGCGAATCCCCGGCGGCGATGGCGTCGGCGGCCAACTCCGGGTCGACGTAGCGGTTTCCGGCGTGCACGGTCCGGATGATCTCGGCGAGCCGCTGAGCGCTGACGGTCTTCGGGACGAACCCGCGCACCCCCGCCTCAAGAGCCCGCTTCAGATGCCCGGGCCGCCCATGGCTGGTCACGATCATCACCCGGCAGCCGGGCAGTTCGGCCCGCAGGGATGTGGCGACCTTCACACCGTCCGCCCCGGGCATCTGAAGATCCAGTACGGCGACATCGGGTTCGTGGGCCCGTGCCATGGCCAGCGCCTCCGGCCCGCTGGCCGCCTCGGCGACGATCACGAGGTCGTCCTCCAGGGACAGCAGCGTGGCGAGCGCTCCCCGGATCAGATGCTCGTCGTCGGCGAGCAGCAGCCGCACGGGCCGGGTCGTACGGTCGCTCATACGGCGGCCTCCCGCACGCCCGCTCCCGCTCCCGCCAACGGCACCTGAGCCACCAGCCGGAACACTCCCTCCCGGGCACGGCCGGCCTCCAGGGTGCCGTCCACCGCGGCCAGCCGCTCCCGCAGCCCGGCGAGCCCGGAGCCGCCACGCTCGCCGGAAACCGGGCTCTCGCCGGAGCCTCCACCCCCGTCGGAGGCCCCGGCAGCCCCGTCGTTCTCCACCGTCAGCACCACGTGTCCATCCCTCACCCGTACTCCCACAGCGCACCGCTCGGCATCCCCGTGCCGCAGCACATTGGTGGTGGCCTCCCGTACCACCCAGGCCAGCGCCGACTGCACCTCGGCGGGCAGCCCGGCCGCCTCCCCGGTCACCCGGCACTCGATCCCGGCCGCGGTCAACACCCCTTGCGCACCGGCGAGTTCGACTCCCAGGTCGGCCTCCCGGTATCCCCGTACGACATCGCGCACCTCGCGCTGAGACTCCTGCGCGATCCGCTGCACCTCGATCATCTGCTCCACGGCCTCGGGCCGCCCGCGCCGGGCCAACTGCACGGCGAGCTCGCTCTTCAGCGCGATGACCGCCAGATTCCGCCCCATCACGTCGTGCAGATCCCGTCCGAACCGCAGCCGCTCCTCGGCGACGGCGAGCCGGGCCCTGGTCTCGCGGGCCTCGTCGAGTTCGTAGACGGCCTTGAGCAGCCAGACGGAGAAGACCGCGGTGAAGGCGAGGAATCCGCAGCTGGCCAGCACGATCAGTGCGGTGCCCAGCGCGCCGAGCGGGGACCGGGTGATCGCGAGCACGACGGTCCCCGTACCGGCCGCGAAGCCCGCGACGACGGCGTACACGTGCCTGCGCCGCCGCACTCCGAGGGTGATGATGCCCACCCCGAAGATCATGGTGACCCCGAAGACACTGCCCGCCGCCGAGTCGGCGCCGTCGCCCTGCGAGCCGTACTCGGAGACGGCGAGAGCCGTGACGGCGACCACGGCGGTGGCCGCGCCGAGCGCGCACATCAGCCGCAGCGGCTGCGCCCGCCGGCCGCGCAACCAGTCCACCGTGCGCGACACGGTCAGCATGCAGATCGCCGCATGCGCGCACACCAGGAGCAGCAGCCAGGCGGCCGCCGCGCCCCCGATCCGGCCGATGAGCGGCACTCCGGCCCCGGCGACCTCCACCACCGCGAAGAAGTGGAACGACCCCCGGGTGTACGTCTCCACCTTCGCCGGAGTGCTCTTCCCCCGCCACCATGTACCCGGCCCGCGCATGCGCCCGCTCCCCCTACCTCAACGCCGAGGTTCCCATCGGAACCACCGCCGTACAGCAAACACGCCCAGGACCGTCCAGGCCAGCGCGGTGGCCACGGCGCCCAGGGCCTCGTACGCCGACAGCTCCCCGGTCAGACCACCCCGCACGAGAGTGATCACCGGGGTCAGCGGCAGCAGTTCGCACAGCGACGCCACCCGGTCGGGGAGGATCTCCAGGGGCACGAACATCCCGGAGAAGATCATGGAGAGGAACACCACGGGCAGTGTCGTGACCTGCGCACTCTCGACGCTCCGGGTGAAGGAGGCGGTCACCGCGGCGAGCGAGGCGCACAGCAGGAACCCCAACAGCAGGCCCAGCACGGCGAGATGTGGAGCGCGGGGCGCGCCCACGTCGAGCAGGACGGCGCAGCCGGCCGTCAGCACCACACACTGGGCGAGGCCGGTGGCCACGGCCGGGAACGCGGCCCCGGCGAGGATCTCGTTGTCCCGCAGCTCGCCGGTGCGCAGCCGCTTGAGGACGAGTTCCTCGCGCCGGGCGGTGTAGACGCTGACGAGCGTCACGTACACCGCGTAGAGCAGCGAGAAGCCGATGGAGGCGGGCAGGAGGACCGTGCCGAGGGTCAGGCCCACCTCGGCCAGGTCCATCTGCTTGGCCGCCTCCCGTGCGCTGAAGGGCAGGATCAGGGGCACGAACAGCGCCGCGAACAGCGTGCCCCTGCTGCGACCGAGCAAGGTCAGCTCGGCCCGTGCCAGCGCCGCCATGCGCCCCACCGGGGCGGTCGTCGCCGTGCTCATGCCGCGTACTCCTTCGTCATCGTCCCGTTCGCCTGGGCCGCCTCCCGCGCGATCCCCAGGAACGCCTCCTCCAGCGACGCCGGCCGCACGTCCAGTCGCCGCAGCTCCACGGCGGCCCCTTCGGCCCACACCAGCAGCCGGGTCGCGGTCCGCTGCAACTCGTGAGTGCGCAGCCGTACGACACGCCCGTCGACCTCGTGGCCGCACACGCCCATGTCGTCGAGCGGCGGCAGATCTCCCACGAAGTAGCCCTGCGGCAGTTCGAAGGAGATCCGCGACGGCTGGGCCGCGGTCACCTCGGCCGGTGTCCCGGCCGCCGCGATACGCCCCTCGTGCAGGATGGCCAGCCGCTCGGCGAGGCCCTCGGCCTCCTCCAGGTAGTGCGTGGTCAGCAGCACGGTCGTACCGGCGTCCCGCAGCCGGCGCACCAACTCCCAGGTGTCCCGGCGCCCTTCGGCGTCGAGCCCGGTCGTCGGCTCGTCCAGGAACAGCACCTCGGGGTCCCCGAGCAGCGCGAGCGCCAGGTCCAGCCGCCGTCGCTCCCCGCCGGAGAGCTGCTTCACCCGGACGCCGGTCTTCCCGGCCAGTCCGACGAGCTCCAGCACCTCCAGCGGCGGCCGTGCCCCGCTCACACACCCGGCCCACATCCGCGCGGTCTCGGCGACGGTCAGCTCGGACGGAAAGCCGCCCTCCTGAAGCATCACCCCGGTCCGCGGCCGTACGGCGGCCCGCTCGGCGTAGGGATCGTGCCCGAGCACCCGCACTCGCCCCCCGGCGGGCCGGGCGAGCCCCTCCAGTAGTTCGACCGTCGACGTCTTGCCCGCGCCATTGGTGCCGAGCAGCGCGAAGATCTCCCCGCGGTTCACGGAGAAGCTGATTCCGCGCACCGCCTCGAACCCGCCCCCGTACACACGCCGCAGGTCAGTGACCTCAATCACGTGTTCGTGTTCGTTTCCGTTCATGGCTCCAGCGTCCCGGCGAAACAAGGCCGGCAGCAGTGCGCGCTGTCACCACTCCGTATGACAAATGTCAGGGACGCCGCTGGTGCGGAGTCGCGGATACACGAAAAGACCCCGGTCCATCAGGACCGGGGTCTCATTCCCGAGCGGACGACGAGGCTCGAACTCGCGACCTCAACCTTGGCAAGGTTGCGCTCTACCAACTGAGCTACGTCCGCATTGCCTCCGACCGGCTCTCACCGATCGGTGCGAGCACCAGCCTACCTGATCCTCTCCCAGAGGGGGGACCCCCAGGTGGTTGGTACGACGGTGCAGAGCGGGTGACAGGAATTGCACACTGCGCCTTCCCCCTGGAAGGGGGATGTTCTACTACTGAACTACACCCGCATGCTCGGCGAGCTGGACTCTTCCGTCCCGCCCGGCGGCGTGCTCCAGACATTAGCTGATCAGCAGGGGGGTAGCGCAAGTCGGTTGTCGCACCGCCCAAGTCGGCTGCCCTCAAGGCCTGCTGACGGGCCCTGAGGACAACCTCCTCCGGCTTGTGTCACCGCGCCGAGGCGAACGCCTCGTAGACCTTCTTGGGGATGCGGCCGCGGGCCGGCACCTCCATCTTGTTGGCCTGGGCCCAGGCCCGGACGGCCGCCGGGTCGGGGGCGACCTCGGTCTGCTTGTACGCCTTGCCTGACTTCGACCGCTTCCGGCCGGCTTCCACGTAGGGCGCGAGCGCCTTACGCAGTTTCTTGGCATTGGCTTCATTCAGGTCGATCTCGTACGACTTGCCGTCGAGTCCGAAGGCGATCGTTTCCGCCGCTTCTGAGCCGTCGATGTCGTCAAAGAGAGTGACCACGACCTTCTGCGCCACGAATATCGGTCCCTTCGTCCGGCACCTCATGCAGCTCAGCTGCGACGACGTGCCGAGTCTCGGCTATTTGCCAATTCATTTGTACAGTGCTCGGCAATGCAATGTGAAGCCCGACTAAATCTGTCCGCGTGTCCCGAGCGCAATAGCTATCCGCGGCTGATCGGGGATCTTTCTCGTAACTTTTCGTGAACACCCCTGTCCGGTACCGGATCGTGATGGCCATCACGTAGCTTCCTACAACTCTACTCGCGTAGAAATTTTGTGCGGGTAGTCTGAAGGAACCTGCTCAGCACCACACACCGGGAGTGCCAGTGGCACGCGTCGTAGTCGACGTCATGCTCAAGCCGGAGATCCTCGACCCCCAGGGCCAGGCGGTGCAGCGCGCACTGCCGCGGCTGGGTTTCGAAGGTATCTCCGACGTACGTCAGGGAAAGCGTTTCGAACTGGAAGTTGACGGGCCGGTCGACGACGCCGCGCTCGCCCGCATCCACGATCTTGCGGAATCCTTCCTCGCCAACACCGTGATCGAGGACTTCACCGTCAAGGTGGAAGAAGTCGCGGAGGCCGCGAAGTGACCGCTCGTATTGGCGTCGTCACTTTCCCGGGAAGTCTCGACGACCGGGACACCCAGCGCGCGATCCGTCTGGCGGGCGCCGAACCGGTCGCTCTCTGGCACAAGGACAAGGACCTCAAGCAGGTCGACGCCGTGGTGCTGTGCGGCGGTTTCTCCTATGGCGACTATCTGCGCGCCGGAGCCATCGCGCGCTTCTCGCCGGTGATGGAGACCGTCATCGAACAGGCGAAGGCCGGCCTGCCGGTCCTCGGTATCTGCAACGGCTTCCAGATCCTCACCGAGGCCCACCTCCTGCCCGGCGGGATGCTCGGCAACGACCACCTGCACTTCATCTGCCGCGACCAGAAGCTGCGGGTGGAGAACGCGGAGACCTCCTGGACCAGCGACTACAGCGCCGGTCAGGAGATCCACATCCCGCTCAAGAACATGGACGGGCGGTACGTCGCCGACCAGTACACGCTGGACAAGCTGGAGGCCGAGGGCCGGGTCGCCTTCCGGTACCTCGACTTCAACCCCAACGGCTCGCTCAACGACATCGCCGGCATCACCAACGAGGCCGGGAACGTCGTGGGCCTGATGCCGCACCCGGAGCACGCCGTGGAGCCGCTCATCGGCACCGGCCGCACCGACGGCCTCCCCTTCTTCACCTCGATCCTCAAGAAGCTGGTCAACGTATGAGCCGGACGCCTCTGGACACGGTCGAGCACGCGGCCGCGACCCCCGACGTCGAGCTGCCCTGGGCCGAACTCGGTCTGAAGAAGGACGAGTACGAGCGGGTCGTGGAGATCCTCGGCCGCCGCCCGACCGGCGCCGAGCTCGCCATGTACTCGGTCATGTGGTCCGAGCACTGCTCGTACAAGTCCTCCAAGGTCCACCTCCGCCAGTTCGGCGAGAAGGCCCCCGAGTCCGACGCGATGCTCGTCGGCATCGGCGAGAACGCCGGCGTGGTGGACGTCGGCCAGGGTTACGCCGTGACCTTCAAGGTCGAGTCGCACAACCACCCGTCGTACGTCGAGCCCTACCAGGGCGCGGCGACCGGCGTCGGCGGCATCGTGCGCGACATCATCGCGATGGGCGCGCGGCCGGTGGCGGTCGTGGACCCGCTGCGGTTCGGTGCCGCCGACCACCCCGACACCAAGCGGGTGCTCCCCGGTGTCGTCGCCGGCATCGGCGGCTACGGAAACTGCCTGGGCCTGCCCAACATCGGCGGCGAGGTCGTCTTCGACGCCTGCTATCAGGGAAACCCGCTGGTCAACGCCGGTGCCATCGGCGTCATGCGGCACGAGGACATCCACCTCGCGAAGGCGTCCGGCGCCGGCAACAAGGTCATCCTGTACGGGGCCCGCACGGGTGGTGACGGCATCGGCGGCGCGTCGATCCTCGCCTCCGAGACCTTCGACGACGCCAAGCCGTCGAAGCGTCCCGCCGTCCAGGTCGGTGACCCCTTCCAGGAGAAGCTCCTCATCGAGTGCACCCTGGAGGCGTTCGCCGAGAAGCTGGTCGTCGGCATCCAGGACCTCGGCGCGGCCGGCCTGTCCTGCGCCACCTCCGAGCTCGCGTCCAACGGCTCCGGTGGTATGCGCGTGACCCTGGACGACGTACCGCTGCGTGACTCGACGCTCTCGCCCGAGGAAATCCTCATGAGCGAGTCGCAGGAACGCATGTGCGCGGTCGTCGAGCCGGAGAAGGTCGACCGCTTCCTGGAGATCTGCGAGAAGTGGGACGTCATCGCCACCGTCATCGGTGAGGTCACCGACGGCGACCGGCTGGAGATCTACTGGCACGGCGGCAAGATCGTCGACGTCGACCCGCGTACGGTCGCGCACGAGGGCCCGGTCTACGAGCGCCCGTACGCCCGCCCGTCCTGGCAGGACGGGCTCCAGGCCGACGACGCGAACAAGCTGCCCCGGCCCGCGACCTCGGACGAGCTGAAGGACCAGGTCCTGAAGCTGGTCGGTTCGCCGAACCAGGCCTCCAAGAAGTGGATCACCTCGCAGTACGACCACTTCGTGCAGGGCAACACCGTCCTCGCCCAGCCCGAGGACTCCGGCATGATCCGCATCGACGAGGCCACCGGCCTCGGTGTCGCCATCGCGACGGACGGCAACGGCCGGTACGCCAAGCTCGACCCGTACCACGGCGCCCAGCTGGCGCTGGCGGAG
The DNA here is from genome assembly GCF_055564995.1 of Streptomyces sp. NPDC028907. Lineage (NCBI taxonomy): Bacteria > Bacillati > Actinomycetota > Actinomycetes > Kitasatosporales > Streptomycetaceae > Streptomyces > Streptomyces sp. NPDC028907. Next base: position 58,688 of record NZ_JBVHVE010000023.1, read on the forward strand.
GCGTACCGAAACGTCGCCACCACCGGCGCCAAGCCGCTCGCGGTCTCCGACTGCCTGAACTTCGGCTCGCCCGAGGACCCGGCCGTGATGTGGCAGTTCGCGGAGGCCGTGCGCGGTCTGGCGGACGCCTGCCAGCAGCTGGGCACCCCGGTGACCGGCGGCAACGTCTCGCTCTACAACCAGACGGGCGAGGCGGCCATCCACCCGACCCCGGTCGTCGCGGTCCTCGGCGTCATCGACGACGTGGCCCGGCGCACTCCGGTCGCCTTCCAGGAGGAGGGCCAGCTGCTCTACCTCCTCGGCGACACGCGTGAGGAGTTCAGCGGCTCGGCCTGGTCCCAGGTCGTCCACGACCACCTCGGCGGGCTGCCCCCGCAGGTGGATCTGGAGCGCGAGCGCCTGCTCGCCGAGATCCTGATCTCCGCCTCCCGCGACGGCATGATCGACTCCGCGCACGACCTGTCCGACGGCGGTCTGATCCAGGCGGTCGTCGAGTCGGCGCTGCTCGGCGGCAAGGGTGCGCGGCTGGTCGTACCGGACGGGCTCGACGCCTTCACCTTCCTCTTCTCCGAGTCGGCCGGCCGCGCGATCGTGGCCGTCCCGCGCTCCGAGGAGGTCCGCTTCAACGACATGTGCGGTGCGCGGGGCCTGCCGGTCACGCGTGTCGGTGTCGTCGACGGCGACTCGGTGGAGCTCCAGGGCGAGTTCGCGCTCTCCCTGGAGGAACTGCGCGTGGCGCACGAGGAGACGATCCCGGCGCTGCTGAAGTAGACAGCGGTTCCACGGCTCAGAAGCCCCCGTCCGGTCCGCCGGGCGGGGGCTTCGGCGTGCACCCGTCCGACGGTTGCACGAATTACGTATCTCCGTAATCTCTGGGTGTGAGCCTCGAACAACGCGTCGCCGACCTGGAGCGCCGGCTGGCGGCACTGGAGAACGCGCAGAACTCCGCGCCCCGCATCGGCGAGGGCGACTTCTGGGCCCTGCAAGGGTTCAAGGACCAGCTGGCCGAGCTCGAAGCGGCCGACGGAGGCGTGCTGTTCACCGGTGCCGTACGGCTGCCGACCGGGGAGCAGTACGAGTGGCAGCACGGTGCACTGACCGAGGGCCTGCTGGACGACGACTGGACCGAGGCCGCCGAGTCGTTCGCGGCGCTCGGGCATCCGGTCCGGCTGCGGCTGCTGCGCGAGGTCGTCGGCGGCCGGCGCACCGCGGCGGAACTCGCCGAACTGGACGAGATCGGCACGACCGGCCAGATCTACCACCACCTGCGTCAACTGACCGGCGCGGGCTGGCTGCACACGACCGGCCGGGGTCGCTACGAGGTGCCGCCGGGGCGGGTCGTACCGCTGCTGGTGGCGCTGTCGGCGGCCCGGCCCTGACACGAACGAGGACGCCACGAGAAGCGACGAGGGCAGGGCGAAGAACGCACGAGCGAAAGAAGCACGTGAGCAAGGGGGAACGATGTCCGCACGCAAACTGGCCACCCTCACCTACCGAGGGCTGCAGCTGACCTTTCTCGGCCTGATCATCGCGCACTTCGCACTGGACCTCGGGTATCCGTGGTGGTGGAACTTCCTGCCGATCGTCCTGGCCTACGCCCTCGTCATCGTGGCCAACCGCTGGGGCGGCACCCCGGACAGCCCGCGCGCGGCCCGCGAACCCGTCGAGGTCGACCCGCCCGTCACCGGCCGCTGGACCGCGCTCAACAGCCCGGCCGACCGTACGCCGAGCCACGGCACGCACGCCTACGGCCAGACGTTCGCCATCGACGTCGTCGCCGAACCCGAGCCGGGCGCCCGCCCCGGGTTCAGCGGGTTCTGGCCGATGACCCGCCGCAACAGCGCCTTCCCGGCCTTCGGCGCCCCGCTCCTCGCGGTCGCCGACGCCACCGTCGTACGGGCCACCGACGTCCAGCGCGACCACCTGAGCCGCACCTCGCCGCTCGCCCTGCTGTACCTGATGCTCGTGGAGGCGTCCGTACGCGACCTGCTCGGCGCCAAGCGGATCGTGGGCAACCACGTCGTCCTCGACCTCGGCGACGGAACCTACGCGCTCTACGCCCACCTGCGGCGCGGCTCGCTCACCGTCCGAGAGGGCGACCGGGTGACCGCCGGACAGCCGCTGGCCCGCTGCGGAAACTCGGGCAACTCCACCGAGCCCCACCTCCACTTCCAGCTGATGGACGGCCCCGACCCGGACAGCGCACGAGGCGTCCCCTTCACCTGGCGCGGCATCGGCGTTCCCCGCAACCACGAGGCGTTCGAGGCACCCACGACGGCATCGCAGCCCGCATAGGCTGCCCCCATGCCCCCGGCCAAGAAGCGCACCCGCACCTACGACCCCGCCAAGATCCGCACCGCGATCCTCGCCCAGTTCGGGAACGTACGGCAGGCCGTGCGCACCCTCACCCCCGAGCAACTCGCCCGGCCCACCCGGCTCGGGGACTGGACCGTGCGGGAACTGGCCGTACACGTGACCATGGCCGTGGAGACCGTCAGCCGCAACCTCGACCGCGACGAGTCGGCGAAGGCGGACCTCGCCCTCGTGGACTGGCCGTTCGCCACGGCCGCCCGTGCCGGGGACATCGCCGAGGGCACCCGTGACCTCGCCGCCGCCAACCCCGACCTGGGCGCCCTCTACGCCCGTACCGAGGAGCGCCTCGTCCAGCGGCTCGCGGACGCCTCCGGTGACCGCGTCCTCGCCGCCCGCACCGGCGCGATGACCCTCGCCGACTACCTCGTCACCCGCACCGTCGAGCTCGTCGTCCACACCGACGACCTCAACGTCGCCGTCCCCGGCGTCGACATCCCGTACGACCGCCAGGCTCTCGGCGCCTGCACCCGGCTGCTCGCCGACGCCCTCGCCGCGAAGGCACCCGGCGGTTCGACCGAGGTGCGGATCCCGCCGTACGCCGTGGTGCAGTGCGTCGAGGGGCCCAGGCACACCCGGGGCACCCCGCCCAACGTCGTCGAGACCGACCCGCTGACCTGGATCCGGCTCGCGACCGGGCGGGTGACGTGGCGGGACGCGGTCGCGGAGGCCAAGGTGAGCGCGAGCGGGGAGCGGGCCGACCTGGGCGGGCTGTTGCCGCTCATGGGATGACACCTGGCGAACACCAATACGTCCGCGGGCAAGCGGAACCCGCGGAACCAGTCCCGCGCCCCTCCCGTCCCACCGGCATGAACACACTCGGCACCCTCGGCAAGGACAAGCAGCGACTGGCCGCCTTCGCCGCGCTGACCCTCATCCCGTTCGCCGCCGCCTGCGGCAGCGAGGACGCGGGCAGCGCCTCGGTCGGCTCCGGGGCCTCGGCCTCCGTCTCCGGCGCCTACTGGTCCGTCGACGCGGTCACCGTCGACGGCAAGAAGAGCGCCGCCCCGACCGACGCCTATCTGCGGATCGCCGACAGCGGCGAGGTCAAGGGCAACCTCGGCTGCAACAAGTTCGGCGCCGACGCCGCCTTCGCCGACAGCCACGTCACCTTCGACAAGATGCGGGCGACCGAGATGGCCTGCGACGGCGTCCCCGCCGGCTTCGAGCAGACCCTCGCCCGCACCCTCTCCGACGGCGACCTCACCACCGAGGTCGAGGGCGACAAGCTCACCCTCACCACGGCCGACGGCGACCGCGTCACCCTCAGCAAGGAGGAGGCCGCCCCGCTCAAGGGCACGAAGTGGAACATCACCAGCCCGGACGCCGACGGCAAGGCGCACCTCACCTTCGACGAGAAATCCGGACAGGTCAGCGGCAGCCTCGGCTGCAACAAAGTGAAGGCCGAGGCAACCGTCCGCGACGGCAGTATCACGCTCGGCACCGCGTCCACCACGCGAATGATGTGCGACACCTCACTCATGAATACGGAGAAGACCCTCCTGGGTCTCTTCGACGGCACGGTGAAGTACGGACTCGATCACCGCAACCTCACTCTGACCAGCACAAACGGCGAACGCGTGAACGCGACCGCCGCCGAGTGATCCTTTACGGTCGCGTATCCCCAATTCGGACCAGTGGTCGATCTCGCCTACACTCGGAGCCGTGCCACGTGGTGACGGTCGACTCAATCACGATCTACTTCCCGGCGAGAAAGGCCCCCAGGACGCGTGTGGCGTCTTCGGTGTCTGGGCTCCGGGTGAAGAGGTCGCAAAGCTCACGTACTTCGGGCTCTACGCCCTCCAGCATCGGGGCCAGGAATCCGCGGGAATCGCGGTCAGCAACGGCTCCCAGATCCTCGTCTTCAAGGACATGGGCCTCGTCTCCCAGGTCTTCGACGAGACCTCGCTCGGTTCGCTCCAGGGTCATATCGCGGTCGGACACGCCCGCTACTCGACCACCGGCGCCTCCGTGTGGGAGAACGCCCAGCCGACGTTCCGCGCCACCGCGCACGGCTCCATCGCGCTCGGCCACAACGGCAACCTGGTCAACACGGCCCAGCTCGCCGAGATGGTCGCCGACCTCCCCAAGCAGGAGGGCGGCCGCACCCCGCGCGTCGCGGCCACCAACGACACCGACCTGCTGACCGCACTCCTTGCTGCCCAGGTCGACGAGGACGGCAAGCCGCTGACCATCGAGGAGGCCGCTCACCAGGTCCTCCCGCAGGTCAAGGGCGCCTTCAGCCTCGTCTTCATGGACGAGCACACCCTCTACGCCGCCCGCGACCCGCAGGGCATCCGCCCGTTGGTCCTCGGCCGCCTGGAGCGCGGGTGGGTCGTGGCCTCCGAGTCCGCCGCCCTCGACATCTGCGGCGCCAGCTTCGTCCGTGAGGTGGAGCCGGGCGAGTTCGTCGCCATCGACGAGAACGGCCTGCGCACCTCCCGATTCGCGGAAGCGAAGCCAAAGGGCTGTGTCTTCGAGTACGTGTACCTGGCCCGCCCGGACACCGACATCGCCGGCCGGAACGTCTACCTCTCCCGCGTGGAGATGGGCCGCAAGCTCGCCAAGGAAGCCCCGGTCGAGGCCGACCTGGTCATAGCGACCCCGGAGTCCGGCACCCCGGCGGCGATCGGTTACGCGGAAGCCAGCGGCATCCCGTTCGGTGCGGGTCTGGTGAAGAACGCGTATGTCGGACGTACGTTCATCCAGCCCTCGCAGACGATCCGCCAGCTCGGCATCCGCCTGAAGCTGAACCCGCTGAAGGAAGTCATCAAGGGCAAGCGGCTGGTCGTCGTCGACGACTCGATCGTGCGCGGCAACACTCAGCGCGCCCTGGTCCGCATGCTCCGCGAGGCCGGAGCGGCCGAGGTCCACATCCGGATCTCCTCGCCGCCCGTGAAGTGGCCCTGCTTCTTCGGCATCGACTTCGCGACCCGCGCCGAGCTCATCGCCAACGGCATGTCGATCGAGGAGATCGGCACCTCGCTGGGCGCCGACTCCCTGTCCTACATCTCCATCGACGGCATGATCGAGGCGACCACCATCGCCAAGCCGAACCTGTGCCGAGCCTGCTTCGACGGCGAGTACCCGATGGAGCTCCCCGACCCCGAGCTGCTCGGCAAGCAGCTCCTGGAGACGGAGCTGGCCGCCGGCCCGGCCGCCACGGCCGCCACCGACGCGATCCGCCGCCCGTAGTAGCGGGCCCGTCACACCTGCCGTACGACACGAAGGTTCTCTACTGCCATGTCTGAGACAACTGGTGCCAGCTACGCAGCCGCGGGCGTCGACATCGAAGCGGGCGACCGCGCCGTCGAGCTGATGAAGGAGTGGGTGAAGAAGACCCAGCGCCCCGAGGTCCTCGGCGGCCTCGGCGGTTTCGCCGGCCTCTTCGACGCCTCCGCTCTCAAGCGCTACGAGCGTCCCCTCCTCGCCTCCGCCACCGACGGCGTCGGCACCAAGGTCGACATCGCGCGCCAGCTGGGCGTCTACGACACCATCGGCCACGACCTGGTCGCCATGGTCATGGACGACATCGTGGTGTGCGGTGCCGAGCCGCTGTTCATGACCGACTACATCTGCGTCGGCAAGGTCCACCCCGAGCGGGTCGCCGCCATCGTCAAGGGCATCGCCGAGGGCTGTGTGCTCGCCGGCTGCGCCCTGGTCGGCGGCGAGACGGCCGAGCACCCGGGTCTGCTGGGCGAGGACGACTTCGACGTCGCCGGCGCCGGTACGGGCGTAGTGGAGGCCGACCGGCTGCTGGGCCCGGATCGCATCCGTAAGGGTGACGCGGTGATCGCCATGGCGGCGTCCGGCCTTCACTCCAACGGGTACTCGCTGGTCCGCCACGTCCTGCTGAACCAGGCCGGCCTCGCCCTGGAGAGCCGGATCGACGAGCTCGGCCGCACCCTCGGCGAGGAGCTGCTGGAGCCGACGAAGATCTACTCGCTGGACTGTCTGGCCCTCACCCGCACCACGGACGTACACGCCTACAGCCATGTCACGGGCGGCGGTCTGGCCGCCAACCTGGCCCGGGTGATCCCGGACGGCCTGCACGCGATCGTCGACCGCACCACCTGGACCCCGGCCCCGATCTTCGACCTCGTCGGCAGGACCGGCTCTGTCGAGCGCCTGGAGCTGGAGAAGACCCTGAACATGGGCGTCGGCATGATCGCGATCGTCCCGGAGGAGTCCACGGACGCGGCCCTGGCGACCCTGGGCGACCGCGGCGTGGACGCCTGGGTCGCGGGCGAGATCACGGACAGGGGCGACCACGAGACCGGCGCGGCCCTGATCGGTGACTACGCGAGCTGAAGCCTTGCAGGCAGCACAGAACCCGGTCGGTGACCGAGGTCACCGACCGGGTGAGTGCTCAATGCAAAGTCAAGCTCCGCGACGCTGCTCCGAGGGGTCCTCGTCCTGATCCTCGTCGTCGTCCTCATAGAGGTCGGCGTATTTCGAGTACAGGTCGTCGTCGTCCTGCTCATCGTCCTCGAAGCGATCGCCGTTCGGCGACTGGTTCGACGTCGATGCGCCCAGCTCCTCGGCCAGGCGTGAGAGGTCCGTCCCACCGCTGTTGTACTTCAGCTGGCGGGCGACCTTCGTCTGCTTGGCCTTGGCCCGGCCGCGCCCCATGGCTCGACCCCCTCAACGACGGGGCTCGACGGCCCCAGAGTCTGACACGCGTTCATGATCCGGAACGGACTCTCCGTGGAGAGGCCGGTCCGTAGGGCTTCCACGGTACCTGAGCCCGCGCCCATACGGTACGTCGCCCGCAGCACGCGCGTGTGCACAGGACCTTCGAGGTGCCCTGTCCTCGCTGGTCAACCGCGATTTTAACCACTTATCGGCGGTCGACCCGCCGGTAGAAGTGAGAGTTCTCTCCAACTGCCCACCGGCGGGTACCGGCCAAACCCCTGTTTGGGGTGATCTTCAGCAGACAGCGCGCCCGGATCAGTGCGCCCCGCGCGCCTCCGCCATCCGCTGCTCGGCGATCCGGTCGGCCGCGGCGGCCGGCGGAATCCCGTCCGTCTTCGCACGTGCGAATATGGCCAGCGTGGTGTCGTAGATCTTCGCGGCCTTCGCCTTGCACCGGTCGAAGTCGAAGCCGTGCAGCTCGTCGGCGACCTGGATCACACCGCCGGCGTTCACCACGTAGTCGGGCGCGTAGAGGATCCCGCGGTCCGCGAGGTCCTTCTCGACGCCCGGGTGGGCGAGCTGGTTGTTGGCCGCGCCGCACACCACCTTCGCGGTGAGCACCGGCACGGTGTCGTCGTTCAGGGCGCCGCCGAGCGCGCACGGGGCGTAGATGTCGAGGTTCTCGACGCGGATCAGGGTCGCGGTGTCGGCGACGGCCCGTACGCCCGTCGGGTGCGCCGCGAGGATCCGGCCGACGGCCTCCTCGCGCACGTCCGTGATGACGACCTCCGCGCCCTCCGCCCGCAGGTGCTCCACCAGGTGGTGGCCGACCTTGCCGACGCCCGCGATACCGACGGTGCGGCCGCGCAGCGACGGGTCGCCCCACTGGTGCTGGGCGGAGGCGCGCATGCCCTGGTAGACGCCGTAGGCGGTGAGCACGGAGGAGTCGCCCGCGCCGCCGTTCTCGGGGGAGCGCCCGGTCGTCCAGCGGCACTCGCGCGCCACGACGTCCATGTCGGCGACGTAGGTACCGACGTCGCACGCGGTGACGTAGCGGCCGCCCAGGGAGGCCACGAACCGGCCGTAGGCCAGCAGCAGCTCCTCGGACTTGATCTTCTCCGGGTCCCCGATGATCACGGCCTTGCCGCCGCCGTGATCGAGTCCGGCCATGGCGTTCTTGTACGACATCCCGCGCGCGAGGTTCAGCGCGTCGGCGACGGCCTCGTCCTCGGTGGCGTACGGGTAGAAGCGCGTACCGCCGAGGGCGGGGCCCAGGGCGGTGGAGTGGATGGCGATGACGGCCTTGAGGCCGCTGGCGCGGTCCTGACAGAGCACGACTTGCTCATGACCCCCCTGGTCCGAGTGGAACAGGGTGTGCAGGACGCCGTGTGTTACGTCGGTCACTGTGGTGACTCCTGAGTACTGGCGGCGATTGGAGCGGAGCTCCCGTACGGGTGGCGGGGGCTGTGAGCATGAGATTAGACCCGTTGGCGCCCGTCCATCCCGCAGTGCTCAGGATCACCTACTCGCGGAGTACGGCCGTGCGACGATTTGCATAGTTTTCCCGCACGTTTGTGAGCGGGTTCCGCGGGTTTTCCTGGCAGAGGGCGGGGGAGAGAGCAGGCGTGCCCAAGGTGTCCTCGGTGATCGTCCCGTACGCGACCTATCTGCGCGTGTACGAGCCACTGGCCGCCTTCCCGGAACCGGAGCGCGACCACTGGGCCCGGTACGCCCGCCGCGCCGACCGCCCGTCGTACCAGGACGAACTGCGCCGGTCCCTGGCCGACTTGCTGCCCACCCCGCCCGTCCCGGTGCCGGTCCACGAGAGCGGCGACGCCTTCGTGCTGGAGGTCGAAGGGGTGCTGTGCGTGTGCCCGTGGCGCACCCGGCTGCGCGGCTGGCAGGCGCTCGGCGAGCTGGGCGACGAACTGCCCAAGCCGGTCCTGGACGCGGTGCTGCCGGAGGTCGTACGGCGTCAGGCGGCCCAGGACTACGAGCGCTGGCTGGCCCGTAACCCCGACGCCCGGCCGTGGATCCGCACCTCGACGTGGCAGGTGCCGCTGCACTGGTTCGTGCTGGTGTCCGACGAGGAGCGGCGGTTCGACAAGGGCTCGGGCGAGATCCCCCCGATGCTGCGCTACCGCACGCCCATGGTGGAGGCGCGGCGGCGCGTGGCGCGGGCTCTGCGGGCCCTGAAGGACGCCATCGACGAGGGGCCGCTCATCGACGGTCTGCTGGACGTCGGGCGCTGGCTGGAGGAGTTCCACCCGCGGTCCCTGGTCGAGCTGGACTACGGCGGCCTGGTGCACACCCTGCCCGCCGGCGAGCTGGAGGACGACCACTCGGCCGCCGATGTGACCCACGGCATCGACGCGCTCAGGCGGGGCGACGGGGAGGCCGCCGGGGAGGCCTACGGACGGCTGGTGGAGCGGTGGCGGTCGGTGCGGGACCGGCGTTCGGCGAACTGAGCGGCCTGGTGTGACCCGGGACACGCCGACCCGTGTGACCCAAGGCACGCCGACCCGTGTGATCTGACGCACTGTGTGACGTAACGAACTGGCGTTTGACGAGACGCCCGTTTTGGGGTTTCGTGCTCGCTCTGGGGTTCCTGATGTCTCGTCAACAAGGGACGTAGGACCCGATACGGGCGTATGCGTCAAGGCTGCTTCAACGCGCGTAAGCGTGACGGACCGCACGTACGCGGCTCTTGCGCCCCTAACCCCTCCTCGTGCCAAAATAGGACAAGGAGTCCGGGGAGGACTCTCTCTCGACATTGCACGCTTTGGGGGGTCTTGAGACTCCTGCACGCCACTGTGACTGATCGTCACAGTGGCGTGACTGTCCGCTATGGCATGGTCCATCGGCTTCCGTCGCTGATGAACACCTGGGAGGGCAATTCCATCGGTTTGGCCGACGCGGCTGGACAGATGGTGTAGTTGTAGTGCCGAGGACAAGCCGTTCGTCCTATAACCGACTCGACTCGCGTCCGCCATTTCGGGCAACGCGGGTCAAGGTGCAGAATTTAGAGGAAAGAACCGAGAAGGTTCGGTTCTCCCGAGGAGGCCGCTCATGACCGCTCGCACCCCTGATGCCGAGCCGCTGCTGACCCCGGCTGAGGTCGCCACCATGTTCCGCGTCGACCCCAAGACGGTCACGCGGTGGGCGAAGGCCGGGAAGCTTACTTCCATCCGTACGCTCGGCGGACACCGCCGCTACCGCGAGGCTGAGGTCCGCGCGCTGCTCGCGGGCATCCCGCAGCAGCGCAGCGAGGCCTGAACAACTCCATAACCGGGCGAAACGGCAGTTCCCCCAACTCGCCGCGGCGCCCGAACCCTAGCTCCAAGCGACGCGGGTTCTGCCCCAACAGAGCCCACGCCCGAGCCGTCAGAGCTCTTCAGGCACGCAACAAGGGTGCGTCGTAGATCGCGCTGGACTCCGCCGAGTCCAGCGCGATCTTTTTGTGCGTGGAATGTGTGCCGACCGGACGACCTGTGGGCGGGCTTGTCGGAGTCTGGGGAGGGCTGTCGAATCTCCTGTGGACCGACCCCTGGGCGTCACTGAGTGTGTGCCGGAGGATGCCTAGAAGCTGGTGCAATTGCACATATTAAATTGACCAGTTGTAGGCAGGGTGTAAGTACCGCACTTCCGGAAACTCATGCGGTGACACCCGTCACATCACGCGGTGCTTGTTGCCTGTGGGCTCTGTGCGCTAGGGGGGTCTGCGTGATCCATTAGCCCATGCCAGGGCGGGAGTTGACGTCGGCATGGGGCACAGTCGCGGTCACGGGTCACGGGTCACGCCGTGGACGTGGATTCGTCCTTGGTGGCGTCGTCGGGCGCCGGGGGCGCCGGACTGGTGCTCCGTGGGGCGGAGTCCATCGCCAGTCGCAGCAGGCGGTGGCAGATCGGGCAGTGGCGGGTCAGATGTCGGTAGGAGGCGGCGGCTGCCAGGTGCGCGCGGAGCAACGCCCGCGTCTCGTGCCTAGTCGATGCCGCCATACGCCACCTCCGAGGGGGCCACGCCGGGAAGGGCCCTGGTTTCTGGGTACCGAGCGAATGTGACGCCGTCAAGGTGGCGTGGTGGCTCCGCGAAGGGCTCCGCCGGTTGCGCCGGTCATTCGATCACGCCGGTTCCTGGGCATCCGGCACCGCGGCGACCGTCCTGGGGGCCTGCGGCCCCCAGACCCCCGCTGCGGTTCCTGGGCACCCGGCACCACGGCGACCGTCCTGGGGGCCTGCGGCCCCCAGACCCCCGCTTCGGCCCTGAAGGGGCCTCGTCCTCAAACGCCGGACGGGCTGGAGAGCGTGGGCCGGCGTCGACGGGTTCGGGAGCGGACATGAAGAAGGCCCGCCACCCTCGATCGGGTGCGGGCCATACTCTTCACTGCGGTCCTGACGGGATTTGAACCCGCGGCCTCCACCTTGACAGGGTGGCGAGCACTCCAAACTGCTCCACAGGACCAGGTTTCGCTGCGCTATTCGTGCGTTGCGCTGCGAGAAGAGACTGTACAGGAGGGTGAGCCCCGGGGTCGAACTCACCCAGTGTGCACGCCTCGTCACGGGGCCAGTGTGTCGATCGTCTTCACGATCCGCTTGTCGGAGATCGGGTACGCCGTTCCGAGCGCGTGCGCGAAGTAGCTGACGCGGAGCTCCTCCAGCATCCAGCGGACGTCCAGCACCTGCTGCGGTACCGGACGGCCCTGCGGCATCTGCTCCAGAAGCCAGGCGTACTCGTCCTGCATCTCGTGGACCTTCTCCATACGGGTCGTGTCCCGCTGGACGTTGGTCGGCATCTGCTGCAACCGGCGGTCCACCGCGATCAGGTACCGCATCAGATCGGGCATCCGGCGCAGGCCCGCCGTCGTCACGAAACCAGGCCGCACAAGGGCGTCCAGCTGCTTGCGTACGTCCGTGAGGTTGGCGAGCAGGGCAGGGCTGCGTACAGCCTTCAGACGGCGCTCGGCGGCCTGCCACGCCGCGAGGACCTGCTGCACCTGACCCACCGCACGAACCGTCGTGTCGACGATCTCGGCGCGCACCTTGTCGTACAGCTTCCGGTACGACTCCTCGTCCCACGCCGGCCCGCCGAAGTCACCCATCAGCTTGTCCGCCGCGGCCATCGCACAGTCGTCGAAAAGGGCCTGGATCGAACCGTGAGGGTTGGCGGACAGGGCCAGCTTCTGCGGGTTCGTCAGGCGTTCGCTCGCGAATTTCGCCGGACTGACCGGGATGTTGCGCAGGATCAGCCGCCGCGTGCCCTTCCACATCGCCTGCTGCTGCTCAGCCTCGGTGTCGAAGAGGCGTACGGAAACCGTGTCGCCCTCGTCCACCAGCGCCGGATACGCCTTGACCGGCTGACCGGCGCGGCGCGTCTCGAAGACGCGGGTGAGGGCGCCGATGGTCCAGTCGGTCAGGCCGGAGCGCTCCAGGGACTCGCCGCCCTGGCGGGAGGCGGTGGCCGCGGCGGCCTGGGAGAGGGCCTTGCGCGCCTTCGGCTTCAGACGGAGCTTCAGCGCCTCCAGGTCCTTGTCCTCGGCCAGCTTGCGGCGCCGTTCGTCCACGATCCGGAAGGTGATGCGCAGATGGTCCGGGACCTTCGACCAGTCGAAGTCGTCGGCGGTGAAGGGGACCCCGACCATGCGCTTCAGTTCGCGGGCCATGGTCACGGCCAGTGGTTCCTGGAGCGGCACGGCCGTGTCCAGGAAGCGCTGGGCGAAGTTCGGCGCCGGCACGTAGTTGCGGCGGATCGGCTTGGGGAGCGAGCGGATCAGCTCCGTCACCAACTCCTCGCGCAGGCCCGGGATCTGCCAGTCGAAGCCCTCGTCCGTGACCTGGTTGAGGACCTGGAGCGGGATGTGGACGGTCACACCGTCGGCGTCCGCGCCCGGCTCGAACTGGTACGTCACCCGGAACTTCAGCGCACCCTGCCGCCAGGAGTCCGGATAGTCCGCCTTGGTGACCGCCTCCGCCGACTCCCGGATCAGCATCTCGCGCTCGAAGTCCAGGAACTCCGGCTGCTCGTGCCGCTTGTGCTTCCACCAGGAGTCGAAGTGGGCGCCGGAGACGACGTGCTCGGGAACCTTCTGGTCGTAGAAGTCGAACAGCGTCTCGTCGTCGACCACGATGTCCCGGCGCCGGGCCCGGTGCTCCAGTTCCTCGACCTCGCTGAGGAGTCTGCGGTTGTCGGCGAAGAACTTGTGGTGGGTGCGCCAGTCGCCCTCGACCAGGGCATTGCGGATGAACAGCTCGCGGCTGACCTCCGGGTCGATACGGCCGTAGTTCACCTTGCGCTGGGCGACGATCGGGACGCCGTACAGCGTGACCTTCTCGTACGCCATCACCGCCGCCTGGTCCTTCTCCCAGTGCGGCTCGCTGTACGTCCGCTTCAGCAGATGCCCGGCGAGCGGCTCGACCCACTCCGGCTCGATCCTCGCGTTGACCCGGGCCCACAGGCGGGACGTCTCCACCAGCTCGGCGGACATCACGAAACGCGGGGGCTTCTTGAACAGGGCCGAGCCCGGGAAGATCGCGAACTTGGCGCTGCGGGCGCCCAGGTACTCGTTCTTCGCGCCGTCCTTCACGTCCTTCATGCCGATGTGCGAGAGCAGACCGGCGAGGAGGGAGAGATGGATGCGGTCGCCGGGAGCGTCCTCCTCGTTGAGATGGATGCCCATCTGCTTGGCGACCGTGCGGAGCTGGGTGTAGATGTCCTGCCATTCGCGGATGCGCAGGAAATTCAGATACTCCTGCTTGCACATCCGACGGAACGACGACGAGCCACGCTCACGCTGCTGTTCGCGGACGTAACGCCACAGGTTGAGATACGCGAGGAAATCGCTCGTCTCGTCCTTGAACCGGGCGTGCTGCTGATCGGCCTGCGCCTGCTTGTCGGCCGGACGCTCACGCGGATCCTGAATGGACAACGCGGCCGCTATGACCATGACCTCGCGGACACAACCGTTCTTGTCCGCCTCCAGGACCATACGAGCCAGGCGCGGGTCCACCGGCAGCTGCGCGAGCTTGCGGCCGGTCTGCGTGAGCCGCTTCCGCACGTCCTTCTCAGCCGGATCGATCGCGCCGAGCTCCTGGAGAAGCTGGACGCCGTCGCGGATGTTGCGGTGATCCGGCGGATCGATGAACGGGAACTTCTCGATGTCGCCGAGACCGGCCGCGGTCATCTGAAGGATGACGGAGGCCAGATTCGTACGGAGGATCTCGGCGTCCGTGAACTCCGGACGGGCAAGGAAATCGTCCTCGGAGTAGAGACGGATACAGACACCGTCGCTGGTCCGGCCACAACGGCCCTTGCGCTGATTCGCACTGGCCTGGGACACCGGCTCGATCGGCAGCCGCTGCACCTTCGTGCGATGGCTGTAACGGCTGATGCGGGCGAAACCGGGATCGATGACGTACTTGATTCCCGGAACGGTCAGCGACGTCTCGGCGACGTTCGTCGCCAGAACGATCCTGCGACCGGTATGGGGCTGGAAGACGCGGTGCTGTTCCGCGTGCGACAGCCGCGCATAGAGAGGCAGAACCTCGGTGAACCGGTAGTTCTTCTTGACCAGCGCGTCCGCGGTGTCGCGGATCTCCCGCTCACCGGACAGGAAGACGAGAATGTCTCCCTTGCCCTCACCCTGCAGCTCCTCCACGGCATCACAGATCGCCGTGATCTGATCCCGGTCGGAGTCCTCGGTGTCCTCCTCGAGAAGCGGCCGATACCGCACCTCCACCGGATACGTACGCCCACTGACCTCGATGATCGGCGCATCACCGAAATGCCGGGAAAAACGCTCCGGATCGATGGTCGCCGAGGTGATGACCACCTTCAGATCCGGCCGCTTCGGCAGCAGCTGCGCCAGATACCCGAGCAGGAAGTCGATGTTGAGCGACCGCTCGTGCGCCTCGTCGATGATGATCGTGTCGTAGGCACGCAGCTCGCGATCGGTCTGGATCTCGGCAAGCAAAATGCCGTCCGTCATCAGCTTGATGAAGGTGGCGTCCGGATTCACCTGGTCGGTGAAACGCACCTTCCAGCCCACCGACTCCCCCAGCGGCGTGTCCAACTCCTCCGCCACCCGCTCCGCGACCGTGCGCGCCGCGATACGCCGAGGCTGCGTGTGCCCGATCATGCCGCGCACACCACGCCCGAGCTCCAGACAGATCTTCGGGATCTGTGTCGTCTTGCCGGAACCCGTCTCACCGGCGACGATCACGACCTGGTGATCACGGATCGCCTCCGCGATATCACCCTTCTTCTGACTGACCGGCAACTGCTCGGGATACGTGACAGCGGGCACAAGGGTGCGCCGCGTGGCGATACGCTCCTCACCCTTGGCGATCTCCGCCTCGATCTCGGCCAGCACGGCGGCCCGCGCCTCCGGCTTACGGATCTTGCGCGCACCTTCGAGCCGCCGCCCGAGCCGCTGCGCATCACGCAGGGACAGCTCGGTCAGACGGGGGGCGAGGGCGCCGAGGGCGGGGGCAGGGTGCGTAGACATACGCGATCCAGGATCTCATCCCACCGAAATCCATGGCGAACGCTTTTGCCTCCGGCGGTGTGGCGGACCGACAGACAACACCGACATACAACAAGGCCCCAATCCGAGGATCGGGGCCTTTGCTGTGGCTGGGGCCGGGGTCGAACCGGCGACCTATCGCTTTTCAGGCGATCGCTCGTACCAACTGAGCTACCCAGCCGTCAAGGCTTTTTGCAAAGCCTTTGCGGTCCTGACGGGATTTGAACCCGCGGCCTCCACCTTGACAGGGTGGCGAGCACTCCAAACTGCTCCACAGGACCAAGCGATGTGTACGACAGTGTCGCACACGGTGTTGCGTGCCCCCAACGGGATTCGAACCCGTGCTACCGCCTTGAAAGGGCGGCGTCCTAGGCCGCTAGACGATGAGGGCTATCGGCCCGCCTGGGCGCTTCTCAGCGCGTCGGGGACGTGAGAAGCATATGGGATGGCGGGAGGTATCGCCAAAACGGTTTACGGGCTGGGGGTGGGGGAGCCGGTCGGGGAGTTGCTCGGGGACTCGGTGGCGCCTGGTTGGTTCTCCTCGACCAGGTGGCGGCTGACCTCCGCGGTGGTCAGGCCGAGGCCGCCGAGTTCGATCTCGTCCCAGGCCTGGAGGCGGCGGGTGTCGCGGTCGAAGTAGAGGATCGAGGTCTGGATGGGGTCGGGGTGCTTGCCCTCGATGGCGCGCAGCCCGCTGCCGCCGGTGGAGCCCTCGATGCGGAGGCGGGTGCCGTAGGGCAGGAGTTCCATTTCCTGGTGGTGGATGTGGCCGGCCAGGGTCAGGGGGACCTCGCCGTCGGTCTGGCGGGCGGCCACTGGTTCGTGGGCGATGGCGACGTCCACGGGCGTGCCGGCTGCCTTCTGGTCGCGGAGTGAGGTGGCGAGGCGGGCGCCGGCGAGTTCGTTGGCCGCGTCGCCGCCGGGGATCTGGGAGCGGTCGGGGGTGAACTGGGGGTCGCCGATGCCGGCGAAGCGCAGGCCGGAGATCGTCTTGGCCTTGCCGTTGTCCAGGACGTGGACGTTCTTGAGGTCTTCCAGGTAGCGCTGGGTCAGTTGGGAGTCGTGGTTGCCGCGGACCCAGACGTAGGGGGCGCCGAGGTCCTCGATGGGGTCGAGGAAGCCGTTCTCGGCGGCTGTGCCGTGGTCCATGGTGTCGCCGGAGTCGACGATCACGTCGACCTTGTACTGGTCCACCAGCGAGGCGATGATCTTCCAGCTCGCCGGGTTGAGGTGGATGTCGGAGACGTGCAGGACGCGGATCGTCGACGGGTCGGGTGCGTAGGCGGGGAGTGTGGAGGTGGCGTCGTAGAGCTTGGTCACGTTGGTGACCAGGCGGGCCAACTCCTTCTGGTAGACGTCGAATTCGGTGACGATGCTGCGTGCGTTGCCGACGAGGGAGGGGGCGGAGGAGAGGAGGCCTGAGAACTTCGGTTCCAGGACGGATTCGGGGTTCCAGGTGGCGTAGGCCGTGCCTCCGGAGGCCGCCAGGAGGGTGAGGGCGAGGCCGCCGGCGGTCAGGGCGCGGCGGGGGCGGCGGTAGACGGCCAGGCCGAGTGCCGTGGCGCCGGTGACGACGGCGATGCAGCTGCGTAGCGCCAGGTCGACGGTGCCGTCGGTGACGTCGTGGGTGACCTCGTCCTGGAGGCCGGAGAGGCGTTCGGGGTGGTCGACGAGGGCTTGGGCGCGGGCGGGGTCGAGTTGGTCGACGTTGACGTCCAGGCGGACGGGGGCGATGTGGCTGTCCAGTTGGAGGGCACCGAGCGGGGAGACGTTGATCTTGGTGCCGCCGGTGATGGAGGGGCGGAGGGTCATCGTCGTGTTCATGGGGCCGACGGGGACGCGTACGTTGCCGACGATGAGCAGGCCGAGCCAGGCGCCGAGGAGGACGACGGCGACGAGGCCGAGGGCAGATTTGAGGGGCTGGCGCGGAGCGCCATCGAGCAGGGCGGTGGTGGGCGACGGGCGGGCCCGGGGGTGGGGCTGGGTGACGAGTTCCGGTGTGGGGCTGGGGCTGGGGCGGCGGGTGGCGTAGCGGCGGGCGAGGGCGCGTGAGGCCCTGGGGAGGTGACCGAGGGCCTTGGTGACGGCGGCGGGGACGCGGGCCATTGGTCCCGTATGCCCAGGCGTGGAAGTGGATATGCGGGGCCGTTCGCGCTCCTTGTGGCGGTGTGGTGCCTGACAATGGGCCTGTGCTGGAGATGACGCGCGAGGAGTTCGAGGAACTGGTCGCCGAGGCGCTGGACCGGATTCCGCCGGAGTTGACGCGGCTGATGGACAACGTCGCGGTGTTCGTCGAGGACGAGCCGCCGGCGGATGACCCCCAGCTGCTCGGGTTGTACGAGGGGACGCCGCTGACGGAGCGCGGGGAGTGGTACGCGGGGGTGCTGCCGGACCGGATCACGATCTACCGGGGGCCGACGCTGCGGATGTGCGAGTCGCGTGAGGAGGTCGTCGAGGAGACCGAGGTGACGGTGGTGCATGAGATCGCGCATCACTTCGGGATCGACGATGCCCGGTTGCATGCGCTCGGGTACGGGTGAGAGTGCGTCTGTGACGCGTGCTGTCCGGCTTGTTCGGGGGGCGTGTCCTCTTGTGGGCGGCGGGAGTTGGGCAGGTTGACTTCTTCGCCCGCCCCTGGAGGTGGCTCCCGTGCGCCCCTTGTACGTACCTGTCCGTCTGGCCGCCACGGTGATGGCCGTCGCCGCTGCCGCCGGCTGTATGAGTGTGGGTGACGACGGGGGTGGCAAGGACGCGAAGCCGTCGCACTCGGCGGGGCAGCGCGGTGGTGAGGAGCCGGACGGTGGGGCGGCGGTGTCGGGCGGGGGGTCCGGGTACGGGGCGCATGCGGACGACGGCAAGCGGGAGAAGGACAGGAAGGGCAAGGGGAAGGGCAAGGACAAGGGTGCCGAGTCGGCGTCCCCGTCCGCCTCGCCGTCGGCGGCGGTGAGTGCTTCCGCGCCCGCGGGGGGTGGGCCGGTGAAGCCGGGGGCGACGGAGAAGCCGGGGCCGACCCGGACGGCCGAGCCGTCGCCCACGCGGACGCCTGATCCGGAGCCGACGCCGACGGAGCAGCCGACGACCCCGTCGCCGACGCCCACGGTGGCCGAGCCGTCTTCGTCGGCGCACGAGGAGACGGGGCCGCAGCTGGACCAGCGGGAGCCGGCGCCGGCCGCGGGGGCGCCCGCCTGAGGCGAGGGGCGGTGGGGGTGAGGGGGTGGTGGACGTGACGTTGCCTACATGGTTGACGGTCGGTTTGCCTTGGGGGGCCTGGGGTGCGTATGGTGGTAGATCGTTTGATCCCATTTGCCCGGCGCCACCGCAGAGCGCGCCGTGTGGCGCGTACTCTCCCTTGCCGTGGCTGACCGCATTGAGGCGGTCGTATTGCGAATCACGGAGTTGACGGGCGCGTGCCGACGAGACTCCGGAAGGTTTCGCATACGCATGTCCATTTCCAGTACTGATCACGTCGTCGTGCCCGAGGACGCGGAGAACGCGGCCGTCGAGGAGGCGCCCGAGGTGACCTTCGCGGACCTCGGTCTCCCCGAGGGCGTCGTCCGCAAGCTCGCGCAGAACGGCGTGACGGTCCCCTTCCCGATCCAGGCCGCGACCATCCCGGACGCCCTGGCCGGCAAGGACATCCTGGGCCGTGGCCGTACCGGCTCGGGCAAGACGCTGTCGTTCGGTCTGCCGACGCTGGCGCGGCTGTCCGGTGGCCGTACCGAGAAGCACAAGCCGCGGGCCGTCATCATGACCCCGACGCGTGAGCTCGCGATGCAGGTCGCGGACGCGCTCCAGCCGTACGGCGACCAGCTCGGCCTGAAGATGAAGGTCGTCTGCGGCGGTACGTCCATGGGCAACCAGATCTACGCCCTGGAGCGGGGCGTAGACGTGCTCGTCGCGACCCCGGGCCGACTGCGCGACATCATCAACCGCGGCGCCTGCTCCCTGGAGGACGTCGAGGTCGCGGTTCTCGACGAGGCCGACCAGATGTCCGACCTGGGCTTCCTGCCCGAGGTGACCGAGCTGCTGGACCAGGTTCCGGCGGGCGGTCAGCGGATGCTGTTCTCCGCGACCATGGAGAACGAGATCAAGACCCTCGTCGACCGGTACCTGACGGACCCGGTCCTGCACGAGGTCGACGCGGCGCAGGGCGCGGTGACGACCATGTCGCACCACATCCTGATCGTGAAGCCCAAGGACAAGGCACCGGTCACCGCCGCGATCGCCTCCCGCAAGGGCCGCACCATCATCTTCGTCCGCACCCAGCTGGGCGCGGACCGGGTCGCCGAGCAGCTGCGTGACGCCGGGGTGAAGGCGGACGCTCTGCACGGCGGTATGACGCAGGGGGCCAGGACCCGGACCCTCGCGGACTTCAAGGACGGGTACGTCAACGTCCTCGTCGCCACCGACGTCGCCGCGCGCGGTATCCACGTCGACGGCATCGACCTGGTGCTGAACGTGGACCCTGCCGGTGACCACAAGGACTACCTGCACCGGGCCGGCCGTACGGCGCGTGCGGGGCGTACCGGCACGGTCGTCTCGCTGTCCCTGCCGCACCAGCGCCGTCAGATCTTCCGGCTGATGGAGGACGCGGGCGTCGACGCCTCGCGCCACATCATCCAGGGGGGCAACGCGTTCGACCCGGAGGTCGCCGAGATCACCGGCGCCCGTTCGATGACCGAGGTGCAGGCGGAGTCGGCGGGCAACGCCGCGCAGCAGGCCGAGCGTGAGGTCGCCCAGCTGACCAAGCAGCTGGAGCGGGCGCAGCGGCGTGCCGTGGAGCTGCGTGAGGAGTCCGACCGGCTGGTGGCCCGCGCGGCGCGTGAGCGGGGCGAGGACCCGGAGGCCGCGGTGGCCGAGGCGCAGGCCGCGGCGGCGGTCGAGGCCGTCGAGGTGGCCGTGCCCGAGCAGCCGGTGGCGCAGGACGTCGACCGGGCCGAGGCTCCGGCGTACGAGCGTCGTGAGCGTCGGGACAACGACCGTGGCGGCTTCCGCCGGGACGACCGTCGCGATGACCGCCGTGACGACCGTGGTGGGCGTTCCTTCGAGCGTCGGGACAACGACCGCGGTGGGTTCAACCGTGACCGTGGCGACCGTGGGTTCGAGCGTCGGGACAACGACCGTGGCGGTTTCCGCCGGGACGACCGTCGCGATGACCGCCGTGACGACCGTGGTGGGCGTTCCTTCGAGCGTCGGGACAACGACCGCGGTGGGTTCAACCGTGACCGT
>NZ_JBVHVE010000023.1:79535-111998 GCF_055564995.1 Streptomyces sp. NPDC028907
ACCGTGGCGACCGTGGGTTCGAGCGTCGGGACAACGACCGTGGCGGCTTCCGTCGCGACGACCGTCGGGACGACCGTGGTGGGCGTTCCTTCGACCGTGACCGTGGCGGCCGCTCCTTCGAGCGCCGTGACGACCGGGGCGGGTTCCGTCGGGACGACCGTCCGGCCGGGCGGTCCTTCGAGCGCCGGGACGAGCGCGGTGGGCACCGTGGCAGTGACCGTCCCTTCAACCGCGACCGCCGTGACGACCGTCCCGGCTTCCGCTCCGGCGGGCACGAGCGTCCGTACGGCCGTCGTGACGACCACCGTGGCGGCACCTCCGGCACTTCCGGCACCTCCGGTTCCTTCGGGCGCCGTGATGACAAGCCGCGCTGGAAGCGCAACGGCTGACGTCAGCCGGTGAGGCACTGAGCGCCGGGCCCCCACCTCTCCAGGTGGGGGCCCGGCGCTTTCTCGTGCGCGGGGCCGGTCGGAAGAAAGCTCTCCTGGCATCTGCGGAAGAGTTGTAAGATCAGCCGACTTATGAGGGGGATGTGACGGCCGGGGGGCCGGGGGCATCTGAGAACAGTGCGCCGCTCCCTCTCCCGTGTTCCGGGGAGGATCGCCTTGGCCCGCCATGTCTTCGTACGTCGTTCGAGAGCGAGACGGGCGGCCGTCGCCGTGGCCGCGTCCGCCGCGCTCGCGGGTGGGCTGAGCCCGCTGCTGCCCGTCGCGTCGGCGGCGGCGGAGGTGTCTCAGGACACGGTCGTACCGTCGACCCCGCGGACCACCAATCTGACGGCGACGCTCCATTCCTCCGACACCACGACCGGTGCGAACGGGGCCGGCGCCGAGGGCGTCTTCCACCGGCTGGAGGGCAGCTCCCGGCTGCTGTGGACGCGGTACGCCGACGGCAGGGCCTTCGAGGCGCCGATACCGACCGGCTACGCGAGCATGTCGGGCACCGGCACCGATGTGCTCGCCTACCGTGCTTCGGACGGCCGGATCGACTTCTGGAACGCGGCGGACGACACCACCCGTACCTTCCAGCTGCCCACGGGCCACACCGTGCTCACGATCTACGGCACCACGGTCGTCACCGCCGCCAACGTCACGAACGCCGACGGCACGGTCACGCGGGTCGTCCACCTCCTGGACGTACGCGAGGACGGGACCGTCGTCGACACGCAGGTCGGTGGGGCGCCCGCGGGCATGACGCTGGGGCAGCCGCGCGGCGCCGACGCCGAGGGCCTGATCTTCAACGCGACGCTGGACGGCACCGCCCGTATGGTCGCCGTCGACCGCGCCACGGGCCGCGTGCGGGACTGGACCCGGCCGCTGCCCTCCCTCGCCTACGGCTACGTCAAGCTCTCGCCGGACCATGTCGCCGTCTACAGCAGGGAGCTGAACACCAAGGTGCTGGTGGTGCCCCGCGCGGACCTGGCGGCCGCCCCGGTGGAGGTGGGTCTCGCGGGCAGCCCGAGCGCCAACTACGTCGACGACCTGGCCGTCGTAGGCGACTGGCTGGTGCACCAGCCCACCGGCAGCGTCCAGATCACGGCCAAGCCGATCGCGGGCGGTGCCGAGGTGACTCTGCTGACCTCGTCGCGCAGTGAGGTCACCGCCGTGTCGGACGGCGCCGCCCTCTCCATCGGCCGTACCGCCGCCGACGACTGGGGTATCCAGCGCATCCACGCAGACGCGTCCGGCAAGCCGGTCGTCACGCAGGTCAAGGCCCTGCCCAAGCCGCCGGCGCCGATCCAGGGCATCTCGCTGGAGCAGGGCCGGCTGGTCGTCACCGACACCGGCGGCAGCACACAGCGCAACGACTATCTGCGGACCGTCGCCGCCACCGGCGCCCCCACGTTCGGCGAGCGCTCCTCGTTCACGCCCACCACCACCGGGGTGATCGGCACCTGCCCGATGACCGATGTGGCCTGCTCGCAGGTCTTCGGTACGGCCGACGGGCGGATCGCCTGGATGGAGTACGGCTCGGAGACCGACCTCCTGCGCGTCAACGGCCCCACCGGAGCGGGCCTGTGGGAGCGGAGCGTGCCCGTCGACGGGCGCATCCTCGACGTGTCGGGGCGGTACGTCCTGTACGCGACGCCCGGCAACACGTACGCCTACAAGATCGATGACCAGGCGGAGCCGTACGCGACGCGGGGCCCCGCCGCCCTCTCCGGCGACACCCTGTGGACGGGGGGCGCGACCCCCGGCACGGTCACCGCGTACAACCTGACGACGAAGAGGACCACCGAGACGGCGACGCTCGCCTCGGGCTGTGCGCCGACCGAACTCCAGGCGCTCGGGCGGTACTTGTACTGGACGTGCGGTGACACGGCCGGGGTCTACGACCGTACGGCGAAGAGGTCCGTGGCCGTGCCGGCGGGTGAGGCCAGGCTCGGGGACGGGTTCGTCGTCACGCACGACCGGCAGGCCGGGAAGCTGACGCTGACGACGGTCGCCGACGGGTCGGCCGCGAGCAGGGTCATCGGCGATCTGCCCGACACCGGGGTCTCGCAGCGGGACGTGCGCTGGACGGTCGACGAGGCCGGCGCGAACGCGGCCTACGTGGACGGCCAGGAGCGGGTGCACCTCGTCCCGTCCGGGGTCGCACAGCAGCCGCTCCGACTGCTTGATCCCGCGCGGAACACGGCGACCGTCACGGCCCGCACGAGCGACACCGTGCCGGGCACCCTCACCACGGTGCTGCTGTCCAAGCCCTCCTCCGGCTGGGACCTGACCGTCCGCAACCGCGCGACCGGCAAGGTCTACACCGACGGAGTGGACGGTACGGCGGCGCGCGGCGAGCTGACCGTCGGCTGGCACGGCGACGACCCCACGAGGACCGGGGACGCCTTCGTGCCGAACGGCTCCTACGACTGGACCCTGACCGTCCCCCCGGCCGACGGCGTCGGCGCCCCGCTCCAGGTGCGCGGTACCGTCCGGCTGGTGCGGGGCGACGCGGTCCACCGCGATCACGTCGGTGCGGCGGGCCTGCCGGACGGCGTCGGTGACCTGCTCACCCTCAACTCCTCCGGCGCGCTCACCTTCCAGCAGGGCACGGGCAAGGGCACGTTCTCCGGGAAGGTCTCGGGGAGCGGCTGGTCGACGAAGACGGTCGCGGTGCCGTTCGGGGACCTCAACGGCGACCGGTGCAACGACGTGCTGGCGCGGATGAGCGACGGCTCGCTGCGCGGCTACAAGGCCAAGTGCGGGCAGGCGCTGACGCCTTCGACGTCGTACACCAAGCTCGGCACCGGCTGGAACGCCTACGACGTGCTCACCTCGCCGGGCGACCTGACCGGTGACAAGCGGGCCGATCTTCTGGCGCGGAAGGCGTCGACCGGGGACATCTACCTGTTCGCGGCGAAGAGCGACGGGACGCTGGCGGCGGGGAAGAAGATCCGTTCGGCGTGGAGCGGCTACACGAAGATCGTGGGTGCCGGGGACCTGAACGGCGACGGGCACGGGGATCTGCTGGCCCTCGACAAGGCCAGGACGCTGTGGCGCTACAACGGCCTGGGCAACGGGCTGCTGAAGGACCGGGTGAAGGTCTTCTCGGGCTGGGGCACGGGCTACAACGTCATCGTCGGTGCCGGGGACATCACGGGGGACGGCAGGGCGGACCTCGTCTCCCGGGACGGCAGCGGCAACGTGTGGCGCAACAGCGGTGACGGGAAGGGATCGTTCGGGGCCCGGGCGAAGATCGCGAGCGGGTGGCAGGGCTACAAGGGCGTCTTCTAGCCGTGCTGTGATGCGCGTCATGTCTCCGGGAGGGGGTCCGCCGGGTCGGGCGGTCGTCGGGCGGCCGGTCCGGCGGATCCGTGGATCCGTAGATCCGTAGCGCTCCGGCGCGCACGGCCCCGACAGGGCTCATTCCGCCATCTCCCGCCCCCGCCGACGCGGCCGTGACCCCGATACCCGATCGGAGTCTCGGCCACGTGCGGCTATGCTCGGGGAGGCAACATCGCCTGGGCCCTTAGCTCAATTGGCAGAGCAGTGGACTTTTAATCCATTGGTTGTGGGTTCGAGTCCCACAGGGCCTACTGCGGAGCCCCAGTTCAGAGCCCCTTCTGGACTGGGGCTCACGGCGTTTCCAGGGCCTACGACTCCCCGGGCCCCGGTCCGGCCGCATACGCCAGCGGAGGGGCGATCGCCTGGGCGTCCGCTCCGTGCCCGACCCACAGGGAGATGAACAGCGCGGCGGTCGCCTCCAGGAGGGCTGCGCGGTCCAGGTCGCCGCCGGCCAGGGGCTCACAGCCCACGTCCCGTACCAACTCGCGTACCCGCGCGAGGGCCGTCTCGTCGTCCCCGCACACCGGTACGGCCAGTGGCCGTCCGCCGAAGACGGGCGGCTGCATGCGCCACACATCCTCGTGGCAGAGGTTGAAGGCCTTGACCACGTGGGCTCCCGGTGCCGCCGCGGCCAGTCGCCGGGCGGCTGAGGGGCCTCCCGCGGTCAGCAGCCGGAATCCCGGCCCGATCGGATTGGAGCAGTCGAGCAGCACCTTGTCCGTCAGGGCCGTGTGCAGTCCCCGGGCCACGGGCACCCCCGCCCCGAAGGGCAGCGCGGCCAGGACCACCTCCTGGCCGGAGTCGACCGCCGCGCGCAGGCTGCCGTGCTGCGCACCGCCTCCCATACGCGTCGCCAGCCGCTCCGCCTTGCGTACGTCCCGACCTCCGATGGTCACCTCGTGCCCGGCCCGCACCCAGTGGGTGGCGAGTGCGTCGGCCATGTTGCCCGTTCCCAGTACACCGATTCTCATGGCGCGTTCCCTCTCTGTGCGTTCGCACCGACGCTAGGAGGCCGGTCGGGCACCATTTGGTACGTGACGACCGACGCGTTCCTCGCCGACTGCCGCGCCCGACTCGCCTTCGACCTGCTCTCCAACACCTGGAACGCCGTGGTGCTCTGGGCCCTGCGCGACGGCCCCCGGCGCCCGGTCGAACTACGGGAGCGGATCGGCGGGATCAGCTCCAAGGTCCTCACCGAGACCCTGCGGCGCCTGCAGTTCAACGGACTGGTCGACCGAAGGACGCACCCCGGCGCACCCTCACGCGTCGAGTACCGGCTCACCGCGCTGGGACGGACCTTGTTGGCGCCCATCGACGCCGTCGGCGCCTGGGCCTTCGAGTACGGCGATGAGGTCATGGCCGCCCAGGAAGCGGAGTGCACCGCCGACCAGTGCGGTTGAGTGAACGCACGTTCCATGACGCGGTGTTGGGGTCCCGGACCAGAGCCGTGCTCGGTGCGTCCGGGGGCGATCAGCGGTCTCGCGGCGTGGAGGGAAGCTCGCCGCGCCGTCTCCGCCCGGGGACGGCGGGCGGCGTGCCAAGCGCTTGCTCCTCACAGGAATGTCACAGCCTGGCCCGGTAAGTCCCTCCTGACGCATGGCGAGTTTGCGTCACTCCCCGATCTTCCGGCTTCGAACTATCAACAGAAATCGACCTCTTGAGGAAAGCTAGGCGATCATCCGGGATCACATTCCGGACCGCGGCGGTCGAAGGTGCTCGATCCGGCCGCCGACCTTCATTCCTTCAGCACCAGGGATCACCATGCCCCCCACCCCCCACCCGGCCCCGATACCGGGCGGCGCGCGACGCGTCGCGCGGGTCGCCGTGGCCGCCGGGCTCGTCGCCGCGCTCTCCGCGGCCGGACCCATACCCCTCGCCCTCGCCGCGGACGGCGCCCCCGCCGCCGCGGCCGACCCCGGCGTGAAGTCCGCTCACGACAAGCTCGGTGCGGACGACGCCGACCTCCTCGCGGAGGCCAAGGCACAGCGCGACAAGACCGTCACGATGATGATCGCCACGGCGCCCGGGCAGACCGAGAAGGTCGCCGCGGAGCTGGACGGGATCAAGGGCGGCTCGGTCGGTCGTACGTACGACAAGCTCGGATACGTACGGGCCACCGTGCCGACCGGCAAGGCCGACTCGGCCCTCGCGGCCGCCGCGAAACTCTCCTCCGTGCAGGCCATCGACCTGCGGGACGAGATACCCCTGGAGGAGCCGGGCCTCGACGCCGGTGCCAAGTCGAGCGCCTCCGTGGCCACTTACCCCGGGCCCGGCAAGGACACCGCCGCCAAGAACCCGTACAACCCGTCCTTCGAGACCGGCGCCGTCGACTTCGTGAAGAAGAACCCGAAGGCGGACGGGCGCGGAGTGACCATCGGCGTCCTCGACACCGGTGTCGACCTCGGCAGCCCCGCGCTGCAGAAGACCACGACCGGCGAGCGCAAGATCGTCGACTGGGTGACCGCCACCGACCCGATCGTCGACGGCGACGGCACCTGGCGGGCGATGACCACCCCCGTCTCCGGGCCGGCCTTCACCTACGGCGGCAAGAGCTGGAAGGCCACCGCGGGGTCATATCTGATCAGCACCTTCCGTGAGGCCGTCACCAACCAGGGCAAGGTCACGGACGGCGACGCCGACGGTGACGTCAACCGGGACGGGGACAAGACCGACGACTGGGGCGTGCTGTACGACCCGGCCGCCGGCACCGTGACCGTCGACGTCGACGACAACGGCGACTTCACCGACGACACCCCGATGAAGCCGTACAAGGACGGCCACCAGGTCGGCCACTTCGGCACCGACAACCCGGCCACCGACATCCCCGAGACACAGGACTTCGTCGTCGAGGTCCGCAAGGACGTCCCGATGGACCCGCTGGGCGGCGACTGGGTCGGCAAGAAGGCCGACTTCGTCAACATCGGCCTCACCGCCGGCTCGCACGGCACCCACGTGGCCGGCATCACCGCCGCCAACGGCATGTTCGGCGGCGGGAACATGAACGGCGCCGCTCCCGGCGCGAAGATCGTCTCCTCCCGAGCCTGCATCTTCGGCCCCGGCTGCTCCAGCGTCGCGCTCACCGAGGGCATGATCGACCTCGTCGTCAACCGTGGCGTCGACGTCGTCAACATGTCCATCGGCGGCCTGCCCCCGCTGAACGACGGCACCAGCGCCGGCGCCCAGCTCTACACGCGCCTCATCGACACCTACGGCGTCCAGCTCGTCATCTCGGCGGGCAACTCCGGCCCCGGCGCCAACACCATCGGTGACCCCGGCCTCGCCGACAAGGTCATCTCGGTCGGCGCCGGTGTCTCCAAGGAGACCTACGCCGCGAACTACGGCAGCGGCGTGCGCAACAAGTACCAGCTGTTCAACTTCTCCTCGCGCGGTCCGCGTGAGGACGGCGGCTTCACCCCGACCGTCGTCGCCCCCGGCTCCGCGGTCAGCACGATCCCGGCCTGGATGCCCGGCTCGCCGATCGCCGAGGCGGGCTGGAAGCTGCCCGCCGGCTACGCCATGTACAACGGCACCTCGATGGCGTCCCCGCAGGCCGCGGGCGCGAGCGCGCTGCTGCTGAGCGCCGCCAAGCAGAAGGGCATCAAGCTGACGCCCGAGAAGCTGCGCACGGCTCTCACCTCGACCGCCCACCACATCGAGGGACTCCAGGCGTACGAGGAGGGTGCCGGCCGTATCGACGTCGTCGACGCCTGGAAGGCGGTCAGGGCGGGCGCCACCGCCCACGACTACGCCGTCAAGGCCCCGGTCGACACCGCGCTCGACCAGGCCCTGAAGACGCCGGGCTTCGGCACTGGCGTCTACGACCGCGAGGGCGGCCTCAAGGCCGGGCAGAAGAAGTCGTACGACGTCACCATCACCCGTACGTCCGGCCCCGCCGGCTCGCTCGCGCACACCCTGCGCCTGGCCAACAACAAGGCCCGCACCTTCTCGATCGCCGGCCCGAAGGTCGTCGACCTGCCGCTGAACAAGGCGGTGACCGTCAAGGTGCAGGCCGCCCCGAAGCACGCGGGCATCAAGAGCGTGATCCTTCAGGCCGACGACCCGAGGACACCGGGCGTCGACAAGCAGATCCTGAACACCGTCGTGGTCTCCACGCCGGTCCGGCACACGTTCACCGCGTCGGGCTCGGTGGAGCGCAACAACTTCAGGTCGTACTTCGTGACCGTCCCCGAGGGCGCGAAGTCGCTGCAGGTCACGCTCGGCGGCCTGAAGGACGGCAGCCGGACGCAGTTCAGCGCCATCAGCCCGTACGGCACCCAGGTCGACGACAACGACCCGAACACGACCGACATCGCCTCCTACGTGGACCCGCTGCCCGGCGTCTGGGAGATCGAGGTCGACGCGCGCCGTACGTCGACGCTGCTGGACAACCCGTACAAGCTGAACGCCACCGTGTTCGGCGCGGCCTTCGACCCGGAGTCCGTGATCGTGCCGGAGGCCAAGGTCGGCGCGCCGGTCGCCGCCTCCTGGACGGTGACCAACAAGCTGGCGGCCGTCGAGGGCAACCTCAAGGGTGGCGCGCTGGGCTCGTCGAAGACCACGCGGCCGACCATCGCCGACGGCGCGACGCAGACCAGCACGGTCGAGGTCCCCGAGGGCACCACGTCGCTGGACGTCGCCATCGGCGGTGTCTCCGACCTGGGCTCCGACCTCGACCTGAACGTGTACGACGCCGAGGGCACGCTCGTCGGCCAGTCCGCGGACGGCGACTCCGACGAGTCCGTCTCCATCGCCGATCCGGCCGCCGGAACCTACACCGTCGAGGTGGTCGGCTTCGAGGTGCCGTCCGGCTCGACCGCGTACGACTACCGGGACGTGTTCTTCTCCTCCGCGCTCGGCTCGGTCAAGGTCGACGAGTCGGCGCCGGTGAAGCTCGGCACGGGCGACTCCGCGAAGGCGGCGGCCGATGTCACCGTCGCGCGGGCGGTGCCCGAGGGCCGGCAGCTCTTCGGTGAGGTGCTGCTGGTGAACAAGCGCGGGACGACCGCGGGTGTGGGCGGGGTGACGATCGAGAAGGTCGCGCCGTAGCCGTATGACATACGGCCGAGGGGCGGGTGTCCGATCCGGACGCCCGCCCCTCTGTCTTGCCGTCAACGTCAACGGTCCTGCCGTCAACGGTCCTGCCCTCAACCGCCGTACCGTCAGCCGACGTTGAGCCCCGCGAGCTCTCCGAGCGGCAGCGTGTGCTGGGTCTGGAGGACCTTCGCGCGCAGGTAGCGGACGTTGTCCGGGGTGGCGAAGACGCCGGTCGGGACGCGGTCTTGGACCTGGATGCCGAGGGCGCGCAACTGGTCGGCCTTGTCCGGGTTGTTGGAGAGCAGGTCGAGTTCGCCGATGCCGAGGGCGGCGAGCATCTGGGCGGCCGCCGTGTAGTCGCGGGCGTCCTCGGGCAGGCCGAGGGCGGCGTTCGCGGCGTAGGTGTCGAGGCCCTGGTCCTGGAGGGCGTAGGCGTCCAGCTTGTTGTAGAGCCCGATGCCGCGGCCCTCCTGGCGCAGGTACAGCAGCACGCCGCCGCGCTCGGCGATGCGCTCGACGGCCTCGCGCAGCTGGGGGCCGCAGTCGCAGCGGGCCGAGCCGAAGACGTCGCCGGTGAGGCACTCGGAGTGCAGGCGGACCAGCGGGGTGGTGCCGGGGGCCGGGTCGCCGAGGACGACGGCCACGTGCTCCAGGCCGTCGGTCAGGCCGTGGAAGGTGACCAGTTCGGCGTCGACGCGGTAGCCGTCCTGGAAGCGCAGCGGGACCCGGACGCGGGCGCGCTGGGTGGCGGCGGCGGTGAAGTCGGGCATGCGGGTTCTCCGGGTTCCGTACGTGGGCTCGCTGCTTCAGATTTGAAGCAGCTCCTCGGTCCAGGACCCTACCCCATGCTTTAAATTTGAAGCAACAAGTTTGTCGCGCGGGTCACAGACCGGACCGGTGCCTCACGACTCCCGCTTCACGAACAGGACTTGCCCGAGCGCCGCCGCCAGGGCACGTCCTCCGCGGTCGGGTGCGGGTCCTCCCCCTGGAACCCCTCCGCGACCGCCGTGAAGATCTCCTCCAGTTGCCCGACCTGCTCCGGGGTCAGCCGGTCGAAGAGCAGCGCCCGTACGGTCTCCACGTGACCCGGCGCCGTGCGCTCCAGGACGCGCATCCCTTCCTCGGTGATCGTCGCGATGCTGCCGCGCTTGTCCCAGCGGCAGTCCTCGCGCCCCACCAGCCCGTCCTTCTCCAGCCGTGTCACGGCGTACGTCAGCCGGCTGCGGGTGATCTTCAGTCCCTCCGCGAGGTCGGTCATGCGCAGCCGCCGCTCCGGAGCCTCGGACAGAGTGGCGAGGATGGAGTAATACAGATGGGGCATGCCGGCTTCCTGCTGGAGCTGCCGGTCCAGCGCGTCCTCCACGAGGGCGGCGGAGGCGATGTAGGCGCGCCAGGCGCGCTGCTCCTCGGGGGAGAGCCAGCGAGTCGTCATGTGACCAGTGTAGGTTTGTTTCAAACTTGAACCAAGACCCAGGCTTCCGACCGAGACCCCTGACCCGGAGAGCGCGCCGATGCCGTCGTACCCCTATGTCCTGCTGTCCGCCGCGGTCTCCCTGGACGGCTACCTCGACGACACCGGCCCCGACCGCCTGCTGCTCTCCAGCCCGGCCGACTTCGACCGCGTCGACGAGGTGCGGGCATCCGTCGACGCCATCCTGATCGGCGCCGGCACGATCCGGGCCGACAACCCCCGGCTGCTGGTGAACTCGGCCGAACGGCGGGCCGCGCGGAAGGCGGACGGGAAGCCGGAGTACCCGCTGAAGGTCACGGTCAGCGCGTCCGGCGAGCTGGATCCGACGGCGAACTTCTGGCACACCGGCGGCGAGAAGATCGTCTATACGACGGAGAAGGGCGCGGAGCGGCTGCGCCGGGAGCCGGTCGCCGCGGACGTGGTCGCGCTGGGCGCCGATCTGGACTGGCGGGGCCTGCTGCGCCATCTGCGCGAGGAGCGCGGGGTCGAGCGGCTGATGGTGGAGGGCGGCGGCACGATCCACACGCAGCTGCTCCAGCAGGGCCTCGCCGACGAGGTGCAGCTGGTGCTGGCGCCGCTGTTCGTGGGGGATCCGAAGGCGCCGCGGCTGTTCGGTCCGGGCGAGTACCAGGGCGGACGGCTGCGCCTGCTGGAGACGCGGCGGATCGAGGACGTCGTACTGATGCGCTACGAGCCCACCGCGCCCGGCGCCGGCGTGCTGCCCTCCGCCGCGGACCGGAAATGGCTGGCGCTGGCGTGCGAGCTGGCGGCCGAGTGCCCGCCGTCGGGGACGGCCTTCAGCGTCGGGGCGGTCGTGGTGGCGGCCGACGGGACCGAGCTGGCGCGGGGCCACTCCCGAGAGGGCGGCGATCCCGTGGTGCACGCGGAGGAGGCGGCGCTGGCGAAGATCGCGCCCGGAGACCCCCGTGTGACGTCCGCCACGGTCTACTCGAGCCTGGAGCCGTGCACGCGCCGCGCGTCCCGTCCGGTGCCGTGCGCGCGCCTGATCCTCGGCGCGGGGGCACGCCGGGTGGTGACGGCCTGGCGGGAGCCGGACACGTTCGTGGCGGGCGCCGACGGGAGCGGGCTGCTGGCCGGGGAAGGGGTGGACGTGGTGGTCCTGCCCGAGTACGAGGACCGGGCCAAGGCCCCGAACAGCCATCTTCTGCCGTGACACCGGGCCCTGAACACGCCCCGAAAAGCGCCGCTCGCGGCGGCCCCGGGAAACGCGTGTGCTTTCCGTCCCGCGGATGGCGTACTATTGAGTCATCGCCGCGGGGTGGAGCAGCTCGGTAGCTCGCTGGGCTCATAACCCAGAGGTCGCAGGTTCAAATCCTGTCCCCGCTACTGAAGACTCAGGGCCGGAACTGAAAAGTTCCGGCCCTGAGTGTTTTCCACGGCTTTCCAGCGAGACTCTCTGCCCGGCCGCCCCGCTGGTCCGGTCCCCGCTGGTCCGGTCGGCTCCCACCACTCGCTCCCCGCCCCGCCGTCGGCAACCCTGGTGAGGTGGAGGAACGGCGGATCTCGTACGCACGCCGGTTCGTCCGGCTGCTGCCCGCCCTGCTGATCGCCGCCGGATGCGGGTACGACTACGTCACGCCCACGGATTTCACCGGGGCCCCCTTCTTCACCGCCGCGCCCCTGGTCGCCGCCCCGCTGTACTCGCAGCGTGGCACGGTGCTCACCGGCGTCGCCGCGCTCGCCGCGCTGCTCGTGCTCCACGCCGGTCTGGGCGGCCTCTCCCGGACCGGGGTGATCACCGAGCTGGTCACCGTGGTCACCGTCTCCGTCCTCGCCGTCCTCATCAACCTCCTCGTCCGCCGCAGCGACGCCCGCCTCGCCTCCGCCCGCGCCATCGCCGAGGCCGCCCAGCGCGCCGTACTGCCCGAACCCGCCGAGCGGATCGGCGGGTTCCAGATCGCGGCACGGTACGAGGCGGCGCAGGAGGGCGCCTTCATCGGCGGTGACCTGTACGCGGTGCAGGACAGCCCGCACGGTGTGCGGCTCGTCGTGGGGGACGTGCGCGGCAAGGGGATGGGGGCGGTCGGGATCGTCGCCGTGGTCATCGGGGCCTTCCGGGAGGCCGCCGAGCAGGAGACCACGCTGGAGGCGGTGGCGCAGCGCCTGGAGCGGGCGCTGGCGCGGGAGCGCACGCGGCCCGAGGGGGTGGAGTCCGCCGAGGGGTTCACCACCGCCGTCCTCGCCGAACTCCCGCACGGCGACGGGATCGTACGGCTGGTCAACCGCGGGCACCCCCCGCCGCTGCTGCTGCACGCCGACGGCACCGTGTGCGCGCTGCCCGCCCCCGAGCCCGCCCTGCCGCTCGGCATGCGGGAGCTGGGGGCCTGGCCGGACCGGGCCCAGGAGGCCGACTTCCCGAGCGGAGCGACGCTGCTCATGTACACCGACGGCCTGTCCGAGGCGCGGGACGAGAGAGACCGGTTCTACGACCCCGAGACGGGACTCGCGGGGCGGGCCAACGCCCGGCGCGAGCCGACCGCACTGCTCGGCACGCTCGCCGCGGAGGTGCGCCGGCACTCCGGGGGCGGGATGGCGGACGACATGGCCCTCATCGCCGTACGCCGTCCCTGAGGCATGCCGCTCCCGGCCCCTGATGGAGATCTTGTGGAGCCGATCCGTGATCGTTGTCACCAACCGTGATCGAGTGACCCCCCTCCGCATAACAACTGACATACCGTCAATACCTGTGTGACTCCTGAGCGCTGGCCAACTCGCCCGAATTAGGCCGCTCATGACCCGTAAGTCCAGGCGAAAATCGTTAATGATCAAGCGGAACAGCTTGGAATCCGTACCCCGCGTCTATTAACGTTCGATAACGCAGCGCGGTCGTCCCAGCCGTCACAAGAGGCGGCTCCGTGCGCACGCGCCGAATCCCGCAAGGGAACCGGGGAACCACCACCTTGGGGTGAATCGCACGGATACCGCCGGGAAGTCACGGCCGGTATACGCGCGTAGGAGACCTTCCTGCTCCGAACCCGTCAGCTAACCCGGTAGGCGAGAAGGAAGGAAAGGAGCACGCCCACGTGGCGTCCAACCGCCCTGCCCCGCAAGCCCCGTTCGTGCCGAGCCAGCGCACCACCGAGACCTTCGGCTACGACCGCCATCGCACCGACGAGGGCCCGTTCGAGGAGTGGAACCCCACCGCGGAGTCCATTCGTCCGGTACGCGGCAGGCATCGCGTCTCCAAGCAGCGCGGCGGGGGACTCGCGCGCAGCTCCACGGTGCTCGGCGTCGGTGTCATAGCCGCCGTCGGCGCGGGCGGCATGGCCAGCGCCAACAGCGGCAAGCCGCCGGTCGCCATCACCATCCCTGACCTGCCCCTGATCTCCGACGACGACGCCGCAGCCGCCGAGGACACCGGCACCGCCCTCAGCACCATGGGCGCGGCGACCGAGGAGACCACGCAGGACGCCACCGACGCCGGCGAGGCACTGCGCAGCCGGATCATGGCGCAGGCCGAGCAGCAGCAGGACCAGATCGAGAGCAAGGCCGCCGCGGCCGCCGTCGCCGCCGCCGAGAAGGAGGCCGCCGCCGCGGCCGCCAAGGCGGAGAAGGAGGCCGAGGCCAAGGCCGCCGCCGCCAAGGCCAAGGCCGAGGAGGAGGCCCGCAAGAAGGCCGAGGCCGAGCGCCTCGCCGAGCTGGCCAAGCAGTACACGCTGCCGACCTCCTCGTACACCATCACCTCGACCTTCGGTCAGGCCGGCGCCTACTGGTCCTCCGGCTACCACACGGGCCTCGACTTCGCCGCTCCCACCGGCACGCTGATCAAGGCCGTGCACAGCGGCACGATCACGTTCGCCGGCTGGGACGGGTCGTACGGCTACAAGACGGAGCTCACCCTCGACGACGGCACCGAGATCTGGTTCGCCCACCAGTCCTCGATCAGCGTGAGCGTGGGCCAGAAGGTCAACACGGGCGACGTCATCGGCCGCGTGGGCGCCACGGGCAACGTGACCGGCGCCCACCTGCACCTCGAGGTCCACCCCGACGGCAGCGCGAACGGCATCGACCCGATGGCGTGGCTGCGCGGCAAGGGACTCACTCCCTGAGGTATCCGAGGGACCTCTTGGCGGGGCATCCGCGAGGCATCGGGGCGAGGTGTCCGGGCGAGGTGTCCGGGCGAGGTGTCCGGGCGAGGCACGCCCTCCTGAACCCGGCGAGCCCTGTACCCGGCGATTCCTGAACCCGGCCGTTTCTGCTCCCGGCGGTGCTGATCTCCGGCGGTGCTGATCTCCGGCGGTCCTGGCGACAACCCCCCGACGTCAGGGCTGCCGGTTCCCGGAGCACCGGGCGCTCCGTTCGCTGGTAGCCCTTGCGCAAGCGCCGGTCTGAGGGGCGTGGCGGCTTTTCACGTCCGATACGGGTTGTAGACGGGGTACGGCTCCACCCCGTACCCCTGCCGGTACCCCACCCCCGCATAGCCATACGCAGCCCACACCTGCACAGCCATCCCCTCCAGCGCGGCCCGCTCCAACGCCGCCCGAGCAACCCCGCGCCGCAGCCACAACTCCTGCAACAACTCCCGCTCACGCATCACGAAGTCACCCCCGCCCCGTCCCCGTCGCCCTCGGCGCCGCAGAAACGCCAACGACGTCGCATACCCCTCGTACTCCGCCACAGCCCGCGCGGCCCCCCGCCCCCCGAGCCGCCGCGCATACCGCCGAGCCACCCGCCGAGCCCGCATCGAACCGAGCGCGAACGGCTCCCCCGGCGCCAGCCACCCGGCGACGACGTACGCGGGCAACTCCTCCCGCACGGTCCGCAGCTCCCGCTGCCGCGTCCAGATCACCAGCCACGTCAGCAACCCGAACGCGGGCACCATGAAGGCCGCGTACACCGCGAAGAACCCGAACTCGCCGAAGGTCGACGAGCCGTTCCACAGGGCGTGCATGCCCATGGCCAGCAACAGACCGGTGAGGGGGAGGAGAACGCGCCGCACATGCTGCCGCTCGCCCGACAGCGCGGCGATGCCGAAGCCGATGCCGGTCAGGACGGTGAACAGCGGGTGCGCGAAGGGCGACATGATGACGCGGACGAAGAAGGTCGCCGCGGTCACGGAGGCGATGCCGCTGTCGCCGGAGAGCTGGTCGGTGCCGAAGGCGGTACCGAGGTAGAGGATGTTCTCGGTGAAGGCGAACCCGGTGGCGGTGACCCCGGCTATCACCACCCCGTCGACGATCCCGGTGAAGTCCCGCCGCCGGAAGAGGAACACGAGCAGTACGGCCGCGGCCTTCGCCATCTCCTCCACGACGGGCGCTATGACGGTGGCGCCCAGGGTGTCCGCGTGCGACGGATCGGCGGTCGCGGTGGCTATCCATCTCGTGGCGAAGCTGTTGGCGACGATCGCTATCAGCGCCGCCGCGCAGGCACCCCAGGCGAAGGAGAACAGCAGATTGCGCCAGGGCCCCGGCTCGACCCGGTCCAGCCAGCGGAACGAGGCGACGAGCAGCGGCACGGGCAGTACGGCCAGCCCGAGCCCGACCAGGAACCCTTCGGTGCCGGTCTGCTCCCGCACCAGGGCGAGGATGACCAGCCCGGAGAGCGCGAGCAGTGTGCTGAGCGCGCCGTAACGCACCCACCGCCTGTGCCACCAGTGCGCGTGCCGTGGTGCGCCGCCGGTGGGTCCGGTGGGGTGCGTCGGGTACGGGGGGCAGGTGGCCACGGCATCGACCCTAACGAGGCAAGGGCGCCGCCCGCAGCAGCGCGAGGGGCTCGGGCGCCGGTGGGGGTTGCTTGCTGTTGCTACCGCTGTACGCGGCGGAAGAGCAGGTCGTTCACCACATGACCCTTGTCCAGTCCCTGCCCCTCGAAACGGGTCAGCGGCCGGAACCGCGGACGGGGCGCGAAACCGCCGTCCTCCTGGGTGTTCTCGAAGTCGGGGTGCGCGGTCAGCACTTCGAGCATCTGTTCGGCGTACGGCTCCCAGTCGGTGGCGCAGTGCACGACGGCACCGGGCTTCAGCCGGGTCGCGGCGAGGCTGAGGAACTCGGGCTGGATGAGCCTCCGCTTGTGGTGCCGCTTCTTGGGCCAGGGGTCCGGGAAGTAGACGCGCAGCCCGTCGAGCGAATCCGGCGCGAGCATCTCGCGGAGCAGGATGATGGCGTCGCCGTTGCCGACCCGGACGTTGGGCAGCCCGTTCTGGTCGGCGAGATTGAGCAGATTGCCCTGCCCCGGGGTGTGCACGTCGACGGCGAGGATGTTGATCCCCGGGTCCCCGGCGGCCATCTGAGCGGTCGCTTCCCCCATCCCGAAGCCGATCTCCAGCACCACGGGGTTGTCGTTCCCGAACAGCTCGGCGAGGTCGACGACCCGCTGCCCGTCGATGTCGAGCCCCCACTTCGGCCACAGCCGCTGCAACGCGTCCGCCTGCCCCGCGGTCACCCGACTCCGCCGCGGCTGAAAACTCCGGATCCGCCGCTCGAAGTGCGACCCGGCCGGATCGGCCTTGGGCCCATCGGGAAACCGCGGCTCCCCCTTGGCCCGGGTGTGCCGAACGGAGACACCGGGGTGATGGCCGGCATCCCCGGCATGCTCGGGCTGGGGGGCTTCGGAGGCATTGAGGGAGTCAGACACAGTGGAACCGATTTTACGGCGCCCGCGACTCCTTCCGGCCCGCCAGGCCCTCCCAGCCCGTGCGGCGTTTGAGGACGAGGCCCGCAGGGCCGATGGCCGGGGTCTGCGCAGCCCCCAGGGATGGGACGGGTAGGGGCGGCGGGGGCGAAAACCGAGGCCCGCACCCACCCCCCACCGCAACCCACTCAAGCAGCCCCCAACACCCCCAACGCCCGCCGAGCCACCTCCCGCCCGATCGGCAGCGAAGCGGTAGCCGCAGGACTCGGCGCATTCAGCACATGCACGGCCCGCACCCCCTCCCGTATCAGAAAGTCATCCACGAGCCCCCCGTCCCGCAACACGGCCTGCGCCCGCACCCCCGCCGCAGCCGGCACCAGATCATCCGAGGTCACCGCAGGCAGCAACCTCCGCACCGCCTCCGTGAACGCCCCCCGCGACACCGACCGCCGCAACTCCCCCGCCCCGTACCGCCAGTGCCGCCGCGCCATCCGCCACACCCCGGGCCACGCCACCGTCGCCCCGACCTCCCGAGGCCGTACGACCCCCCACCCGTACCCCTCCCGGGCCAGCGCCGGCACTGCGTTGGGCCCGATGTGCACATCCCCGTCGATCCCGCGCGTGAGATGCACCCCGAGGAACGGAAACGCCGGATCAGGCACCGGATACACCAGCCCCCGCACCAGCTCGGGCCGCGCCAGCGAGTAGTACTCCCCCCGGAACGGCACGATCCGCACCTGAGGCTCGTCCCCCGTCAGCCGGGCCACCTCGTCGCAGTACAGCCCGGCACAGTTCACCAGCACCCGCCCCCGGACGACGTCCCCGCGCGTGGTCCGTACCGCGACTCCCAGCTCCGCCCGTCGGTCCACCCGCTCGACCTGCGCGCCGTACCGGATCTCCGCCCCGGACGCCTCGGCCAGCTGCCGCGCGACCCCGACGAAGTCGCACACGCCTGTCGTCCCGACGTGTATGGCGGCGAGCCCGCGCACCTCCGGCTCGTACTCCGCGATCTGCGAGGCGCCCAGCTCCCGGACCGGAATGCCGTTCTCCCGGCCGCGCTGCACCAGGGCGTGCAGCCGTGGCAGCTCGGCCCGCTCGGTCGCGACGATCAGCTTGCCGGTGACGGCGTGCGCGATGCCGTACTCGGCGCAGAACTTGACCATCTCGGCGGCGCCCCGCACCGCGTACCGCGCCTTCAGAGACCCCGGCCGGTAGTAGATCCCGCTGTGGATGACCCCGCTGTTGCGTCCCGTCTGGTGCCGGGCCGGGCCCGGCTCCTTCTCCAGGACGGTCACCCGCGTCCCCGGCGCGGCACGCGTGATCGCATACGCCGTGGACAGCCCGACGATCCCACCGCCGATGACGAGCACGTCACAGTCGTAAGCGAGCGTCCGCACCTGCCCCACCTCCCGGTTTCGATAATGCCTTGCGCCACTGACAACGCACTCAAACCCAAGGGACCACCGCCGGCGCAGCCACGAACGCCGCCACCCGCGACAGCTACGGCACGAAGGCGACCTACGCCCCCGGCCAGAACCCCCGTGTCTACCAGCGTCCCCCGGCCGGCTTCACCCCCGTCTGCACGGAGTACGTCCTCAGCGGGCGCGGCGGGCGCGAGATCCCCGACGCGGCCGTATGGATGGAGCAGCGGCTGCCGGGGCTGTCCGACCGCGTGGCCGCCGCGACGGTCGTCTACAACCTGTACGCCATCGCGCCCGCCATGAGCGACGAGAGCCCCGGTGGCAAGGGCTGGGGCATGGAGCGGCCGAGTGTTCAGTGGGATGTCTTCCGCAGGGCCGGCAAGGACGGCAAAGGCGGCAAGGCCGACACCTACCTGGTGCGGATGCTCTACAACGAGATGGAGACCGCCTTCAAGGCCGGCTGCCACCCGATCGCGAAGAACAGCGCCTTCTACGACCTCGACGAGCTGGAGCGCTGCTTCGGGCGCACGAACAGCGCGTCGTGACGTGTAACGACGCTCGTGATCCCGTGACGCCGCAGGGCTGCCACGACCGGCGGCTCGGCCTCGCCGAGCCGCCGGTCCCATGGATCGGCCGCCTACGCCGGAGCCATCAGCAGCGGCCGTGCACGTTCCCGAAGCTCGACCACCCGCGGTTCGTCGCCGTACGGCTCCAGGCGGTGCAGCAGGTCCTTCACGTACTCCGTGGTGCGCGCGGACGATATCCGCCCCGCGACCTCGACCGCCCGCACGCCCTGCTCGCAGGCCGCGTCGAGGTTGCCCGACTCCAGCTCGGCCACCGCCGAGACGACCAGTCGCAGTCCGTGCGAGCGCACGAACTCCTCCGTCGGCTTCGACAGCGCCTGTTCCGTGAACCGCCGTACCTGACGTGGTGCCTTCAGGTCGCGATAGCACTCGGCGGCGTCCGCGGCGAAGCGGTCGTAGGAGTAGAAGCCGAGCCAAATCGGGTCGTTGTCGCCCTCCCGGGACCGCTCCAGCCAGCCTTCCGCCGCCTTCAGCGCCGCGCCGGCGGCCTGTGCGTCACCAGCGCGCGCGTGTGCGCGTGCCTCGACGAGACGGAAGAAGCTCATGGTGCGGGCCGTGGCCAGCCCCCGGTTGCGTTCCAGCGCGGCCTGCGCGAGGTCGACGCCCTCGTCGCCGAAGCCCCGGTAGGTCGCCTGGAGCGACATCGACGCCAGCACGTACCCGCCGAGGGGTACGTCGGCCGCCGCGCGGGCGAGCCGCAGCGCCTGGATGTAGTAGCGCTGGGCGGCCTCCTGTTGCCCGGTGTCGAAGGCCATCCACCCGGCGAGACGGGTGAGTTCGGCCGAGGCACCGAACAGCGCCCGGCCCACCTCGTCGGAGTACGAGCCGAGCAGCAGCGGCGCCGCCTCCACCCGTAAGCACTCGGGCACCATGGACGAACGCCAGTCGCCGCCTCCGTACTTGGAGTCCCAGCGCCTGGCGTCCTCGGCGGCCTCCCGCAGCTTCTGCACATCGCTGTGGCCGACTTTGAGCGGTGCGCCGGAGCCCTCGGCGGAGTTCACCTCGCGCGCCACCGAACTGTCGGCCGGAGTTATCAGCCACCGTGAGGCGGGCGTTGCGTATGCGCTTACTGCGAACGAACCGGCCAGCGACTGCCAGATGCCGCCGGAGCCGGCGCGCCGCCCGGCGAGGTCGAGACGGTAGAGCTCGGTCGCCGACTTCACCGCCTGTCCGACGTCCCGGGGGAAGGCGAGGCCCACTTCGGGTGCGGGGTCCGCGTCCGCCAGGCCGATCTCGTGGAGCGGCACCGGGCGGCCCAGCTTCTGGCCGATCGCGGCGGCGATGAGGTGCGGGGCGGCACCTTGCGGCACCATGCCCTTCGACACCCAGCGCGCCACCGACGTCTTGTCGTAGCGAAGAGTCAGGCCCCGCTGAGCGCCAAGGTCGTTGACGCGTCGGGCGAGTCCTGCGTTGCTGATTCCCGCGAGGGCGAGAACGGCGCCGAGTTTTTCGTTCGGCCCGCGTTGCTCCCTGGACATGCGCCACCCCTCGACACAGACGGCTGCCGCGCTGGCATAACCACGCGGCATTCGTAAACCCAGCGTAGTTCGCCGCATCCCAAGCGTTAAGGGGCATTCTTCCGGATGGCGGGATTGTGGCCCGTACTCAAGTGCGCGCCCCATACGCACAGTTGTGACGTGCTCCCGCTGTGTGGCCGTGCGCCCGCCCGTGCGCTCTTCTCCAGCCACCGGGGGAGCGGTTCCATGGCTCATGCGTGGGTCGGCCCGCTGTACTGGATCCAGTGGGCTGGGGGATTCCGCCGCCTACATCCCCGCGGGCGGCGGAACGGTCCGGGGGGCGTACACCGTTCCCCGGACTGCGCGCACCGCGAGCACACCGAGTAGCGCGCGGGGATTGCGCGGAGTGTGCGTGAGCCTGTCCTCGCGTCGCCGATTTGGCTGAAAACCGACCCCGCCTCGCCCCGGTAATTGCCGCTCCGACCATGGGACTTGAGGGCGCGAAGGGCGTTTTCGGGGAGCGCATCGGGGGCGCATTCGAGTCGCCGTCGCTGGCCGATCCCATTGCCTCGTCCGGGTGTTCGGATCGCGCGACGGCCTTCACGCGCTGACAAATCCGGGATCTCGAGCGGCTCCGCCGCCGCTCCGGCGCGCGTCCTTCATGGCAGCATGGTGACCGGTTCGTACGGTGCACTGGTTGTCCACAGCCTGTGGAGGCGGCGATGCGGTGGTTGGTGGGATGGAGCAGCACCACCGCGGTGGCCGCCGGTATCGGCTCCGCGGGGGCCACCGGAAGCGACGGCGAGACCGTGCACCCGGTCGGCTCCCAACTCCTATGGGGCGACCCCGATCCGCTGTGGGCCGTCGGCGACTGGCGCCCGGACGAGGTGCGCGTGGTCAAGGCCGACGCGCAGAACAGGATCGCGGTCCTCGGCACCTGCGGCGCGAGTGACGAACAGCTGCGCCTCGGCCTGTTCGCCGCGCGCGGAGGCGCACTTCGGCATCTGACGGCCTGGTCCGGCAGCTACACGGCCGTCGTCCAGGTCGGCCGCCGGGTCACGGTGTGCGGCGATCTGGCGGGTGCGCGGCCGGTGTTCTACACCCCCTGGGCGGGCGGTACGGCCTACGCGACCGCCGCGCTCCCCCTCGCCGACCTCATCGAGGCCAACCTCGACTTCGGCCACCTCGCCGCGCTGCTGGCCGCCCCCGACGTGCCGGCCGCCCTGCACGACTCCACCCCGTACGACGGCGTACGGCGCATTCCGCCGGGGCATGCGCTGATCCTGCGCACCGGGGCGCGCGAGATCGCCGGGTACGAGCCGGTCGCCTCACTGGCGGTCGCGGCGCCCGCAGCGGACCCGGACAGCGCGGTGGACGCCGTCCGGGACGCCCTGGTCGAGGCGGTACGCGCGCGTCTGTCCGCGCCCCGCCATGTCCCCGGCGCCGACATAGACCCCGGCCCGGTCCCGGGCATGGGCCCCGCCGAACGGCGTGCCGCGCGCGGGATGCCGGTACCGGGCATCGGCGCGGACCTGTCCGGCGGTCCCGCGTCAGGCACCCTGGCGCTGCTCGCGGCCGGCCTCCCCGGGATGCCGGGCACGGTCCTGGGCCACGGCACGGGAGCGGGGGAGCGCCTCCTGGCGGTCACCTTCAACGACCTCGCGGTGGGCGGCCGCGAGGCCGAGCTGGAGCGGGCCGGGAACCTCGCGGCCAACCCCCGCCTGCACCACGTGGTGGTCACGGGCGGCGAGGAGACACTGCCGTACGCCGACCTGGAGGGCCCTCTGACGGACGAGCCGGGCCCGAGCCTGGTGATGGCGGCGCGACACCGCGCCCGCCTCGCCGCCGGCAGCGCTGACCACTTCACGGGCTACGGCGCCCGCCAGGTCCTGGACGCCCACCCGGCCCGCCTGGCCGACCTCCTGATGGACCGCAAACGCCGCCATCTGGTCCGCCCCGTCGCGGCGCTGGCGAAGGCGGACGGCTCGGTGCTGGTCCCCGCGCGCGTGTACGGCGCGGCGAGAAAGCTGGCCCGTACGCCGTACCGGACGGGAGTGGAGTCCCTCGCCGCCCGTCTGATGGACCGCCGCTTCGACGAACCCGGAGGTGCCGTAGGGGCGTCGCTCGCCGCCCTCACCTGGGCCAGACCGGGCCCCGCGGCCCGCTGGCTGACCGGCGAGGCCCTGGCTGAAGTATCGGTTCGCCTGCAAGCCGCGACGAGCCGCAACGGAGTGGGCCCCGGCCAACGCCCCGGCGACTACCGCGCGCGTGCCGCCCTCGCCCGCTACGCCGCGGACATCCGAGTCCTGGAACAGGCCGCCGAGATCCGCTCCCAGCGTCTGCACACCCCGTTCCTCGACAACCAGGTAGTACGCGCGTGCCGCACGCTTCCCGAGGCCCTGCGCGTCCAGCCCGGCGCCCGCGCCGCCATCCTCCGCACGGTCCTGGAGGGCGCCGGGGTCGCCGACCTCCCACCCGGCTGGGGCGCCCCGTCCCACGCCCCCGCGGCAGCGGCGGCACGCACCGGCATCCGGTTGTCGGCCGACCCCCTGATGGCCCTCTTCGGCACCCCTCT
This sequence comes from Streptomyces sp. NPDC028907, assembly GCF_055564995.1. Lineage (NCBI taxonomy): Bacteria > Bacillati > Actinomycetota > Actinomycetes > Kitasatosporales > Streptomycetaceae > Streptomyces > Streptomyces sp. NPDC028907. Next base: position 102,448 of record NZ_JBVHVE010000023.1, read on the forward strand.
CCTCGCCCAGGCAGGCCTGGTCGAGGCCCGAGTCGTCCGCAAGGCCCTCCGTGCCGCCGCCGAAGGCGAACCGCTCCCCCTCGACGGCCTCGCCGACCTCGTCTCCCTGGAACTCTGGCTGCACCGCCTACTGGCCCGCCGAGGCACCTGCTGGACCGGCACCCCCGCCCGTCAACGGGCAGTACCAGCGGGCATCAAGCCACAGCGCGGCGCACTGGGAACGGGGATCAGCCACTCCAGCCCGTCGGGCGTCTGAGGCCACCACGCCGCCGACCGGCCTGCTGCTTCCGAGCGGACGCCTTTGGCACCGCGACCCCTCTGAACGTCCCTACACGCAGCTGAACTTCGACTCCGCCCAGTCCGCCAGCAGCAGTGTGTCGAAGGTGCTGTGCGGCTCGACCACCAGCCGGACGGTCTCGCGCCCGGCGAGGTTCACATGGACGGGTACGGCCGGGTCCCCGCCCTTGAGCGCTCCGGACCGCCACAGCCGGACGCCGTCGGCGTAGACCGAGAAGGAGAACGCGCCGAGCCCCAGGGTCGAGTCGTCGACGCCGACCATCGCGTCGTAGGCGGAGCACTCCCGGTTGAGGTCGATGGTGACGGAGGACCGGCCGTGCACGGTGACGCCGTGCGCGTACCGCTCGTCGCCGATCGGCACGCCGTACCGCTGCCACACCCAGCTGCTGCCGTGGAGCCGCATCTCGGGCGCGGTGCCGTCGCCGGTGAGGTCGTACGACAGCTGGCTCCACTGGTAGACGACCGGGGTGGGCGGGGGCGGGGGAGGAGGCGTGGGGGTGGGCGTCGGTGTCGGTGTGGGTGTCGGGGTCGGTTTCGGGGAGGGCGTGGGTGTCGGACTGGGCGTACGCGTGGGCGTCGGGGAAGGGGTGGGTTCGGAGGCCGGTTCGATCGCCGGCGGCCGTGGCGAGGGCTCCTTCGGCGCGGGCTCCGGTTCCGACGGCTCCGGCGGCGTGGGAGTCGGCGTCTCCTCGACGATGGGGGAGGGGACGGGGGGCTGCTTGGCGTCGGTCCTGTCGGCCGGTCTCTCGTTGCCGGCCAGCGCGAGCACGATCGCCGCCACCACACCCACGGCCACCACCCCGGCCGCGATACCGGCCTTCACCGGCGCGCCCAGCCCCTCGGAGGCCGCCGCACCGCCCCCGGAGCTCGCCCCGCCCGAGGAACCGCCGCCCGCCGCCGAGGCCGCCCCCGCGGCACCGGCCGCGCCGACCCCGGCACCCCCGGCGATGAGCCCGGCCGCCTTGGCGTACCCGGCGGCGCCGAACCAGCCGATGACCGCGACCGGCACGACTGCGGGAATACCGCCGGCGACCTCCTGGATCTGGCCCGCGGCCAGCCGGCACTTGGCGCACTCCTCCAGGTGCTTGCGCAGGCCCCGCTCGGCGCGCGTGCGCAGACTGCCGCGGGCGTAGGCGCCGAGCCGGTCGGCGTGCCGGGCGCACTCCTCGTCGCCGGCGAGGCTGGCGCTGACGTGGGCCTGGAGGTAGGCCTGCTTGAGTCCCTCGCGGGCGCGGCTGGCGAGCACGCGCGTGCCGTTGGCGTCGAGTCCGAAGAGCGTGGCGACCTCGCTCGGCGACTCGTCCTCGATCTCGGTGTGCCAGAGCACGGCCTGCCAGCGCTCCGGCAGCGACCGGAAGGCCTGCATGGCCATGGACTGCTCGGCCTCGTGCATCGCCCGTACGTCGGCGCCCAGGTCGAGCGTGTCGTCGTCGGACACTTCGGAGACCCGCGCGGACTGCGCGGCGAACACCGCGAAGTCGTCGACCAGCTGCTCGCGCCGCGCCGACTTCGTCCAGTCCGCCGCGGCCCGGCGGATCGAGGTGAGCAGATAGGCGCGTACGGCGTGCTCGGGACCGGAGCCGCCGCGTACCGCCTGGAGCATGCGGGCGAAGACCTCGGCCGTCAGGTCGTCCGCGGTGTGGGCGTCGCGGCAGCAGGTGCGCGCGTACCGGCGCACCGCCTCGGCGTGGCGCCGGTACAGCTCCTCGTAGGCGGTGTCGTCACCGGAGCGCATCCGTGCGATCAGATCGGCGTCGGACGGCGGCATCTCGCGGGGCGGAGGCATCTCGCGCGGCAGTGGCAGTGTGCTGTCCTCGCGCCGGTCGCGCTGTGCCGGGACGCTGCCCTCCGCGCGCCCGTCCGGACGACCTTCCGCACGGCCCGGGATGCGGCCCTCCAGGGGGTCGGCGCCGGGTGGCAGGTCCGCCCGTCCGCCCTGACTCGGCACCTGCGGAGTCGCCGAGTCGTCGTCACCGCGTGACTCGTCCCACCCGTCTACGCTCATCGCGGAAAGCCCCCGCTGCCAGCTCTACAAGTCCCGGACACCGGGTCAGGGTGCCATATTGGCTTTTGATCAGGACCCACCCGTACGGACATCCACTCGTCCGTGGGGACTTCCCACAGCGTAGTACTGGCCCCCGCCCGTACGGGGAAGACTCAAGCAGCGCCTGCCGGGCGGGAGTTGAGCACCGCATCGCGGCCTGCCCGGTATGTTCGGTGACGGTGTTCGAGGCGAGGGCCGGTCCAGCACCCCGCCTCGCCGTCACCCCATCGCATCACGCACCAGTCGACGGCACGGCCTCACCCGGGCCGGGTCACGCCTGGGGGCGCGACCGCAACCCCTCCAGCAGGATGTCGAGCAACCGCGCCGAGGCCGCCGCCTGCTGTGCCGCGTCCGGCAGCGAGGGCGCCGCCGTGGCGATCACCAGCAGGACGTCCGACACCGAGACGTCGGCCCGCAGCTCGCCCGCCGCGCGCGCCCGCTCCACGAGCTGGCCCACCACGTCGAGCAGCGCCGCAGCGCCCGCGTCGTCCACCACGTCGACCGCGCCCGCCGACGACTGCTCGGGCACCAGCCGCAGCTCGCCGGTGCCCGGCTGCACCCGCTGCGGCGGCACCCGGGCCTCGTCGAGTACGACGCCGTCCTCGACCCCGACCCGCAGCACCTGCGGCGGCAGCAGCCGGCCCGCGCCCGAGGCCACCGACGTGCGCAGGAAGCGCGAGAGCGCCGACCACGGCTCGTCCTCCTGGCCGAGCGCGGCACGTGCCTGGTCGGTCAGCCGGGACGTCTCCTCCTCGGCTATCCGCCGCACCAGGACGTCCTTGCTCGGGAAGCGCCGGTACACCGTGCCGACGCCGACCCGCGCGCGCCGCGCCACGTCCTCCATCGGCGCGCCGTACCCCAGCTCGCCGAAGACCTCGCGCGCCGCACGCAGCACGTGCTCCAGATTGCGCTGTGCGTCCACGCGCAGCGGCGTCGTACGCGAGGTGTCCCCGCGTCCGTTGCCCGCGGCCGCGCCGATCGGGCCGCCCACCGCCCCGCCGCCCGATGTGATGGCGGATGCGGAAGACCAACGTGAATCCTGAACATGCATAAGCGATCCCCCGGTAATGACGTCTCCCCCCGGAGACTCTCCCCGTCATTGCAAAGCCGGAGCGTCGCGGAACAAGCCCGGACAAACAGGCCCGCCCTGTGTGACTCACGGACCCGATGAGCGCATCCCCCTACACCCCGTCGACACACGAACATAGTTGAGAGGGAGTCAATTCAGAAGGGGCCGGTTCCGCGCGGAGCGCCCCTCGATCGGAGTACGAGGCGTTTACGCCCTGATTGCGCCACCTGCGATCCCCCGGCGCACACCCATTGACCTGCGGACTTTCCGCGCACTCCGGCAATTCGGCCAAACCGCGCCGCCGACGGCCTCCGGTCACACAAATTGTCGAGCCTGTGGACAAACGCAAGCGCCGGGTGCGTCATGGGATGGTGAAGGAACGTGCGCGCATTCTCGTTGTCGGCGGCGGCTACGTCGGGATGTACACGGCCCTGCGTCTCCAGCGGAGACTGAAACAGGAACTGGGCCGGGACGAAGCCGAGATCACCGTGGTCACTCCCGACCCGTACATGACCTATCAGCCGTTCCTCCCCGAAGCGGCCGCCGGCTCGATCTCCCCGCGCCATGTGGTCGTACCGCTGCGCCGCGTCCTGCCCCGGTGCCGGGTGATCATCGGCGAGGCCACCGCCATCGACCACGCCAAGCGCACGGCGACCCTGACCACCCTCGCCTCCGAGGAGGAGGGCACGGGCAGCGAACAGCTCTCCTACGACGAGCTCGTCCTCGCCCCCGGCTCCATCGCGCGCACCCTCCCCATCCCCGGCCTCGCCGACCACGCCATCGGCTTCAAGACCGTCGAGGAGGCCATCGGCCTGCGCAACCACGTCATCGAGCAGATGGACATCGCCTCCTCCACCCGCGACCCCGCGATCCGCGACGCGGCCCTCACCTTCGTCTTCGTCGGCGGCGGCTACGCGGGCGTGGAGGCGCTCGGCGAACTCGAGGACATGGCCCGCTACGCCACGCGCTACTACCACAACGTCGGCCCCGAGGACATGAAGTGGATCCTCGTCGAGGCCTCGGACCGCATCCTGCCCGAGGTCGGCGAGGACATGGGCCGCTACACCGTCACCGAACTGCGCCGCCGCAACATCGACGTACGGCTGCACACCCGCCTGGAGTCCTGCGCCGACCGCGTCGCCGTGCTCAGCGACGGCGCCCGCTTCCCGACCCGTACGGTCGTGTGGACGGCCGGCGTCAAGCCGCACCCGATCCTCGCCGCGACCGACCTGCCACTCAATGAGCGCGGCAGGCTGAGGTGCACTCCCGAACTGACGATCGAGGGCACCACGCACGCGTGGGCCGCGGGAGACGCGGCCGCCGTCCCCGACGTCACCGCGGACGAACCCGGCAAGGAGTGCGCCCCCAACGCCCAGCACGCCCTGCGCCAGGCGAAGGTCCTCGGCGACAACATCGTCCACGCCCTGCGCGGCGAACCCCTGGAGACGTACGCCCACAAGTACGCCGGTTCGGTCGCCTCCCTCGGCTTCCACCAGGGCGTCGCACAGGTCTACGGACGCAAGCTCAAGGGCTACGCTGCCTGGTTCATGCACCGCGTCTACCACCTCAGCAGGGTGCCGACCTTCAACCGCAAGGCCCGTGTCCTGGCCGAATGGACCCTCTCGGGACTCTTCAAGAGGGAGGTCGTCTCCCTCGGTTCACTCGAACATCCCCGAGCGGAGTTCGAACTCGCGGCCGGTGGAAAGCATCACCTCAAGCCGGAAGACGACCCGAAGGGGTCGTCCTGACCGGACCCAGGAACTCCACCGACGGGGCAGGCGTCTGACGGGTGTCGGCCTGCTCGGCCACACTGCCAGACTGATCCCGAACCGATCCCGACCCTGGACGGGCACCCGCCCGCCCTACGACCCACAAGGCTCTCCCCACAGTGCTGCAACCCGGGGGTGCTGGTGCCACCCCTCAGACCCCAGGCCGGGTCCGGAGCTGGCCGAAGACGACGACACGAGGCAAGGATTCGTGAACTTCACGCGCTGGAGCGCCCGGCTCCCCGGAACGCAGCGCCGCGCCGCAGCGCGGACCGAACCCGCTGCGGCGGTCACCCAGGACCGCAGAGGAGAGAGCCCGGGCGCCGTTCCCGCGGCCCGCGCCGAACACCTCACCGACGAGGCCAGACCGATCCCAGCCGTGGACGAACTCCCGGTCCGTGAGGTCCTGGACCGAGTCCCGGCCCTGGTCGCCCTGGTCCACGGCACCGACCACCGGCTGGCCTACGTCAACGACGCGTACGTGGCGGCCTTCGGCGTACGCCCCCCGGGCGAACCTGCCCGCGAGGCCCTCCCCGAACTGGCCGAACTGGGCCTGCTCCCCCTCCTCGACCAGGTCCTGCGCAGCGGCAAGCCCCGCACCCTCAAGTCCCGCAAGGCCCCCGACGGCCGCTCCTACACGTTCACCTGCACCCCCGTCGCGGAAGGCGACGGCGGCGTCCTCGTCTTCGCCACGGACGTCACCGACCACGCGGAGGCAGCCGAACGCCTCCGCGCCAGCGAACGCCGCCAACGCGAAACGGCCGTCACCCTCCAGCGCTCCCTCCTCCCCCAGGAGCTCGAAGAACCGGACGACCTGCGCATCGCCGCCACCTACCACCCCGGCGGCACGGAGGCCGCGGTCGGCGGCGACTGGTACGACGTGATCACCCTCGGCGGCGGACGCACGGCACTCGTGATCGGCGACGTCATGGGCAGAGGAGTACGAGCGGCCGCGGTGATGGGCCAGCTCCGCACGGCGGTGCGGGCCTACGCCCGCCTGGACCTCCCCCCGCACGAGGTCCTGCAACTCCTGGACGGCCTGGCGACGGAGATCGACGCCAACCAGATCGCCACCTGCGTCTACGCCGTCCACGACCCGAACGAGGGCCGCCTCGTCTACGCCTCCGCCGGCCACCTCCCCATCCTCGTCCGCGACGAGAACGGCGACGTCCAACGCGCCGACGAACCCACCGGCCCGCCCCTCGGCACCGGCGGCTGGATGCACACGTCCGGCTCGATCGCCCTGAGCCCCGGCTCCACGGCGGTCCTCTACACCGACGGCCTGGTGGAACGCCGCGACGAGGACCTGGACGAGGGCATCGCCTCCCTCGAACGAGCCCTGGCCGGCGCCACCGGCACCCCCCAGGTCGTCTGCGACCGTCTGGTCCGAAGCGCGGGCGTGACAGCGGACCACGACGACGACGTGGCGGTCCTGGTCCTCCAGCACCCCGCCCGCACCGGCCCCGACAGCGACCTCTTCCGCAACGCCGCCCTGGAACTCCTCGGCGGCATCGAGGCAGCCCCCCGCGCGCGGGCCTTCGCCTCCGGCGTCCTCACCAGCTGGCGCTTCCCGCCGGACCTCCACGACCTGGGCGTCCTGGCCGCCAGCGAACTGGTCGCCAACTCCCTCCAACACGGCACCCCACCCATGCGCCTCCGCCTCCGCCGCACCGACCGCCGCCTGATCATCGAGGTGACGGACGGCGACGACCACCTCCCCCGCCGCCGCCGAGCAGAACCAGCCGACGAGTCCGGCCGAGGCATCGCCATCGTCGCCTCCATCTCCTCAGCCTGGGGCTCCCGAAGAACCCCAGGCGGCGGCAAGGCGGTGTGGTGCGAGTTCGCACTCCCGAAGACGGCCCCTGTCGGCTGATCCAGCCCGTCCGGCGTCCGCATATTCAGCCCCTCCGGCGTTTGAGGAGCGGGGGTCCAGGGGGCGGAGGGGCGGAGCCCCTTCAGGGATGGGACGGGTAGGGGCGGCGGGGGCGAGAAACTCAGGCGTGCGCCCGAGACGACCCGGAAGCAGCCACAGCCCCCTGCGCCACCACCCGACTCTTCCCCAACCACGGCCGATCCTGCACAGCAGTCAACTCACGCCCCAACCGCACCGCGAGCCATGTGATCCCCAACGAGAACAACAGAAACGTCACCACATACGGCCCGTGCAACGCAGCCCCCATAGGCCCACCCACAGCCGGCCCCAAAGCCAACGCAAGCTGTTTCACCAGGGCAAACACAGAGTTGTACTGCCCAGCCATCCCCTCAGGCGCAAGATCCGCCACCAGGGGCGCAACCGTCGGCGACAACATCGCCTCACCCAGGCCGAACAACGCATACGTAGAGACGAATGCCGCCGTAGCCATCTCCTGGCTCCCGTGCCCCAGCCCCGCATACCCCGCCGCAACCCACGCCACGGCCCAGATCAACCCCACAGCCGCGATCACCCGCGACCGCCTCCGCCGCTCGACGAACTTCAACACGGCGAACTGCGCCACCACGATCATCGCGGTGTTGGCAGCCAACGCGGTCCCCAGCGCAGACGTGGAAACCCCGGCAGCCTCCACCCCGTAAGCACTCAACCCCGACTCGAACTGCCCGTAGCAGGCAAAGAACAGCACGAAGCCCAGCACAGACAGCTGCACCATCGCCCGGTTCCGGAGCAACTGCTTCCAGCTCCCCTTCCCCGCACCGGCCCCCGGTGCGCCACCGATCCGAGGCGCACTCGGCATCCGCACCGTCGCCATCACCACCACGAGCAGCAGGAACATCGCCGCCTCGATGGCGAAGAGCAGAGTGAACGACGAAACGCTGGTCGCGTCGACGAGATGCCCACCGATCAGCCCACCGACCCCCAGCCCCAGGTTCTGCAGAAAGAACTGCATCGCGAACGCCCGCGACCGGGTCTCCGCAGTGGAGCAGTCCACGATCATCGTCGCGAGCGCCGGCTGCATGACGGCCTGCCCCGCCCCGAGCGCGGCCGCCGACAGCAGCACGGCCGCCGCACTCCCCGCGAGCCCCAGGCTCAGCGCCCCGAGAGCGGCAGTGACCAGGGCGGCGAGCAACACCGGCAGTGGGCCCCGCCGGACGATGGCCCGCCCGGCGAACGGCAGTACGACCAGCGCCGCCACGGCGAAGACGGCGAGGACGAGCCCCGCCGTCATGGCCCCAAGCCCCCGCACCTGCGCCACATAGACGTACAGGTAGGGGACGGTGAAGCCGAGCCCGAACGCGCTGAGTGCGTTGCCCACGTGGATCCGGCGCATCGCTGCGCCCATCGCCCTGGTCACGTTCACCTCTCTCGATGTAGGTCTGAAGACTTCAAAGCTAAAGTTCGAAGCTAAACACTACACAGAGAAGGACTTCAACGCCAAGCAAGCCCATGCCATACTCGGCCCATGGGCGACACCCACGGCATCAGCGAACCGACCCTCGAGGAACAGATCGCCGCGTACCAGCGCGAGTTCCAGGACCTCGACCCCCAGGTGGAGAAGGTCGTCTCGGCACTGTCCCGCCTGAACCGCCGTATGAACGTTGCCTACGGCCGCCAGACCGCCGCGCTCGGCATCAGCAACGCCGAGTGGGAGGTCCTCAAGGCCTTGGTCCTCTCCGGCGCCCCGTACCGGATGGGCCCCAGCGACCTCGCCAAGCGCCTCGGCCTCACCCCGGCCGCCATGACCCACCGGATCGACCGCATGGTCGCCGAGGGCCTGGTCACCCGGGAGCGTGACGAGTCCAACCGCGTCCGTGTCATCGTCGAGCTCACCGGCGAGGGCAGGGGGAAGTGGCTGGAGGCGATGCGGCTCGCGTCGGTCTTCGAGGAGGACCTGCTCCAGGACCTCTCGGCGGAGGAGCGCACCACCCTGGGCGAGGTCCTCACCCGTCTGCTCCGCAGGGTGGAGCACGCCCAGCCGGACGCCGGCGGACGCCTCAGCGACCTGGACTGACATGGGGCCCGGCATCGCCGGAAAAGATCTTGACAGGGGGTGCTTGACAGCCCCCGACCCGATCCGTAAGGTTCTCCGGGTTGCCGCCGAGCCGTAACGGTTCTGCGACAGCACCTCCCGCCGCGAAAGCGGCAACCCAAACCATCAGCACGATCTCCCTGCGGGGTTGATTTCGGCGTGCCCGAATTCAATTCGAATTGGGACTCGGCAGCCCGATTGGGAATCGCCGAGAGGATCCGCTAAGGTTTGAGACGTCGGAACGGCCCAACGGCTGCGAAGACAAGCCCCGCTGACTGGGGGTCAGGCCCGAAGGGATCTGATAGAGTCGGAACCGCTGGAAAGGGAAACGCGGAAGCGGGAACCTGGAAAGCACCGAGGAAATCGGATCGGAAAAGGATCTGATAGAGTCGGAAACGCAAGACCGAAGGGAA